>NZ_DAIEIF010000048.1 GCF_027352905.1 Acidocella sp.
GCAGCTCCCGCCGCAGCCGGGGGGCGAGGGCGGCGAAGCGGCGCACATGCCCCCTGAGCGCCTCCTCCGGCACGTGGCGAGCGGCGCGGGCGGCGCGGGCTGCGGCGCGGCGGCGCCAGGGCAGGGCGGAGGCGAGGCCGGGATGGACGAAATCCGGCCAGGGCGAGTCCCGGAACAGGGCGGCGAAGGCCGCGGCCTCCCGCCGGCCATAGAGCGAGGCCCATTCCGGGTCGCGCCAGGGTTTGAGAACGTTGAGGTAATGGATGACGCGCGGCGCCAGCCCCGCCTCCAGCCCCAGCCCGAGATAATGGGTGGGAAAATTCCAGCGCGGCGAAAGCTCCCGGACGCGCCCCGCCGCCAGCACGTTGAGCGCGTCCTGATCCATGAAGCGCAAAGCCGGGCCGCGCGCGGCGATGAAGGCGGCGGCGCGCTCCCAGAGGCGCTCCGCCCGCCAGAGCGGCGCGTTGATGAGGATGACGCCGCTGTTGAAATAGGGAGAGGCGAGGGGCAGGCCGATGCGGCGGCGGTAGGCATCCCAATCCTCCCGGCCGGCGGCCTCGCCCAGATATTCGCCGCAATCCTCGGCCATCGCCGCGAGGGCGCCGCCCATCTCCAGGGCGAAAAGCGGGGCGAGGCCGCCGGTGAGGCGCGTATCGGCATCGAGGTAGAGCAGGCGGTCATAATCCGGCAGCCAGAGTTCCGCCGCCGCCAGCCGCGCATAGGCGAAGGGCGACATATGGGCGGGACCGCCCGCCTGGCTCAGCCCGGCGGGGAGGCTGACGGCGCGGATGTTGAGGCCGGGCGCGGCGGGCAGCGCCGCCGCCACCGCCGGGGGGGTCAGCAGCCAGACATCGAAATTCCGGTGCGGCTGCGCCGCCGCGCTCCGCGCCGCCACCCAGGCGAGCTTGGCATAGGTTTCATCGGCGGCGAGGACCACCGCGTTGCCCGCTCCGCCGCTTCCGGCCTGGCGCATTCCTGCCCTCCGAATCGGCAAACTCAGCCCGCCCATGCTCGCACCGCGCGCAAAATCTGGCAATCGGCCGCGCTTTCGGTTTGCTTGCTATTGCGTTGCGAAAGCGCCATGCGCCATGCTGGCGCTTCCTGCCTTCCGGAGCCTTCATGTCCATCCACGCCGCCATCACCCACCGCACCAGCTATAAATACGACCGCCCGGTGACGATGGGCCCGCAGACCATCAGGCTGCGCCCGGCCCCTTATGCGCGCACCCCCATTCTCTCCTATTCCCTGCAAATCGCGCCCAAGCCGCATTTCCTCAACTGGCAGCAGGACCCGCAAGGCAATTTTCTCGCCCGCGTGGTTTTTCCGGAGCCGGTGACGAGCTTCGAGGTGGTGGTGGATCTCGTCGCCGATATGGCGACCATCAACCCGTTTGATTTCTTCCTGGAACCGCAGGCCGAGACCTTTCCCTTCGCCTATGACCCGGTGCTGGCGGAGGAATTGGCGCCCTTCCGGGTGGTGCATGCGCCCGGCCCGGCTCTGGCCGGGCTGATAGGGGCGGCGAAGGCGAAATTCTCCGGCGAGCCGCCGCGCACGGTGGACATGCTGGTCGAGATCAACCGCATGGTGCAGGAGCGGATCGCCTATGTCGTGCGGCTGGAGCCGGGGGTTTATACGCCGGAGGAGACGCTGGAGCTGGGCATGGGCTCCTGCCGCGATTCCGCCTGGCTGCTGGTCAATCTGCTCCGCCATCTCGGCTATGCGGCGCGGTTCGTCTCCGGTTATCTCATCCAGCTCGCCGCCGATATGAAGCCGGTGGACGGCCCGGCGGGGCCAGAGGCCGATTTCACGGATCTGCACGCCTGGGCGGAGGTTTACCTGCCCGGCGCGGGCTGGGTGGGGCTGGACGCCACCTCCGGCCTGTTCGCGGGGGAGGGGCATATCCCGCTCGCCGCCACCCCTTCGCCGCAATCCGCCGCCCCCATTTCAGGCGGCTTCACCGCCGGGGAGGATACCAAGACCGATTTCGATTTTCATATGGAGGTGCGGCGCGTCGCCGAGACGCCGCGCGTCACCAAACCCTATACGGAGCGGCAATGGCAGGACATTCTGGCGCGCGGCGCGCGGGTGGACCGCGCCTTGCTGCAAGGCGATGTCCGCCTGACCATGGGCGGCGAGCCGACCTTCGTCTCCGCCACCGACCATGAGGGGGAGGAATGGAATATCGATGCGCTGGGGCCGACCAAGCGCGCCTATGCCGGACGGCTGATCCGCAAGCTCACCCCGCTCTGGGGCAAGGGCGCGGCGCTCACCTACAATATGGGCAAGCATTATCCGGGCGAGCAATTGCCGCGCTGGGCGATTCACGCCCATTGGCGGGCGGATGGCGAGGCGGTGTGGAAAGACCCCGCCCTGCTGGCCTCGGACGATGATTTCGACACCGCCACCGCCGAGGACACCGCCCGCTTCGCCAGAGCTTTGGCGGAACGTTTGCAGGTGGACCCGGGGCTGGTGCAGGCGGCTCACGAGGACATCCATTATTATTTGTGGCGGGAGAAGCGCCTGCCCGCCAATGTCGTGGCCGAGGACGCCAAATTGCGCGACCCCCTGGAGCGGGCGCGGCTGGCGCGGGTGTTCGGCCAGGGCCTGGCCGCCAGTGTCGGCTCCGTGCTGCCGCTGCGGCGCGTGATTATGGATGGCCAGCGCCGCTGGCAATCCGGCCATTGGTTCTTCCGCGATGATCTACTCTTTCTCATCCCCGGCGATTCGCCCATCGGGCTGCGGCTGCCGCTGGACAGCCTGCCCTGGGCCGACCCCGCCCATATCGAGCAGGATTTCGAGCCCGACCCCTTCGCGCCGAAAACCCCCTTGCCCCGGCGCGACGCGTTTCAGCGCGCGCGTTTCCGCGATGGCGCGGGCGAGGGGCGGGGGGCGATCGAGGGTTTCCGCCCCATGGCGCAAAGCCTGCCGGTGGTGGGGCGCGAGGAGCCGGGGGTGGTGCGCACCGCCCTTTGCGTCGAGGCGCGGGACGGCAAGCTGCATATCTTCTACCCGCCGCTTTACGACGCGGAGGATTGGCTGGACCTGACCGCCGCCATCGAGGAAACCGCCGCCGAATTCGGCCGCAAGGTGGTGCTGGAGGGGTATCTGCCGCCCGAGGATGAGCGCATCGTCAATTTCTCGGTGACGCCCGACCCGGGCGTGATCGAGTGCAACATCCCCGCCTCGTCCAGCTGGGCGCAGCTTGTCGAGCGTACCGGCCAGCTCTACGAGGCGGCGCGCGAGGTGGGGCTGGCGGCGGAGAAGTTTTTACTGGATGGCCGCCATGTGGGCACTGGCGGCGGCAACCATGTGGTGATGGGCGCCAGCGCCGCCGCCGATTCGCCCTTTCTCAGGCGGCCCGATTTGCTGAAATCCATGCTGGGTTTCTGGCATAATCATCCGAGCCTCTCTTATCTGTTTTCCGGACTGTTCATCGGCCCCTCCTCCCAGCATCCGCGCATCGACGAGGCGCGCGACGATTCCATCAACGAGTTGGAGATCGCTTTCCGCGAGACGGGCCGCCAGGCGCAAACCCCGCCCTGGCTGGTCGACCGTTTGTTCCGCAACATTCTGTGCGACATGACCGGCAACGGCCACCGCACCGAGTTCTGCATCGACAAGATGTACGCGCCGGAGTCCGCCTCCGGCCGGCGCGGGCTGGTGGAGTTCCGCGCTTTCGAGATGCCGCCGCACCCTGAGATGTCCGCCGCGCAGCAATTGCTGATGCGCGCCGCCATCGCCGCCTTCTGGGAGCGGCCCTATGAGCGGCGGCTGATCCGCTGGGGCACCCGGCTGCATGACGAGTTTCTGCTGCCCCATTATTGCGAGGAGGATTTCAAGGATTCGCTGGAGGAGCTGGCGGCTTTCGGGTTCCCGCTGGAGGCAGGCTGGTTCGCCCCGCATATCGAGTTCCGCTTTCCCAAGCTGGGCGAGGTGAATCTGCGTGACATGAGGCTGGAGCTGCGCCATGCGCTGGAACCCTGGCACGTGCTGGGCGAGGAGCAGGCCCAGGGCGGCACCGCCCGTTACGTGGACAGCTCCGCCGAGCGTTTGCAGGTGAAGCTGGATGGCTGGGTGGATGAGCGCTACGTGCTCGCCTGCAATGGCGTCGCCATGCCGGTGCAGCGTACCGAGGTGCAGGGGCAGTATGTCGCCGGGGTGCGCTTCAAGGCGTGGCAGCCTTATTCGGCGCTGCATCCGACCATCCATGCCCAGACGCCGCTGATCTTCGACGTTTACGATAGCTGGAGCGGCCGGTCCATTGGCGGCATGACCCACCATGCCGCGCATCCGGGCGGCCGCGCCTATGAGGATTTCCCGGTCAATTCCAATGCCGCCGAGGCGCGGCGCCGGTCGCGCTTCTGGCCCTTCGGCCATACGCCGGGGCCCAGCCCGCTGCCGCTGCCGCCCGCCGGGCCGGAAAATCCCCGCTGCCTCGATCTGCGCCGCTATGCTTAAACGCTGGCTGCGCCGCTGGCGGGAATTCCTGGGGGCGGACATCACGGCGGCGCTCGACCGGATGCAGCCCGAATTGCGGGAGTTGCGGGCGGAAACCGCCGCCTTGGCCTTGGCCGCCCAAGAGCGGCATGAGCGGCTATTGGCGGAGCTGGCCGCCTTGCGGACGGAATTGGCCGGGCAGCGGGCGGAGATGGCGGCGCATCATGGCCGGGACGGCGCCCTGGCCCGGCAAATGGAGGCCGCCTTGCTCGCCATAGCCCTCAACCAGCGGGGCGCGGCATAGCCGGGCCGGACTCCAGCAGCAGCGACAGCAGCCGCCGCGCGTAGCCCGCCATGGAATGCGCCTCGATATAGGCCGTCCGCGCCGCCTCCCGCTCCTCGGCGCCGCTCAGGCAGTCGAGCAGCGCCCCGGCGATCTCGCCGATATCCGGCCAGTCGCTCACCCGCCGGACATAGGCGGGCGCGGCGATGTTCTCCGCCAGATCGCGGCTGGCGGCGCAAGGCAGCCCGGCGCCGATGAGATCCTGCAGCGCGGCCGAGATGCCGCCCGGCTGGCCGAGGCGCAATTGCAGGCCGGCATCCGCCGCCGCCATCCAGGCGCGGTATTCCGCGGCCGGGAGATAGCCCGTGCCGAGCGTGACGCCCAGCGCCTTCGCCTCGGCGGCGAAGGGGGCGAGATTCATCTCCGCCGCCCCCGCGAAGACCAGCCGGGCGCGGGGGAGCCTGGCTTTCACCCGCGCGAAGGCGCCCAGCGCCTCGGCGATGCCCTTGCCGGGGACGAGAAAGCCCAGCGAGACGACAAGCCGCTCCTCCGGCGCGATGCCAAGCCGCGCCCGCGCCGCCGCGCGCTCCGCCCCGGTGACGGGCGGATACGGGCGCATCATGGGGAAGGGGAGAAACGCCGCCTCCGCCCCGAAGCGCGCCCGGCACAGGGCGGCGGGCTGCGGCGCGTGAAAGATGAGGGGCCGGGCGGCGCGGGCGAGCGGGCCGAGAAAACTCGCCTCGCGCCGGGATTCGTCCGCGGCCCAGCGCGCCACCTCCGCCGCGCTCACCGCCCGCCCCAGCTCGGCGCTCGCCTGCGCCGCCGCGGGTTCCAGCCCCGCGGCGGTGGCGAGGCCGAGCAGGCGGGAATCGTGGCAGAGGGCGCCCGCGCCGTGGCGCAGGCAGAGATCGTGGATGCTCTTGTGCAGGGGCGAATTGCCGATGACGCAAAGCGCCGCGTCGTAGGCGCCCTCCAGCAAGGGCAGGGGCGAGAGGAGCGGGGGGGCGAAGACATCCACCCGCCCCAGCCCGCGCAGCGCCGCCAGCAGCGCGGCGGAATGGTCCGCCACCCCGCTGCGCGCCGGCGGCAGGGGGGTGAGCATCGCCAGGCGGGGCGGAGACACGGGCCGGGGCGGAACGCCTTGTTCCAGCGCCGCGAAGACCCGGCTGGCGACCGCGGCCTCGGTGAAGGGCGCGGCCAGATCCGCCTGGGCCGCCACCACCTCCGCCCGCCGCGCCAGGGTCTCCTCCAGCAGCCGCGCCAGGGCGGGGGCGTCATCCACGCCGAACAGGAACCGCCCGGGCAGTAAAGCCCGGTGGGCGGGAATGTCCGAGGCGAGGGAGGGCGCGCCGGCCTTGCACGCCTCCATGACCGGCAGGGAGAACCCCTCGGCCCGCGAGGGGGTCACCACCGCGAGCGCGCCGGCATAAAGGGCGGCCATCTCCGCGTCGCTCACCCGCCCCGGCAACGTAACCGGGCTGAGCGCCCGCAGCCGCGCCGCCGCCTGCGGCCCGTAAGCGCCGGTGATGACCAGGGGAATCTCGCGCAGCGCCGGGCTGGAGGCGTGGGCGCGCAGCAGCGTCTCCGGGTTTTTGCGGGGATCGTCGCCGCCGACCATGAGGATATGGCGGGGCGCGGCGGGCGGCAGCGCCTCAAGAAAGGGCGGCAGGCCGACGCCGGTGACCGCCGCCTCCACCGCGCCGAACAGCTCGCGCAGCCGGGCCAGGGTCGGCTGCGAGATCGGCAGGAAGACATCGTAGCGGCGCAGCCAGGCGAGGGCCGCGAGATAGTCGAGCCGCGCCACCGGATCGCCCAGATAGCGCTCCGGCTCGTCGAAGGGGATGAAATCATAGACGCAGGCGGCCTTGCGCACCCCTGTATCGGTGAGCAGCCGGGCGCAGAAATTCTGATCCGGGGAGAAAGGGGAGGGGTTGAGGAAGCGCCGCGCTCCCGGCACATAGGCGTGCGGCGAGAGCCGGGCCGCCTGCCTCGCCACCGCCTCCGGCAAGGGGGGCAGGCGCGGATCGTACAACCCCACCCAGCCGGGGGGCGCGTGGCGCAGCAGGGCGCGGGCATGGTTGCCGATGCCTCGCTCCGCGTATTGCGTGTCCTGCAAGCAGCGCAGATCAATCACCATGGTCATTGGCGCGGCGGTCTCTCCGGGTTAGAGCCGCACCTAATATGGTTTCCCGTTCCTATCCAAGGCGCCTCGAGGAGTTGCGCCTGCCGCTCGACCATGGCGAGGCCGAATTGAAGGCCGCGATCGCGCGGGGATTCGGCGTGGCGGAAGCGGACCTGCTCTCCTACCGCATCCACCGCCGCGCCTGGGACGCGCGGCGCAAAGCGCGGATCATGCTGGTCTACACCATCGACGCCGAGCTGGCGGCGCCGGTGGCGGCGGGCGTGGCGGTGCCGGATATGGAGTATAAATTTCCGGTGCGCGCCGCCCGCCCGCCCGCCCAGCGGCCGGTGATCATCGGCGCGGGGCCGTGCGGCTTGCTGGCGGGGCTGAGTCTCGCCGAGGCGGGGTTCCGCCCGCTGATCCTCGAACGCGGCAAGGCGGTGCGCGAGCGCACCAAGGACACCTGGGGGCTCTGGCGGCGGGGCGAACTCGACCCCGGCTCCAATGTTCAGTTCGGCGAGGGCGGGGCGGGCACGTTCTCGGACGGCAAGCTTTATTCCCAGATCAAGGACCCGCGCCATCTCGGCCGCAAGGTGCTGGAGGAGTTCGTGGAGGCGGGCGCGCCGGAGGAGATCCTCTACATCGCCAAGCCGCATATCGGCACGTTCCGGCTGGTTTCCATGGTCGAATCCATCCGCGCCAAGATCATGGCGCTGGGCGGGGAATACCGCTTTGGTTGCCGGGTGGAGGATTTCGAGATCACGGCGGGGCGGATGCGCGCCGTCATCCTCGAAGGGGGCGAGCGGATCGAGAGCGGCCATGTGATTCTCGCCATCGGCCATTCCGCGCGCGACACCTTCGCCCGGCTGCACGCGCGCGGGGTGGCGATGGAGGCGAAGCCCTTTTCCATCGGCCTGCGCATCGAGCATCCGCAGGGGATGATCGACCGCCACCGTTTTGGCGCCTTTGCCGGGCACAAGCTGCTGGGGGCGGCGGATTACAAGCTGGTGCATCATGCCGGCAATGGCCGCTCCGTCTATAGTTTTTGCATGTGCCCCGGCGGCACGGTGGTGGCCGCCACCTCCGAGCCGGAGCGCGTGGTCACCAACGGCATGAGCCAGTATTCCCGCGCCGAGCGCAACGCCAATGCCGGGATCGTGGTGGGGGTTTCGCCCGCTGACTATCCGGGCGGGCCGCTGGCCGGGATCGCGTTTCAGCGCCGCTGGGAAAGCGCGGCCTACCAGGCGGGCGGCGGCGGCTACCAGGCACCCGCCCAGCTGGTGGGGGATTTTCTCGCCGGGCGGGCCTCGCGGGGATTCGGCGCGGTGGCGCCCAGCTATAAGCCGGGCGTGCGTCTCACCGATCTCGCGCCGGTTTTGCCGGATTACGCCATTACCGCGATCCGCGAGGCGTTGCCCGCTTTTGCCGGGCAAATTCCGGGGTTCGACCGCCCGGATGCGGTGCTGACCGGCGTGGAGACCCGCACATCCTCGCCCGTGCGGATTCCCCGCGGGAAAGATTTTTGTTCTTTGAACGTATATGGTTTATACCCTGCGGGAGAGGGCGCCGGATATGCCGGGGGGATTCTCTCGGCGGGGGTGGATGGGCTGAAAGTCGCCGAGGCGGTGATGCGCCATGCCGGACAAGACATAACAGATTGATATTTCAGGTGAGGACGGGCCAGAGGGGGTTTTTCGGGAAGGGAAATTGATATATGGGGACGTTGTCTTGCTGCCCGTGAGGCTCTGGCCCCGGCGGTTCCGTCTCATGCTGGCGCAAGCGGCGCGGCGGCTGCGTCCGCCCCGCCATGACGAGGTGACCTGCCTGCTCAACCGGCGGGGTATGCGGGACAAGCTCAAGAGTTTCGCCCGGGGCTCGCCCATGCTGCTCTGTCTCGGCCTGGAATGGCTGAAACCGGTGGATGACCTGTTCGGGCGGGACGGCGTGAATGAATTGCTAGTCGAGGCCGCGGCGCGCCTGGGCGCGCGGCTGCAGGATGGAGATATCCTCGCCAGGGCGGGCGGCGATGAATTCATGATTTTACGGGCGGAATCGCTGGGCAGGGACGCCGCGATCGCCTACGCCCGGGCCATGATCAATTGCCTATCTCAACCTTTTACCCTGAAGGGCGGCAAGGCCCAGATCAGCGCCTGCGCCGGGCTGGCGCGCGGCTATGGCCACGGGGAGACCGCCGAGGGCCTGCTGGACGCCGTGCATATCGCGCTGGGGCAGGCCAGGGCCGCCGGAGCGGGACAGGTGCGGCTTTTCACCGAGGTGATGAACGAGCGGTTATCGCGCCCGCCCCAATGGGAAGAGGAGTTCCAGGCGGCGTTGCGCGACCGGGATTTCCTTCTCCTCTTCCAGCCCATATTCGCGTGCCAAAGCCTGACCCTATGCGGCTTCGAGGCCCTGGCGCGCTGGCGGCATCCGGGGCGCGGCATGATCGGCCCCGAGGAATTCATTCCCATCGCCGAGGCGGGAGACATGATCGGGGCGTTCGGAACCTATATGCTCGAAGCGGCCTGCCGCGCGGCGAGCGCATGGCCGGGGGCGTTGCGGGTGGCCGTCAATCTCTCGCCTGTGCAATTGCGCGACCCGGCCCTGCCGGAACGGGTAAGAGAGATCCTGGACAAGACTGGTTTGGCCTCGGGGCGTTTGGAATTGGAATTGACCGAGGGAACGATGCTGGAGCCGACCCGCCAGACCCAGGCGAGCCTGGCGGCGCTCAAGGCCATCGGCGTCAGCCTGGCGATCGACGATTTCGGGATCGGCTATTCCAGCCTCAGCTATCTGCACCGTTTTTCGTTTCAACGCTTGAAAATCGATAAATCCTTCGTCGAGGACGCCGCCTGGTGCGGGGATGCCGGCATCGTGATCCGGGCGATCATCGGGCTGTGCGCGGCCTTGGGGATGGAAAGCCTCGCCGAGGGGGTGGAAACCCGGGAACAATTGGAATTTTTGCGCGAGGCGGGCTGCAACGAGGTGCAGGGATATCTGCTTGGGCATCCGCTGGCGGAGGAGGAAATACCCGCCCTGCTAGCGCGGCTGGGGGGCGGGCCGCTCATCCTGCCTTGAGGCGAGGCCGGTCAGCGCCGCCGCCATGGCGGCGGCGAGCTCCGCATCCGGACAGCGCAGCCGCCAGAGCGGGGGTTCCTGGCCAGGCGTCTCCACCTCCAGCACATGCTCCTGGAAGCCGTTTTCCACCTTCAGACGCGCCGCATGCGCGCCGAGCGCGGCGAGGGGGAGGATGGCGGAGCGGACCCGCGCGCCATCAGGCTCGGCAAGAAATACCAGCCCCCGCCCCCGGTCCGCCGCAAGGCCGCCACCGCGGGGCAGGAAATTATCATCCGGCGAGAAGGGGCCGGGATGGCTCCGCAAGGCCGCCTCCAGCCGCTGCCAGCGGCTGCGCAGCCTGGAGGCCCGGAAGCGGCCGGCGAGGCCGAGCCAGGCGCGGGTGGGCAGGGCCGCGATGGCGCAGAGAACAAGCGTGCCGATGATGAACAGCCAGTGGAAAAACACGACGCGGGGAAATCCTGAAGGGATGGTGGCCAATCCACGGGACTTAAGGCAGCGCCCCGCCCCCGGCAAGGCCGCGCGCTCCACCCCAGCCCTTCCCTCCCGCCATGGCTCAGGCCATGCGCTTCGCGACTTCCTCCAGCATCACCTCAGTGGCGCCGCCGCCAATGGCCTGCACCCGGGCATCGCGCGACATGCGCTCAACCGTGGTTTCGCGCATGTAGCCCATGCCGCCATGGAATTGCACGCAATCATACATGACCTCGTTGACGAGGGTGCCGCACAGGGCCTTGAGCATCGAGACCTCCTTGGCCACGCGCTCGCCCTGGGCGTCGCGCCAGGCTATGCTGTAGAGGAAGGCCCGCGCCGCCTCCACCTGGGCCGCGCGCATCGCCAGACGCTGGCGGATGGCGCCTTTGTCCCACAGGCTGGCGCCGAACGCCTTGCGCTGCTGCACCCATTCCAGGGTCAGCTCGATGGCCCTGGCAGCCTCGCCGACAGTCTGGGCACCCAGGGTGATACGCTCATTCTGCAAATTTTTCACCAGGGAGTAGAAGCCCTTATCCTTCTCGCCAAGGAGATTGCCGGCGGGAACGCGGCAATCGGCAAAGGTGAGCTCGGCGGTGTCGCTGCACAGCCAGCCGGTTTTCTTCAACGGCCGGGCGACGGAGAAGCCGGGCGTGCCCTTCTCGACGATGAACATCGAGATTTGGTGATTGCGGCCCGGCGCGCCGGTTTTCGCCGCGACGAAATAGATGTTGGCGTGGACGCCATTGGTGATGAACATCTTGGCGCCGTTCAGCACCCAGTGGTCGCCCTGGAGCACGGCGGTGGTGCGCATGCTGGCGAGGTCGGAGCCCGCATCCGGCTCGGTCATCGCGATGGCGGCGATGGATTTGCCCGCGATGATGTCCGGCAGGTAGCGCGCCTTCTGCTCGGGCGTGCCGGCATGGTAGAGATGCGGACTCGCCATATCCGTATGCACGAGGACGGAGGCGGCGAAGCCGCCATAGGTGCAGCGCCCCAGCTCCTCGGCCAGCACCACGGTGCCGAGCGTGTCCATGGCGCTGCCGCCATACTCGGTGGGGTAGCGGATGCCGAACAGCCCCAGCTCGCCCATCTCCCGCAGGGTTTCGCGGGGGATGAAGCCGGATTCCTCCCAGGCATCGCCGAAGGGGATCACCCGCTCCTCGACGAAGCGCCGCACCGTGCGGCGCAGCTGCTCATGCTCCTCCCGGAAGACGAGATGGGGGAATTCTGTGGGGGTCATGCGGTTTTCGAGCATCGGGATCAGCCTTTGACGGGGCGTTTGTGCATGAAGGCCTGGCGGCGGCATTCCGCCACCAGCACGCCGTTCTGGTTATAGCCGCGATGGAGGAAATCCACGATGCCGGCGGTGGGGCGGGAGCGGGATTCGCGCTTGGCGGCGATCTCGGTGGTGGCGCGGATGGTGTCGCCCTCGAAGACCGGGGCGGGGAATTTGATATCGGTCATGCCAAGATTGCCGATGGTGGTGCCGACGGTGGTGTCGTTGACCGAGATGCCGATGACCAGGCCGAGCGTGAACAGGGAATTGACGATCGGCTTGCCCCATTCGGTTTCCGTCGCGCAGAAATGCGCGTCTATGTGCAAGGGCTGAGGATTGAGCGTCATGTTGCAGAACAGCATGTTGTCCATCGTCGTCACCGTGCGGGTGAGCCGGTGGGTGAAGACGAAGCCCAGCTCGAAATCCTCGAAATAAAGGCCGCCGCGCGGATGCGTGGACCTGGGAAACTCGCTGCTCATGTAAAACGTTCCTCCGGCATGGCGTTCGGGCGGGCAGGGCGGGCGCCGCCGGCGCGGCCCTTGTCCACCTAACTAACGCTTGTTATGTACCCGGGCGGCGGGGCGACATCAAGCCGCGCGGGGGAGGGCTGGCATTGCCTGTACTGGAAACCAGGATTCGCGGTGGCGAGCAGTTTGAGCGCAACGCCGCCGCCTACGCGGCATTGCTGGAGGAGCTGCGCGCCCGCCACCGCCACGCGGCCGCGGGCGGCGGGGAGAAGCTGCGCCGCCGCCATATAGAGCGCGGCAAAATTCCGGTGCGGGACCGTATCGACCATCTCGTCGATCCGCTCTCGCCATTTCTTGAGTTCTCGCCGCTGGGCGCCTGGGGATTATACGATAACGAGGTGCCCTGCGCCGGGATCGTCACCGGCATCGGCGTGATTTCCGGCCAGGCTTGCGTGATCATCGCCAATGACGCGACGGTGAAAGGCGGCTCGCTGTTTCATGAAACGGTGAAGAAGCATTTCCGCGCCCAGGAGATCGCGTTCGAGAACAAGCTGCCCTGCGTCTATCTGGTGGATTGCGGCGGCGCGTATCTGCAGGAGCAGGACAGGGTGTTTCCCGACCGGGACCATTTCGGCGGCACGTTTTTCCAGCAATGCCGGATGTCCGCCGCCGGGCTGCCGCAGATCTCCGCCGTGTTCGGCGGCTGCACGGCGGGCGGCGCCTACATACCCGCCCTTTCCGATGAGCTGGTGATGGTGCGCGGCACCGGGCGGATTCATCTCGGCGGCCCTCCCATCGTCAAGGCCGCCATCAACGAGATCGTGGATGGCGAGACGCTGGGCGGCGCGGAGATGCACACGCTCGTCTCCGGCGTCTCCGATTATCTGGCGGAGACCGAGCTGGCGGCGCTGGCCAAACTGCGCGACATCATCGGCTCCCTGGGTCTGCGCGAGCAGCCGCGCGCCGCGCCCGGGCCCGCGCGCCCGCCGCTCTATGACCCGGCCGAGCTGGGCGGGATTGTCGGCACCGACCTCAAGCGGCCCTACGATGTGCGCGAGGTGATCGCCCGCATGGTGGATGGCAGCGAGTTTCAGGAATTCAAGCCGGCTTACGGCTCCACTTTGGTCTGCGGTTTCGCGGAGATTCATGGCGAGAAGGTGGGGATTCTCGCCAATAACGGCGTGCTGTTTTCAGAGGCCGCGACCAAGGGCGCGCATTTCATCGAATTATGCGACCAGCGCGAAACGCCGCTGCTCTTTTTGCAGAACATCACCGGCTTCATGGTCGGCACCGAGGCCGAGCGCGGCGGCATCGCCAAGCATTCCGCCAAGCTGGTCTATGCCGTCGCCAATGCCCGCGTGCCGCGTTTCACCGTCATCATCGGCGGCTCCTACGGCGCGGGCAATTATGGCATGTGCGGGCGCGGATTCCGCCCGCGCTTTCTGTTCAGCTGGCCGAATGCGCGCATCGCCACCATGAGCGCCGATGTCGCCGCCACCGTCGTCACCGATCTGCGCCGCGCCAGCCTCACGCGCGGGGCGGCGGATGAGGAGGAGATCGCGCGGGTGGATCGCGAGACGCGCGCCCAGTTCGAGGCGCAGAGCACGCCCTATTACGCCACCGCCCGCATCTGGGATGACGGCATCATCGAGCCGCAGCAAACCCGCGATGTGCTCGGCCTTTGCCTGGCTCTGGCCGCCCGGCGGGTGGAGTTGCCGCCCAACCGGCCGGTTTACCGGATGTGACCCGCATGATCCCCTCCCTGCTCATCGCCAATCGCGGCGAGATCGCCGTCCGCATCATGCGCAGCTGCGCGCGGCTCGGTATCCGCACCATCGCCGTCTATTCCGATGCCGACCGCGAGGCGCCGCACGTGCGCCTCGCCGATGAGGCGGTGCGGATCGGCCCCGCCCCGGCGCGCGAAAGCTATTTAAGAGCCGAGGCGATCATGGAGGCCGCCGCCCGCGCCGGCGCCGCCGCCATCCATCCGGGTTATGGATTTCTCTCCGAGAAACCCGAGCTTCCCCGCCTCTGCGCGGCGGCGGGGCTGGTCTGGGTGGGACCCTCGGCGGAATGCATCGCCATGATGGGCGACAAGATCCGCGCCAAGCGCATCGCCGCCGAGGCGGGGGTGAAGAGCGTGCCCGGGTATGCGGGGGATGAGCAATCCACCGCCCGGCTGCGGGAGGAGGCGCGGCGCGTCGGATTTCCGTTGATGGTCAAGGCCTCGGCCGGGGGCGGCGGGCGCGGCATGCGCCGGGTGCACGCGCCGGAGGAGCTCGACGCCGCGCTGGATATCGCCCGGCGCGAGGCGGAGGCCGCCTTTGGCGACCCGGCTCTGCTCATCGAGCGCCTCGTGCTGCGCCCGCGCCACCTGGAGGTGCAGGTGGCCGGGGACAAGCATGGCAATCTCGTGCACCTTTTTGAACGCGATTGCTCCGTGCAGCGCAACAACCAGAAGGTGCTGGAGGAGGCGCCCGCGCCCAACCTGCCCCCGGCGGCGCGGGCGGCGCTTCTGGGCAATGCCGTCAAGCTGAGCCGGGCGATCGGCTACGATAATCTCGGCACGGTGGAGTTCATCTTCGAGGATGGCCAGGACGAGCCGTGGTTTCTGGAAATGAACACTCGGCTGCAGGTGGAGCACCCGGTGACGGAGGCGATCACCGGCCAGGATCTGGTGGAGTGGCAGATCCGCATCGCCTCGGGCGAGGCGCTGCCCTTGCGCCAGGAGATGATCCAGGCGCGCGGCCACGCCATCGAGGCGCGCATCACGGCGGAGCGGGCGGAGCAGGGCTTCCGCCCCGATGCCGGAGTGGTCATGGCCTACAGGGCGCCCGAGACGATCCGTTTCGATTCCGGCATCGCGCCGGGCAGCGAGGTGACGCTCTTCTACGATTCGCTGCTGGCCAAGGCCATCGCCCATGGCGAGACGCGGGCGGAGGCGCTGGCGCGTCTCAAGGAGGGGCTGCGCCATACCGTGATCCTGGGGCCGCGCACCACGCTTGCCTTTCTGGCCAGCGCGCTGGACCAGCCGGATTTCGCTAATGGCCTCGCCACCACGCGCTTCATCGAGGAGGCGTTTCCGGAAGGCTGGCAGCCGCCCGCCACGCATCTGGCCTTGGCGCGCGCCATTGCCGCCGTGCTGGCCGCCACGGCCCCTCAGGCGTCCATGCCCGCTTCCGCGTGGGGGGCGCCGGCTCTGGCGGGCTTCCGGGTGCTGGCCCCGGCGGGGGCGGGCGCGGCCGCGCATGTGCTGGTGAGCGATGAGGACGAGGCGGCGGAACTGGCGGTGACGCTGCCGCGACCCGGCGTCTACCGGGTCGCGGGCAAGGCGGGCGCGATCGAGCTCCGTTTGCGGCGGCAAGGGGAGGCTTTCGAGGCGGAACATGAGGGGCGCGTCATCCCGGGCTGGCATGCCCAGGCGGGCGAGGCCATCTATCTCCAGCTGGCGGGCGAGACGCACGGGGTCTCCATTTCCACGCCCGCCCGCGCGGCGGCCTCCGGCGGGGGTAAGGGCGGCGCCGCCTCCGGCGCGGTGCTGGCGCCGATGCCAGGGGTGATCGCCGAGATCAAGGCCGGGCCGGGCGAGCGGGTGGAGGCGGGGCAGACCATATTGGTGCTGGAATCGATGAAATTATTCACCTCGCTCAGCGCGCCGGTGAGCGGCCTGGTGGAGGAGATTTTCTGCCGCGCCGGCGAGACGGTGGCGGCAGGGGCGCGGCTCATGGTGATCGAACCGGACGCCGCTTCGCCCACATAACCTAATCGCAATCGCGGCGTTATCCTTTCCCGCCGCGGCGGCGGGGTGCGTGCCTTGCCGCGGCTTTCATGAATGCATACTTGCAAGGCAGTCATGAATGGAGAGGCTTCCTTGGCGGAGCAGGGCGAAGAGAAAGACAAACAGGACGACGAGGCGAAGCACGAGCCTGGGAAGCGGGAGGAGGAGGATAACAAACCCCGCAGCAAATGGCCGCTGATCATCGCGGGCATCGCCGTGGTGGTGCTTGTTATTGCCGGGCTGATCTATTGGCTCGTGACCAGGGGAGAGGTGACGACGGAGGACGCTTATACGGATGGGCGCTCCATTTCCCTCGCCACCAATACCTCCGGCTATGTCACCGCGCTTTATGTGGACGACAATACCTTCGTGCATAAAGGCGATCTGTTGATGATCGTCGATCCGCGCACGAATGATTCCCAGCTGGCGCAAGCGAAATCGAACCTGCTTCTGGCGCAGGCCAACCTGGCCTCCGCCCAGACGAATCTCCAGATCGAGGAGGTTCGGGCGCCGGCTCAACTCACCCAGGCCCAGGCGCAGCTCGAGCAAGCGCAGGCGCAGCTCGCCAATGCGCGGCGCAATTATAACCGCCAGGTTTCCGTCAACCAGCGCGCCACGGCCGCCACCGATATCGACCAGGCGACGGAGCAGCTGCGCACGGCCTCCGCCCAGGTCAAGCAGGCGGAGGCGAATCTCGCCGTCGCCACGCTGGTGCAGCAGAATATCGAAACCGCGGTGCAGCAGGTGGCGCAGCGCGAGGCGCAGCTGGCCCAGGCCCAGGCCAATCTAAAATCCGCGGAGGTGGCGCTTTCCTATAATTACATCCGGGCGCCGCAGGATGGCTGGATCACGATGCGCAATGTCGAGCTTGGCACCTATCTGCAGAGCGGGGCGCAGGTGTTTTATATCGTCGTGCCGCAGACCTGGATCGTCGCGAATTTCAAGGAAACGCAGCTGAACGGCATGCGCGTCGGCCAGAAGGTCACGATCTCGGTGGATGCGTTCCCCGCCCTCAAGCTGCGCGGGCATGTGCAGAGCATGCAGCAGGGCTCGGGCGCGGTTTTCTCCGCCTTCCCCGCCGAGAACGCCACGGGCAATTTCGTGAAGATCGTCCGGCGCGTGCCGGTGAAGATCGTCATCGATTCTGGCTTGCCCGCCTCTCTGCCCATGCTGCCGCTCGGCATCTCCGTCGAGCCCACGGTGCATGAGCGATGAGCAAGGGCGGCCATAATCCATGGGCGGTCGCCATCGTCGTCACCCTCGCCGCCTTCATGGAGGTGCTGGACACCACCATCGTCAATGTCTCGCTGCCGCATATGGCGGGGTCGCTCTCGGTCTCCAATGACGACGCGACTTGGGCGCTCACCACCTATCTCGTCGCCAACAGCGTCGTGCTCACCATTTCCGGCTCGCTTTCGCGTCTCATCGGCCGCAAGCGTTTCTTTCTCATCTGCATCGGCATCTTCACCATCGCCTCCTTTGGCTGCGGCGTGTCCACCTCCTTTCCGGAGTTGCTGTTGTTCCGGGCCATCCAGGGCTTCTTCGGCGGCGGATTGCAGCCTTTGCAGCAGGCGATCATCCTGGACGTCTTCCCTCCCGAAAGCCGCAGCCGCGCCTTCTCACTCACCGCCCTGGCGATCATCGTGGCTCCGGTGCTGGGGCCACTTGCCGGAGGCTGGCTCACCGACACCTATTCCTGGCATCTGATCTTCCTCATCAATGTTCCCGTTGGCCTGATCACTTTTTTCGGGGTCATGCATTTCGTCGAGGATTCCGAGGAGATCAAACGCGAGCAGGCCAATGCGCCGCCTTTCGATTATATCGGGACGATTTTCATCTTCCTGGCTTTGGGCTGCCTGCAGATCGGGATGGACAGGGGGGAGGATTACGACTGGTTCGGCTCTATGTTCATCCGCGTGACCTTGGGGATTTCGTTTCTGTCGTTTTTGTTTGGCTGCCTCTATCTGCTCTATACGCGCCACCCGGCGGTGGATTTGCGGGTGCTCAAGGACCGCAATTTCGCTTTCGGTTTCGTGCAGATCGGTATCGTCGGGCTGACGCTTTATTCCAGCTCAGTCTTGATCCCGCAATTCACCCAGCAGCAGCTCGGCTATACCTCCATGCTGGCGGGGCTGGTTCTCGCTCCCGGCGCGGTGGTGCTGATGTTTCTGATCCCGATGGTGGGCCTCGCCATGAATTATCTCTCGCCCAAAATGCTCATCGTCTTAGGGGGAGCGGCGCTCGCCGCCTCTTTGTTCTATTCCATGGATCTGGTGCCGGACGACAGCTTCGATCATCTCGTCATATTGCGCGCCACGCAGACCATAGGGCTGGCGTTTCTCTTCGTGCCGATCAGCACCGTTGCCTATTTCACTCTGCCCAACAGCAAGCAGGGCGATGCCGCCGCCCTGTTCTCCATGTCGCGCAACATCTTCGGCGGTATCGGCATTTCCATCGCCACCGCCATCGTCACCGAGCGGGCGCAGGTTCATCAGACCTATCTGGTCGATCACCTGCTCCCCTCCCCGGGATACGACTCGCTGCTCGCCCGGCTGGAACAGGCTTATCAGAATCATGGCGTGCCGGCGGTTGCCACCGCCTCCCAGGCCATCAAGCAAGTTTACCAAATGCTGCAAACCCAGGAGGCCGTCCTCGCTTACATCGATGTGTTCTGGTACACGGGCTTGCTGGCGCTCGTGCTGATCCCGACGGCCCTGTTGATGCACTCCGGGGCCGGCCAGCATAAAGCTTCCGGTAAATGAACGCCTCCTTTCTGCGCGCCGCGCTTTGCCTTGGCCTCAGCGGCTGCATGCTGGGGCCGGATTTCACGCCGCCCGCGCCGCCCGCCGCGGCGAATTTTCAACATGCCGGAGCCTTCACCACCGAGCAGACGAACCCGGACCCCAATTGGTGGAACGGCTTCGACGATCCGGTGCTGACCCAGATCATGCAAACCGCCATCGCCGGAAATATCAGCCTGCAGCAGGCGGTGCTGCGGGTGGAGCAGGCGCATGAGAACGTGGTGCAGACCCGGGCGGAGGGGTTGCCTTCCATCAACGCCGGCGCCTCCTTCATGCGGGAGCAGGAGGGGATCAAGGGAATCGCCGAATCCTCGGGCGCGTATGACCAGCTCGACCAGGTGGCCGCGCAGGCCAACGCCGCCCTGCCGGGCAGCGGCCCCGCCGTTACCAATGCCGTCAATTCGGCGCTGGACAAGCTGGGTCAGCCGGTGAATTTCTGGCAGTACCAGCTCTCCTCCTCCTGGGAGCTTGATCTTTTCGGCAGGGTCCGCCGTTCCGTTGAGGCGGCGCGGGCGAATGAAAACGCCTCTCTGGAAGCGGCGCGGGATTCGCTCGTCATGCTCGAATCCCAGGTGGCGCAAGCCTATTTCCAGCTGCGGGCCGCCCAGGCCGCGCTGGCGCGGCAACAGCAATCCGTGGCCTCGGCCCAGGATGAACTCGATCTCACCATCAACCGCGCCGATCACGGGCTGGTGCCGCAATCGGATGTCGATCAGGCGCGGACGGTGTTTCTCTCCGCCCAGGGGCAATTGCCGGGTTACGAAAAGCAGGTGCAGCAATATCTCACCCAAATCGACACACTGGCCGGGCGGCCGCCCGGCGCGCTGGATGCGATGCTGACGACGCCGGCTGCCTTGCCCGTGCCGCCCGCGATGATCGCCACCGGCGTGCCCTCCACCCTCGTGCGGCGGCGCCCGGATATCCGCGAGGCCGAGGACCAGCTGCATCAGGCCACGGCGCAGATCGGCGTGGCGATCGCCAGCTTCTTTCCCGATATCAGCCTGACCGGCAGCGTCGGCTTCCACGCGCTGGATGCCTCCTACCTCACCAACTGGGCCAGCCTGTTCTATTCCTTCGGCCCTTCCATCTCGCTGCCGATTTTTCAGGGCGGGCGGCTGGTCTCCAACCTCCGCCTGGCGCGGTTGAGCCAGCAGAACGCGGCGCTGCAATACCGCGCCACGGTGCTGAACGCGCTGGCCGAGGTGGAAAACGCGCTGGTCGCCTGCCATGCCGACCAGCAGGCCTATGCCGACGCTCTCGCCACCGCCCAAACGGCGGAGGACACGCTGGTTCTGGCCCAGAGCCGTTACGCCCAGGGCCTCACCAGTTTTCTGCCGGTGCTGGATGCCGAGCGCACCGCTTTTTCCGCCCAGCAACAGCAAATCCAGGCGCAATCCCAGCTCGATATCGACACGGCCGCCCTTTATACCGCCTTGGGCGGCGGATGGCAGGAAACCCAGCAACCGGTGGGGCCGGCCGCCGCCGCGCCTCCCGCGCCCGCTCCGTCCACGGGATAAACCGCCCCCGCTGGCGTTTTTGCCCGGCAGCCTCTATATAAGCATCGCGCCGCTTCCGGCGCGTTAAACCAAGCGGCAGAACGGGGCGAACGCCATCGGGCTGATCTGCGCCGCCGCCGGCGATATTGCTCCCGCGGCGTTTCCGGCCACATGGTCCGTGGTTGCGGCTTTATGCCCCAGCCAGACCCATGCCGCCCGAGGCGCCGCCCGAACCTCCGGCCCAAGCGCGATTTTCCGAAGCATGCTCCGTCTGGCCGCGCATGGAGTATGTCGATGTTCGATAAATATTTCCGCAAGGAATTGGAGTGGGCGGGCAAACCGCTGATTTTGGAAACCGGCAAGATCGCCCGCCAGGCCGATGGCGCGGTGGTGGCCGCTTATGGCGATACCGTGGTGCTGGCCACGGTGGTGGGAGCCAAGGCGCCGAAGCCGGGGCAGGATTTCTTTCCGCTCACCGTCAATTATCAGGAAAAATTCTATGCGGCGGGCCGGATTCCCGGCGGCTTTTTCAAGCGTGAGGGCCGCCCGACCGAGCGCGAGACGCTGGTGTCCCGCCTGATCGACCGGCCGATCCGCCCCCTTTTCCCCGATAATTTCCGCAACGAGGTGCAGGTCATCGTCACCGTTCTCAGCCATGACCTGGAGAACGAGCCGGATATCGTCGCCATGGTCGCGGCCTCGGCGGCGCTGACCCTGTCCGGCATCCCCTTCTTCGGCCCCGTGGGCGGGGCGCGCGTCGGCTACGTCAATGGCGAATACGTGCTGAACCCGACCGTGAGCCAGAGCGCGGAGAGCGTTCTCGACCTCGTGGTGGCGGGCACCACCGAGGGCGTGCTGATGGTGGAATCCGAGGCCTCGGAACTCTCCGAGGAGGTGATGCTGGGGGCGGTGACCTTCGGCCATGCCGGGTTCCAGCCGGTGATCCAGGCGATCATCGAGCTCGCCGAGGCGGCCGCCAAGGAGCCTTGGACGCTTCCCGAGGAATCCGAGGAGATCAAAACGCTGCGGAGCCGGGTGGACGCGCTGGCGCGCCCGAGCCTGACCGAGGCATACCGGGAGACACAGAAGCAGGCGCGGCAGGAGAAGATCGCCGCCGCCAAGAAGGCCGCCGCCGAGAAGCTGGCCGAGGAAGGCCTGAACGTCGAGGCCGCCAAGGGGCTGTTCAAGGAGCTGGAGGCGGATATCGTCCGCAACGCCATCCTCGATACCGGGCTGCGCATCGATGGCCGCGACACCCGGACGGTGCGGCCCATCGTGGCGGAGGTGGGCATATTGCCCCGCACCCATGGTTCGGCGCTGTTCACCCGGGGCGAGACGCAGGCGCTGGTGATAGCCACGCTGGGCACCGCGCAGGATGAGCAGGTGGTGGACGCGATCGAGGGCGAGTTCAAGGAGCATTTCATGCTCCATTACAACTTCCCGCCCTTCTCGGTGGGGGAGACGGGCCGCATGGGCTCGCCCGGCCGCCGCGAGGTGGGCCACGGCAAATTGGCCTGGCGCGCCATCCACCCCCTGCTGCCCAGCAAGGAGGCGTTTCCCTACACGCTGCGGGTGGTCTCCGAGATCACCGAATCCAACGGCTCATCCTCGATGGCGACCGTCTGCGGCACCTCTCTGGCGCTGATGGATGCGGGCGTGCCGCTGAAATCCCCGGTGGCGGGCATCGCCATGGGGCTGATCAAGGAGGATAAGGGCTTTGCCGTCCTCTCCGATATTCTCGGCGATGAGGATCATCTGGGCGACATGGATTTCAAGGTCGCCGGCACCGAGGCGGGCGTGACCTCCCTGCAGATGGACATCAAGATCACCTCGATCACCCCGGAGATCATGCGCATCGCCCTGGAGCAGGCCAAGCACGGGCGGCTGCACATATTGGGCGAGATGTCCAAGGCGCTGACCGGATCGCGCGATGTCGTCTCCTCCAACGCGCCGAAGATCGTGACGATCAACGTTCCCAAGGACAAGATCCGCGACGTGATCGGCACGGGCGGCAAGGTGATCCGCGAGATCGTCGAGACCACCGGCGCCAAGGTCGATATCAACGATGACGGCACCGTGAAGATCGCCGCCGCGGACGATGCGAAAATCCAGGCCGCGATCGACAAGATCAGGGGCATCGTCGCCGAGCCGGAGCTGGGCGCGATCTATACCGGCAAGGTGGTGAAGACGGCCGATTTCGGCGCCTTCGTCAATTTCCTCGGCGCCAAGGACGGGCTGGTGCATATCTCGGAGCTGGCCCCGGGCCGGGTCGCCAAGACCACGGACGTGGTCAAGCAGGGCGACACGGTGAAGGTCAAGGTCGTCGGGTTCGACGAGCGCGGCAAGGTGAAGCTTTCCATGCGCGTCGTTGACCAGGAGACCGGCGAGGACATCTCCGACAAGGTGGGCGCCAAGGGCGGCCGCCGGGACGCCGCCGTCGAGGCCTGAAGCGCGCCGGGGCTGTTTAGGATGGGGGCTGAAAAGCCCCCATCGTGATTCTTAGGGAGTGTGAGATGGGGCAATCGCGGAGCGGGCGCTGGCGGATGATCGCGGCTGCCTCGGCGGGGAACGCGCTGGAATTCTACGATTTCTTCATTTACGGTTTTTTCGCCCTCAGCCTGTCCAAGTCGTTTTTTCCCGGCCATGACCAGACGGCGCGGCTGCTGCTGACCTTCGGCACCTTTGGCCTCTCCTTCTTCGCCCGGCCCGTCGGCGCGCTGGCGCTGGGCGCCTATGCCGACGCCAAGGGGCGGTCGGCGGCGATGATCCTCGCCGTGGCGATGATGAGCCTTTCCATGTTGCTGATGACGGTTCTGCCTGGCTATGAGCGGATCGGCCTGCTCGCCCCGGTGGGGGTGCTGCTGGCCCGGCTGGTCCAGGGCTTCGCCCTGGGCGGGGAGTTTGGCAGCGCCACCGCCCTGATGATCGAGCATTCCGCCGGGGCGGAGACCGAGGCCGCGACCTGGCAGGGGGTGAGCCAGAATCTCGCCGGGCTGATGGCGGCGGGCGTGGCCTGGCTCCTCTCCTCAGCGGGTCCCACGGTGTTCGGCGTGCCGGCCTTCCGCCTGGCCTTCGCCCTCGGCGTGCTGGGCGGCGGGGTGGCGCTGTTGCTGCGCCGGCGTCTGGGCGAGGCGCCGGTCTTCCTCGAACAGAAGGAGAAGGCCGTCCCGCTGCCGCCTGCCGGCCAGGTGGCGCAAGGCGTCGCCATCGCCGGGGGCATGGTGGCGGCGGGGGCGGCGCAGACCTATCTGCTGCTCTATTTGCCGACCTATGCCCAGACGGAGCTCGGCCTGCGGACCTCCCAGGCTTTGGGCACGGTGTGCCTGCTCTATCTGGCGCTGCTGCTGCTGACGCCGTTGCGCTTGTTCATCGCCCGGCATTTCGACGCCAAACGCCAGAGCCGCTACATGTTGGCCTCCTGCCTCGCCAACGCCGCTCTCGCCTATCCCGCCTTCATCCTTCTCGCGCGCTGGCCGGGCCAGGCGGCGCTGTTTCTGCTGCCGCTGCTCTTCAACCTCGTCTCGCTTCCCTATAACGCGCCGCTCAACGGCTTCATGGGGCTCGTATTCTCGGTGCGGGAGCGGGGGCTGGGGCTGTCGCTCGGCTACGCGCTCGGCATCGCCGTGTTCGGCGGGGCGGCGCCGTTCATCTTCACCTGGCTGATCGCGGTAACGGGCAATCCCCGCAGCCCGGCTCTCTATCTGGTTTTTTCCGCCTTCATCACCCTGGCCGCGATCTGGGCGGGGCGGCGGCGTTTGCGCTCCCGCGCCTGAGCGCCGCTTTTCCCGGCATCATCTTCAGAAAAGCAAAACCAGAAGGTTCATAATTTTTTCTTTTTCTAAGAAGGCGGCTTGGCTATCGGTTGGATGAGAAGGGAGCCGTCATGCCGCTGGAAACCGTCGAAACGCTGATCATCGGGGGCGGCCAGGCCGGCATCGCGATGAGCCGGCATTTAGGGGCGCTGGGCTTGCCGCATCTGGTGGTGGAGCGCCACCGCATCGCCGAGCGCTGGCGCTCCGAGCGGTGGGATTCGCTGGTCGCCAATGGTCCCGCCTGGCACGACCGCTTTCCAGACCAGGACTATGCCCGCACCCCGCCGGAGGGCTTTCCTCCCGCCGCGGAAATCGCCGATTACCTCGTCAGCTATGCGGAGCGGGTGAAGGCGCCGGTGCGCACCGGGGTGGAGGTGAGGGAGCTGCGCGCGGAGGGGAAGGGGTTCGTGGCCGAAACCACCCAAGGGCCGGTGAGAGCAAACAACGTCGTCACCGCCACCGGGCCGTTCCAGCGCCCCCTGATCCCCACGCTGGTGCCCCAGGCGGCGGGGTTCGCGCAGCTTCATTCGGCCCAGTACCATAATCCGGCGCAACTGCCCGAGGGAGCGGTGCTGGTGGTGGGCGCCGGCTCTTCCGGCGTGCAGATCGCGGAGGAGCTGCGCCAGGCCGGGCGTGAGGTTTACCTCTCCGTCGGCCCGCATGACCGCCCCCCGCGCCGGTATCGCGGCAAGGATTTCGTCTGGTGGCTGGGTGTGCTCGGGCTATGGGACGCGAAGGCGGCGCAACCGGGCATGGCGCATGTCACCATCGCGGTGAGCGGCGCGAATGGCGGCCACACCGTGGATTTCCGCCGCCTGGCCGCCAGCGGCATCACCCTGCTGGGCCGCGCCGGCGTCTATGAGGAGGAGGTGCTGCATTTCGCGCCGGATCTGGCCCGCAACATCGCGCTGGGCGACGCCAATTACCTTGGCATGCTGGACGCCGCCGACGCCTATGCCGCGCGGGAGGGGCTGGATTTGCCGGAGGAGCCCGAGGCGCGGCGCCTGGCGCCGGACCCGGATTGCGTGACCAGCCCGCTGCTCAAACTCGATCTCAAGCAAGCGGGCGTTGGCGCGATCATCTGGGCCACCGGCTACGCGCCCGATTTCGGCTGGATGCGGTTCGGCATCTTCGATCAGCTCGGCAATCCCCGCCACCAGCGCGGCGTGTCCGAGGTGCCGGGCCTATATTTCCTTGGCCTGCCCTGGCTCTCCCGCCGCGCCTCCGCCTTCATCTGGGGCGTTTGGCACGATGCCGGGTATCTGGCCGGGCACATCGCCGCACGGAGACGCGCATGATCCATAAACGCATCCGCCCGTTCAACACCCGCGACACCTATCCGGAGCAGCGGCTCGACAATGATCTCTGCCAGGCGGTGGTGGCGGGCAAGACGATTTATCTGCGCGGCCAGGTGGCGCAGGATCTCGAAACGCGGGACAACGTCGCGGTCGGCGACCCGGCGGGACAGGCCGAGAAGGTGATGGAGAACATTGCCCTGCTGCTGGGCGAGTGCGGCGCCTCGCTCGGCCATATCTGCAAGGTTACCATCTACCTCACCGATATCCGCCACCGGGAGGCGGTGTATCGCGTGCTCGGCCGCTGGCTGAAGGGGGTCTACCCAGTTTTCACCGGTCTCGTGGTGGTGGCGCTCGCGCGGCCGGAATGGCTGGTCGAGGTCGATGTGATCGCCGAGCTGGAGTGAGCTATTCGTCGCCCGGCACCCCGTAGCTGGGGGCCGCCGCGGGGTTGAGGGCGCGGGTCACGTAATCGCGCATTTGCGGCGCCCATATCTCCCAAAAGCGGGAGAGTTCGCTCAGCGGTTCGTCATGCCAGTCCACCCGCAAATCCGCGAGCGGCCAGGCCTCGCGCTCCGCCACCAGCAGCCCGGCGGAGCGCAGGCTTCCCGCCTCGCCCCCCGCCGCCAGCCCGGCCTGCATCGCCGTCACCATGCGCGCGCCGAGTTCCGCCGCCGGGTCGGCGGCCCGGAAGGCGGCGAGAACCGCCGCCGGCACGCCGGGATTGGCGAGGAGGTTGCCCGCCGCAACCGCGCCATCGCCCACCGCCTCGGCATAAACCCCCAGCGTTTTCGCCCCCGACCACGCCGCCGCCCGCCCGGAGGAATCCAGCACCGTGAGCTGCCGGTATTCAGCAAAGGTCGCGGCGGCGCGCACCTGGGCGAGCGCCGCCGCCGCGTCCAGCCCCTGGGAAAGGGCCGCGAGCAAAGCCGGGCCGAGCCGCGGATCGGTGACGTTCTGCGTGGTGGCCGCGCCCAGCCCGGCCCGGACATAAGCGCAGCGCGCCGCCACCGCTGGCGAGGACGAGGCGACGGAAACAGCGAATTGGCCGGTGCGGCGGCAATGCGCAATGAGGGAAAAGGTCATCGGCGTGCGTCTCCGTTCGCGCGCATCATGTTGCCAGCCGCCCGGTTTTGTAAATTATATTCATACGAAGTTCCGCATCGAAAAGACCTAACCATGCGCTTCACCCTCAAACAGATCGCCTATTTCGTCGCCACGGCGGAAACCGGCAGCATCACCCTGGCCTCGGAGCGGGTGAACATCTCGCAGCCTTCCATCTCCTCGGCGATCACGGCGCTGGAGGAGGCGTATGGCATCCAGCTTTTCATCCGCCACCACGCCCAGGGGCTGTCCCTCACCGCCGAGGGGCAGCGTTTTTTGCGCGAGGCCCGGGCGTTGCTGCTCCAGGCCGAGGAGGTGGAGAACGCCGCCCTGCTCATTTCCACGCGCGTTGCCGGGCCGCTCGAAATCGGCTGTCTTTCGACATTGTTTCCGCTGGTGGTGCCCGAGCTCATCTCCCGGTTCCGCAAGCGCCATGAGGCCGCGCGCGTCTTCGCCATCGCCGGCAGCCAGGCGGAGCTGTTCGAGCATCTGCGCACCGGGCGGATTTCCCTGCTGCTCACCTATGATCTCGCCATTTCGCCCGATATCGAATTCCTGCCGCTGGCGCCCGTGCCGCCCTATGCCTTCGTCGGCGCCAAGCACCGCTTCGCCCGCCGCCGCGCGGTGACGCTGCGCGAGCTCGCGGAGGATGATTTTTTGTTGCTCGATCTGCCGATGAGCCGGGATTACTTCCTGTCTCTGTTCCGCCAGGCCGGGGTAAATCCCAATATCACCGCCCGCTACGCTTATATCGAGGTGATACGCGGGCTGGTGGGGCGAGGGGAGGGGTACAGCCTGGCCAATGCGCGGCCGCGCAACCTTTCCACGCTGGACGGCCGCAAGCTCACCTATCTGGCGCTGGAGGACACGCTGCGCCCGCTGAACTATGGCATCGCTTTGTTTCGCGGGCTGCGGCGCACGCCGACCGCCGAGGCGTTCATCGAACTCTGCCGCGAGGTTCTGCTGGGCCAGGCCCTGCCGGGGATTCGTTAATGGAGCGTGGCGATCACCCGGTCGAGAAACGCGTCGCAGGCGGCGAGTTCCTCCGGGGTGACATCTTCATCCGCCTTATGGGCGCGGTCGATACTGCCGGGGCCGCAAATCACCGCCGGCAGGCCCAGGGTTTGCGTGAATAGCCCGGCCTCGGTGCCGAAGCCGGCCTTGCCGGTTTTCTGCGTGCCCGCCGCCGCCAGGGCGATCCGTGTGACCGCCGCGCCGGGTGGCGTTTCCACGCCCGGATAGGCGTTGGTGACGCGTATCTCTACCGCGCCGCCAGGGCTGGCGGCGGCCAGGCGCTCGCCCGCCTCCCGCAGCCGGGCGACGATCGCCTGCGGGTCATCGCCGGGCAGATGGCGGATCTCGAAGGCGATGTCACAGGCATCCGGGACAATATTGAGGGCGACGCCGCCCTTGATGAGGCCGGGTTGCAGGCTGGTGAACGGAAACGCAAAGGCGTCGTCCCGTTTCCCCCTTGCCAGATCCGCCTGGAGGGCGCGCATCTCCTCCAGCATGGCGCCCGCCAGCATGATGGCGTTGCAGCCAAGCGCCGGGTTGGCCGAATGCGCGGCCCAGCCCCGGCAGCACACGCAACCCGCGACCTTTCCCTTATGCCCGGTGAACACGCGCATTTCCGTCGGCTCACCGATGATGCATCCCTGCGCCTGAAAACGCTCCGCCCGCAACCGGTCCAGCAGGTCGCGCACGCCGACGCAGCCGATCTCTTCATCATAGGAGAAGGCCAGATGCAGCGGCCGCGCGAGTTTCGCCGGGTCGCACCGCTCCGCGGCGGTGAGCATGGCGGCCAGAAATCCCTTCATGTCGGAGGCGCCGCGCGCGTAAAGCCGCCCCTGCCTCTCGGTGAGGGTGAAGGGATCGCTATGCCAGTCCTGGCCGGTGACCGGCACGACATCGCTATGGCCGGAGAGAACGATCCCCGCCCCCGTGCTGGGACCGAGGCTCGCCAGCATGTTGAATTTTCCCGGCTGCGCCCCGGCGAGAAGATGAATGCGCCCGCCCGCTTCCGTGATCCTCCGCGCCGCGTAACGGATCAGCGCCTCGTTGCTCTCAGAGCTGACCGTGGGAAAGGCGGCGAGCGCGGCCAAGGTGGCGATGGTGGGGGACATGGCCGGAGTTTAGCAAAGCGGCACGCCATGGCCACCCTGTGGCTCACGGAGGGCAGGGGGAGGGCACATCTGCCTTTTCTTTGGGCGGAACCATGGCTGAGCCTGCGTCCTGCTTCAATAAATTCAATGCAACACGGATGAAAATTAGGCTAGGTATCGGAGTCAATAATGCAAGAGAAGTTTTCCGCTGATGCCGCGCGACGGGCGCTGGTCGGCGGCGGTGTTCGCCGGGCGCCGCTATGCCGAGGAATTGGGCACCCCGGCCGATCCCGGCCGCCCGCCGTTCAAACGGGAGGTTGCCGAGCTCTTACCCTACGATCCCGCCACCCTGTTGGCGGGTTGAACCCAGAAAGGAGACTTCCATGGCCACCGAGCGCCCAGCCGCTGTCGAGCAGCACACCATTTATCAAATTCCCCATGACGAGCGCCACGGCACGTTCCGCGATCTGTTCACCATCTGGTTCGGCTCCAACATCATGATGCTCACCATCGTGACCGGCGCCCTGGCCACCACCGTCTTCAAGCTGGATTTCCTGGCCTCGCTTCTCGCCATCGCCATCGGCAATTTCGTCGGCGCCATTTTCATGGCGCTCCACGCCGCGCAGGGGCCCCGGCTCGGCGTGCCGCAAATGGTGCAGACGCGCGGGCAGTTCGGCTCGATGGGCGCGGTGCTGGTGGTTGGCATCGTCATCATCATGTATGTGGGCTTTCTCGCCTCCAACATCGTGCTCGGCGGCCAATCCCTGCACAGCATCATCCCCGGCGTTGACGAGAAGCTGTTCATTATCCTCATCGCCGCCATCAGCGTCGTCGCCACCATTTTCGGGCATGACCTGATTCATGCCTATACCCGCTTCCTCACCTTCGCCTCGGGCGCGGCGCTGGCGCTCACGTTCATATGGATGATCTTCGTTCATGGTCTGCCCGCGGGCGTGCTGCGGATGAACGGCTTCACCATAGCCGGCTTTTGCTCGATGATTTCCGTCGGCGCGCTCTGGCAGATCGCCTACGCCCCTTATGTCTCCGACTACACGCGCTATATGCCGCACGACACCGGCGCCGTTCCGGCTTTCTGGGCGTCCTATCTCGGCTGTTCGCTCGGCTCCATCCTGCCGATGATCCTGGGCGCCCTGCTCGGCCTCGTGGCGGCGAATGGCGATCCGGTGACGGGGCTGACCGCCTATACCGGCGCGGCCGCCATCCCCATCGTGCTGGTCTTTTCGGTCGGCATCGCCGGGACCAACGCCATGAATCTCTATTGCGGCGTGCTCTCCACCATCACGCTTCTCCACACCTTTGCCCCGCAATGGCGGGCGGGCCCGGCGGCGCGCATCGTCACCGCCATCGTCATCACCCTCATCGGCCTGGGGATCGCCTTGTTCGCGGCCGGCAATTTCCTCGAAACCTACACCAATTTCATTCTGCTGCTGCTCTATGTCCTGGTGCCCTGGACCGCGATCAATCTGGTCGATTACTACCTCGTGCGCCATGGCAATTACGAGGTGGAGTCGTTTTTCACCGCCGCCGGGGGCGTTTATGGGCGCTATAACAGGCTGGCGATCGGCTGCTATCTGTTCGGCATCGTCATTCAACTGCCCTTCGTGGATACCGCGCTCTATACCGGCCCCATCGCGCGCATGCTGGGCGGCATCGACCTCTCCTGGATCGTCGGCCTCGCCGTGGTCAGCCCGGTTTATTACGTGCTGGCCAAACGCCACGCGCCGCGGCTGGCGGCGGCGTGAGAATGTTTGGATTCAAATGCTCTAAGCCACCCCGGCGCGGAGCAGATCGTGGATATGCAGCACCCCCACCGGGCGCCCCGCCTCCACCACGAACATGCAGGTGATGCTGGCATCGCTCATCCGGGCCAGCGCCTCGGCGGCGAGGGCGTCGGCGGTGATCGTCTGGGGCGGTTGGCGGCGGCCCATCGCCTCATCCACCTTCATATCCCGGAACCCGCCCTGGAAGGCGCGGCGCAGATCGCCATCGGTCAGCACGCCAACCAGCGCCCCCGCCTCATCCACCACGGCGGCGATGCCGAAGCGCTTGGAGGTCATCTCGACGATCCCGTCCGAGAGCGCCATGCCCTCGCGCACCAGCGGCACCTCCTCGCCTTTATGCATCAGCTGGCCGACGCTGAGCAGCTGCGCCCCCAGCCGGCCGCCGGGATGGTAGCGGCGAAAATCCTTGGCGGAAAAACCGCGCCGCTCCAGCAGGACCATGGCCAGCACATCCCCCGCCACAAGCTGCATGGTGGTGCTGGTGGTGGGGGCAAGGCCGTTGGGGCAGGCTTCCTCGGCGGCGGGAAGATACAAGCCGATATCCGCCGCCTTGCCCAAAGCGGAGCCGGGCCGGGAGGTGAGGGCGATGAGCCGGTTGCCGAAACGCCTTGTATAGGTGATGAGATTGGCGAGTTCCGGCGCCTCCCCCGACCAGGAGAGGGCGAGCACCACGTCGCGCGGCGCGATCATGCCGAGATCGCCGTGGCTCGCCTCGGCGGGATGGACAAAATGGGCGCGCGTGCCGGTGCTGGCCAGCGTCGCGGCGATCTTGCGGCCGATATGGCCGGATTTACCCATGCCGGTGACGATGACCGCGCCGCCGCTTTGCTCGATGGCGTCGGCGGCGGCGAGAAACGCCTCCGCCAGCCCCTCGGCCAAGGCGGCGCGCATGGCGGCGAGGCCGTTCATCTCGGTGTCGATGGTGGCGGTGATTCGCGCCCGCTCCCGCGCCCGCCCGTCCGCCTGGATGGCCGCCGCCCCGCTCATGCCGCCGCCTCCTTGGCCAGCCGGTCGAAGCGCATCAGCCGGCGCAGCAGCGGCTCGAAATCCTTGAGCGCGATCATGTTCGGCCCATCCGAGGGCGCGTGATCCGGGTCCGGATGTGTCTCGATGAACAACCCGGCCACCCCCACCGCCACCGCGGCGCGGGCCAGCACCGGCACGAATTCCCGCTGCCCGCCGGAGGAAGCGCCTTGGCCGCCCGGCTGTTGCACGGAATGGGTGGCGTCGAAAATCACCGGGGCGCCGGTGGCGGCCATCACCGGCAGGCCACGGAAATCCGAGACCAGCGTGTTATAGCCGAAGCTGGTGCCGCGCTCGGTGAGCAACACCCGGGAATTGCCGGAACCGGTGAGCTTGGCCACCACGTTGCCCATATCCCAGGGGGCGAGAAACTGGCCCTTCTTCACGTTCACCACCGCGCCGGTCCGCGCCGCGGCGGTCAGCAGATCGGTCTGGCGGCAGAGAAAGGCGGGGATCTGTAAAATATCCACCACCCCCGCCAGGGGATCGCATTGCCCGCGCTCATGCACGTCCGTGAGCAGCGGCAGGCCGTAGCGGGCCTTGATCTCGGCGAAGATCGCCAAGGCGGCGTCCAGCCCCACGCCGCGCGCGCCGGTGAGGCTGGTGCGGTTCGCCTTGTCGAAGGATGATTTGAAAACGAGGCCGATGCCGAGCCGCGCGCTGATCTCCTTCAGCGCCGCCGCGCATTCCAGGGCATGCTGGGCGCTTTCGATCTGGCATGGCCCGGCGATGACCGCCAGCGGCAGGGCGTTGCCAAAACGCACGCCGCCCGCAGTGACGATGGAGTCGGGCGGGGAGGGGGGGCCGCTCAATGGGTCCAGTTTTCCTTGCGGTCCGGGCGGAAATTATCGGCATAGGATTTCGGCTTGCGCAGATGCGCCGCCGGCAGCTCAAGGTCGTAGGGAATGCCATGCGCCTCGGCATAGGCGATCGCCGCCTCCTTGGTGGCGAAGGTCAGCTTGATCTGCTGGCGCATATCGTCGGAGCCGGTCCAGCCCATCAGCTGGTCGCGCAGTTTGGGCCGCTCCGGCTCATATTGCAGCACCCAGCGCCGCGTTCCCGCCAGGCCGGATTGCATGGCGGATTTGGGAGGCAGAAAGATATGAGCCCGCATGGTTTTCTCTCCTGACTGGCCGGGCGCCCGGATCGCGATGACGTATGCAAAATACCGTCGGAGCGAGAGGATTCGAACCTCCGGCATCCAGCTCCCAAAGCTGGCGCTCTACCAGGCTGAGCTACGCTCCGTGCGATGGGTACTAAACAAAAAACTATCGAATGGCGAGATGCCCCCGTCAGAAAGCGATGACCGCCTGTGCGAAACCCATTACTTTCCATAATATAGATTCTGCGATTTTTGTCGGTGGGAAATAAAGGGCGGTATCGCGCCCGCCCCTTGGCTTAACCTCGGATTTTTAGCCGCCGATCCGGATCAGCACCCGCCGGTCGGCCTGGACCGGCGTCCCGGGCGCCACCAGCTTCGGCTTGATCTCGCCCACGGTATCGACCCGCAGCCGTTCGCGCGCCACCCCATCCGCCACCAGCTGGTTGGCCACCGCCTGCGCCCGCGCCTGGGCGAGCTGCTCATTCGCCTGGGTATCTCCCACGCTATCCGCCGCGCCGGTCACCTCCACCGGCGCATCCGGCTGGGCGTTGGCCGCCTTCGCCACCGTGGCGATGGTGGTCAGCGCCGGCTGGTCGAGCGCGGCCGACCAGGGCTGGAAAAACACCGGCGTGGCGGGCGGCGTCTGCGGGGCGGAGGCGCAGCCCCCCAGCCCGGCCAGCATGCTGAATATGATGATTTTTTTCATGAAGCCCCCTTATTTTACAATGTATCATGTTATGAAGGCGGATAAAAAATCAACCGCTCTCATCTCCCGCGGCGCCGGATTATGGGTTAAGGCTGGCGGCCATGGCGCCGCTGAAACACCTGCTGGGGATCGAAGGGCTCAACCCGGTCGCCGTCACCAATCTGCTGGATCTCGCGGAAAGCTACGCCCTTCTCAACCGTTCCGGCAAAACCCAGCGCGACCTGCTGCGCGGGCGCACCCTCATCAACCTGTTCTTCGAGGATTCCACCCGCACCCGCACCAGCTTCGAGCTGGCGGGCCGCCGCCTCGGCGCGGATGTGGTCAACATGGCCGTCGCCACCAGCTCCGTCTCCAAGGGCGAGACCCTGCTGGACACCGCCGCCACGCTCAACGCCATGAATTGCGACCTCCTGGTCGTGCGGCATAACAGCTCCGGCGCCCCCGCCCTGCTCGCCCAGAAGGTCGGCGCCTCCGTCATCAATGCCGGGGACGGCACGCATGAGCACCCCACCCAGGCGCTGCTGGACGCGCTCACCATCCGCCGCAACAAGGGCCGCCTCTCCGGCCTCACCATCGCCATTTGCGGCGACATCGCCCATTCCCGCGTCGCCCGCTCCAACATCCTCTTGCTGACGATGATGAATAATTTCGTCCGCCTCGTCGGCCCCCCCACCCTCATGCCGGGCGGCATCGGCGTCGGCGGGGTCGAGATTTTCCACGACATGGCGGCGGGGCTGCAAGGCGCGGATATCGTCATGATGCTGCGCCTGCAAAAAGAGCGCATGTCCGGCGGCCCCGTCCCCTCCTCGCGCGAGTTCTTCGCCTTTTACGGGCTGGACCGCGCGAAGCTGGCCCATGCCAAGCCGGACGCCCTCATCATGCATCCCGGGCCGATGAACCGGGGCGTGGAGATTGCCAGCGAGGTCGCGGACGACCCCCAGCGCTCACGCATCAAGGAGCAGGTGGAGATGGGTGTGGCCGTCCGCATGGCGGTGCTGGAAACCTGCGCGCGGAGCAATTATTGAATATTTTATTTCGTAAAATCAAATATTTGGACGAGTCAGCTCAACATATGCATGAAGGTGAGCTGCTGGTCCTGAACGGCCGCATCGCCGATCACGGCCCCTCCCTCGGCGCGCCGGAAGGGGTGGAGATCATCGAGGCGGAGGGCGCGGTGCTCTGCCCCGGCCTGGTCGATCTGCGCGCCGCCATCGGCGAGCCGGGATATGAATATCGCGAGACCATCGCCGCCGCCGCCGAGGCCGCCGCCGCGGGCGGCATCACCACCCTGGCGGTGCTGCCGGAGACGCAGCCGGTGATCGACGACCCCGCCTTGGTGCGCTTCATCCGCGCCCGGGGGGAGGAAACCGGCAGCCTCACCCTCCTCCCCTATGCCGCCGCCACGCGCGGGCTGGCGGGGCGGGAGCTGGCGGAATACGGGCTGTTGCAGGCGGCCGGGGCCGTCGCCTTCACCGATGGCGCGCGGCAGATCGCCTCCTCGCGCATCATGCGCCTCGCCCTCGCCTATGCCGCCGGGTTCGGCGCGCGCATCGTCCAGCATCCCGAGGATGCCGGCCTCGCCCAGAGCGGCGCCGCCACCGCCGGGGCGCGCGCCACCTGGATGGGCCTGCCCGGCATCCCCGCCGCCGCCGAGGCGATCGGCGTCGCCCGGGACATCCGCCTCGCCGCGCTCACCGGGGGCGCGGTGCATTTCGCCCATGTCTCCACCGGCGAGGCGCTGGACCTCATCCGCGCCGCCAAGGAACAGGGCCTCAACATCACCTGCGACACCGCCCCGCCCTATTTCGATCTCACCGAGACGGCCATCGGCGATTACCGCACCTACGCCAAGCTCTCGCCCCCCTTGCGCGGCGAGGCCGACCGCCAGGCCGTGGTCGCGGCCCTGCGCGATGGCACGGTGGACGCCATCGCCTCCGACCATCAGCCACGCGACGCGGATGACAAGCGCCTGCCCTTCGCCGATGCCGCGCCCGGCGGGGCCGGCCTCGCCACCCTGCTCGCCGTCACCCTGGCGCGGGTGCAGAACGGGGATCTGACCCTGCCCCAGGCTCTCGCGCTGCTCACCCTGCGCCCCGCCGCCTGGCTCGGCATCGAGGCCGGGGCGCTGGCCCGCGGCCGCCCGGCGGATCTCTGCCTGTTCCATCCGGAAAAATCCTGGCAGGTTCAGGCCGGGAAGCTGCCGGGCAAGGCGCAGAACACGCCGTTTGACGGCCGCGCCCTGGAGGGCGTGGTGCTCGGCACCTGGAAGGCGGGGCGGAGGGTGTTCGGGGCATGATCGCGTATTATCTCACCGTGGCGTCATTCGGGTATCTCATGGGCAGCGTGCCCTATGGGCTGCTGCTCACCCGGCTGGCGGGGCTCGGGGACATCCGGGCCATCGGCTCCGGCAATATCGGCGCCACCAACGTGCTGCGCACGGGCAGCAAAAAACTGGCGGCGGCCACTCTGCTGCTGGACGCGCTCAAGGGCACGGTCACCGTGCTGTTGGTCCGGCATCTCGGCCATCACGGCGTCGCCCTGGCGGGCATCTGCGCCTTTCTCGGGCATCTCTTCCCGTTCTGGCTCGGCTTCAAGGGCGGCAAGGGGGTCGCCACCGGCTTCGGCGTGTTCTTCGGCATCGCCTGGCCGGTGGGGGTCATCTGCTGCGCCGTCTGGCTGCTGGCGGCGCTGCTGTTCCGCTATTCCTCGCTGGCGGCGCTGGCCGCCTATGCGGCCGCCCCCTTCGCGGCGTGGTATTTCGACGGCGAGGCCGGGCTCGGCGTCGCGCTGTTCATCGCGCTGATGGTCTATTGGCGGCACGCCGCCAATATTGGCCGCCTCGCCACCGGGCAGGAGCCGCGCATCGGCCGGAAATCCCCGGCATGAGGCGCTGTCTCCCCCTCGCCTTTTTCCTGTTGGCCGGCCCGGCCCTGGCGCTCAGCCATTTCCAGGCCAACCGCATCCATATCTTCACTCCCGCCGGCTGCCCCGCCGCCTATAACCCGGTCTGGATCACCCTTGGCGCCGGCCAGGCGGCGCCCGGCTTTCACAACGTCACCGCGCCGCAATTCGACGAGATCGGCGCGCTGCTCACCGGCAACCAGCCGGGCCAGACGGAGGCCGCCCTCGCCAGCCAGCCCGGCGCCTGCGGGCTGATCGCCAGTTTTTACGAGAATGCCAGCCCCGCCGGGGCCTGGCCCATCCCCGCCGAAAAACTGCCCCAGCTTCTCGCCATCCTCAACGGCAATGGCTGATCCGCTCAGCCTGTTGCGGCTGGCGCGCTCGGAGGGCGTCGGCCCCCTCACCTACCGGCGGCTGCTGGCCCGTTTCGCGGGGCCTGAGGAGGCGCTGGCCGCCCTGCCCGCTTTGGCGGCGGCGGGCGGGCGGGCGCACCCGCCCCGCGTTCCGTCCCCGGAGGAGGCGCGGCGGGAATGGGAGGCGGTGCGCCGGCTGGGCGGGCGGTTCCTGTTCCTGGACGAGCCCGGCTACCCGCCCCTGCTCGCGGAGCTTGCCAATGCCCCGCCCGTCCTCGCCGTGCTGGGAGACGCGGCCCTGCTGGCCGCGCCCGCCATCGCCATCGCCGGGGCGCGCAACGCCTCGGCCAACGGCCTCGCCCTCGCCGCCCAGCTCGCCGCCGAGCTCGCCCCCCATCTCACCATCGTCTCCGGCCTGGCGCGCGGCATAGATACCGCCGCGCATGAGGGCGCGCTGCGGGGCGGGCGCACCGTCGCCGTCATCGCCGGGGGGCTGGACGTGCCCTACCCGGCCGAGAATGCCGGGCTCCAGCGCCGCATCGCCGAGACTGGCGCGGTGGTCACCGAGGCGCCGCTCGGCACCGAGCCGCTCGGGCGGCATTTCCCCAAACGCAACCGCGTCATCGCCGGGCTCAGCCTCGGGCTGGTGGTCATCGAGGCCGCCCCCCGCTCCGGCTCGCTGCTCACCGCCCGCCTCGCCGCCGAGGCCGGGCGGGAAATCTTCGCCGTTCCCGGCTCCCCGCGCGACCCGCGCTCGCGCGGAGGGAACGACCTGCTCCGCCAGGGTGCCCATCTCACCGAAACCGCGGAGGACGTGCTCGCCAACCTGCCCGCCCACCCCGCCTTGCGCCGCGCCGCCCTCACCGGCTTCGCCGAGCCGCCGCCGCTCTGGGAGGATGACGCCCCCGGTCCGGATGAGCTGGAGCGCGGGCGGGGCGAGATCCCGTCTTTGCTGGGGGTGGAACCCGTCCTGGTTGACGAGATCGCCCGGCGCTGCCAACTCTCGCTGACGGCGGTGCGGACCGTCATTCTGGAACTGGAACTGGCGGGACGCGCGGAATGCCTGCCCGGAGACAAGGTGGTCCGCCCCGCGGATGGGTAAATCCGACCGGCGCCGGGCGGATGTTTGAGAGAATGGAACGGCTCGTTGACTGATATCGTCGTCGTCGAATCCCCCGCGAAGGCCAAGACGATCAATAAATATCTGGGGGATTCCTATAAGGTTCTGGCCAGTTTCGGCCATGTCCGCGACCTGCCCCCCCGGGACGGCTCGGTGCGCCCGGATGAGGATTTCGCCATGGACTGGCAGGCCGATGAGCGCGGCGCCCGCCAGCTCGGCGAGATCGCCAAGGCGCTGAAAGGAGCCAAGACGCTCTACCTCGCCACCGACCCGGACCGCGAAGGCGAGGCGATTTCCTGGCATGTCCAGGCGGCGCTGCTGGAGCGCAACGCGCTCAAGGGCGTGCACGTCAAGCGCGTCACCTTCAACGAGATCACCAAGAGCGCGGTCAAGGCCGCCATGGCCCACCCGCGCGACCTCGATACGCCGCTGATCGAGGCCTATCTCGCCCGCCGGGCGCTGGATTACCTGGTCGGCTTCACCCTCTCCCCGGTGCTGTGGCGCAAGCTGCCCGGCTCCCGATCCGCCGGGCGGGTGCAATCCGTCGCCCTGCGGCTCATCTGCGAGCGCGAGGCGGAGATCGAGGTTTTCAAGCCGCGCGAATACTGGACGGTGGAGGCGGCGCTGCTCTCCTCCACCGGCGCCCCCTACCCCGCCCGCCTCACCCATTACCAGGGCAAAAAGCTCGACCAGTTCGATCTGGCGGACGCAACGGCGGCCGCCGCCGCCAAGGCCGCGGTCGAGGCCGGGCAATTCAGCGTCGCCTCGGTGGAGAAAAAACGCGTCCGCCGCTCGCCGCCGCCGCCCTTCATCACCTCCACCCTGCAGCAGGAGGCGAGCCGCAAGCTCGGCTTCTCCTCCCAGCACACGATGCGCCTCGCCCAGCAGCTCTACGAGGGGGTGGAGATCGGCGGCGAGACGGTGGGGCTCATCACCTATATGCGGACGGATGGCGTCCAGCTGGCGCAGGAGGCGGTGAGCGCCATGCGCAAGCAAATCGCCGCCGAGTTCGGCGAGGCCTATCTCCCCGTGGCGCCGCGCGTCTACCAAAGCAAGGCGAAGAACGCCCAGGAGGCCCATGAGGCCATCCGCCCCACCGATACCGGGCTCAAGCCGGAGGCGGTGGCGCGCCGCCTCTCCCCGGACCAGGCCCGGCTTTACGAGCTGATCTACAAGCGCGCCCTGGCCTGCCAGATGGCCCCGGCGGAGCTGGACCAGACGGTGGTGGAACTCACCGACGGCAAGGGCCAGACCCTGCGGGCCACCGGCTCGGTCCTGGCCTTCGACGGGTTCCTGCGCCTCTATCGCGAGGATCAGGACGACCCCGCCGAGCAGGACGAGGACAGCCGCATCCTGCCGCCTCTGGCCAAGGGCGACCCGGCCCATACCCGCGAGGTCACCGCCACCCAGCATTTCACCCAACCGCCGCCCCGCTATTCCGAGGCCTCGCTGGTCAAGAAGATGGAGGAGCTGGGCATCGGCCGCCCCTCCACCTACGCCTCCATCCTCTCGGTGCTGCGCGAGCGCAATTATGTCCGGCTGGAAAACCGCCGCTTCGTGCCGGAGGACCGGGGCCGGCTGGTCACCGCCTTCCTGGTCAGCTTCTTCGCCCGTTATGTGGACACCGGCTTCACCGCCAATCTGGAGGAGGAACTGGACCGGATCGCCGAGGGCAGCGCCGATTGGCGCGAGGTGCTGCGCGCCTTCTGGGAGGATTTTTCCGCCGCCATCGCCCAGACCAAGGATCTCAAGATCTCGGACGTGATCGACGCGCTGGACGCCGATCTCGGTCCGCATTTCTTCCCCCCCCGGGAGGACGGCTCGGACCCGCGCGCCTGTCCGGCCTGCGGCACGGGCCGGCTGGGGCTGAAGCTGGGGCGCTATGGCAGCTTCATCGGCTGCTCGAATTACCCGGCCTGCCAGTACACGCGCAAGCTGGCGGTCGAGACTGGCGAGGAGGGGGACGACACCCTCAAAGACGGCGTGCGTGTGCTTGGCACCCATCCGGAAACGGGGGAGGAGATCACCCTGCGGCGCGGCCCTTACGGGCTTTATGTCCAGCAGGGCGAGCCCGACCCCGGCGACAAGAAAGCCAAGCCCAGGCGCGCCTCGCTGGCGCGGGGGATGGACGGGGCGAGCCTGACGCTGGAGGAGGCGCTCGGCCTGCTCTCCTTGCCCCGCCTGGTCGGGCTGCATCCGGAAACGGGGCAGAAGATCGAGGCCAATATCGGCCGCTTCGGCCCCTATGTGAAACTCGGCTCGCTCTACGCCTCGCTGGACCGTGATGACGACGTGCTGCATCTCGGCCTCAACCGGGCGATGGAGCTGATCGCCCGCAAGCAGGATTCGGTGAAAATCCTGGGGCCGCACCCCAAGGACGGGGCGGAAATCTCGGTGCGCAAGGGCCGCTTCGGCCCCTATGTGCAATGGGGCAAAACCGTCGCCAACCTGCCCAAGGGCACGGAGATGGAGAGTGTGAGCCTGGAGGAGGCGGTGGCGCTGCTGGCCGAGAAGGGCAAGACCCTGGCGCCGCGCGGCAGGAAGGGGGCGAAGGCGGCGCCCGCCCCCAAACCCGCCGCCGCGCCCAAGGCGGCGAAGCCGGCGGCGAAGGCCAAACCGGCAAAGGCCAAACCGGCGGGAAAAAAGAAAGCGCCCGCCCGCAAGCCCCCCGCCCCGCCCGTCAAAAAAACCGCCGCCCGTTAAAGCACTGATCATCTGAGTTGAATCATGGGCATGCGCTGCGACAACGCTCCCATGCGGCGGGTGCCCGTTGCCGGTTGGTTGCCGCGCCGCACAAATCCATTATATTCCAGGCATGGGCGGGGCGCGCCGCAGCCGCCTGAACTTGGAATTTTACGACCATCTCAATCACTCGTCCGGCAAAGCGGGCGACAAAAAACAAAGGATCGGGCTTTGGCCAACGAAAAATCGCAAAATGTGCAGGATGTCTTTCTCAATCATGTCCGTAAGAGCAAAACGCCGGTGACGGTGTTTCTCGTCAATGGCGTGAAGCTGCAGGGCGTCATCACCTGGTTCGATAATTTCTCCGTCCTGCTCCGCCGTGACGGTCATACCCAGCTCGTCTACAAGCACGCCATCAGCACGGTGATGCCGGGCGCGCCGATCATGCTCTTCGACGCCTCGCGGGCCGAGGGCGCCGCCACCGCCGCCCCGGCGGCGGGCGAGGCCGGACCCAGCACATTGAAACTCAGCCGCGCCGAGCCGCAGCATGAGCCGGAATGAGACGCGGATGACACGGTGAGGGACACGGCGCCGCCGCCCGCGCGCGCGGCGATCCTGCTGCCTTGGGACAGGCAGGCGGCCCATGCCGGCGGTCATAACCGCACCGCCGAGGCGCGGCTGGCCGAGGCCGTGGGTCTCGCCGCGTCGATCGGGCTGGTGGTCGTTTACGAGAAGACCTTCCCGCTGCGGGCCATCGCGCCCGCCACCTTGTTCGGCAAGGGCCAGGTGGAGGCGGCGGGCGCCGCGCTGCGCCAGGCCGGGGTGGATGTGGCGGTGGTGGATGCCACCCTCACCCCCGTGCAGCAGCGCAATCTGGAACGGGCCTGGGACACCAAGGTGATCGACCGCACCGGGCTGATCCTCGATATTTTCGGCGAGCGCGCCCGCACGCGGGAGGGCGCGTTGCAGGTGGAGCTGGCCCATCTCGAATATCAGCGCTCGCGCCTCGTCCGCTCCTGGACCCATCTCGAGCGCCAGCGCGGCGGGTTCGGCTTTCTCGGCGGCCCGGGCGAAACCCAGATCGAGACCGACCGGCGGCTGATCGGCGAGCGCATCGTCAGGCTGAAGGCGGAGCTTGAGGATGTGCGGCGCACGCGCGGCCTGCACCGGGGCGCGCGGCGGCGGGTGCCCTATCCGGTGGTGGCGCTGGTCGGCTACACCAATGCCGGCAAATCCACCTTGTTCAACGCCCTCACCGGCGCGGCCGTCACCGCCGAGAATCAGCTTTTCGCCACGCTCGATCCCACCATGCGCGGCCTCGTTCTGCCCTCGGGGCGGGAGATCATCCTCTCCGACACGGTGGGCTTCATTTCGGATCTGCCGACGGAACTCGTCGCCGCCTTCCGCGCCACGCTGGAGGAGGTGGCGGAGGCCGACCTCCTGCTGCATGTGCGCGATATTTCTCACCCGGATACCGAGGCGCAGGCCCGCGACGTGCGCGCCGTGCTCGACCGCATGGCCCAGGAGGGCACGCTGGACGAGGACTGGCCCCGGCGCACATTGGACGTGCTGAACAAGGCGGATCTGGCCGGCGGCGTGGCGCAGGTGGTGCAGGGCGAGGGCGTCGCCGTCTCGGCCCTCACCGGGGAAGGCCTGCCCCGGCTGCTCGCCGCCATCGATTCCCGCCTCGCCGCCTTCCGGGAGGTCTGCGATCTCGAATTGCCGGTGACGGACGGCGCGGGCATCGCCTGGGTCTACAACCATGGCGAGGTGCTGGGCCGCGAGGATGACGAGCGTCACGTCCGCCTGCGGGTGCGGCTCTCCCCGGAGGACAGAGCAAGGTTCGCCGCCCGATGAACGCCGACGATGCGCGAGCCGTCATGGAGTTGCTGCGTCATGTCGCCCGCACGGAAATTCTCACCCGCTTCAAAAAACTGCGCCCGGAGGATGTGCGCACCAAGGCGGGGCCGCTCGACCCGGTGACGGTGGCGGACGAGGCGGCGGAGCGGGCGCTGCGGGCCGGGCTCAACCGGCTTTTTCCGGCGGATGACGTGATCGGGGAGGAGGCGGTGGCGGATGGCGCCGCCAGTCTCGGCCGGCTGCGCGCCCCTGGCCGGGTATGGGTGCTGGACCCCATAGACGGCACCGCCAATTTCACCGCCGAATTGCCGCTCTTCGGCGTGATGGCGGCGCTGGTCGAGGCGGATGAGATATTGGCGGGCTTCATCTACGACCCGTTCGGGGATGATTGCGCGCTGGCGCTGCGGGGCGGGGGGGCGTGGCTCGTCGCGGCGGATGGCGCCCGCCGCCGCCTGCGCGTCGCCGCGCCCGTGCCGGTGAATCAGATGGTGGGCTCAATGTCCTGGCGTTATATGCCCGAGCCGTTGCGCGGGCATATTCTGCACCGGCTGGACCGGCTGGCCGCCGTTACCGATTATCGCTGCGCCGCGCATCAATACCGCATGCTGGCGGCGGGATATTGCCACGCCCAGATGTTCCGCAAGCTTTTGCCCTGGGATCACGCGGCGGGCGTGCTCCTGCATCGCGAGGCGGGCGGTTACGCCCGGCAATTCGATGGCGGGGAATATCACCCTTCCGCTACCGATGGCGGGTTGTTGCTCGCCCCGGACGAGGCGAGCTGGAACGCCCTCGCCGACGCCATACTTCGCTGATATAATTTAATATTTTTTAAGCGCCCCGCCGCGTCCTTCGCGGCGGCGGGTTAAATTCGCGCTCCGCGGAAAACTTCGTTCACCCATCTCGAATATAGTTGTTAATCTTTTCGCTTCGCGTTTCTTAAAAATAACACGCATTGCGTGCATTAAACAAAAAATATTGACATTATGCTATCGCCGGTTGTATTTCATGCCTCAACACCACGGAGGACATCATGAAAATTCTATCTTTTGATACTGGTGCCATTAAAAAAGATTACCTTACGGCCTTTCTACGCTCGCGCATGGCCATCGTCGATGAAACCAACGACCCGGCCGAGGTCCTCGATCTAGTTAAATTCTATGATTACGACGCGATCCTGCTGCGTGTGTCGGAGACCCGGATGGGAGACCTCGATCTCATTCGCAAGCTCCGCCTGGCCCGGGTCGCGGTGCCCATCATCGCCATCGCCCAGATGATGAGCGAGGCGGCGCGGCTGCGCGTTCTGCAAAGCGGCGCGGATGATCTCATCGTCGACGCGCTCTCCCATGAGGAAATCTTCATGAAGATACAGAACCTCATCCGTCGGTCCCGCGGCTTTCAAGACAACGCCCTGCGCATCGGTCGGGTCGAGATCAACATGAACGCGAAAAAAATCTTCGCCAACGGCAAGCCGGTCACGCTCACCAAAAAGGAATATCAGATCGCCGAGATCCTGGCGCTGCGCAAGGGCGTGGTTCTCAGCAAGGAAGCGATCCTCGATCATCTCTATGGCGGGCTGGACGAGCCCAACCCCAAGATCATCGACGTGTTCATCTGCAAGATCCGCAAGAAGCTCCAGCAGCTTGGCGTCAATGATTTCATCGAAACCAATTGGGGGCGCGGCTATATGGTCATCGACCACCGCCAGGACAAACCATCCCTGCCCGCGCCGCCCCACGCCCTGCCCCTCGCCAATCAGAGCGTGGCCTGACCTTCCGGGAAGGATTTGGTCCATCATCGAGACATATCCGGGCGGGGCATGACGAATATGAAATTCCGGGGAAGGATGCCTGACGCGGACTGAAAACATGGTATCATCGCCCGATCGTCCGGGGGCGGATCATCCGTCCCGAGATCAAGGGGATGAGATCGTTGAACGTAATCAAAACGCCGACCGGCGTGCAGGCGCCGCACCCTCTTGTCACCTTGCGTGGCAATGAATCCGGGCTTCCCAGCCATGATCTTCCCAGCGTGGAGAGCCTTGTCGCCTCTCTCCGGCCGGAGGAGCCGCTGCATTGCATACGCCCCCTGGCGATCACCGCCGCCGCTCGCGCCTTCGCCGCCGGTTTCCCGGGCGATGTGCTCTATGCCGTCAAATGCAACCCGGAACCCGCCGTGTTGCGCGCGGTCTGGGCGGGCGGCATCCGGCATTTCGATTGCGCCTCCATCGCCGAGGTTGAACTCGTCCGGCGGCTCTTTCCCGCCGCCATCATTCATTTCATGCATCCGGTGAAAGCCCGCTTCGCCATCCGCGAGGCGTGGACCAAGCATAACGTGCGCGACTTCATCCTCGATTCCGAGGCCGAGCTTCATAAAATCCTGGAGGAAACCGGTCAGGCGGCGGCCGCCCCCTCCGTCACGGCGGAGCGGCCCGGCCTGTTCGTCCGCTTCGCCCTGCCGGAGACCGGTGCCGCCATCAATCTTTCGCAAAAATTCGGCGCCGAGCCGGAGATGGCGGCCGCCCTCCTGCGCGCGGCGCGGCCCGTCGCGGCCCGGCTCGGCCTCGCCTTCCATGTCGGCTCGCAATGCCTGGCCCCCGCCGCCTGGGGCGAGGCCATCGCCATGGCGGGCGAGATCATCCGCGCCGCCGGCGTGCCGGTGGAGGTGCTGGATATCGGCGGCGGCTTTCCCGTCGCCTATCCGGATATGGAGCCGCCCCCCCTCTCCGCCTTCATGGCTGAGATCACAACCGCTTATGAGGCGTTGCGGATGCCGGGTCTCAGGTTATGGGCCGAGCCGGGCCGCGCCTTGGTCGGGGGCGGCGCCTCGGTCGTGGTGCAGGTGCAGCTGCGCCGGGGTGAGATGCTCTACATCAATGATGGCGTCTACGGCGCCCTCTCTGATGCGGGGGCGCTGCGCTTCCGCTTCCCCACCAGGCTGATCCCGGCCCGGCCCCGCCCCGGCGCGCCGGACGCGCCCTTTGGCTTCTTCGGCCCCACCTGCGATTCGCTCGACGTGATGCGCGGCCCGTTCTTCCTGCCGGCGGACGTGGCGGAGGGAGACTGGATCGAGATCGGCCAGCTCGGCGCCTATGGCGCCTGCCTGCGCACGGGCTTCAACGGCTTCGACCGCGCCACCCTGGCCGAGGTGCGGGACGGCCCGATGATGGGAACGCCCGGATACGGGCCGGAGCGGGAATGAGGCGCCTCAGCGCTGGCCCAGCGCGGCGCTGATCTTCCGGTCGGTCTTGTACTGGCTCAGCGCGTAGACCGACCAGATCGCCGCCGGCAGCCAGCCGATCAGCGTGAGCTGCAACACCAGGCAGATCAGCCCGGCGAAGGGCCGCCCGATGGTGAAAAATTGCAGCCAGGGCAGCAAAATGGCGAGAATGAGCCGCATATCCCCTCCGCTTGCGGGCGCGGCGGCATGGTGCCGGGGCCGCGCCGCTTGTCAATCCCTTTTCGCGGGGGCTGAATTTTGCCACAATCGTCTTACCATGCATTGGCACGCATCCTGCGCCGCCCGGCAAAGCCAGCCGGGCGGTGATGCCTTATTGATCCTCGGCCCCTCCGGCGCCGGGAAATCGGATCTGCTGCTGCGCCTCATCCATGCCGGCTTCACCCTGGTCGCGGATGACCAGGTCATCATCGAGGACGGCCAGGCCAGCCCACCCGCTCCCCTGGCCGGGCTGCTGGAGGTGCGCGGGCTCGGGTTGTTCCGCCTCGCCCATATCGCTCCCGCCCGGTTGCGCCTCGTCATCGCCCTGGGCGCAACCCCGGCGGAGCGCCTGCCCTCGCCCTGCCGCCATCCGGATCTCGGCCTGCCGCTCATCCATCTGGAGGCCGCCCATCCCGCCGCCCCGGCGCGGGCGGCCCTGGCGCTGGAGGCGGCGTGCGGGCGCGTCGCCGCCGTGGCGGGCGCCCTCGCGCCATGAACGGTTCGTCCGCCAAGGTGCAGATCGTGCTGGTCACCGGCCTCTCCGGCGCGGGCAA
>NZ_DAIEIF010000052.1 GCF_027352905.1 Acidocella sp.
CCGCGGGCGCGGCGGCCCGCGCCGCCACCTCGCCCCAGCCGGCCGAGGAGATGGTCGATCTCGCGAGATCCTACCCGTTTTATGGCGCGGGCGAGCAGGCGGGCATCCGCACTCCGCCGCAACGCCATGTGTTCTTCATGAGTTTCGACCTCACCACCGCGCGGCGCGAGGATTTGCGCATGCTGCTGGCGCTGTGGTCGGGCGCCATCGCCCAGATGGTGCAGGGCCGGACCATCGGCCAGGTGGAGCCCGCCGGGCCGAACGGGGTGGGAATGGATACCGGTGAGGCGCTGGAGATCGGCCCCGCCGCGCTGACGGTGACGGTGGGGCTCGGCCCGCGCGTATTCGGCGATGAATTTGGCCTGGCGGCGCAAAAACCCGCCCGGCTGCGCCCTCTCGTGCAACTGCCGAGCGACGCTTTCGACCCAAGCCTGACGGGGGGTGATCTCTCCCTGCAAGCCTGCGCCGATGATCCGCAAGTCGCCTATCACGCGGTGCGCGATCTGGCCCGGCTCGCCCGGAGCACGGGCGCGGCCAGTACGCGCTGGGCCGTTCTCGGGTTCGGCCGCGCCTCCGCCGGCCCCGCCCAGACCACACCGCGCAATCTTCTCGGCTTCAAGGACGGCACCCGCAACATCCAATCCGATGAGGATTATGAGCGGTTCGTCTGGGTTGCAGACGGCCCGGCCTGGCAGCGCCGCGGCACGTATCAGGTGGTGCGCAAGATCAGCATGAATCTGGAAAATTGGGATACCAACCGTGTCGGCAACCAGAACCGCGTCTTCGGGCGGCATAAGCTCTCCGGCGCGCCGCTCAGCGGGACGCGGGAATTCGACACGCCGGATTTCACCAGGCTGGGCGCGGATGGCAAGCCCATGATCCCGCTCAATGCCCATATCGCCCTCGCCGCGCATGAGAATAATGGCGGGCTGAAAATTCTCCGGCGCTCCTATAATTACACGGATGGGATCGGCCCGTATGGCCAGCTGAGCGCCGGGCTGTTGTTCATTTCCTACCAGAACGATCCCGCCCATTTCGAGGCGTTGCAGACGAAGCTGGGCGCCGCCGACGCGCTCAATGAATATATCTCCCATATCGGCTCGGCGGTCTTCTTCGTCCCGCCCGCTCCCGCCGAGGGGCATCACATCGCCCAGGAGATGTTCACATGATCCGGCCGGTTCGGCATTGCCGCTCTTCGGTTTTTCGATATTACCGCGCTCTCTCTTCCGGCTAGCATCCCTCCACGGAGGAATGCCCATGGACATCATAAACCCGGTGCCCGACGGTTCTGCCGCGACGCTGGCGGCGCTGCTCGACCGGCAGGCCGCGGCGGCGCCGGAGGCCATCGCCTTTATCGACCGGGACCGCCCGCTGCGCTATGGCCCGCTGGCGCGGGAGAGCGCCGGCCTCGCCGCCGGTTTGGCGCGGCTGGGCGTGGGGGCGGGGGACCGGGTCGCGGTTTGGCTGCCAAATATCCCGGCCTGGTTCGCGGGTTTTTTTGCCTGCGCGCGGCTGGGGGCCATCGCCGTCGCGGTCAATACCCGCTTCAAGAGCGGCGAGGTCGCCGATATCGTCCAGCGCTCGGGGGCCAAGATCCTCATCTATTGGCCGGGATTCAAGGGGATTGATTTCAACGGCATCATTGGCGGCGTTCCCGCCGAGGCCCTCGCCGCCGTCAGCGGCCTCGTGCTGTATCATGAAAACGAAGCGGCCCTGCCCGCGCGGGTGCATGGGGTGGAGGCGCATGACTACCACGCTCTCGCGGCCACGCCGCCCATGCCGGGCGATGAAGGCGGCCCCGAGGCTGGATGCGTGATCTTTACCACCTCCGGCACCACCCGCGCGCCGAAATTCGTTCTCCATCCCCAGCGCTCCATTCTCGCCCACGCCGCCGATGTGGCGGCCGCCCTTGCCCTCAATGCGCAGGATGCGGTGATGATGCCCGCCGTGCCCTTTTGCGGCGTTACCGGCTTCTGCCAGGCCATGGCGGCGCTCGCGGCGGGAAGGCCGGTCATCGGCACGCCCGCCTTCGAGCCGGGGGAGGCGGCGGGGCAGATCCGCCGCCACGCCGTTACCCACACCGCCATGTTGGGCGAGATGGCCGCCAACCTCATCGCCGCCGCCCCGCCCGGCCCGCGCCCCTTCCCCAGCCTGCGGCTGGTTGGCTTCGCCGCCTTCTCTCCCACGCAGTTGAACGTGGTACCCGAGGCCGAGGCGCTGGGGATTCCGCTGGTCGGGCTCTATGGCTCTTCCGAGGTGCAGGCCTTGTTCTCCCGCCAGCCCTTCCATCTGCCCGCGCTGGAGCGGGCGCAAGGCGGGGGGATACCGATGTCTCCCCAGGCGCGGGTGCGGGTCCGCGACGCCGAGACCGGGGAGTTGCTGCCGCCGGAGTGCTCCGGTGAGCTTGAATTCGCCGGGCCGAGCCGGATGATGGAATATTTCAACAATCCCGAGGCGACGCGCGCGGCTTTGACCGAGGACGGATATTTCCGCTCCGGCGATCTCGGCTACCTCACCGGGGATGGCCGCTTCGTGTATCAGAGCCGGATGGGCGACGCGCTCCGTCTCGCCGGGTTTCTCGTCAGCCCGGTCGAGATCGAGGCCTTCATCAAGGAACACCCCGCCATCGCCGATGCGCAGGTGGTGGGGGTTGAGATCGCCGGCTCACCGCGAGCGGTGGCGTTTGTCATCATCGTTGATGGGTCGGAATGGAGTGAGGAGGTTTTGATCGCCCATTGCCGCGCGCGAATGGCGAATTACAAGGTGCCGGCGCGGATCCTGGCGATCGAAGAATTTCCCGTGACACCATCCGCCAATGGCAACAAGATTCAAAAAGCGCGCCTGCGCGGAATGGCGCAGGCGGCGCTTGAGGCCGTGTAACAATCTGGAATTTATTTCTCGCGCCGTTCATATGCCTCAACGGGGCCGCCGCCCTTCTTCCAGGCGGTGAAACCGCCGCCGAGATGCGAGACGGCGCCCAGCCCCATATCCTGGGCGGTCTTTGCCGCCAGGGCGGAGCGCCAGCCGCTGGCGCAGTAGAAGACGAATTGCTTCTGCTCGGCGAAGACCGGTTTGTGGTAGGGGCTCTCAGGGTCGATCCAAAATTCCAGCATGCCGCGCGGGCAGGAGAACGCACCGGGAATTTTGCCCTCCCGTTCCAGTTCGCGCGGGTCGCGCAGGTCGACGAACACCGTGCCATTCTGACCATATCGCGCCCTGGCGGTTTCGAGATCGAGCGTGACGATCTCCTTGTTCGCTTCCTCCAGCAGATCCTTATAGCCTTTTTTCATAGACATCTCCTTCATCAAACATTGGCTCCGTTGCGGCCATCAATCCCGTGCCTGGCGTATGCGCCGTTTTAGCGCGCCACGCCGCTGGCCCCGCGCCAGGATATTTTTCCGATCATTTTTTATCATGTATGGCGAAGCGGATATTGCTATGATGTCCGGCCCTCCTGCCGATGGCCTCGTCTGGTTTTGTGGTATGAAAGACACACCCATTGACAAGCTATCATGATCCTGAAATTCTGCAAGCGTAACCGGTCGCCGATAATGGACCGAAAAGGAAACGTGATGGTAACAGACGATGCGTGGGCTCTCTCCCACTAGGCGCCAGGGCGATGCACGCCAGTTTTTCACCCAACCTAATGAAGGGCGTCGTTGCCAGGACGTGGTGTCTTTCGATCTGAATTCAATAAGATAATTTGGACCGGCGAAGGAGGAAACAATAATGGACAATAACGTGATAATGGAAACTGGCGCGGCGCCCTCCGTGCAAACCACAGACGTCGACGTGCTGGTGGTGGGGGCGGGGTTTGCCGGGCTGTATCAGCTCCATAAGCTGCGGCAGGCCGGATTCAGGGTCAAGGTGATCGAGGCTGGATCCGATATTGGCGGAATTTGGCATTGGAATCGCTATCCGGGAGCGCGGGTAGATTCCCATGGCGCTATGTACCAATACTCAGATCCGGACCTATGGAAGGATTGGGCCTATAAGGAGCTTTATCCCGGCTGGGAGGAGTTGAGGGCCTATTTCGATCACGTCGATGCCAAGTGGGATTTGCGCAAGGACGTGGTTTTGAGCACGCGTGTGACAGGGGCGGATTTTGATGAATCCACGCGCAAATGGACGGTGCATACCGATAAGGGCGGGGATTACGTCGCCCGGTCTTTCGTGCTGTGCACCGGCTTCGCCTCCAAGCCCTATATACCGGAATTCGAGGGAATGAAGGATTTCAAGGGCGAGATTCATCACACCGGCCTCTGGCCTCAGCAGGGGGTGGACATGCGTGGCAAGCGGGTCGCGGTGATCGGCATGGGCGCCAGCGGCGTGCAAGTGATGCAGGAAGCCGGCGCGGAGGCGAAGCGCGTCACGCATTTTCTCCGCACCCCTTGCCTCGCGATTCCCATGTGGCAGCGCCAGATGACGGAGGTGGATAACGAGGAGATGCGCAAGCATCTGCCGGAAGACATGATGAAGCGCAAGCAGACCTTTGGCGGCTTCAATTACGATTTTCAGGATGTCGGTGTTTACGAGGTCGATGACGCCAAGCGCGAGGAGATGTTCGAGAGCATCTGGAAGGCCGGCGGCTTCTGGTGGTGGCTCAATAATTTCAATGACGTTTTGTTCGACGAGAGATCAAACCGCGCCCAATATGATTTTTGGCGGAAGAAAGTGCTGGCGCGGATCAAGGATCCTCGCCTGGCCGAGATCTACGCGCCCGAGCAGCCGCCGCATCCGTACGGGGTCAAGCGCCCCTCTCTCGAGCAGAATTTCTACGAGGTCGTCCAGCAGGACAATGTGGACGTCGTGGATTTGAAGCAGGAGCCGATCGTCAGATTTACGGAAAAGGGAATCCAGACGACGAAGGGCGAGTACGAATTCGACATCATTGTGCTGGCCACGGGGTTCGACGCGGTTTCGGGCGGGTTGACCCAGCTTGATATCCGGGGGACGGCGGGCCGTACCCTGGGCGAGAAATGGCGGGATGGCGTGCGTACCCATCTTGGCATGGCCAGCCGGGAGTTTCCCAACCTCTATTTCATTTATGGCCCCCAGAGCCCAAGTGGTTTTTGCAACGGCCCCACCGCCGCCGAGGCGCAGGGTGACGAGCTAGTGAAACTTCTCGTGAAATTCAGGGATGCGGGCATCACCAGGGTAGAGGCCAAGGCGGATGCCGAGGAAGCCTGGCGGAACCATTGCAAGATGGTGGCGGATATGACCCTTTTTCCCAAGGCTGATTCCTGGTACATGGGCGCTAATATTCCAGGCAAGCCGCGGGAATTGCTGATGTATCCCTCCGGGCTGCCCGCGTATCTGCAAGCCTGTGAAGACTCGATATCGAAACATTTCGCCGGTTTCGAGGTCTCGCGCTGAAAAACCCGGGCCGCCTACGCATAATAAAACCATGTCTTGATAGGAGTCTGCCATGCAGCTGAAGAATAAGCTCGCCGCCATCACCGCCGCCGGGTCCGGCATGGGCCGCGCCGCCGTGAAATTATTTTCGCAGGAGGGCGCGCGTGTCGCCGCCATCGACCTCAACGCAGAGGCTCTCGCCTCGCTCAAGGCGGAAATGAAGGCGGCCGGCTTCGACATCGTTACGATCACGGCCGATCTCTCCACCGAGGCGGGCGCGCGCGACAGCCTCAACCAGGCGGCGGATGCGCTGGGCGGGCTCGATATTCTCTGGGCCCATGCGGGGGTTCCCGGCCCGGCCGGGATCGAGGGCGTGGATATGCAGGCCTTTCACAAATCCATGGCGATCAATGTCGACGCGGCGGTGATCGGCGCGGGCGAGGCGGTGCGCTATATGCGCAAGCGCGGCGGCGGCTCCATCATCTTCACGGCCTCCATCTCGGGTCTCGTCGGCTCGATGTTCAGCCCGCTTTATTCCGTCGCCAAATTCGGGATCGTCGGCCTCACGAAATCCCTGTGCCAGACCTTCGCGCCGGATAATGTGCGGGTCAACGCGATCTGTCCCGGCCTGACCGACACGCCGATGTGCGACCAGTTCATGAGCCGCAAGGGTGACCCGGAGGAGGCGGCCCGCAACCGGGAGATGATGATCAACAGCCTTCCGCTCAAACGGCTCGGCCGGCCCGAGGACATGGCCCAGGCGGCGCTTTGGCTGGCCTCTGACGCCTCGTCCTACGTGACAGGCGTCGCGCTGGCCGTGGATGGCGGTTTCACGGCGAAATAGACCAAACCGGGGGCGAGGCGGCTTGCAAACCCCTCGCCGCCGCGACCCTTATGCCGAGCAAGGTGTTACCGATGCAGCCGCCATTTCACTTCGCCCCGGAATATGACCAGCCCGTGCGCTACATGCAGCGCACCCGTGAATGGTATCTCGCGCTGGGCTACGACAACCCCTATGAATGGGCGCATTTTCTCGATGTGCCTTTTCAGCCGCTGAAAAAACCTCTCGCCGCCTCGCGGGTCGCCATTCTAACGACGGCGGCGCCTTTCCAGCCGGATAAGGGGCCGCAAGGCCCGGGCGCTCCCTATAACGGCGCCGCGAAATTTTACGAGGTCTATTCCGGCGATACCGATCAGGAGCATGATCTGCGGATCGCTCATGTGGGCATCGATCGCATCCATACCAGCATGGAGGACAGCCATTGCTGGTTTCCCCTGGCCGCGCTGCGCCGCGCGGCGGCGGCGGGGCGCATCGGCTCCATCGCGCCGCGATTCCACGGCGTGCCGACCAACCGCAGCCAGCGGCATACGCTGGAGGTGGATGGCCCCGAGCTGCTCCGGCGCTGCCTCGAGGACGAGGCGGACATCGCCCTGCTGGTGCCGAATTGCCCGATCTGCCACCAAACGATGAGCCTCGTGGCGCGTGAGCTGGAACGTAACGGCATCGCCACCGTTATCATGGGCTGCGCCAAGGACATCGTGGAATATTGCGGCGTGCCGCGGTTTCTGTTCAGTGATTTTCCTTTGGGCAATGGCGCCGCCCGCCCGCATGACACCGCCTCGCAGGACCAAACCCTGGCTTTGGCCCTCGCCCTGGCACAGGCCGCGCCCGCGCCGCGCACCACCGTGCAAAACCCGTTGCGCTGGAGCGCGGATGCGAGCTGGAAGCTCGACTACTGCAATGTGGAGCGCGTGGCGCCGGAGGAACTCGCCCGGCTGCGCGCCGAGACCGATCGCGAAAAGGAAAAGGCGCGTCTCATTCGCGAGGCCGCTTATGCCAAGGCGCAACTCCCATGACCGGCCCTTACGACGATCTGCGGATTCTCGATTTCACCCGCTATTATGCGGGTCCATTTGGAACTTACCAGTTCGCGTTGCAGGGCGCGGACGTCATCAAGATCGAGCCGCCAGGCGGGGAGGAATACCGTGAGGCGCAGCTCGACCCGGTATGGGCGCAACGCAAACTGGCCCCGGCCTATATGTCGGTCAATGCCAATAAGCGCAGCATTATCCTCGATCTGCGGACGGACGAGGCCCAGGACATCGTGAGGCGGCTGGTGAAATCCGCGGACATCGTGTGGGAGAATTTTCGCCCCGGCGTCATGGACCGTTTCGGTCTGGGCTATGAGGCGCTGCGGCAGATCAACCCCCGCTTGATCTATTGCGCGGTCTCGGGGTTCGGCCAGACCGGCCCGGCCGCCCACCAGGCCGCCTTCGACGGCAAGATCCAGGCGATGTCAGGCATCATGGCGATGACTGGCGACGCTGCGGGCGGGCCGACGCGGGCGGGTTTCGCGGTTTGTGACCTAATCGCCGGAATGACGGCCGCCTTCGCGGTCTCCACGGCGCTGCACCACCGGCAGCGCACGGGGCAGGGACAGATGGTCGATGTGGCGCTGCTGGACGCGACGCTGAACTTCCTCACCCAGCATGTCACGGAATACACCGTGTCCGGGCATGTCCAGCAGCAATACGGCAATCTTTCAGTGACCCGCAAACCAACCGCTGACAGGTTCCGCTGCGGTGAGGGCTATGTGGTTCTGGCGGCTCTCACCGAGCGGCAGTTTCAAGCCTTGATGAAGACGCTCGGCCGGCCGGAGGCGCTCGATGACCCGCGTTTCGCGGATTGGCCGAAGCGGATGGAAAACACCGCCGAATTGCGCCGGATCATCGAGGAGGCGATGGCGACGGGCGACCCCCTCACTTGGGAGGCGCGGTTGACGGCGGCGGACGTGCCCTGCTCGCGCATCATGTCGGTCGACGAGATCGTCGCGCATCCGCAAGTGACGCACCGCCAGCTTTTGCATACCGTTGATTCGGAGTACGGACCGCTGAGACTTGTCGGCTCCGGTTTCAAGCTCGAGCATGGCGGTGGCGAGGTCACCCGGGCTCCGGCGAGCCCCGGCGCGCATACGGCGGAAATTCTCGCGGAGGCCGGGTACACGAGGGCGGAAATCGACGCGTTTCTTGGCCAGCTGGCCGGTTGAGAGCCTACCCGCCGGCGCTGACCACCCGCCAGCCCAGCGCGGAGGCGAGCTTGGCCCGCTCATGCATGCGGTGCGCATTCGCGTCGGCCGCGTTGCCGGCGAGCGCGCGGGCATAAACGCCCTCGACGATCGCCGCCGAGCGGAACATGGAAAACCCAAGGAAGAATGTCCAATCCGGGATATCGGCGCGGCCCGTGCGCGCGCAATAGAGGGCCAGCACCTCCGCCTCGCTCATCAGCCCCTGGGCGCCGAGATCGACGCCGATATATCCCTCCTGGGCGGGGCCGGTCCCTGGCGGCATGTGATAGGCCATGCAGCAATAGGCGAGGTCGGCCAGCGGATGGCCGAGGGTGGAAAGCTCCCAGTCCAGCACGGCGATGACCCGCGGCTCGGCCGGGTGGATCATGGCATTGCCGAGGCGGAAATCTCCATGGGCGATCGCGGTTTCGTCATGCGCGGGCCGGTTCTCCCGCAGCCAGGCGATCAGCCGGTCCATATCCGGCAGATCCTCGCTCTTCGAGGCCTCGTATTGTTTCGTCCAGCGCTCGATCTGCCGCGCGACATAGGCTTCCGGGCGGCCGAAATCCGCAAGGCCGATGGCTTTGTAGTCAACCGAATGCAGCGCGGCGATCGTCTCGATCAGCGAGCGCTGGATGGCGCCGCGCTCGGCGGGGGCAAGCCCGGGGGCAAGGAGGTTCTGGAGCACGCGCCCATCGAGATACTCCATCACGTAGAATTCGGTGCCGATGACGGCGGGGTCGGCGCAATAATGATACATGCGCGCCACCGGCACGCCCGTTCCCCAAAGCGCCTGCTGGATGCGGTATTCACGGTCGATCTGATGAGCGGAGGGCAATAATTTGCCGGGCGGCTTCTTGCGCAGCACATAGGCGCGGGCGGGCGTCTCGATGAGAAAGGTGGGGTTGGACTGGCCACCCTGGAATTGCCGCAGGCGCGCGGGCCCGGCGAAGCCCTCGACGTGGCGGGCGAGATGCTCGAAGAGCGGCTCGGGGTCGAACCGGTGCGCGGGCAGCGGCTCGACGAGAACGGGTTTGGTCTCGCTCATCGCATCGTCACGCGAAATGGCTGGTGACGACCGCGCCGCCATCCACCACGATGGTCTGACCGGTGATGTATCTGGCCGCGTCGCTGGCGAGAAACGCGCCGACCCCGCCGATATCCTCGGGCTCGCCGATCCGCCCGAGCGGGGTTGATTGCTGGATGTTGCGCTCCTTCTCCGGGTCGTCCCATAGCGCGCGGGCGAAATCCGTGCGGATGACACCGGGCAGGATGGCGTTGACCCTGATCTGCTTCGGCCCCCATTCCACGGCGAGATTCTGCACGAGTCCGATCTCGGCGAGTTTGGAGATATTATAGGCCGGAATGGCGAGATTGCCGCGCAGCGCGCCAATGGAGGAAATGGCGGTGAAGCTGCCGCCCCCCTGTTTGGCGATCTCTGGCAGCGCCATATTGGCGAGCCAGAGCGTGGAGCGGAGATTGGTGCCCATGATTTTGTCCCAGGCGCTGTCTGGCACGGTGGAAAGCGGGCCGTAATGGGGATTCACGGCGACGTTGGCGACAACATGGTCGAGCCGGCCATAGGTTCGCAGCGTGAAGTCCAGCAGGGCTTCCAGCGCTTCCTTCGTTCCCGTGTTGCAGGCAGTGGCCGCCGCCTTTCCCCCCCGCTCGGTGATTTTTTTCGTCACTTCCTGGCAGGCATCGAGTTTGCGCGAGGAAATCACGACGGCGGCCCCGAGTCCGGCCATCGTTTCGGCGATGGCGCGGCCGATGCCGCGCGAGGAACCCGTGACGATGGCGACCTTGCCATCCAGCCGGAATAGATGATCCATTGGGCGTTCTCCTTTGGGCGGGGATGGTTCTCCGCAGAGACCAGGAAGTCAAGCTTGCATCCCGGCGCGGGGGCGTTACCATCTTCGCGAGAACAAACCCTCGAGGAACCAGCATGCCCATCACCTATTCGCCCAAAGTGGAGGCGCTGCGCGCACGCCTTGCCGATTTCATGGCCGAGCACATCTACCCCGCCGAGGAGGCTCTCTTCGCCGAGACGGCGCTCGCCACCGGGGAGGATCGCTGGAAGCCGCACGCGAGGCTGGAGGAGATCAAGCAGAAGGCCCGCGCGGCGGGGCTATGGAATCTTTTTCTTCCCGACAGCGAGTATGGCTATGGCCTTTCCAATGAGGAATACGCGCCTCTGGCCGAGATCATGGGGCGCTCGCCCTTCGCGCCGGAGGCCTTCAACTGTTCCGCCCCGGATACGGGGAATATGGAGGTGCTGGTCCGCTATGGCACGGCGGAACAGAAGGAGCGCTGGCTCAAGCCGCTTCTCGCCGGCGAGATACGCTCCGCCTTCGCGATGACCGAGCCGAACGTGGCCTCCTCCGACGCGACGAACGTGACCACGGAAATCCGCCGCGAGGGCGGTGAATACGTCATCAACGGCCATAAATGGTGGATTTCCGGCGCGCCCGATCCGCGCTGCCGCATCCTCATCGTCATGGGCAAGAGCGATCCGGCAAATCCCGACCGTTACAAGCAGCAGAGCATGATCCTCGTGCCGCTTCCCCATCCCGGCGTCACCATCAAGCGGGCCTTGCCGGTCTTTGGTCATGACGACGCGCCGCATGGCCATGCCGAGCTGATCTTCAAGGATGTGCGGGTGCCCGCCGCGAATATTCTGCTGGGGGAGGGCAGGGGGTTCGAGATCGCCCAGGGCCGGCTCGGCCCGGGGCGCATCCATCATTGCATGCGCTCAATCGGCTGCGCGGAGCGGGCGCTGGAGCGGATGATGCGCCGCCTGCAAAGCCGGGTCGCCTTCGGCAAGCCGGTGGCCGAGCAGAGCGTCTGGCGCGAGCGCATCGCCGAAAGCCGCTGCATGATCGATCAGGCCCGGCTGCTTTGCCTGCAGGCGGCGCGGCTGATGGACACGCAAGGCAACAAGGCGGCGCGCACGGAAATCTCGATGATCAAGATCGTCGCCCCCAACATGGCCTGCAAGGTCATAGACTGGGCGATCCAGGCCTTTGGCGGCGGCGGCGTCGCGGATACCTGGTTGACCATGGCCTATACGCTCCAGCGCACCCTCCGCTTCGCCGACGGGCCGGACGAGGTGCATCGCGACCAGCTCGCCCGCACCGAGCTGAAGCGCCTCGACAATACCGACCCGGCGCGCACCGGCGCCTGGCCGCAGGTCATCGTGGCAGATGGGGTGAGCGCGCCCGGCCTGCCGGCCTAGCCCGCTCCCCTTTGCTGGCGGCCTGGTTATTCCGCGGGCGAGGCGGCGCCGTTGGAGCCAAGGGCGCGCCTCTCCTGCTCCGCCCGCACCCGCGCCGGCAGGAAGGGGTGGATGAGAAGCTGGTAGGCGCCGCCGCCGATCACGCCGCCGATCAACGGCGCCGCGATCGGGATCCACCAGAAATTATCCGGCGAGGGCAGGGCCGAATGTCCCCAGCCGGCGAAATAGGCGAAGAGGCGGGGGCCGAAATCGCGCGCCGGGTTCAGCGCCCAGGCTTCCAGATACCCCATCGAGGCGCCGATGGCGGCGACGAGAAAGCCGATGATGAGCGCGCCGGAATTCGCTTGCGGCGCCATCTCGTTATATTGCTCGGTGATCGCGAATATGCCGAATAACAGGATGGCGGTGAGGATGATCTCATCGGAGAAGGCGTGCATGGGCGAGATCGCGAGGCCGGGATGGGTGAAGAACACGCCCGCCGCGCCGCCCGCCGCCCGGGTGAGATGGTTGACCTGGTTGAAGTGATCGATGACGGGCTGGAACAGCACATAAACGATCACCGCGCCGAGAAAGGCGCCCACGATCTGCGCGAACCAGTAAGGCGCCACCTTGCGCCAGGGAAAGCCCCGGAACACCGCCAGGGCCAAGGTCACGGCCGGGTTGGCGTGGGTGCCGGAAACCGAGCCGGTGACATAGATCGCGATGGTGACCGAAAGCCCCCAGGCGATGCAGACCCCCCAATAGGCGTTCACATACGGGCTTGGGTCATACAGCACATACATGCAGGCCACGGAATCGCCAAAGGCGATGATGATGAATATCGCGACGGCTTCCGAGATCAGCTCGCCGAATAATTGCCGGTTCATGTCGTTTCTCCCTCGTCTTTGATTTGGTTGCCTCACTCCACCCAGTCGAAAGACCGCTGCACGGCCTTCTTCCAGGATTTGTAATAACGAATCCGCTTTTCCGCGGGCAAAGCGGGCGTCCATTCCTTGTCGATCTGCCAGTTGGCGCGCAGATCCTCCGTGTTGCGCCAGTATTCCAGCGCCAAACCCGCCGCATAGGCCGCGCCCAGCGCCGTCGTCTCCGTCACCTTCGGGCGGATCACGGGGACATCGAGAATATCGGCCTGGAACTGCATCAGTAGTTCATTGGCCACCATGCCGCCATCCGTCTTCAGGCTGGAGAGCTTGATGCCGCTATCCGTCTCCATCGCCTCCACCACGTCGCGCGTCTGGTAGGCGGTCGCCTCCAGCGCCGCGCGGGCGAAATGGGCGCGCGTGGCGAAGCGGGTGAGCCCAGCGATAACGCCGCGCGCGTTCTCCCGCCAATAAGGGGCATAAAGACCGGAGAAGGCGGGGACGATATAGACATCCCCGTTATCCTCCACGCTTCTCGCCAGCGGCTCGATCTGCGGCGCCACGTCGAAGAGTTTGAGATTGTCGCGCAGCCACTGCACCAGCGCGCCGGTAATGGCGATGGCGCCCTCCAGGGCGTAGCGCGGCGCCTCGCCATCGAACTGATAAGCGAGGGTGGTGAGCAGCCCCGCTTTGGATTGCACCGGCTCGGAGCCGGTGTTCAGCAGCATGAAGCAGCCAGTGCCATAGGTGTTCTTGGCCTCGCCCGGGGCGAAGCAGGCTTGCCCCACCAGGGCGGCTTGCTGGTCGCCCAAAATACCCGCCAGCTTGGCGCCGCGCAGCGCCGGCGTCTGGATTTCGCCATAAATCCGGGAAGAGGGAAGGATACGGGGCAGGCAGGCGCGGGGAATGCCGTATTCCCGCAACATGGCCTCGTCCCAATCGCAAGTGGCGAGGCTCATCAGCTGGGTCCGGCTGGCATTCGTCACATCCGTGATGTGAGCGCCGCCCTTGACGCCGCCGGTGAGGTTCCAGGCGAGCCAGCTATCGATGGTGCCGAACAAAGCCTCCCCGGCCTCGGCCTTGGCGCGGGCGCCCTCCACATTCTCCAGCAGCCAGCGCAGCTTGAGGCCGGAGAAATAGCTGGCGAGCGGCAGGCCGGTGGTGGCGCGAAAACGATCCTGCCCGCCATTGCGCGCGAATTCGCCCACATAGCCATCCACGCGGGTATCCTGCCAGACCAGCGCGTTGTGCAAAGGCTGGCCGGTGGCCTTGTCCCAGAGCAGGGTGGTTTCGCGCTGATTGGTGATGCCCACCGCGACGAGGTCGCTGGCGGAGAGATCCGCGCGCGCCAAGGCCGCGCCGATCACCTCGTTGGTGTTGTGCAAAATCTCCAGAGGGTCGTGCTCCACCCAGCCCGGCTTCGGGTAGATCTGGCGGTGCTCCTTCTGCGCCACCGTGACGATATTGCCTGATTTGTCGAAGACGATGAAGCGGGAGCTGGTGGTGCCCTGGTCAATGGCGCCGACATATTTCGTCATATGTTTCGTTTCCTCAATGTTGGTTACGCCGTAAGTTTAGATATCCGGCCGAGACGCTCCTCGATCCGCGCCGCCGCGCCGGCGGGCGCGTGCAGCCCCAGGCGCGAGCGGCGCCAGAGAACATCCTCCGCCGTGCGCGCCCATTCATGACGGACGAGATAATCGAGTTCGGCTTCGCTGAGCCCGCCGCCGAGATCCTCCCCCATCTCCGCCCCGGCGAAGCGCTCCGCCCTGGTGCCGTAGGAGCGGACCAGACGGTGGGCGAGCTCCGGCGGCAGCGAGGGAAAACGGCGGCGGAATTCGGTGAGATAGGCGGCGAAATCGGCGAACTCCCCGCCCGGCAGCGGCGCGCTCCCGGTCCAGGACGGGCCGGGGGAACAGCCCAGCGCCGGCAGCAGCCTTTCCAGGGCGTGTTCGGCGAGCTTGCGCGAGGTGGTGATCTTGCCCCCGAATACGGAAAGCACGGGCGGGGTCGCCGCGTCATGCTTCAAATCCAGCACGTAATCGCGGGTCACGGCCTTCGCCTCGGCGGCATGGTCGTCATAGAGCGGGCGCACCCCGGAATAGGACCAGACCACATCCTCGGGCGTGATGGGAGCGCGGAAATACCGGCTGACCGCCTCGCAGAGATAGGCGGTTTCCTCCGGGGAGATCTCGACCCGGGCAGGGTCGGCGTCGAAGGGCACATCGGTGGTGCCGATCAGCGAGAATTCGCGCTCGAAGGGAATGACGAAGACGATCCGCCCGTCCGGATTCTGAAGGATGAAGGCGAAATCACCCTCATAGAGGCGGCGGGTGACGATATGGCTGCCCTTGACCAGACGCACCGTGGCCTGGTGGTTGATCCCCAGCCTTTGGCCCAGCACCTCTCCCACCCAGGGGCCGGCGGCGTTCACCAGCGCGCGCGCGGTGAAACTCCCGGCCTCGGTCTCGGCCCGCCATACCCTTTCCTCGGGCCGCGCGGAGAGGAGCCGGCAGCGCGTGTGAATCACGCCGCCCCGCTCGGCGGCGTCCAGCGCGTTCAGCACCACCAGGCGGGAATCCTCGACCCAGCAATCCGCGTAGGTGAAGCCGCGCTTGAAGCCGGGCTGGAGGACCCGCTCCGCCGGATGGGTCTTGAACGAGACGCCGCGCGATGACGGCAACCGCCGCCGCCGGGCCAGATGGTCGTATAAAAACAGCCCGGCGCGGATCATCCAGGCCGGGCGTAAATGCGCCTCGTGCGGCAGCACGAATTCGAGCGGCCAGATGATATGGGGCGCGATTCCGAGCAATTTTTCCCGCTCTATCAGTGCCTCGCGAACAAGGCGGAACTCGTAATATTCGAGGTAACGCAAGCCGCCATGAATCAGCTTGGTGCTGGCCGAGGAAGTGTGCTGGGCGAGATCGTGCTGCTCCAGCAGCCGCACGGAAAGCCCGCGCCCCGCCGCGTCGCGGGCGATGGCAGCCCCATTCACGCCGCCCCCGATGATCAGCAGATCGGTCGGCGGCGTCCCTGAACCGGCTTGTTTCACCTGGCCGTTCCCCTTCACCGGTTGGCTTTCCGCATTCCGGAGTTCGTTATCGTAAAACCCGATCTTCGTAAACGAAGATTTTTGATTCTATTTTTCATTTAATTCGCGTATTCAACAGGCGGGGGAAAGATGAAAGCGCCGTCAGCCGCCGGGCAAGCTGGCGGCGGAGTTCGCTTAAAAGCCATAATCATCTGATTTGCCTCAGCTCAGAGGTGCTCGCTAAAACAAGATCAGAGTGTTTTTGATTGGTGAAAAACACTCTAAACCGGCGAAAGCGGAGGGATGGGTGTCGGAGAAGCAAGGCAACGATGAGCGGCATAACGGCATCGTCGAGCTGGTCGCCAAGCAAGGCTTCCAGACCATGGAGACGCTGGCCCGCCATTTCGGCGTGACCGTGCAGACCATCCGCCGGGACGTGAATTTTCTCGCCGCGGAGGGGCGGCTGTCCCGTTACCGGGGCGGGGCGGGGCTTTCCTCTTCCATCGAGAATATGGAATATGAGCGCCGTCAGGTGGTCAATCTGGCCGCCAAGCAGCGCATCGCCGCCCGGTTGGCGCGCGATGTGCCGGATAGCGCCTCGCTCTTCATCAATATCGGCACCACCACGGAGCAGGCGGCGCGGGCGCTGCTATCGCATCGCAATCTGCGCGTCGTCACCAACAACATCAACGTCGCCAAGATATTGAGCGATAACCCGCAATGCTCGATCGTGATGGCGGGCGGCAAGGTCCGCAACCGCGATGGCGCGGTGATCGGCCAGCTGGCGGTGCAGATGCTGGAGCAGTTCCGCGCCGATATCGGCATCATCGGCGTTTCCGGAATCGACAAGGATGGCGGCTTGTTCGATTACGATCTCGATGAGGTGATGTGCACGCAGGCCATCATCCGCAATTCCCGGCGCGTGCTGCTCCTGGCGGATCATTCCAAGTTCGGCCGCCCCGCCATGGTGAAGATCGGCGAGCTGACGCAGATCTCCGCGCTTTATACCGATGCGCCGCCGCCCGAAGCCATCGCCGCGTTATTGAGCTCGGCGGGCGCGACGCTGGAAATCGCGCCCTGAGACCAATTCAGCCGATCGCCGAGCAGAGATATTTCATTTCCAGATATTCCTCGATCCCGTGGCGGGAGCCCTCCCGCCCCAGACCGGATTGCTTGACGCCGCCGAACGGAGCGACCTCATTGGAGATCAGCCCGGTATTATGGCCGACCATGCCGTATTCCAGCGCCTCCGCCACCCGCCAGACGCGCCGGGCGTTCTCGGTGTAGAAATAGGAGGCGAGGCCATATTCCGTGTCGTTGGCCATGGCGATGACTTCCTCCTCGCGCGCGAATTTGAAGATGGGCGCCACGGGGCCGAAGGTTTCCTCGCGGGCGATCTTCATCGCCTGGGTGGCGTTGGCCAGCACCGTCGGCTCGAAGAAGAGCCCGCCGAGCTGATGGCGGCGGCCGCCCGTCAGCAGCTTCGCCCCCTTGGCCAGCGCGTCGGCCACATGGCTTTCGACCTTCTCGACCGCCGCCTCGTCGATCAGCGGGCCGATCGTCACGCCCGGCGCGGTGCCGGGCCCCACCGCGAATTTGGCCACCCGTTCGGCCAGCTTCGCGGCGAAGGCGTCATGGATGCCGGCCTGGACATAGAGCCGGTTGGCACAGACGCAGGTCTGCCCGGCATTGCGGTATTTGGAGATGATCGCGCCTTCCACCGCCGCGTCGAGATCCGCGTCGTCGAAGACGATGAAGGGCGCGTTGCCGCCGAGTTCCAGGGAGAGTTTCTTGATGGTGGGGGCGCTCTGGGCCATGAGGATGCGCCCGACCTCGGTGGAGCCGGTGAAGGAGAGCTTGCGCACCTTGTCGCTGGCGGTGAGCGCGGCGCCGATGGGCCGGGCATGGCCGGTGATCACCTGCAGCACGCCGGCGGGCACGCCCGCCTCCTCCGCCAGCACGGCGAGGGCGAGGGCGGTGAGCGGCGTCTGCTCGGCGGGTTTGATGATCATCGGGCACCCCGCCGCCAGAGCGGGGGCGACCTTGCGGGTGATCATCGCCGCCGGGAAATTCCACGGCGTGATGGCGGCGCTGACGCCGATGGGCTGTTTGAGCACCAATATCCGCTTATCGGTGGTGGGGGCGGGGATCGTCTCGCCATAGACGCGCTTGGCTTCCTCGGCGAACCATTCGATGAAGGAGGCGGCGTAGAGCGCCTCGCCCTTGGCCTCGGCCAGCGGCTTGCCCTGCTCGGCGGTCATCAGCGCGCCGAGATCATCCGCGTGGGCCACCACCAGCTCGAACCAGCGCCGCAGGATGGCGGCGCGCTCGCGCGCGGCGCGCCCGGCCCAGGGCTTGAACGCGGCCTCGGCGGCGGCGATGGCCCGCTCCGTTTCCGCCGCGCCCAGGCACGGCACGGTGCCGACCAGGCTATGATCGGCGGGGTTGCGCACCTCGATCCTTTCCGCGGCGCCCGCATCCGTCCAGGCGCCGCCGATCAGGCAGGAATCGCGCAAAAGAGAGGGGTTTTTGAGGGTCAGCATAGCGTCTCTCCATATCTGTGGTTCGTTGGAACCATGTTATGGTTTGGATTATCCAGCGCCTCCCGCGCCCGTCAAGAATGGCCGGGGCGAGGGCGGCCGCGGTGATGGGAGGAGAAAGCATGCTGGGCCGAATGATGTTCATGCCGCTGACGATCCAGTCGCTGATCGACCATGCGGCGCGCTACCACCACGAAACGGAGATCGTCTCGGTCGAGACCGACGGGGCCAAGACCCGCACCAACTGGCGCAACGTCGCGGCGCGGGCGCGCCGGCTCAACGACGCGCTGCGGCGGCGCGGCCTGGCGAAGGGGGATCGCTGCGGGACGATCGCCTGGAACAATGCGCGTCATCTCGAATGCTATTTCGGCATTTCCGGCGCGGGAATGATCTGCCACACCATCAACCCGCGCCTGTTTCCCGAGCAGCTGGCCTATATCATCAACCATGCCGGAGACCGCGTGATCTTTTGCGACAAGACCTTTCTGCCGGTTCTCGCCGGCTTGCGCGGCAGGCTGCCCGGGGTGGAGGCGTTCATCCTGCTCTCCGGCCCGGATGAGGAGGCGGCGCGGACCCTGCCGGGGCTGCTGTTCTATGAGGAGTTCATCGCCGCCGGCGCGGCGGACGCGCCCTGGGCGGAGGTGGAGGAGACGGATGGCTCCAGCCTTTGCTACACCTCCGGCACCACGGGCAATCCCAAGGGGGTCCTTTATACCCATCGCTCGACGGTGCTTCACTCCCTCGTCGCCGCCACCCCGGACGTGCTCAGCATCTCGGCCCGCGACATGGTGCTGCCCGTGGTGCCGATGTTTCACGTCAATGCCTGGGGCACGCCCTACGCCGCCGCCCTGGCCGGGGCCAGCCTCGCCTTGCCCGGCCCGTTTCTCGACGGCGAGAGCCTGGCGCGGCTGATCGAGGCGGAGGGGGTGAATGTCGCGCTCGGCGTGCCCACCATCTGGCAGGCGCTGTTGCGGGCGCTGGACGCCTCCGGCGCCAAAACCACCCCGCTCAAGCGCACCGTGGTCGGCGGCGCCGCCTGCCCGCCCGCGCTCATCGCCGCCTTCCGGGACAAATACGGGGTCGAGGTCGTCCATGCCTGGGGCATGACCGAGACCTCGCCGCTCGGCACGGTCAACAATCTGCTGCGCCGCCATGGCGGCTTGCTGGAAATCGAGCAGGCGCGGCTGCGCGAGAGCCAGGGCCGTCCGCCTTACGGGGTGGAGCTCAAGATCGTGGACGATCAGGGCCACCCATTGCCGGAAGATGGCAAGGCCCAGGGCAATCTGCGCATTCGCGGCCATTGGGTCGTCGCCGATTATTTCGGCGCCGGGCCGGGCGAGACGCTGGCCGAGGATGGCTGGTTCGAGACCGGAGACGTCGCCTCCATCAGCGAGGATGGGTTCATGACCATCCGCGACCGCGCCAAGGACATCATCAAATCAGGCGGGGAGTGGATCTCGACGATCGAGCTGGAGGGCATCGCCCTCAGCCACCCGGATATCGATGACGCCGCCGCCATCGCCGCCCGCCATCCGAAATGGGACGAACGGCCGGTGCTGCTCGCCGTGCCCCGGCCGGGCGCCTCCATCACCGAGGCGGGGTTGCTCGATTACTTCAAGGACAAGGTGGCGAAATGGCAGATCCCGGATAAGGTGATCTTCGTGCCCAGCCTGCCGCGCAACAATAGCGGCAAGCTGATCAAGACGGCTCTGCGCCAGGAATATGGCAATGTGCTGAGCGAGGCGGCGGAAGGCTGATATCCTCGCGGGTCAGCCATCACGCGCCTCGATCATCAGCCGCTTCATCTGGGCGATGGCGGCGGGCAGCCCGGTTAGGATGGCCTCGCCGATGAGAAAATGGCCGATATTCAGCTCCCGCACCTGCGGCAGCGCCGCGATGGGGGTGACGTTGGCGAAGGTGAGGCCGTGCCCGGCATGGCATTCTAGGCCCAGCCCCTCCGTCAGCGCCGCCGCCTCGCGCAGCCGTTCCAGCTCGCCCAGCCGGCCATTGGCATAGGCGCCGGTATGCAGCTCCACCACGTCGGCCCCCAGCGCGGCGGCGGCGCGCAGCTGCGCCGGGTCCGGGTCCACGAAGAGCGAGACGCGAATTCCCGCCTCCCGCAACCGGGTGATGGCGGGGCGCAGGCCCTGGCCGTGATTCGCCACGTCCAGCCCGCCCTCGGTGGTGATCTCGGCCCGGCGCTCCGGCACGATGCAGCAGCCATGCGGCCTCAGCCGCGCGGCGATGCCGACCATCTCATCCGTCGCCGCCATCTCGAAATTCACCGGCCTGCCCGCCCAGGCGCAGATCGCCTCCGCATCCGCGTCGCGGATGTGGCGGCGGTCCTCGCGCAGATGGATGGTCACCCCATCCATGCCGCTGCCCACCAGCGCCTTCGCCACCGTCAGCGGGTCCGGGTGATTGCCGCCGCGCGCGTTCCGCAGCGTGGCGACATGGTCGATATTGACGCCGAGCCGGATCATCAGATGTGGATCGCCCTTCCTTCGACCGCCAAAGCGGCCTCCTTCACGGCCTCGCTCAAGGTGGGATGGGCGTGGCAGATGAGCGCCACATCCTCGGCGGACGCGCCGAATTCGAGGGCGGTGACGCATTCGGCGATCAGCGAGCCCGCGTCGGGGCCGATGATATGCGCGCCGAGCAGCCGGTCCGTCTCTTTCTCGGCGAGGAGTTTGACGAACCCCTCCGTGGCGCCCATGGCGCGGGCGCGGCCATTGGCGGTGAAGGGGAATTTGCCGATCTTATACGCCACCTTGGCCGCCTTCAGCTCTTCCTCGGTCTGGCCGACCGCGGCTACCTCCGGCCAGGTGTAGATGATGCTGGGGATGGCGCCGTAATTCACATGCCCGGCCTTTCCGGCCAGGATCTCGGCCAGGGCCACGCCCTCATCCTCCGCCTTATGGGCGAGCATCGGCCCCGCCACCACGTCGCCAATGGCGTAGATGCCGGGCACGTTGGTGCGGAAATGCTCGTCGATCTTCACCCGCCCGCGCTCATCGGTCTCCACCCCGGCGGCGGCGAGATTGAGCCCCCCGGCATAGGCGCGGCGGCCAATCGCCAGCAGCACGATATCGGCGGTCACGGTCTCGGCCTCGCCGCCCTTGGCCGGCTCCACGGTCAGCGCCACCGTTTCGCCCTCGATTTTGGCGGCGCTCACCTTGTGGCCGAGCTTGAACTTGAAGCCCTGCTTGGTGAGACTTTGCTGGAAGGCCTTGGAAATCTCCCCATCCATGGTGGGGGTGATCTTGTCGAGGAACTCGATGACGGTGACCTCCGCCCCCAGCCGGCGCCAGACCGAGCCCAGCTCCAGCCCGATCACGCCGCCGCCGATGACGACGAGATGACCCGGCACCTTGTCCAGCTCCAGCGCCCCGGTGGAGGTGACGATGCGCTTTTCATCCACATCGACCCCCTTGAGCGGCACGGAATCGGAGCCGGTGGCGATGACGATGTGCTGGGCGGTATAGGCCTTGCCCTCGACCTCGATCTCGCGCGGGCCGGTGAATTTCGCCGCACCCTTGATCCAGGTGATCTTGTTCTTCTTGAACAGGAACTCCACGCCCTTGGTGTTGGCGGCCACCACCTCGCCCTTGCGGGCCTGCATGCGGGCGAGATCGAGCTTGATCTCGCCGATCTCGATCCCGTGATCCTTGAAGGAATGGGCGGCCTCATGAAAATTCTCGGAGGATTGCAGCAGCGCCTTGGAGGGGATGCAGCCGATATTGAGACAGGTGCCGCCCAGCGTCGCGCGCTTCTCGACGCAGGCGACCTTGAATCCCAGCTGGGCGGCGCGGATGGCGCAGACATAGCCGCCCGGCCCCGACCCGATGATGATGACGTCGAAAGTTTCGGCCATGTTCCTTCTCCAGGCAATCAGCCCTCGGGTCATAGCCCCACTCGCCGCGCCGGACAATTCGGCCGGGGTGAGGGCGGGGCTGCCCAGCCCCGGGCGCTGGGCGTTATTCTGTCGTGTCTTTCATGAACTCATAATTCGCTCCGCCCCCATCTCCCCCCATCTCCACTTTAACGGTTGAAAACATGGAGCGTATCTCGTGACCCTGCTTCTGCTTATTCTCATTCTCGTGCTGCTTTTCGGCGGCGGCGGCGGCTATTACGCCCATCGCACCTATGGCGGTTATGGCTCCGGCGGGGTTCTCGGCCTGGTACTGGTCGTCATCATCATTGTCTGGCTCGCGGGCGGGTTCCACACCGTCTAATCCCGGGCTCCGCCTCAGGCGAGGCGGAAGCGGGCTCTGGTAACGGCGTCCTGCTCCAGAGCCGCCCTCACATCCGCCTGGCCAGGCAAGGAGGCCAGCACGATTACCCGGCGGAAATAGGGGGCGAGTCCCATCGCCCGGTCCCGGTAAAGAGCGGAGAAGGCGCTCGCCGCCGGCCCCCGCCCCGCGCAGCAGAAACAGCCGGGTTGATGGCCGGTGCTGGGCGCGGTGAAGCGGCGGGCATGGCCCCAAGCGGGCATCGCCGCCATGCCTTCCACCAGCACCGCATCCTCCGGCCCTGGCACGCCGCCGATATGAACGGGAATACGCCGGTCCTCCTTCATGGATTGGAAATAGGAAGGCGCCGGTGTATCTGGCAAGCATGCCACAATCCCCGCCTCTGCTCGAAGCCCTCTCCCGCCACGTCCTGCTTTGCGACGGGGGCATGGGTTCGCGCGTCCAGGCACTGACCCTCGATATCGAAAGGGATTTCTGGGACAAGGAGAACTGCACCGAGGTGCTCAACCTCTCCCGCCCGGATCTGGTGCGCGACATTCACCGCGGCTATTTCGCCGCCGGCTCGGACATGGTGCAGACCAACAGCTTCGGCGGCTCGCCCATCACTTTGGCCGAGTTCGAGCTGCAGGACCGCGCCTTCGAGATCAACCGGATCGCGGGCGAGCTGGCGCGCGAGGCGGCGGAGAGCTTCGCCGATGGCCGTCCCCGCTGGGTGGTGGGCTCCATTGGCCCCGGCACCAAGCTGCCCAGCCTCGGCAACATCGCCTACGACCCGCTGGAGGCGGCGCTCCACCTCCAATCCCAGGGGCTGCTGGCGGGCGGGGTGGACGCGCTGCTCATCGAAACCTGCCAGGACACCTTGCAGATCAAGGCGGCGGTCAACGGCGCCAAACGCGCCATCGCGGCGGCGGGGCGGGATGTCCCCATCTTCGTGCAGGTCACGGTGGAGACCACCGGCACGCTCCTGGTGGGGCCGGACATCGCCGCCGCCGCCACCGTCATCCACGCGCTCGACGTGAAGCTGATGGGGCTGAACTGCGCCACCGGCCCGCAGGAAATGGCGGAGCATGTACGCTGGCTCTCGCGCAACTGGCCGGGAATGATCTCGGTGCAGCCCAATGCCGGCCTGCCGGAGCTGGTGGACGGCAAGACCCATTACCCCCTCACCGGCGCGCAGATGGCGGTGTGGGTGGAGCGCTTCGTCGCCGAGGACGGGGTGAATCTCATCGGCGGCTGCTGCGGCACCTCCATCCCGCATATCGAGGCGCTGGACGCCATGCTGCGCCAACGCGGCCAGCCCCGCCCCGCGCCGGTCGCCCGCGCCTTCCACTGGGTGCCCTCCGTCGCCAGCCTCTACGGGGCGGTGCCGCTGCGCCAGGAGAACAGCTATTTCTCCATCGGCGAGCGCTGCAACGCCAACGGCTCGAAGAAATGGCGGGAGTTGCAGGAAGCGGGCGATTGGGATGGCTGCGTGACGATGGGGCGCGAGCAGGTGGCGGAGGCCTCCAACGCGCTCGATATCTGCACCGCCTTCGTCGGGCGCGACGAACTGGCGGAAATGTGCGAGGTCGTCACCCGCTTCACCGCCTCGGTCAACGCGCCGCTGGTCATCGATTCCACCGAAACCCCGGTGATCGCGGCGGCGCTGAAGCTGCATGGCGGCAAGCCGATCATCAATTCGATCAATTTCGAGGATGGCGAGCACCACGCCGCCGAGCGCCTAGCCCTGGCCAAGACCTTCGGCGCCGCCGTCATCGCTCTCACCATCGACGAGACGGGCATGGCGAAGGAGCCGGAGGACAAGCTGCGCATCGCCCGCCGCCTCGTCGCGTTCGCCTGCGACCGCTACGGCCTGCCCCAGAGCGACCTGCTCATAGACCCGCTGACCTTCACCATCGCCACCGGCAATGAGGATGATCGCAAGCTGGGGCTGTGGACGCTGGAGGGCATCCGCCTGATCCGTGAGGCCTTCCCGGAGATCCAGATCATTCTCGGCCTCTCCAACATCTCCTTCGGCCTCAACCCTGCCGCCCGCGCGGTGCTCAACTCCGTGTTCCTCGACCACGCCGTCAAGGCCGGCATGACCGGGGCGATCGTCCATGTCTCGAAAATCCGGCCCCTGCACCAGATCGACCCGGCGGAGGTGAAGGTGTGCGAGGACCTCATTTTCGACCGCCGCGCCGAGGGCTACGACCCGCTGCAAAAATTGCTGGAGATGTTCGCGGGCCGCAAGGCGGCGGACGCCACGGCCAAGAAACGCGCCGAGACCCCGGAGGGGCGGCTCAAGGACCGCATCATCGACGGCGACCGCAAGGGGCTGGAGGAAGATCTGCAAGCCGCGCTTAAAACCCACGCGCCGCTCGCCATCATCAATGAGATATTGCTGGACGGCATGAAGGTGGTGGGCGAGTTGTTCGGCGCGGGCAAGATGCAGCTGCCCTTCGTGCTGCAATCGGCGGAGACGATGAAGGCCGCCGTCGCCTATCTTGAGCCGATGATGGAGCGCGTGGAGGGGGAGGAGCGCGGCATTATCGTGCTCGCCACCGTCAAGGGCGACGTGCATGACATCGGCAAGAATCTCGTCGATATCATCCTCACGAATAACGGCTACAAGGTCGTCAATCTCGGCATCAAGGTGCCGCTGGCGGATATGGTCGCGGCGGCGCGGGAGCATAGGGCGCACGCCATCGGCATGTCCGGCCTGCTGGTGAAATCCACCGTGGTGATGCGGGAGAATCTGGAGGAGATGTCGCGCCAGGGGGTGGATATCCCCGTGCTGCTGGGCGGCGCCGCCCTCACCCGCAATTATGTCGAGGATGATTGCGTCGGCGCCTACGCCTCGGGCCGGGTCGCCTATGCGCGGGACGCCTTCGACGGGCTGCACCTGATGGATAAGGTAACGGGCAACGCCTTCGACGATTATCTCGCCGCCATCCAGGCCCGGCGCGCGGGCAAGGCGCGCAACACCCGGCGCACGCTCGGCCAGGCGGAGGCACGCGCCTTCGCTCCGGTGGACATCAAGGAGGCGCAGGCCCGCCGGCGGCGGCTGAACGCGGATGAGCCGGTGCTCACCCCGCCCTTCTGGGGGCCGCGGGTCATCGAGGCGGCGCCCAAGGCGGTGGTGCCCTTCCTCAACGAGCGTTCGCTGTTCCAGTTCCAATGGGGGTTCCGCAAGCAGGGTAAGAGCCTGGAGGATTTCATGGGCTGGGCGCGGCAGGAGCTGCGGCCCGTGATGCGCCGCATGCTCGATCTCTGCGAGGCGGAGAGCATTCTGCGCCCCCAGGCCGTCTATGGCTATTGGCGCGCCGCGGGGCAGGGCAACGATCTCATCCTGTTCGATGAAGCCGGCGTCACCGAGCTTGTCCGCTTCTCCCTGCCGCGCCAGCCGCGCCAGGATGGCGAGTGCATCGCCGATTTCCTCCCGGATATCGAGGACGGGCGCGGCGTCATCGCCCTGCAAGCGGTGACGATGGGCGAGCGCGCCTCGGAGGTGGCCCGCGCCTGGTTCGAGGCCAACCGGTACCAGGATTATCTTTATCTGCACGGGCTCTCGGTGGAGATGGCGGAGGCCCTGGCGGAATACACCCATAAGCGCATCCGCGCCGAGCTCGGCTTCGCGGCCGAGGATGACCGCGATATGGAAAAGATGCTGGCCCAGGGTTATCGCGGCAGCCGCTATTCCTTCGGCTATCCCGCCTGTCCGCGGCTGGAGGATCAGGCCGGGCTACTGGAGCTGCTCGGCGCGTCGCGCATCGGCATTTCGCTCTCGGACGAACACCAGCTTCACCCCGAGCAATCCACCAGCGCCCTGGTGATCCTCAACAGCCACGCCCGGTATTTCTCGGTGTAGCGCCCGCTCAGCTCGCCGCCGCGCCTTGGTAACGGGCGCTGAACTGCTCGCGGATGAGTTTCTTGTTCATCTTGCCCACGCTGGTGCGGGGCAGCTCCGCGACGAAGAGGATCTCATCCGGCAGCTGCCATTTGGCGAAATGGGGGAGAAGATGCGCGTGCAACTCCTCCATCGTCGCGCTCTTGCCTGGGCGCAGCACCACCAGCGCCAGCGGGCGCTCCTGCCATTTGGGGTGGGCGATGCCCACCACCGCCGCCTCCAGCACGGCGGGGTGGCCGGTCAGCGCGTTCTCCATATCGATCGAGGAGATCCATTCGCCGCCGGATTTGACGACATCCTTCACCCGGTCCGTCACCTTGATATAGCCATCGGGGTCGATGGAGCCGACATCGCCGGAGCGCCAATACCCGTCGATGAAATTCTGGGCGGCCCCCGGCATGTTGTGGTAGCTGGTGGAGATCCACGGCCCGCGCACGCAAATCTCGCCAACGCAGACGCCGTCGAAGGGAAGGTCGCGGTCATCCGGCCCGAGAATCCTGAAATCCACGCCGGAGACCATCAGCCCCTGCTTGCGGCGCAGATTCCATAGCTCATCCTGGCTCAGCCTTTTCCGCAAGGAGGGTTTCACCCGGTTGAGCGAGACGAGCGGCGATGTCTCGGTGGCGCCATAGGCCTGGATCACCTCCGCCCCGGTCAATTCGTAAAACCCCCGCATCATCGAGAGCGGCGGCTCCGTCGCGCCGGAGAGCATGCGCAGGCGGCGGAAATCCGGTTTTTCCGGCAGCGTCTCGATATAATGCAACATCGGCATGAAGATGGCGGGCGCCCCGTTCACCACCGTCACCTCCTCGGCGATGATCGCGTCCACCAGCGGTCCGGTATCCTCGGCCATGTAGCGCCCGGGCAGAACGATCTTCGTCGCGGCGAAAATCGCGGCATGCGGCAGCCCCCAGCATTGACCATGAAACATCGGCGTGATCAGCATCGTGCAGTCATCGGCGGACATGGTGAGGATGCTCGTCATCACCAGCGTGTGCAGATATTCGGAGCGATGCGCGTAATACACCCCCTTGGGGCGGCCCGTGGTGCCGGTGGTGTAGCAGGCCGCGCAGGCGGAGCGCTCATCGATCATCGGCCAGCGGATTTCCGCGCTCGCCCCGGCCAGCATGTCCTCATAATGCCTGATCGGGCTGAGCGGGGTGGAAATCTCCTCCAGGGGGCGGTCGGTCATCACCAGCCAGGCCTGCACGCCGGGGGTGAGCGGCGCCAGGCTCTCCGCCAGGCCGAGCAGGGATTCATCCACGAGGATAAAGCGCGCCTCGCCATGGTTGACGACATAGGCGAGATCCTCCAGCGCCAGGCGCTGGTTGAGTTGCAGCATGACCCCGCCCACGCCGCAGATGGAATAATAGAGCTCGAAATGGCGGCGGCTGTTCCAGTCCAGCACGCCCGCCCTCTCGCCCGGCCGCAGGCCCAGGTCGCGCAGCGCGTTAGCGCTGCGGATCACCCGCGCATAGCAATCGGCATAGGTGTAGCGCGCCCAGCCGCCATCCGGGCGGCGATAGACGATCTCCTGTTCCGGATAGGTGCGCGCCGCGTGGCGGATCAGGGTGGTGAGGTTGAGCTGATACTCGTTGCCGACTGTCGAGGGGCAGCCGGCCGTGATTGTCCCGGGGCCTTCAATCTCATCCATCTTCGTTCCTCCTCACGGCGCGTCTCGTTATCGTTCACAGCTTGCGAGAGATCAGATCCTTCATCACCTCATTGGCCCCGCCATAGATGCGCTGCACGCGGGAATCCGCGTAGAGCCGGGCGATGGGATATTCCATCATATAACCATAGCCGCCGAAAAGTTGCAGGCAGATATCCACCACGCGGCATTGCTGTTCCGTGCACCAGTATTTCGCCATATAGGCGGCGTCGTCATCCAGCTCGCCATCCAGCAGGCGCTGGATGCAGTCATTCACATAGGTGCGGGCGATATGCGCGGTCGTCGCCACATCGGCCAGCATGAAGCGTGTGTTCTGGAAATCGAACAGGGTCTGGTCGAAGGCCTTGCGCTGCTTGGTATAGTCCACGGTAAGCGCCAGGGCGCGTTCCATCACCGCCACGGCCGGCACGGAGATCAGCATCCGCTCATAGGGAAGCTGGCTCATCAGCTGCGCGAAGGCCCGGCCCTCCACGCCGCCCAGCAAATTTTCCACCGGCGCGCGCACGCCGTCGAAGAACAATTCGGCGGTGTCGGAGGCATGCTGGCCGATCTTCTCCAGCCGGCGGCCGACGCGAAAGCCGGGCAGGTTCTCGGTCTCCAGCACGATCAGCGAGAGCCCATGCGCCCCCGCCTCCCCCGTGCGGGCGACGACGACGAGAAGATTGCACGTCTCGCCATTGGTGATGAAGATTTTGGCGCCATCGATGACGTAATGATCGCCCTCGCGCCGCGCGCGGGTGCGGATCGCCTTGAGGTCGGAGCCGCAGCCCGGCTCGGTCATCGCGATGGCGGCGAGACGCTCGCCCTTGGCGAGGCCGGGCAGCCAGCGCCGCTTCTGCGCCTCGGTGCCGTAATCCAGCAGGTAATGGGAGGCGATGCTGTGCACGCCGATGCTGCCCGGCAATTCGGCCCGCGTCAGCTCGTCCTGCACCACCAGCTGGTGCGCGAGCGTGCCGCCGCCCCCGCCATACTCCTCCGCCAGTTCCGGCAGCATGAAGCCCATTTCGCCGAAGCCGCGCCAGACCGCGCGCGGCACGAAGCCCTGCCGCCGCCAATCTCCCACATGCGGCGCCAGCTCGGCCTCGATGTAGCGGCGCAGCTGGTCGCGGAAGCTCTCCATTTCGTCATCCATCCAGCGATGACGGTGCAGGCGCGGTGCCATGGCCTTACTCCTTTAATGCAAAACCACCAGCGCCTCGCCGGCGATCTTCACCTCGCCGCTCTCATTGGCGCTCTGCACCTCCACGCGGGCCAGGGTCGCGCCATCCCGTTCCAGTTTTTCAACCACCCGGCCGGTGCAGCGTATCACATCGCCGAGCTGGGTGATGGCCTGGAAGCGGACGTTCAGGGCGCGCAGATCCTTCTGCGGCGCCCAATCCGTCAGCAGGCGGCCGAGCCAGGCCATGCCGAGCATTCCCTGGGCGAACACGTCCTTCATGCCGGCGGCGCGGGCGAAATCGCTGTCGATATGGATGGGGTTATGGTCGCCCGAGGCGCCGGCGAACAAGGCCAGCGTGGCGCGGCTGACAGGGGGGAGAAGAAGCGGCGGCAATTCATCGCCGACATTGACACGGGAGGCGGACAGGCTGGCGGACATTTGATTTCACCTCAATGGCGGCAGACGAGAACGGAGCGCATCTCGGCGACGCAGGCGCCGCCAGCATCGAGAACGCGCGATTGCTTGACGACGAATTCCAGCGCGCCGTTCTTCTTCGCGTAGATATCCTCGATGCGGGAATGAACCGTGACGGTCTCCCCGGCGCAAACCGGGCGGTGCCAGGTGAACCCCTGCTCGCCATGCAGCAGCTTGGCGATCGGCACGCCGAGATCATCGAGCAGGCGCTCCGAGACGCCGGAATCGAGTTCCGCCGCGAAGATGAAGGTGGGCGGGGCGACGAGATCGGCATAGCCCGCCGCCCGCGCGGCGGCGGGATCGAGATGGATGGGGTTGGTCTCGCCGATCGCCTTGGCGAAAAATTGCACCCGCGTCCGCTCAATCGGCAGGACGGAAAGGGATAGCTCATGGCCGATCCATTTCGGGTCGATCATCGCCGGCTCCCCCTGGCGCGGATTGGCGGGCACGTATCCCCGGCATAGACATTTCGCGTCATTTTCCCTCCCTGGCCGTTTGGGGCCGCTCCTGGTTGCGGCGGACCCGGCCTCTGGCTTGACCCTGGCGCGAAACTTGGTTTTCCTGCCGCATCCGCCGTGGCCAGCCGTTCAACCGGCGCCGTTATGGGCGAATACTTGCCGGGCGGCGGGGCGAAAGCGATTACCGATCATGTCATTTGCATGGCAAAAAACGTCAAATTCGCCGGCGCCGGCGCGGGAGGCGGGGCTCGCCCACTCCCCCGCCGCCATCCCCATGGCCATCGTGCGCGGCATGCTTTCCGGCCTGGCCGCCCCGGCGGAGCCGCCCTGGCTGGGCGGGCTGCTGCGCCAATGCGGCATCCCGCCGGAGCGGCTGCGGCTGGAGGGCGCCTGCGTCACCGGCGAGCAATATGTCGGGCTCTACCGGCTCTTGATGGACCGGCTGGATGATGAATGCGTGGGCCTGCTCTCCCGCCCCTTGCGGCGGGGCAGCTTCGCCCTCATCGCCCGCTCGGCCCTGGGCGCGCGCTCGGTGCGGGGCGCCCTCCACCGCATCATCCGCGCGCTCGGCATCCTCATCGACGATGTGGGAATCGAGCTTGTCGCCGGCGAGGGACTCCTCGGCATGGCGGTGCGCCCGCGCGGCCAGGCCGCCCCGCCGGATTTCTTTTTCGAGCTTTTGCTGCGCGTCGGCTGGGGCCTCACCGCCTGGCTGGGCGGCGGGCGGCTGCCCCTGCCCCGGGTGGAGTTCTGCTTTTCCCGCCCCGCCTACGCCGCCCTATACGAGAGCGCCTTTCCCGCCGCCCTCGCCTTCGACCGCCCCGCCGCCGCCATCTGGTTCGCGGCGGCGGAGCTGGAAACCCCCATCCGCCGCGACGCGCGGGAATTGGAGCGGTTTCTCGCCGGCACGCCCGCCAACGTGGTGCTGGCCTGGCCGGTCAATGGCGGGCTGGGCGCGAGGATCTATAACCGCCTGCTGGATGAGCGCCCGCTCTGGCCGGGGCTGAAGCTCCTCGCCCAGGAGCTCAACATGTCGGTGAGCACGCTCCAGCGCCGGCTCGCGGCGGAGGGCGCCTCCTATCAATCCATCAAAGACGGGCTGCGCCGCGACCTCGCCGCCATGCGGCTGGCGACGGGCGAGGCCACCCTTTCCACCCTCGCGGCCGAACTCGGCTATTCGGACGCCGCCGCCTTCCAGCGCGCCTTCAAGGGCTGGACGGGGCTGGCCCCCGGCGCCTACCGCCTGCGCCGCCGCCAGGCGGGTTTCGCGCCTTAAGGCCCCGGCGCCGCCGCAGCGATCAGCGCCCGCGTGTACTCGTGGCGCGGCTGGGCGATCAGCGCGGCGGTCTCCGCCAGCTCGATCATCCGGCCCGCCCGCAACACGGCGATCCGGTCGGCCATGGTGCTGACCGCGGCGAGATCATGGCTGATGAAGAGATAGGTCAGGCCGTGGCGGCGCCCGAGATCCTTGAGCAGGTTGAGCAGCATCGCCTGGGTCGAGACATCGAGGGCGGAGCCCGGCTCGTCCAATACCACCAGCGCCGGCCCGGGGGCGAGCGCGCGGGCGATGGCGATGCGCTGCGCCTGCCCGCCCGAGACCGCGCCCGGATAGCGCGCCGCGATGGCGGCGCTCAGCCCCACCTGGGCGAGCAGCGCCTCCACCCGCGCCGCTCTCGCGGCCCGGCTCAACCCGCCTTGCAGGCGCAGCGGCTCAGCGATGATCTCGCCCACCCGCATGCGCGGGTTCAGGCTCTCGCGCGGGTCCTGGAACACCGGCTGCAGCCGCCGCCGCGCCGCCCGCCGCGCGGCGGGGGTCATCCGGGCGAGGCTTTCCCCCTCCAGGCTCATCTCCCCCTCATAGCCGATCATCTGCAACACGGCGCGGCCCAGTGTGGATTTGCCGGAGCCGCTCTCCCCCACCACGCCCAGGCATTCCCCCCGGCCCAGCGTCAGGGAAATCCCTTCCAGCGCCGGGGCAAGGCGGCGGCGTCCCAGCCAGCCGCCCGGCGCCGGGTAGCGCACGCTCAGCCCCTTTATCTCCAGCAGCGGCGGAAAGACGCGCGGCGGCGCGGGGGCGGCCGCCAATCCCGCCCGCGCGGCGGCGGGCAGGGGGAAGAAACAGGCCGCCACGGTATTGCCCGCCACATCCGCGGGCGGGCGGGCGCGCCCGCAAATCTCCTCCGCCCGGGCGCAGCGCGGGGCGAAGCGGCAGCCGGGCGGCCTCGCCTCCGGCTCCGGCAGGCTGCCGGGGATGGAACGCAGCCGCGCCTGGCCGAGATGAGGCACCGCGCCCAGCAGCGCCTCCGAATAAGGGTGGCGGGGATGGGCGAAAAACGCCCGCGCCGCTCCCCATTCCACCATCTCCCCGGCATAGAGGACATGGATGGCGTCCGCCTCCCGCTCGACCAGAGCGAGGTCATGGGTCACGAACAGCACCGCCATGTCGCGCTCCCGGCGCAGCCGGGCGAGCAGCTCCATGATCTGCCGGGCGCGCGGCGGGTCCAGCCCCGCCGTCGGCTCATCGGCGATGAGCAGCCGGGGCGCGCAGGCCAGCGCCATGGCGATCATCACCCGCTGGCGCATGCCGCCCGAAAACTGGTGGGGGTAGTCGTCCAGCCGCGCCGCCGGGTCGGGAATGCCCACCTCCGCCAGCAAATCCAGCGCCCGGGCGCGGGCGGCGCGGCGGCCGCCACCCTCATGCATCCGCCACACCTCGCCGATCTGCGCCGCCACGGTGCGGGTGGGGTTGAGCGCGGCGAGCGGGTTCTGGAACACCATCGCCGCCCGCTTGCCCCGCAGCGCCCGCAGGCGGGATTCGCTGGCCTGGGCGATGTCCTCGCCCTCCAGCAGAATTTGCCCGGCCAGAAGCGCCCCCTCCGGCAGCAGCCGCATCACCGCCAGCGCCGTCACCGATTTGCCGGAGCCGCTCTCCCCCACCAGCGCCGCCATCTCGCCGGGGGCGATGGCGAGGCTGATCCGGTCGAGAACCGGCACGTCCCGCCCGCCCCGCCGCAGCGAGACGCCAAGCCCCTTGAGCTCCAGCACCGGACTCATGCGTCCCCCTGCCAGGATGTCAGCAGCCCCTGCCCGGTCATCGCGGCCGCGAGCAGCGCCGCGAAGATCAGCAGGCCGGGCGGCAGGATCAGCCACCACGGGTTGAGCGCCGCGAGGCTCAGCCCGCTTTCCAGCAGGCTCCCCCAGCTTTCCTGGGGCGGCTGCACGCCAAGTCCGAGGAAGGAGAGGGCGGAGAGGGAGAGAATGGCGTCGCCGGTCATGAAGGTGGCGTTGACCACCAGCACCGGCGCCACGATCCGCGAGAGATGGACGAGGGCGAGATAGGCGCGGGAGGCGCCGGCCTGCTCGGCGGCGAGGATGAAATCCCGCCCGCGCTGGGCGCGCGCCTCGTTGCGCACCAGCCGGGCCAGGCCGGGCCAGGAGATCAGCCCCAGCAGGAGGATGAGGTTGAGATTGGTCTGCGGCACCAGCGCGGCGAAGAAGAGCAGCACGATGAGGCCGGGCAGCGCCAGCGCCACATCGAGCAGGCGCATCAGCGCCTTGTCCAGCCAGAGAGGGCCGAGCCCGGCGGCGAAGCCATAGGCCGCGCCGGTTAGGAAGGCCAGCGCTGCGGCGGGCAGCGCCACCGCCAGGGTGGAAAACCCGCCGGAGAGCAGCAGGGCCAGCGCGTCGCGCCCCAGCTCGTCCGTGCCCAGCGGAAACAGGCGGCTGGGCGGCCGCAGCGCCTGGGCGGGGTGGATGGCGTAGGGGTCGGCGGGATAGAGAAAGGGGGCGATGAAGCCGCAGAACAGCACGAGCCCCGCCAGGCCGAGCCCCGCCGCCAGCGTGCCGTGGCGGCCGGGGCGCCGGCCCAGCCAGCTCGTAACCCCCTGCCTCATTCATAGCTCTCCCTGGGGTCGAGCAGCCCGTTGGCCAGATCGGCGAGGAGATTGCCGAGCACGGTGAGGATGCCGATGACCAGCACGATGGCGGTGAGGATGGGGTAGTCCTGCGAGAGGGCGGAGCGCCACATCAGCCAGCCCAGCCCCGGATAGTTGAACACGGATTCGACGATGACCCCGCCGGTGAAGATATAGGGAAAGGAGAGGCCGAGCAGGGTGACGAGCGGGCGCAGGGCGTTGCGCAGCACGTGGCGCAGCAGAATGGCGGCGGGCCCCGCCCCCATGGCGCGGGCGGTGCGCACGTAATCCTTGCCCAGCTCCTCATGCACTGCCTCGCCGAAATAGCGGGAGAGGGAGGCGGCGGTGAACAGCGCCACGGTGGCGACCGGCAGCGCCAGATGCGCCGCGAAGCTGGCCAGGCCCGGATGGGGATCGCGCAGATCGGTGATGCCGCTGGCGGGCAGCCAGCCCAGATCCACGGCGAACCACAGGATCAGCATCGCCGCGACGAAGAAGGAGGGCATGGCATAGAAGCCGAGCTGGAACGCGCCGATGAGCCGCGCGGGCCAGCGCCCGGACCACACCCCCTGCGCCAGCCCGAGCAGGAGGGAGAGGCCCGTGCCGATGAAAATGGAGAGGGCGTAGAACACCAGCGTGTTGCGCTCATACACCCAGAGAAGCTGTCCCACCGGCCGGTTGAGCAGATAGGAATAGCCGAGCCGCCCGTGCAGGAGATGCCAGAGCCAGAGGCCGAACTGGCGGGGCAGGCTCTCATCCAGCCCCAGCCGCTGGTTGAGCGCCGCCACCGAGGCCGGGGTCGCCTTCTGGCCGAGGATGGAATAGGCCGGCCCGCCTGGGGTGAGATGGGCCATGAAGAACACCAGCGTCACCAGGATGAACAGGGAGAGGCAAGAGGAGGCGAGCCGCCGGGCGGTCATCGCCATCATGGCCGGGGCCGGGCCGGGCCGGGGCAGGAGAGCGCCGCGTAATCGTAATTGCCGAGCGGGTCGGCGAAGCCCGCCGCCCCCGCGATCCGCTCTTTCACCAGCAGCGCCACCGCCCCGGTGGGAAGAAAGATCACCGGCTGCTGGGCGCTGGCATAGGTCTCGTAGGCGTAAAGCGCCTCCAGCCCCGGCTCGCTGGTGCTGGCGTCGATCAGCCGGTCCATCTCCGGGTCGGAATAACCGCCCGCATTGCCATAGGAGCCGGTCTTGAACAGATCCTCCCCGGTGGGATAGGCCGTCCCGCTCTCGCCCAGCGCCGCCGCCTGCCAATCCGCCCCGGGGTCGTTCAGCAAAGCGAGCATCTGGTTGAACTCGATCCGCCGCGCCTTCATCTCGATCCCCACCCGGCGCAGATAGGCCTGGATCATCACCGTCATCTGCTCGCCCGCCGCGTTATCCGCCCCCGTCAGCTCGGTGAAGCTCAGCCTCTGGCCGTTTTTCTCCAAAATCCCGTCCGGCCCGGGGGTGAAGCCCGCCTCGCGCAGCAAGGCGCGGGCCCGGGCAGGGTCGTAGCCCACCGGATAGCGCCCGTCTCGCATCGCCGGGGTGAGGAAGACGGGCGGTTGCGGCGGCACCGGCCCCCGATGCGCCTCGCCCAGCCCATGGTCGATCAGGCTGATCATTTCCTCCTGGTCGATGGCGTCCGCCATCGCCTGCCGCACCCGGACATCGCGGAAAAACGCCACCTCCGGATTGCGGAGGTTGAGCGCCATCTCGTCGAAGCCGATGCCGGGCGCCAGCCGCGCCATCCGCGCGCCGGGCAGGCTCTGAATCACCCGCCACAGGGCCATCGGCGCGTTGATCATATCCAGCTCCCCCGCCTCGAATTGCTGGAGCGTCTGGCCGGCGGATTGGACGAATTTGAAGATCAGCCGGGAAAAATGCAGCCCGCCGCCCGGCCAGACGGGGTTGGGGGTGAACACCATATCCTGGCCGATATTCAGCGCGGCGGGGCGCAGCGGCCCGTCCACCACCTGGAAGAACCCCACATCGCTCTGGCGCTGATAGATCTCGTCACTGTCATAGGCGGCCCAGGCATGGGCGGGCAGGGGGGTGAGCTGGCCCAGCCCGTTGAGGATGAACCATTGCGGGTTCACCCGCCGCCGGAGCAGAACGGTGAAGCTGCGCGGCCCGGTCACCCGCAATTCCCGGACGATGCCGGGCATGCCCCCCGCCCCATAGCCCGCATAGGCCGGGCCGAATTGCTGGATGAGCTTCCAGGTGAAGGCGACATCCGCGCTGGTCACCGGCGCGCCGTCGGACCACATCCAGGGCCGCATCGTCACATCGAAGCTCAGCCCCTCATCCGGGGTGGCGATGGCGCTGGCGAGGCTGCGGCTCCAGTCGATCCCCAGCGTCCAGCCATTCACCCAGATCAAGGGCTGGAACATCGCCCCCGCCGCCTCGGCATTGTAGAGGGAGTTGCTGAGCAGCGGGTTGAAGCCGGTGATATCCGCGCCGGGGGCGATGCCGATGCCGGTGGGCAGAATGATCGTGCCGCAATCCCCGGCCACGGGCGCGGCCATCGCGCCGCCGCCCAGGCCCAGCAGCAGCGCCGCGCCGCCCAGCAGCCTCCGCATCTAGCCTTCCGCCGGGGCCAGACCCGCGTTGTTGGGCCGCAGCGTGCCGATCTTGCCGCAGGCCGGGCAGAGGCAGTGCCACGCCGCCTCGGGCGTATGGCAGGCCTCGCAGCGCCAGGCCGGGGCAAAAGGCGGCGGCGGTTTGCCCTCCAGCTGCGCCAATATCGCCGCCGCGCGCCCATCCGCGTTGCCCGCGCGCAGCGCCGCCTCGGCATGGCGCCGCGCCTCGCCGGGCAGCCGCGCCGCGAGCGCCGTGCCGGCCAGCAATAATTCGGATTCCACGTGGCCAGGGTTTGCCGCCGCCAGTTTCTGCGCCGCCTGGGCGCGGGCCAGCGGGTCGGTCACCGGGGCCAGCCAAAGCTCCGCCAGCCAGGGATGCGGGGCGCGCTTCCACCCTTTCAGCAAGGTCCGGCGCGCGGCCCGCTCCTTGCCCGCGCCGCGCTGGGCCTTGGCCAGGGCGGCCAGCGCCACGGGGGAGGCCGGCTCCGCCTTCACCGCCTCGCGCGCCAGGGCCAGGGCCCGCCCGGGCATGCGCGCCTGGGCCGCCGCCGCCACGGCCAGGGCGGTGCGGGCGCGGGGTTCTTTCGCCAGCGCCAGCGCGGCGGCGTAGTCCTCCTGCTTCACCGCCACTTCCAGCCGCTCATTGCGCGCCCAGCCGCCGCGCGGATACGCGGCCTCGGCGGCGCGCGCATGCCGGGCCGCCTCATCCAGCCGCCCTTCCCGCAGCGCCTCCCGCGCCAGGCCTTGAAAGCCGAGAAACCGCACATCCGGGTTGCGGGTCAGCCGCTCGAATCCGGCCCGGGCGGCGGCGTCGCCAGAGAGCCGCGCCGCCTCGGCGCTCAGCCAGTCCACCAGCGGCTCATCGCCCAGCAGGGCGCCCGCCCGCGCCGCCTCCGTCCGCGCGCCGTTGGCATCCCCCGCCGCCACCGCCACCAGCCCGCGCTGCAAGGCGAGGTCTCCGGCCCGCAGCCGCCGCCCCCGCCTCCAGGCGGCCAGCCGGCGCGGCGCCCGGCGCAGCCCGCCCAGCCCGCGTAGCAGCAGCGCGAGAATGACGGCCAGCACCGCCAGCGCCACCACCGCCAGCGCGGTGGAGGTGACGATGTGATACCGCCCCGCCTCTATGTTCACCTCGCCGGGCAGCCCCGCCACCCACCAGGCGAGGGCGAGGATGAGAGCGGCGGCGACGCAGAATTTCAGCGCCCCCCACATCGCCTACTGGTCCTGCCGGGTGGCCATCTGCACCAGCGCCGCCCGCGCCGCGAGCAATTGCCGCGCCGGGGTCAGCCAGCTCGCCATCGCCGCCTGCACGTTGGGCGGCAGCGTGTCCAGCGCCGCCACCGCCCCGGCGAGGTCGTCGTTGGCGAGGGCGGCGCGCGCCCGGTTGAGCGCCGCGGCGGCGGGCGGGCCGAAGATCACCCGCTCGCCATCGGCGATGGTCACCAGCCCTTCCAGCCGCAGCCTGGCGCGGGCCCAGAAACCGGCCTGGCCGTTGGCGGCGAGGCTCGCCGCCAGGGCGGCGCGCGCGGCGGCGGGAAACTCCTCCCGCAATTGGGCCATGGTGGGCGGCGCGTTGTCCGCGAACACCTGCAAGGCGGGCGGCGCGCCCGGAATCGCCCCCAAGGGTTGCCCCGCCTCCAGCGCCATGCTGGCCGCCGCCGCCGCGTTCAGCTGTTCGAGCCGCGCCGTCAGCTTGCCGATATCGCCGGTATTCACCTGCAAGGCGGTCAGCGCCCCATGGTCGGCGGCCAGCTGCCCCTGCATGGCGTTGAGCTGCGCGGCCAGCGCCGCCAGCTTCTGGGCCTGGTCCTCTTGCGCGGTGAGCAATTGCGCCAGCGGGGTGGGTTTGGCGGCGGCGGCGCGCATATCGGCGAGCTGGGCCTGCGTCACCGCCAGCGGCGTGCGCAAGGCCTCCAACTGGACAAGGAGATAACCCTCCCCCGCCGCCAGCAGAAGAAAAAGAACCGCCAGCGCCAGCCAGAGCGGCCAGAGCGCGCCCCGGCGTGGCGGGGCGGCGGGAGTGGGCGCGGGAGCGGCGGGCGGCGGCAACAAGAGCGGCGGCGGCTCCGCCGTACCGCTTGCCTCGGTGCCGCTCATGTCAGCAACGCCATCAAATCCGCCTCCGCCGGAGCCCTCGCCACATGAATGGCGGCCCAGGGCTGATCTTGCAAGGCCCGCGCGACATTCGGGCTGAGCGCGTAGGCGCGCATGCGGGCGGTGCCGGGCGGGTTGAGCGCGGTGAAGGCGCGGGCGGTGGCGGCGGAATAGAACAGCGCCCCCTCCAGCGCGCCCGCCGCCAGCGCCGCGCTTATTTCCTCGGGCAGATGCCGCAACGGCGTGGTCTCGTAGACGCGCCGGCGCAGCACGGCGAGCCCCGCCGCCCGCAAGGCCGCCGCCAAGGCC
>NZ_DAIEIF010000002.1 GCF_027352905.1 Acidocella sp.
CTCGTCGAGCGGTTCTTCAACAAATTAAAACAGTTCCGCCGGGTTGCCACCAGATATGACAAGCTCCTCGCTAACTATAGAGGCTTCGTACTCCTCGCCGCCATCGCAATCCTGCTCAAATAATTCGTCACTACGACCTAGGCTGACTGGTACAATCGCGGCTGTTGGGTTATCATACGGGGAAACGTCGGTTAGTATTTTTCACCGACTGAACCATCCAGCACGTCCGCAAGCACCCGAAACGATGCTTGCCTGGAGCCAACGCATCGTACCGCGGAGAGGAATCGGCTATGTTGAGTCTGTTGGCGGTGTCCTATCTGGGCGGCGTGCTCACCATTTTAAGCCCCTGTATCTTGCCCGTGCTGCCCTTTGTTTTCGCGCGTGCCGGGCGGCCATTCGCCGTCAGTACCCTCCCGCTTCTTGCCGGCATGGCGGTGACTTTCGCGGCCTTGGCCTCGCTGGCGGCACTTGGCGGGGGTTGGGTCGTGCGGACCAACGAATATGGCCGGGACATCGCCTTGGCACTGTTCGCTCTGCTGGGATTGACTCTGCTCTTTCCCGTTCTGGCCGATAGATTGACCCGGCCGCTGGTGGCGCTGGGCAACAGGCTTTCAGCGGCGGCGCAGACGCAGCGGCATGAGGCCATCGGGGCCGCGCTGCTCGGCGGGGCGGTGGGTTTTTTATGGGCGCCCTGCGCCGGGCCAATTTTGGGCCTCGTGCTCGCGGGGGCGGCGCTCTCCGGGGTTAACCCGCGCACGGCCTTTCTTCTGTTGGCCTATGCCGCCGGGGCGGCTACCTCGCTTGGCCTGGTTGTGGGTGCGGGCGGCGCGTTGTTCAAGCAGATGAAGCGCGGTTTGCATCTTGGCGAATGGGTGCGCCGTGTGGCCGGGGTCGTGGTGCTGCTGGGCGTGGCGGGCATCGCGTCGGGTGCGGAAACGGGCGCGCTGGCCCGGCTTTCCTCCTCCAACACCACGACGCTGGAGCAGGGTCTGCTGCGCCTGTTTGGCGCACCGCCGGCATCTTCCGCCCCAATGCCCGCGAGCGTCACCCAGGCGGACCAATTACCGCCGCTGACCGGCGCAACCGCCTGGCTGAATTCCCCCCCGTTAACCCCGGCGGAGTTGCGCGGCAAGGTGGTGCTGATCGATTTTTGGACATATTCCTGCATCAACTGCCTGCGCACCTTGCCTTACCTCATCGCCTGGAACGCCAAATACAAGGATCATGGTCTCGTCATCATCGGTGTGCACTCGCCGGAATTCGCCTTCGAGCGCGATACAGCCAATGTCGCGGAGGCGCTGAAACGGCTGGGCATCACCTATCCCGTGGCGGTGGACAGTAACCTGGCCATCTGGAACGCCTTCGCCAACCAATACTGGCCCGCGGAGTACCTGGTGAACGCGGAGCAGCAGGTGATAAGCAGCCATTTCGGCGAGGGTGACTATGCGGCCTCGGAAATGGAGATCCAGCGGCAGCTTCGCCTCGCGGGCTATCCCGATGTGCCGGGCGGTGTGGTGACACCCAGCGGCAGCGGCGCCGAAGCCGCCGGCGACCTGGCGGATGAGAATTCGCCCGAGACCTATATCGGCTATGCGCGCGCGGAGAATTTCGCCTCCCCGCAGGGCATGGGCGAGGACCAGCCGGAACGTTACACGATCCCTGCAAGCCTGGAACTTAATCAATGGGCGCTGGGCGGGGTGTGGCAGGATGGCGCCCAATCCGCGCGGCTCGTGAGCGCGCCGGGGAGCATCGCCTTCCATTTCCAGGCCCGCGATCTGCATCTCGTGCTCGGACCCGGCAAGCCGGGCGAGACGATCCGCTTTCGCGTGCTGCTTGATGGCACCGCCCCCGGCGCCGACCATGGCGTGGATACGGACCCCGAAGGCTACGGCGCGGTGGATAGTGAGCGTCTGTACCAGCTGGTACGCCAGAGCAGCACGGTGCGCGGCCGCGTCTTCACCATTCAATTCCTCGCCCCAGACGTGAAGGCCTATAGTTTCACGTTCGGCTAGCAGTCTGTCGGATTCCCTTGGCTGGTGGGATGGTGCAAGATTGGTGAATGGCGAATTTCATTCCGTTCAACCGCGACCAGTCATACCAGCCCGCCAATTAATTGACTCTATCAGCCAGGTGGCGGGCTGGTATAAGT
>NZ_DAIEIF010000013.1 GCF_027352905.1 Acidocella sp.
GGTTTCGGCGAAGCCGAGCATGAAGCGCAGCTCATGCTCGCGGAAGATGGGCATGAGCGGGTTGATGACCGCGCCGATGCGCGCGCAGGCGAGATAGGTGGCGGTGAATTGCCACCAATTCGGCAATTGGCAGGCGACAACATCGTTCTTGCCGATGCCTAGCCGTGACAGCCCGACGGCGATGCGATCCGCCATGCGGGCCAGCTCCGCATAGGTAAAGCGCCTCACCTCCCCTGTCTCGGCCCGGTAGGCGGTGAGGGCGGTCTTGTCAGGGCATTCTTTCAGGGCGGAATCGAGCGCATCATTGATGGTGATGTCCCGCCAATAACCCTGCGCCACCATGGCGGCGCGGCGCGGGGGTAGCAAAACGGCGTCAAACTGCATGAACCAGAACTCCATATAGGCGCGAAATCATATCAATTCCTTCATGCGCTGGGCGCGGTTTTTGGGCCAGACAGGATCATATATGCCGTGGGTATCTGAGTGAGGAATTACAAACGGAGCCAGTTCAGTGGCCCGTGAAATTGGGTTTGCGCTTTTCGAGAAAGGCGCTCATCGCCTCGTGATGGTCCTTCGTTTGATGCATCAGCGCCTGATACGCGGCAGCGGCGTTTAGGAAATCCGGCAGATCCATTCTTTCGGCATTGCGCATGAGCCGTTTGGCGACCCTAACCGCGCGCGGGGATTTGGCGGCGATCACCGCCGCCTTTTCCCGGGCGCGGGGCATAAGCTCGCCATGCGGGACCACCTCCAGCACCATGCCAAGGTCGAGCGCCTCGCGCGCGTCGATCACCCGGCCAGAGAAGGTCAGCTCCGCCGCGCGCTGGTGGCCAAGGCGCCGGAGCAGGAACCAGCTGCCCGCATCACCTGGGATGATACCGAGATTGAGGAAAACCTCGCCGAATTTCGCAGCCTCGGAGGCGATCCGCATATCGCACATCATGGTCAGGTCGCACCCGGCGCCGATGGCAGGGCCGTTGACCGCGGCAATGGTGGGAATATCCATATTGTAAAGCATCACCGGAATGCGTTGGATGCCATCAATATAGCTTTGCGCCGCCGCCAAAGGCTCCCTGCGGAATATGCTGTCCGGGTCGCTCATTTCCTTGACATCCCCCCCCGCGCAGAAGGCGGGGTCGGCGCCAGTGAGGATCATCACGCTCACCTCAGGGTCCGCCTGGATGCGGGTAAAGGCGTCGAGCAGGGCGGTGATGATGGCGTTGCCGGTGATCGGGTTGCGCCGCGCCGGGTCGTTCAGCGTGACGGTGGCGATGCGGTCGGCGATATCGACCAGGACGCAGGGATCAGACATGCTTGCCATCCGCGCGCTGGCGCTTCTGGAACATCTCAGGATGGATCATGTCTCTCGCGTCGTGGCCAAGATGCAGCGTCTCACCGCCATCGACATATAAATCCTCGCCGGTGATGAAGCCGCCGATCTTGGAGGCGAGGAAAATGATCGCCCCGGAAATATCCTCGGCCGCTCCCATGCGGTTGAGGACGGAGCGGTTGAGTTCCCGCCAACGCTCCATAGGAATGGGATAGCGGCCGAGCGCCTCGGTCTTGATGGTGCCAGGCGCGACGCAGTTCAGCCGGATGCCGTATTCACCCCATTCGGCGGCCAGGGTTTTCATCATGCCGGTAACGCCCGCGCGCGCGGCGACGGTATGGGCAAAGCCGGTGAGCGCCGTGCGGGTGGAGATGGCGGTGACGAACACGATCGAACCGCCGTTTTCAAACATAAAATGATCCGCCGCGGCCCGGGTCATCTGCCAGGAACCGATGAGATTGTTGCGGATGACCGCCTCGAATCCCTTATTGGTGAGATCGCGCGCGGCGGAAATGAATTGGCCGCCGGCATTGTTCACCAGAACATCGAGCTTGCCATAATGATCCTTGATGCGGCGCATGGCGGTCTCGATGCTCGCCTCGTCGCGCGTATCGCCAGGGACCACCAACGCCTCGCCGCCCTTGGCGCGAATCATCTCCGCGGTTTCCTGCAACGGCTCCTCCCGCCGGGCGAAAAGCGCCAGCTTCGCCCCGCAAGAGGCCATTTCCAGCGCCGTGGCCCGGCCCATGCCGGAACCCGAGCCAGTCACCAGGGCCACTTGGCCCGCCATCAGGTCTGGCGCGAAGCGCCGCGGCATTTCCTCGGTCATTTCTTCTCCCTCATCTCCAATCCTCGCATTCGCCCGGCCGGCTCCGTTTCATCCAAGCGGGGAGGCGGCCAAGCTTATTGACCAAAATCGAACACATGTTAGAAATTTAATCAAGATGCCGGTGGGCTCAGAGCGCAAAACGGCGGAAACGCGAGTGAAGGAGGAAATGCATTCCATGGACAGCGAAGCCGTTCTGGTGCGCCGCGAGGCGAATGAAACCCGCATCACCATCAACCGGCCCGACCGGCGCAATGCGCTCAACCGCGAAGTCGCCGAGCAGATCATCGCTGGCATCGCTCAGGCGGAGGCCGACCCGGAGTGCCGCGTGATCGTGCTGACCGGCGCGGGCGACCAAGCCTTTTGCGCCGGAGGCGATATCAAGGCCGGCGCCGATGGTGGCCCCTTCATCCTGGATCCGGCCCAGCCGGGCCATTTCGCCGGCCAGCTTTTCGAGGCGCTGGATGTCTGTCGCAAGCCGACCATCGCGCGGGTCAACGGCGCCGCCGTGGGCGGCGGGGCCGGCATCGTCTGCGCGTGTGATCTGGCGGTAATGGCGGATCATGCCCGCATTGGCACGCCGGAGGTCAAGATCGGTCTGTTTCCCATGACGATCATCCCGCCGATGATGCGGGTGCTGCCCCGGCGTAAACTGGTGGAAATGTTTCTCACTGGCGTGCCCCTCACGGCGGAGGAGGCGCTGCGTTACAATGTGGTGAATTATGTCACCGATGCGGCCGGTCTGGACGCCAAGGTGGCCGAGCTGGTCGCGCTGATTTCCGCCCAGTCCCCCACGGCGATCCGCCTGGGCAAATATGGCTATCAGGCGATGGCGGACATGACGTTTCCCCAGCAGATGCGCCTGGGCGAGACCCTTTTGCCGAGAGTGGCACAAACCGAGGATGCCCGGGAGGGGTTCGCGGCGTTCATTGAAAAGCGCAAGCCGAACTGGACCGGACGCTGAATTTCGGAGGGTAGGAAAATGTCGGATCGGATCATACGAATCGGTTGCGCGTCCGGGTTCTGGGGCGACACGCCGGAGGCTGTCGGACAATTATTGACGAAGGGCAAAATCGATTACCTCGTCTTCGATTATTTGGCTGAGGTGACGATGTCGCTCATGGCGCGCGCCCGGGCCAAGGAGCCGGAGGCCGGGTTCGCCCCTGATTTCGTCAAGGCGCTCATTCCCTGGCTGGGAGAGATCAAGCGCCAGGGCATCAAGGTGGTGGCCAATGCCGGTGGGGTGAATCCGCGCGGCTGCCGGGACGCGCTGGCCAAGGCCGCCGCGGCGGCTGGGGTCGATTTGTCCATCGGCGTGGTGCTGGGCGATGACCTGCTCGACCGCGCCGATGAGATCCGCGCGCGGGGTGTGACCGAAATGTTCTCCGGCGCGCCCTTTCCCCAGGACGTCTGGAGCATGAATGCCTATCTCGGCGCCCGGCCCATCGCCGCGGCGCTGGATGCCGGGGCGGAGGTGATCATCACCGGCCGCTGCGCTGACAGCGCCGTGGCGCTGGGGCCGCTGATGCATGAGTTCGGCTGGGGTGATGAGGATTGGGACCGGCTCAGCCAGGGCTCGTTGGCGGGCCATCTCATCGAATGCGGGCCGCAAGGCACGGGCGGCAATTTCACAGATTGGCGGGATGTGCCGGGTTGGGACGATATGGGCATGCCCATCGTCGAAGTCTCGCCGGACGGCAGCTTCATCATGACCAAGACGCCCGAGACCGGCGGCCTGGTGGTGCCGGGCTCGGTGGGCGAGCAGATGCTCTATGAGATTGGCGATCCGCAGAATTACATCCTGCCCGATGTGATCTGCGACTGGTCCGGGGTGACGCTGACCCAGGCGGGGCCGGACCGCGTGCTTGTCAAAGGGGCAAAGGGGCGCGGCCGCACCTCCAGCTACAAGGTTTCCGCCACCTACGCCGATGGCTGGCGCTCCATAGCCACTCTGACCCTCGCCGCCATTGACGCCCCCGCCAAGGCCGAGCGGGTGGCGGAGGCGATTCTCACCCGTTGCCGCCGCCTTTTTCGCGGCAAGAATCTGGGCGATTTCCGTGAGGTCAGCGTCGAGGTGCTGGGCGCGGAGGCCTCCTATGGCGCCAATGCCCGCGCCCAGACGCGGGAGGTGGTGTTGAAGATCGGCGTCATCCATGACGACCGCCGCGCTCTCAATATCTTCGCGGGCGAGATCGCGCCGATGGCGATTTCCACCGCTCAGGGCCTCACCGGTTTTTTCGCTGGCCGTCCCAAGGTGCAGCCGGTGGTGCGGTTGTTCTCCTTCCTGCAAGAGAAGGCGGATACGCCGGTAACGGTGGAAGTTGATGGCCGGCAGGTGCCGGTGAAACTCGCCACCGACGCGGTGACGCTTCCCGCCGCGCCTTTGCCGGCCCGGCCCGCCGCCGCGCCCGGCCCCCGCGCCATGAATGTGAAGCTGGCGGCTCTGGCCTGGGGGCGCTCCGGCGACAAGGGCGATATCGCCAATATCGGCCTGCTCGCCCGCAAGCCGGACTATCTCCCCTATATCCGCGCGGCGGTGACCGAGGATGCAGTGAAGGCTTATTTCGCCCATTTCTGCAAAGGCAGGGTCGAGCGGTTCGATCTGCCGGGTAGTCATGCCTTGAATTTCCTGCTGCATGAAGCGTTGGGCGGCGGCGGCATCGCCTCGGTGCGGATCGACCCGCAGGGCAAGGGCTACGCCCAGATGCTGTTGGATATGGAGGTGCCGATTCCGGAGGAACTCGCGCAGCGCGACAGGTTGGCGGCATGAGGAAAATATCTAGGCTTTTGATCGCCAACCGGGGTGAGATCGCGGCCAGGGTGGCGCGCACCGCCAAGGCGCGCGGGCTGGAGGTGGCGGTGCTGCGCCATGCGGCGGAGGAGGCGGGCCCGGCCCATGCCATCGCCGATCAGGTGGTGACGATCGAGGGGCCGACCCCGGTCGCGGCCTATCTCGACATTCCGCAGATCGTCGCCGCAGCGCGGAAAGCGGGGGCGGACGCGGTTCATCCCGGCTATGGGTTTCTCTCCGAGAATGCCGCGTTCGTGCGGGCGCTGGACGCGGCGGGGCTGATTTTCGTCGGCCCCACGGCGGAGGTGATCGACCTGATGGGCGATAAGGTGCGCGCCCGCGCCTTCGTGGCCGAGCGCGGCTTTCCGGTCGCGCCCTCGGCTATCGAGGACGACGACCCGGCCAGCTTCATCGCCCGTTCCCGCGCCGTCGGTTATCCGCTGCTTATCAAACCCTCAGCGGGTGGCGGCGGCAAGGGCATGCGCATCGTGCGCGAGGATAGCCTGCTCGCCGCCGAGATCGAGACCGCCCGGCGCGAAGGACAGCGTTATTTTGGCGATGGGCGGCTATTTGTCGAGCGTTATATCGAGCGCCCCCGCCATATCGAGGTGCAGGTGATGGGGGACGGGCGCGGCAATGTCGTGCATTTCTGGGAGCGGGAATGCTCGATCCAGCGCCGCTTCCAGAAGATCGTCGAGGAAACGCCTTCCCCCGCGCTATCGCCCGCGCAACGCCTGGAGATTTGCGAAACGGCGGCGGGCATCGCCAGGGCTGTGAATTATCGCGGCGCGGGCACAGTGGAATTCATCTATGCCCAGGATGGCGGTTTTTATTTTCTGGAGATGAACACTCGCCTGCAGGTTGAGCATCCGGTGACTGAGATGGTGACAGGGTTCGATCTCGTCGCCGAACAGTTGCGCATCGCCGAGGGCGAGGGGCTGAGCACGGGCCAAGCCGATATTCGTCAGCATGGCCATTCCATCGAATTACGCATCTGCGCCGAGGACGCGGCGGCGGATTTCCGCCCGGCCATCGGAAAAATCCTCCTGCTCGATGAGCCGCGCGGCGAGGGGGTGCGGGTGGATAGCGGCATTCTCGAAGGCGGCCGCGTGACGGCCGATTTCGACCCGATGCTGGCCAAACTCATCGTTCATGGCGGCAACCGCGCCGAGGCCATCGCCCGCGCTCGCGCGGCGGTGCGCGATTACGTGATTCTCGGTGTCACCACAAATACCGGCTATCTCGATGCCATTCTCGCCCATCCCGCCTTCGCGGCGGGGAATGTTTCGACCGGGTTTCTGGCCGAGGAGGCCGAGACGCTGACCGCGCCGGGAGAGGATATGCGGGAGGCACTGATTGCCGCCGCCGCGCTCTCCGATCAATGGCTGCTTTATGAGGTAGGGCAAATTTCCGAAATTCACCGGCGCATGGGCGCCTGGAGGAACTGATGCGGCGCATATTCGAGATCGGCGGCGAGGAGCGGGAGTTCTGGCTTTCCCATGATGGCAGGGGCTATGCGCTGCATGAGGGCGCGCGCCAATATTCCGCCGCTCTCACCCCGGCGGAGGGAAAGGGCGCCTATGTGCTGGAGTATGAAGGGCGGCGAATACCGCTGCGCCTTGCCGTGGGCGATGGAGCCACTTTCATCCACCTGAATGGCCGCGCCTGGGAGGTGGGCGTGATCGACCCCGCCGAGCGGCTGGCGGGCGCCGGGGCCGGGGCTGGCGGTGATGTGGTGCTGGCGCCGATGCCAGGTGTGGTTGTCTCCGTTGCCGTCCAGCCTGGCGACGCCGTGGTGGAGGGGCAGCCGATTCTCGTCATTGAGAGCATGAAGCTGGAAACCACGCTGACAGCGCCGCGCGGAGGCCGCGTGGCGGAAATTGGCTTCGGTCCGGGCGAGAGCTTCGGCCTGAAGGCCGTGCTGGCGCGGCTGGCGCCTGAGGAGGGTTGAGAGCATGCGCAGATTCCAGAGCCGCATCGACACGAATGCCGCCGATTATAAGGAAAACTATGCCGCGATGACGGCGCGGCTGGCCGAGTTTCATGCCCGCCAGCACGCCGCCCGTTATGAACGGCCCCAGCGCGACCTCGACCGTCTGGCGCGGCAGAACAAGCTCGGCGTGCGGGAGCGGCTGAAGCTCCTGCTCGATCCCGGCACGCCGTTTCTGGAATTCTCCACCCTGGCCGCCTGCCGTGAATATGATGGCGAGGTGCCGGGAGCCGGTGTGGTGACGGGTATCGGCATCGTCCAGGGCCGGGAGGTGGCGATCCACGCCAATGACGCCAGCGTCAAGGGGGGGGCCTGGTATCCGCTCTCCGCGAAGAAAATCATCCGCCTCCTCGACGTCGCTTTGGAGAACCGTCTGCCGGTCGTGCATATCTGCGATAGCGCTGGCGGGTTTTTGCCGTTGCAGCGGGGCGTGTTTCCAGACCGTTATCTGGGCGGGCGGGTGTTCCGCAACCAGGTTCAGCTTTCCAAAATGGGCGTTCCGCAAATCGCCGTGGTGGGCGGGCATTGCACGGCGGGCGGCGCCTATGTGCCGGCGCTCAGCGATTATAACGTCATCATCGAGGGCACCGGGGCGATCTTCCTGGGCGGGCCGCCGCTGGTGAAGGCCGCCACTGGCGAGGAGGTGGGGGTCCAGGAGCTGGGTGGAGCGGTTATGCATACCTCGGTCTCGGGCACCGCCGATTACCGCGCCAGCTCGGAACAGCATGCCTTTTCCCTAGCGCGTGAGATCGTCGGCCAGTGGAAGCGCCCTGCGAAGACGGTGATCGAAACCGCGCCGATCGAGGACCCGTTTTACGACCCCAAGGAGCTTTACGGCATCATTCCCAAGGACCGTAAAACCAATTTCGACATGCGAGAGATCATCGCCCGGATCGTCGATGGGTCGCGGTTCCATGAATACCAGCCCGATTACGGCACCACCATCGTGTGCGGCTTTGCTCATATCTGGGGTTACAAGGTCGGTATTCTTGCCAATAACGGGGTGCTGTTCAACGACAGCTCGCTGAAATCGGCCCATTTTATGCAGCTTTGCAACCAGAACCGCACACCGCTCGTCTTCTTCCAGAACATCACAGGCTATATGGTTGGACGGCAATATGAGGAGCGTGGCATCACCAAGGATGGCGCCAAGATGCTGATGGCGCAGGGCGGCTCGGTCGTGCCGAAATTCACGGTGATCGCCAACGCTTCTTTCGGCGCGGGCAATTACGGCATGTGCGGACGGGCCTGGGATGCGCGCACATTGTTCATGTGGCCGCAGGCGGAGATTGGCGTGATGGGAGCGGAACAGGCGGCCAACACCCTGGCGGATGTGAAAATCCGTCAGCTGATGCGGGAGGGAAAGACATTGACCGAGGCGGAGATCGCCGCGATCCGCGAGCCTGTACTGGAAAGTTATAAGCGGGATATCGAGGCCTATACTTCGACCTCGGAGCTTTGGGATGATGGGATTCTCGACCCGGTGGACACGCGCAACGCGCTTGGCATGTCTATTTCGGCGGCGCTGAACGCCCCGATCGAGACGCCACCGCATTACGGCATATTCCGAATGTAGGGGCGTCGCCTTGACAGTCACAGATTTTCCCGCCCTATATGCCTAACAAACGTTCGAAATTGCCTTGGATAGAGCCGGGCGCCTGTAATTTAAGGAGAGGATGCGATGAGCGGAAAAGCCTATGTCGCCGGTGTCGGAATGGTGCCGTTCCAGAAGCCGGGAAAATCTGATAGTTACGATACCATGGCCACAGAGGCGGTGCGCGCCGCGCTGGCCGATGCCGGGATCGGCTATGAAAAGGTGCAGCAGGCCTATGCGGGGTATGTCTATGGCGATAGCACATGCGGCCAGCGGGCGCTTTACCATGTGGGGATGACCGGGATTCCCGTGGTTAATGTCAATAATAATTGCTCCACAGGCTCCACGGCGCTGTTTTTGGCCCGGCAGGCGGTGGAAAGCGGCGTGGTGGAATGCGCCCTGGCGCTCGGTTTCGAGCAGATGCAGCCAGGGGCCATCGGCTCGATGTTCAAGGACCGCATCAGCCCGTTCCAGTCTTTTGATGACGAGACGGATCATCTGGTCGGCCATGGCGAGATCCCGCTGGCGTTGCGTTATTTTGGCGGTGCGGGCAAGGCCCATATGGATGAATTCGGCACGCCGCTGGAAACCTTCGCCAAGATCCGCGCCAAGGCCAGCCGCCACGCGGCGCGCAACCCCTTGGCGTTGTTCCGGCAGGAGGTGACGCCGGAGGAGGTTTTGCAATCCCAGGTGATCTGGCCGGGCGTGATGACCAAGCTCATGGCCTGCCCGCCGACTTGCGGCGCCGCCGCCGCCATCGTCTGCACCAAGGCCTTCGCGGAGCGGCACGGGCTGGATAGCTCGGTGCGCATCGCCGCTCAGGCGATGACGACCGACGGGCCCGAAACTTTCCAGGCGCATGACATGCGCGAGGTCGTGGGGTCCTCCATGGCGCGGCGGGCGGCGAACCAGGTCTATGAGGCCGCCGGTATCGGACCGGAAGATGTGGATGTGGTCGAGCTGCATGATTGCTTCGCCCATAACGAACTTCTCACCTATGAGGCGCTCGGCCTTTGCGGCCGGGGCGAGGCGGCAAAATTTGTGGATGACGGTGACAATACCTATGGCGGCAAATACGTCACCAACCCTTCAGGCGGCCTGCTTTCCAAGGGGCATCCGCTTGGCGCCACCGGCCTCGCCCAATGCACCGAGCTGGTACAGCAATTGCGTGGGCAGTCCGGCCCGCGCCAGGTGGAGGGCGCGCGGCTGGCCTTGCAGCATAATCTGGGGCTGGGTGGCGCTTGCGTCGTGACGCTTTACGAAAAAGTCTGAAGTCCAAGAAGGATAACAACATATGGCAGGAAAGCTCCAGGACCGCGTGGCTCTGGTTTCAGGGTCCGGGCGCGGCATTGGCCGCGCCATCGCGCTCAAGCTGGCATCGGAAGGTGCGCGGGTGGTGGTGAACGATCTCGATGAAGCCCCCGCGAAAGAGACCGCGGAGGCGATCCGCGCCGCCGGAGGCAAAGCCGAGGTTTGCGCGGGCAGCGTGACCGAGGCCGGCTTCGCCGAGCGTTTCGTGCAGACCGGCATGGATGCCTTTGGCGGGCTGGACATCATCGTCAATAATGCCGGCTATACCTGGGACAGCGTGATTCAGAAAATGACCGATGAGCAATGGTACGCCATCATTGACGTCCATCTCACCGCGCCCTTCAGAATTTTGCGGGCCGCCCAGCCGATCATCAGCGCTCTCGCCAAGGAGGAAGCGGCGGATGGGCGTGAGGTGTTCCGCAAGGTGGTGAATATTTCTTCGATCGCTGGAACGGGCGGCAATGCCGGCCAGATCAATTATTCGGCTGGCAAGGCCGGTATTCTCGGCGTGACCCGCACCATGGCCAAGGAGTGGGGGCGCTATAAGGTCAATGTCAATGCGGTAGCCTTCGGCCCGATCCGCACCCGCCTGACCGAGGGCAGTGCCAAGGGCAACAGCACCATCAAGATCGAGGATCGCGAGATCAAGGTGGGCGTGAGTCCGGCTTTGCTGACTCAAATGGAACAGATGATCCCGCTCGGCCGGGTGGGCACGCCTGAGGAAGCGGCGGGGGCGGTTTACCTTTTCTGCGCGCCGGAATCCAACTTCATCTCCGGACAATATGTCATTTGCGGCGGTGGCTTCAATATGTGATCGTTCAGAGAACGTAACTGAGCGGTTAATGACAGAGGAAGGCGTATGATCCAGATTCAGTTGAACCCGGCGCTGGCCGAGCAACATCGGCGCGGCGGTTTTTGGCATGATAAGACTTTGCTGGATTATCTGGATGCGCTTCCGCCGGAACGGCTGGATTCGGTGGCTGTCACCGACATCAACAGCATGACCGGCCAAGCCACCACTTTATCTTATCGCCAGCTCATGCGCTTATCCAAGCGCATCGCCCTCGGCTTGATCGAGCTGGGGGTGGAGCGAGGGGAGGTGGTTTCCTACCAATTGCCGAATTGGTGGGAGTTCATCGCCTTGCATTTGGCCTGTCTGCATATCGGCGCCGTCACCAACCCGGTCATGCCTATTTTCCGCCAGCGTGAGCTTGGTTTCATGTTCAACCTTGCCGAAAGCCGGGTGGTGGTGGTGCCGCAATATTTCCGCGGTTTCGACCATCTGGAGATGATGCGCGAAATTCAACCCAATCTGCCCCGGCTTACGAGAGTCTTCGCGATCGGCGGTGAAGGAGACGCCTCCTTCGAAAAATTCTTCCTGGACCAGCGGCGGGAGGATGATCCGGCCGCCGAGGCGTTGTTGCGCGAACGGCGGATGAAGCCGGACGAGGTGATGGAATTGCTTTATACCTCCGGCACCACCGGCGAGCCGAAGGGGGTGCTCCATACATCCAACACCCATTTCGCCAATCTCATCGAGATTATCCGCCGCTTTGGACTGAGCGGGAACGACATTTGCTATATGCCCTCGCCGATGGCGCATCAGACCGGCTTTCTTGCCGGCATGGAGATGGCGATCACTCTCGGCACTAAGCTGGTCCTCCAGGACATCTGGGACGCCGAGGTGGGGCTGGGCCGCATTCAGGACGAAAACGTGACCTTCATGATGGGGGCCACGCCTTTCATCGCGGATCTCGCCGATCATCCCAATCTGGCGCAATACGATATCGCCTCGCTGCGGATCTTCCTTTCGGCGGGGGCGCCCATTCCCCGTGCCCTGGTGGAGCGCGCCACGGAGCGGCTGGGAGCGCGCATCGTCTCGGCCTGGGGCATGACGGAGAATCTTCTCGTCACCTCGACGAAGCTGGATGACCCGCCGGAGAAAGTCTTCGGCACCGACGGCGTGCCCGTTCCGGGCATGAAAATCCGCGTGGTCGGGGCGGAGGGGCAGGTGCTGGGTCCGGATCAGGAGGGCGTTTTGCAATCCCAGGGGCCGAGCCATTTCGTTGGCTATCATTCCCGGCCGGAATTATATGACATGACGGAGGATGGCTGGTTCAATACGGGCGATCTGGCCTGGATCGACACTGATGGCTATGTCCGGATAACCGGGCGGGCGAAGGACATCATCATTCGCGGCGGTGAGAACGTGCCAGTGGTCGAGATCGAGGAAGTGCTCTACCGCCATCCCTTCATCCAGGCGGCAGCGGTGGTCGGCAAGCCGGACCCGCGCCTGGGCGAGCGTGGCGTGGCCTATGTGGTCCTCCATGCCGGGCGCAACTTGACGATGGAAGATCTGCGGGCCCATCTGGAACAGTTCAAGATGGCCAAGCAGTATTGGCCGGAGGAGTTGATCGTGATGGATGAGTTACCGCGTACACCGAGCGGTAAGATTCAAAAATTCCGGTTGAGGCAGATGGCGGTGGAGGCGGCAGCCTGAAATCGCCCGCCGGGCAAGACGGAAAAACTCCTATCAGGTCTTACCTTTATTAAGGGAAATAATGTATAGCCCGTTAGGGAAAGACCGGGATGATCAATGCTGCATGAGGATCTCTGGCGGGCCATCGATACGTTAGCGGCGGAGCGGGGACTCTCCCCTTCCGCTCTGGCGCGCCAAGCCGGGCTTGATCCCACCAGTTTCAATCCTTCCAAACGGCGGGGGGCGGATGGCAAGCCGCGTTGGCCTTCGACCGAAAGCATCTCCAAAATTCTGTTCGCCACCGGCGCCAGGCTGGATGATTTCTCGGCCCTGGTGCGCGGCGCGCGGGCAATACCGGAGGCCAAGGCGAAGGGCCGCAACCGTTTGCCGCTCATCGGGCTCGCCCAGGCGGGAAATGAAGGGTTTTTCGACGATGGCGGCTATCCCGCCGGCGCGGGATGGGACGAGGTGGAATTGCCCAGCGTGGCGGATGCCAATGCCTACGCCCTAAGCATCAATGGCGATTCCATGCTGCCGGTCTACCGGCCGGGTGATACGATCCTTGTTTCTCCCGCCGCGCCCGTCCGTCAGGGCGACAGGGTGGTGGCCCGGGTGAAAAGCGGCGCGGTCATGGCGAAGCTGCTCCTCCGCCGTACCGCGAGCCGCGCCGAACTCGCCAGCCTCAATCCGGAATATCCTGATCTCTCCTTTCCCGCCGCCGAGATCATGTGGATGCACAGGATCGTCTGGGCCAGCCAATAGGTAGGCGGAAGCCACGGCGGCAAGCCGCAGCCGCCCCCAAACCATCCGCGCGAGTGAAGGTCCTGTTCGGCCTCCACCGCCCCACCTGATAACGCCCGCCACCGGTGTAGCCGGCGGCGGCCCGGTTCAGTACGATTTGGGCAGGCCCAACACGTGTTCGCCAATATAGTTGAGCAGCATCTCGTTATTGATCGGCGCGATTTTGAGCAGGCGCAGCATGGGCCAGAGCGTGACGACGTCGTAATCCCGGTCGAAGCCATAGCCGCCATGGGTCTGCAACGCCGCCTCCACCGCCGCCACGGCGGCCTCGGAGCCGAGCAGCTTGGCCATGTTGGCATGGGCGCCGGCATCCTCCCCGGCATCGAAGCGTTCGGCGGCGGTGTAGGTCATCAGCCGGGCGGCCTCGATCTGGGCCTTGGCCATGGCCATGCGGTGCTGCAAGGCTTGGTAGGAGCCAATGGGCTTGCCGAAGGGTTTGCGCTCCTTGGAATAGGCCACCGCCTTGGCGAGAGCATAATCCCCCATGCCCAGCGCGGCCCCGGCGGCGAGCAGGCGCTCGGAGTTCAGCCCCTCGAACATCAGCTTGGCGCCTTTGCCCGCCTCGCCGATCAGAGCATCGGCGGGGAGTTCGACATCGTCGAAGAACACCATATATTGCCGCTCGGCGGTTTCCACCTGGATGTTGAGTTGCTGGAGCTTGATGCCGGGTGTGTTCATGTCGAGCACGAAAAGGGACATGCCCTCGGTGCGGTTCTTGACTTCCGAGGCGCGGGTTGTGCGTGCGACGACGAGCATGAAATCGGCGTCCCGCGCACCGGAGATGAAGACCTTCTGGCCTTTGAGCGTCCAGCCACCCTTGCCATTCGGCGTGGCCAGCGTGTTCATCGCGAAACTATTGGTGCCGGCATTGGGTTCGGTGATGGCAAAGCACATCTTCTTTTCGCCAGTGCAGGTCGGGGTGACGTATTTTCTAATCTGCTCGGGCGTGCCGTTGCGCACGATGGGCACGCGGCCCAACCCGGTAACGACGAGAAATAGCGTCGGCACACCCGCCAAAGCCAGAGCCTCGTTGAGCACGGTGATCTCCAGCACGCCGCCGCCCGAGCCGCCATATTCCTCGGGAATGGAGAGGCCGAGCAGGCCGAATTCGCCCAGCTTGGCCCAAAGCTCATCAGGAAAACGGTCTTCCTTGATGCATTCCAGAATGTAGGCGCGGCCATATTGGGCGGTGACGCCGCGCGTGGCCTCCTGAATATCGCGGATGCGCGATTGTAGCGAATCCATCGAGGTGCGATTTTGGGTTTGGACGTCCATGAGGGTCTCCTTGGGTTCCGGGGGGTTATTTTTGGTTCCGTGGCCAGAAAATGCGCCATATTCCCTTGGCCGTGGCGCAGATTTTGCCGCTGGAATCACGAAAGTCGCCTTCGGCGAAGGCCACGGTTTTGCTGGCGCGCACAACGCGGCCATGAGCCTCGAAATGCGAGCCCATGGCGGCGTTGAGAAAGGTGATGTCGAGATTGATGGTAAACTGGCGCAGATCCGAGGGGTTGATCTCCTGCGCTTCCGGTAAGGCCATCAGAGATGACATGATGGCCCAGCCCAGCGCACCGTCGAACATATAGGAAATGACACCGCCATTGAGCACGCTGCTGTTGAGTTCGTTGTCCGTGCCGCCGCCGCCCAGCTGATCCGGCCGTATTTGCGGCAGGCGCACGACAGCGCGGCCGATTCCGGTTTCTTCCACCTCCAGCCCCTGCGCCTTGAGAAACGGGCTCTCGTTCCATTTTTGCTTCCAGGCGGCGATGCGGTCTTGCGGGGTGGTGGCACTGTCCAAAGAAAGGTCTCCTTTATTTGTAAGATCAAGCTCAGGCGCTGGCCGCGTGCGTGCGCAGCAGCGCGTCGAGCGTGCTTTCCAGATGTTTAAGGGAGTTGCACTCCCTGGCTATATGGCAATAGGGCGCATAGCGTTTCATCTCGGAATCACCGAGACCCCAGAATGAGACCGGTTCCGGATTGAGCCAGATGACGCGGCGCGCGCGGTCATGGAGCATGCGCATTACCTCGCTATGCGCCTCACCGCGATTGTTGCGCGCGTCGCCTAGGAACAAAATCGTGGTGCGGCGGTCGATCTGGTCGAGCAATTGTTCTTCGATATCGAGCAATGTCTGCCCGTAATCGCTGCCGGAGCCGCCCACGGCGTGGATGACCTTGTCCACCGCCTGCTCCACCGGCAGATGTTCGAATGTCTCGCTGATATCCACGAGATGATTGATAAAAGCGTAGCTGCGCACGCCGCTCATCTGCTCATCGAGGCTGTAGAGAAACAGCAGTAGGAAGCGCGCATATTGACGCACTGAGCCGCTGACGTCGCAAATGGCGATCACACGGGGCCGGTCCACCACCTTGGTGCGCCAAAAGGTCTCGAACAGGATACCGCCATAGGCGGCGTTGCGGCGCAGGGTTTTGCGGAAATCGAGCTGGCCGCGCACTCTCTGCTTTTTGCGCTGGGCATGCCGCTCGGCCAGGCGCTTGGCCATTTTGCGGACGATGACATGCATGCGTTCGAAATCGCGGTTCTCGATATTGGAGAGTTTTTGCGTCTGCAAGAACTCGTCATGCAACTGGCGCGTGGGAGCGGTACCATAAAGGGCCAGTTTGCGCTCGACGAAATTTCGCACCTCATTGAACAGGCGCTTGCGCGCGAGTTCCAGGGCCTCGGCGCGCACGGATATGCCGGCGCGCTTGGCCTCGGCGATGTCCCGGTCGAGCGATTCCAGCCCCATCGCCTGTTGGATTTTCTGCGTATAAAATCCTTTTTGCGTGAAGAACCAGATATCGGTGAGGCCAACCTCGCGCGCCGCTTCCTGCATGCGTTTGGCGAGCGCCGCGGAATCGCCGGAAAGGAGTAATTGAGAGAGCGCCTGCCCGCCCCGCCCGCGGCAGCCGCCGGCGCCGCCCGAGCCCATCTGGGAAGCTTCATTTTTGGAGGAGTCGGGGTTGGCGGGCTGCCCGGCATCGGGGCTGGCGGTTTCGCCCGCTTTCGCCGGGGATGATGGCTGAGCGCCGGGCTGCTGGAACGCATCGAAGCGGAAAAATCGGTCGAAAGCCTCGTCAAATACCGCCCGGTCGGCGCTGGTTTTGGCGAGGGTGGTGCCCAGCGCGTGTTTCAGCGTGGCGCGGTCGCCCCAGCCGACGAGTTCCACCGCGCGCGCGGCGTCGACCTGGGCGTTCAGATGCAGTTCGAGATCGCTGCCGCGCAGCGCCTTGAAAAAATCCTCAAGCGTGGCTTGCATAGGTTAAATCCGCTTCCTTGCGGGCGGCTTGCAGCAATTCCCGCATCTGCTCATTGGCCGTGGCGATATCCTGCTCGAATTTGAGAAACACGTTGAGCGTATCGCGCACCAGATCCAAGCTGAGATGCTCGGCGTTGAGCAGCAGCAGGGTCTTGGCCCAGTCTATGGTTTCGCTGACCGAAGGCAGTTTCTTGAGATCCAGCTGGCGCACCGCCTGGATGAAGGCCACGAGCTCCCGGTTGAGCGTTGCGGACAGGCCGGGCACGCGCCGCTCGAGAATGCGCCGCTCCAAAGCGGGCTCGGGAAAGGAAATATGCAGATGCAGGCAACGGCGCTTGAGCGCGTCGCTCATCTCTCTGGTATTGTTGCTGGTCAGAAACACGATGGGCTTGACCTGGGCCTTGATGGTGCCGAGTTCCGGCACCGAGACCTGGAAATCGGAAAGGACCTCCAGCAGAAAAGCCTCGAATTCCGGATCGGATTTATCGACCTCGTCGATCAGCAGCACGCAGCCATTTTCCTGGTGCAGCGCCTGATAAAGCGGGCGCGGTTCCAGAAAATGCTGGCTGAAAAACAGATCGTCATGGGCGTGCAGCCGCTCCATGGAGTCAGCCAGACCGGCGGCGCCTTGCATCATCTCGCCGAGCTTGTCCTTCAGCAGCTGGGTATAGAGCAATTGCTTGCCGTATTTCCATTCATACAACGCCTTCGATTCATCCAGCCCCTCATAGCACTGCATGCGGATCAACGGCACGCCGAGAAGCTCGGCCATGCTCTTGGCAAGTTCGGTCTTGCCCACGCCGGCAGGGCCTTCGATGAGGATCGGTTTCTCGAGATGAAAGCCGAGATAGACCGAGGTGGCGATGGCGGGACTGGCGATGTAATCGACGGAGGCGAAGCCGCGGGCAACGCTGTCGATGGAGGCGAATTGATCGGAATGGTCTGTTTTCATATGGATAATGATTGCAACATCTGTTGCCCCTTCTGAAGTTGCCGAGACTGCGCGGCTCCGCGCGCTATGCCGAGCACAAGACGCAGGTCGCGGATGAAATCGGGCGCCGCCGCGCCTGGCTCAAGCAGGTGACGCGCCTCTAGCCAGGCTTCGCAAGCCGCCTGCCAGCGCTCGCACAGGCGGCGCGCGCCGACGGTGGAAAAGGCGAGCGCCTCGCCCCAGCCCTGCGCCTCAAGCTCGTGGGCGAGAGCGTCGCGCACGGCGTGCAAAGCCTCCCATTCGAGCCGCAGCGCCCCCATTTCCCGCAGGGTGTCGCTCTCCGCCGCGCCGCGCGCGGCCAGGGCCCCTGCGGCCCATTCCAGCTCATGCCGCATGGCCCCGAGCAGCGGGCCTAGCAGCAGCGCGTCCTCGATCGCGCGCACCGGTTTGGCGATGGTCTCGAAACCCTGTCCGGGCGGGCCGATACGGCGGTTCTCCGGCACGCGGCAGGCCTCGAGCCGCAGATCGCAATGGCCCAGCGGCGCCAGCCCCTGCGCGCGCGGGTTGGGCAGGCGGGTGAGGCCCGGGGTTCGGGCATCCAGCAGGAAGGCGTCGAAGCGCTTGCGGCCATCCTGCTCACCGCTAATGGCGAGCACGATGATGGCGTCTGCGGCGGGGCCGTTGCTCACGAACGCCTTTTGCCCGTCAAGTATCCAGCCCTCGCCAGTCTCATCCCGGATCGCCCGTGTTTGCAGATGTTTGGGGTGCGCCCCCGCGCCGGGCTCGGAGATGGCGAGCGCCAGCAGGCTTTCCCCCCGCGCCATGGCGGCGAGCAGCGCGCTGATCCAGCCGCTTTGCCCCGGGTTGCGCGTGAGCGGACCGAGCACGTAACGCCCGAGCATTTGCTGTAACATCCAGGCCATGCCCAGCCCCAGCCGGCCGGTGGCATGGGTCACTTGCTCCGCGAGGGTGCTGACCAGCACGGCATCGGCGGCGGGGGGATTCTCCCCCACCGCGAACCCCAGGCCGAGCATGCCGCGCTGGCCGAGATGGGCCCACCAGCCGCGCGGAAAGCCTCCACCCGTCTGGGCGGGCGCGGTCCGTAGCGCCTCATCCATGGCGCGCGGCCAGTCCGGCGGCGGTGAACCGGCTGAAATCGCTGCGGGGCGCGCGGTCGGCATCGCGTGGAAACCCCTTACGGCTGTGGGTGCGTCTGTCCGTCAGGACAGAATGGCTTACGCAAGATACAGCACATCGCGCGGCCATGAAACCGAATAAGAGGCCGATTCATGCATAAAATCCCAACTGGCGGGCGGCGAGATCGCGCATCACCTCCTCGGCGCCGCCGCCGATCGCGTTGACCTTCACCTCCCGGTAGATGCGCTCGACCGTGACACCACGGATGAAGCCTGCCCCGCCATGGATCTGCACCGCCTCGTTGGCGCAGTAGGCCATGGTTTGGGTCGCCTGGTTCTTGAGCAGGCAGATCTCGCCCACCGGCTGCTCGCCCTGCTCCACCCGCCAGGCGAGGAGTTCGAGCATGGCCTGGGTGGCCTCGATCCGCATGGCCATGTCGGCGAGCTTATGGCGGGTGACCTGCATGTCGATCAGCTTGCCGCCGAACATCTCGCGCTGCTTGGCCCAGCCCAGCGCCTCCTCCAGGCACACCTGCGCGAAACCATTGGTCCCCGCCGCGAGAAAGATACGCTCGCGGTTGAAGTTCTTCATGATCGCCTTGAAGCCCTGGTTTTCCTCGCCGACGAGGTTTTCTGCCGGCACCCGGCAATTGTCGAAATAGAGTGTGGCGGTGTCGGAGCACAGCCATCCCATTTTTTGTAAGGGCGTCTGGGTGAAGCCGGGGGTATCTTTTTCGATCAGCAGCAGCGACACCCCGCCCGGGCCAGGGCCGCCGGTGCGCACGGCCACGGTATAGAAATCAGCACGAATGCCCGAGGTGATGAAGGTTTTGGAGCCATTGACGATGTAATGATCGCCCTCGCGCCGCGCCGTGGTTTTGAGATTGGCGACGTCCGACCCGCCGGAGGGCTCGGTGATGCCAAGGGCGCTGATCTTCTCGCCGCGCATCACGGGTGGCAGCACCTTTTGCTTGAGAGCCTCGCTGCCGACATTGACGATGGGCGGACAGCCGATGGTGTGCGACATCAGGCTCGCCAGCACGCCGCCCGCGCCGCAGCGCGCGATTTCCTGGGAGGCGATGATGGTCATGAACAAATCGCCGTCATTGCCCCCATAGGCCTCGGGGAAGCCGAGCCCCAGCAGGCCCACTTTTGCGGCCTGGCGGTATAACTCGCGGGGAAAGCCGCCTGCTTCCTCCCATTCCTCGACGAAGGGGGTGATGTCCTTTGCGACGAAGCGGCGCATGACGTCGCGAAAGGCCGCGTGTTCGGCGGTATAGAAGGGGCTGGCGGAGGCTGATGGGATGATGGGCATGGCTCGTTTCCGTGAGTTTTGCTGAATTATGCGGAAATAACAAATAAAATCAATTAGCCGCCGGTTGCCTAACTAATGATTGTTCTGTTATTTGAGCCTTCCCGGCTCGCATGATGGGCGTCATCAGGGGTCTGCGTGCGGCCGGCTCAAAAATAGGGCGGACGGCGCATGCAAGGCGTTTTAGACGGCATAACGGTTCTGGACCTCTCACGCCTGATCGCGGGACCCTATGCCGCGATGGTCCTGGCGGATCTCGGGGCGCGGGTCATTAAGGTCGAGGCGCTGGCAGGCGAGGAGGGACGGCATTTCGGCCCGCCTTTTTACGGCGAGGACAGCGTCACCTTCGTCAATTGCAACCGGGGCAAGGAATCCCTTGCCCTCGACATGCGCAAGCCGCAAGGGCGCGAGGTGCTCAACCGGCTCATCCGCCAATCGGATGTATTGGTGCATAATTTCCGCCCCGATTTCACTGAGAGGCAGAAACTCACTTACGAGGATGTGCGGGCGATCCATCCGGGCCTCATCTATTACATGGTCAGCGCCTTTGGCGAGGAGACGGCCTACCGGTTGCGTCCCTCGGTGGATAGCGTGGTGCAGGGCATGGCGGGGGCGTTTTATGCAAGCGGCGCGGAGGGCGACCCGCCGATACGCATTGGCCTGCCGGTGATCGACGTGGTGTCCGGCATGTGCGGGGCGCTAGGCGTGCTCACCGCCGTGATGCACCGGCAGAAAACTGGCGAGGGCCAGCGCGTGGAGCTTTCCCTCGCCGATACCATCCTCAACATCATGGCCAATAAATATGGTGAGCTCGCCGTCACCCAGCGCGAGCCGGTGCGCTCGGTCAATTTGCCGATCGCCGCGCCCAGCCGGCATTTCTGCGGAGCAGACGGGGCGTGGTTCAGCGTCTCAGTAGTGAATGAACCCGCGTTCAAGCGGTTTTGCTCGGTCATCGCCAAACCGGACTGGCTCACCGATCCGCGCTATCACGACAATGCCGCGCGTATCCGGAATTTAAAGGAATTGCTGGAGGAGCTGGAAGCCCTTTTCAGCACGCGCCCTGCCCGCGAATGGGTGAACGCCTTCGACGCCGCCGATATTCCCTGCGGCCCGGTGAACACCATTTCCCAGGCTATGGCCGACCCGGTTCTGGCGGGCCGTTTCGTCCAGCATCCGCGCATGCCGGGCTACCCGCTGATCCCCTTCCCCGCCCATCCCGCCGCGGGCATGCGCAACCTCGCGGCTATGGAGCCACCCCCCGCTCTCGGCCAGCATACGGCGACGGTGCTCAGCGAACTCGGCTATGGCGGCGCGGAAATCGCGGAGCTGGCCCGTGCCGGCGTGGTCCGGCTGCCCGCGGAGACCTCTGCGGGCCGCTGAAGTCCGGTAACGAGCGCCGCCGCTTGTGAAACCGGTGCGCTGCCGGTTACAAATGGGGATCATGGCCGCTCATCCGCTCATCGCCCCCTCTCTCCTCGCCGCGGATTTCTCCCGGCTCCGCGATGAAGTGACCGCCATCGAGCGGGCCGGGGCGGATTGGCTGCATCTCGACGTGATGGACGGGCATTTCGTCCCCAACATCACCTTCGGCCCGCTGGTGGTGCGGGCGCTGCGCCCCCATACCCGCCTGCCGCTGGACGCCCATCTGATGATCGCCCCCGCCGATCCTTACGTGGCGGCCTTCGCCGAGGCCGGGGCGGATCATATCTCCGTGCATTCCGAGGCCGGGCCGCATCTGCACCGCACCCTCCAGCTCATCCGCTCACTCGGCAAAAAGGCGGGGGTGGTCCTCAACCCGGCCACGCCCATCGAGGCGGTGGTGAACGTGTTGGACCTCGCCGATCTGATCATGGTGATGACGGTCAATCCCGGCTTCGGCGGCCAGGCCTTTCTCGCCTCGCAACTGCCCAAGATCTCGGCGCTGCGTCGTCTCATCGACGACTCCGGCCGCGATATCATTCTCCAGGTGGATGGCGGCGTCACCCACCAGACCGTCCCTGCCATTCTCGCGGCCGGAGCCACCTGCCTCATCGCCGGCACGGCGGTTTACGGCGCGGCGGATTACGCGGCGGCCATCGCCGCGCTCCGCGCCGGGGGGAGGTGACCATGCCCCCCGCCCCGCCCGGCGGCCTCGGCCGCCAGGCCCGCGCCTGGGTCACCCGGATGCGCAATCTACGCCCCGCCGCCGGGCCGGACGCCCCCGCCATCGCCCTGCGCGACCCCTGGCCGGGAGACCCGGCGCGCGGGGCCCGGCTGGTGAAGGGGGAGATGGAGTTTGGCGGCGCGGTGCTGCCGGTTCATCACGATGTGTTCGCCGGCGCGGCCGGGGCCACCCGGATGCTGCGCGCGCATCTGCACGGCTTCACCTGGCTGCGGGATCTGCGCGCGCTCGGCACGGATGCGGCCCGCTCCCGCGCGCGCGCCATGGCGCTCGATTTCATCGACACGCCGAAACCCGAGCCCACCGCCTACGCCCCGGATGCGGCGGGGGCGCGGCTCGCCTCCTGGCTCGGCCATTATGATTTTTTCGCCGCCTCGGCGGATGACGATTTTCGCCAGGCGCTGATGTCGCGCATGGTGCAGGACGCCCGCACTCTGGCCGCCGCTCTGCCCGCCGAGTTTCTCGACGGACGGGCGCTGACCGGCTTGAAGGGGTTGGTGGCCGCCTCCGTCGCCATGCCCGATCATGTGCCATACCTGTCCCGGGCGCTCAAATTTCTGCTGCCGGAGCTGGCCCGGCAATTCTATCCGGATGGCTGCCATGTCGAGCGCAGCCCGGCGGCGCATTTGCTGGCCCTGCGGGACATGACCGAGATGCGGGCCTTGTTGCAGGCCGGAGGCAAGGCCCCGCCCGCCGAACTGGTCACCGCCATTGAGCACGCGGCGGCGGCGCTGCGCGCCTTGCGCCATGGCGATGGCGGGCTCGCCTTGTTCAACGGCTCCAAGGAGGAGCTGCCCGGCCTCGTCGATCTCGTGCTGGCCCAGGCCGGGCGGGCGCGGGGCGCGCTGGCGCCGCTCAAACCCTCCGGGCTGTTCCGTCTCGCCGCCGCCAAATCCGTGCTGCTCATGGATGCGGGCCTGCCCGCGCCGCCCATGCTCGACCGCTTCGCCCATGCGGGCACGCTCGGCTTCGAATTCTCATTCGGTAAGGACCGGCTGGTGGTGAATTGCGGCGCGGCGCCCGCCCTGGCCGGCGACTGGGCGCAACTTCTGCGCGGCACCGCCGCCCATTCCACACTCATCATCGCCGACACGTCATCCTCGGAAATTCGCGAGACCGGCCTCGGCCACCGGCCCCGCAATGTCCATGTCGCGCGCGAGGACACGGGTGGTGTCGCCTGGATTGAGGCCAGCCATGACGGCTGGGCCGATTCCTTCGGCGCCATCCATCACCGCCGTCTCGGTCTCGCCGAGCATGGCGAGGAATTGCAGGGCGAGGATCTGATCGAGTCGACCACCCCCCAGCCCTTCGTCATCCGCTTTCATCTTCACCCCAATGTCACGGCCAGCCTCGCCCAGGACGGCGAAACCGTGCTGCTGCGCGCGCCCTCCGGGCTCGGCTTCCGGTTGCGGGCGGAGGGGGCCGCTCCGCGCATCGAGAGCGGCGTTTATTTCGGCCAGGCGGAGCCGCGCCGGGCGGAGCAGATCGTCCTGCCCGGCCATCAGGACGGGCCGCAGCACATTAAATGGTGGATCACGAAGGCCTAAGGATATGCGCATATTACTGACGGGCGGCGCGGGGTATATTGGCTCGCACACCGCTGCCGTGCTGGCCGAACGCGGGCACGAGCCGGTCATTCTCGATAATTTCGCCAATGCCGAGCGGGACGTGCCCGCCCGGCTCGCGCGCCTGACAGGACGGGAGATCGCGGTGATCGAGGCTGATATCCGCGACACCGAGCAGGTGACGGCGGCGCTCAGGACGCAGCCAGTCGAGGCCGTGATCCACTTCGCGGCGCTGAAGGCGGTGGGAGAGAGCGAGGCCGACCCGCTGCGCTATTACGATATGAATATCGCCGGGACGATCCGGCTGATGCAGGCCATGCAGGCGGTGGGGGTGGGGCGGATCGTCTTCTCATCCTCCGCCACGGTTTATGGCCAGCCGGAGTCCTCGCCCATCCTCGAGGATGCGCCCACTCGCGTCGAGAATATCTATGGCCGCACCAAGCTGGTGATGGAGGATCTCATCCGCGACCTCGCCCGCACCGGCAAGCTGGCCGGGGCGGCGAATTTGCGCTATTTCAATCCGGTGGGGGCGCATCCCAGCGCGATGATCGGCGAGACCCCGCGCGGCGTGCCCAATAATCTCATGCCCTATGTGACGCAGGTGGCGACCGGCGAGCGCGCCCATCTCAATGTCTTCGGCAACGACTACCCCACCCGCGACGGCACCGGCGAGCGTGATTATATCCATGTTATGGACCTTGCCGAGGCGCATGCCCTGGCTGTCGAGCATATCGCCGCGCATGACGTTTCCGTCACCGTTAATCTCGGCACCGGACGGGGAACGACCGTACTGGAACTGGTACGCGCCTTCGAGACCACGACGGGACGAAAAATTCCCCTGGTTTTCGCGCCGCGCCGTCCGGGCGATGTCGCCAGCTATTACGCCAACCCGGCCCTGGCCGAGCGGCTGTTCGGCTGGCGGGCCCGGCGCGATGTGGAGGATATGTGCCGCGATTCCTGGCGCTGGCAGGCCAGCCGCGCCGGTATCAACGATGTCTGATCCGCTTTCCCTGGGCGCGCGCCTGCCCTAAACCCCGCCCATGCCGGATTCCCGCCCCTTGCTCGTCTTCCTCATCATGGAGGACTGGTTTTTTCTGTCACATTTCCAGGCCCGGGCGCGGGCGGCCCAGGCGGCGGGCTGGCGGGTGGCGGTCATCGCCCGCCAAAGCGAGGCGGCGGCGGACATACGCGCGGCGGGTTTCGAATTCTATGCGGCGGCGCTGGACCGCAAGCGCCTCAACCCGTTCCGGGAGCTCGCCCTCTCTCTCTGGCTGGCGCGTCTCTACCGGCGGCTGCGCCCGGATGTCGTCCACCATATCGCCCTCAAGCCGATCATTTTGGGCGGAGTCGCGGCGCGGCTGGCCGGCGGGCCCGCCGTGCTCAACGCGCCCATAGGCCTTGGCTTCGTCTTCTCTTCCCGCAAGCTGCTGGCCCGGGCGCTGCGCCCCTTCGTCTCTCTGGGGCTGCGAGCGACGATGAACCCCAGGCGCGGCCTCGCGGTGTTCGAAAATCCGGACGATCTTAACGCCATGGTGGGCGCTGGCATGGTGCGGCGGGAGCGCGCCCGGCTCGTCCGGGGGGCAGGGGTGGATCTTCGCCAATTCCAGCCCGCGCCCGAGCCGGAGGGGACGGTGCGGGTACTGCTCGCGGCCCGTTTGATCCGGGAGAAGGGCATTGGCGTCTACGCGGCGGCGGCGCGGCAATTGCGGGGGCGGGCGGAATTCTGGCTGGCGGGCGCGCCGGATGCCTCCAACCCCAACCCGGTGACCGAGGCCGAGCTGCGGCAATGGGAGGGTGAGGGGATCTTGCACTGGCTGGGGCCGGTGCGGGATATGGCGGGGCTGCTCCGCCAGGTTCACGTCTTCACCTTGCCCTCGACCTACCGGGAAGGCCTGCCCAAGGTAATTTTGGAGGCAATGGCGGCGGGACGGCCGGTGGTGGCCACAGATATTCCCGGCTGCCGCGAGGCGGTGGCGGCGGAGGAAACCGGTTACCTCGTGCCGCCCGGCGATGCCTCCGCTTTGGCGGCGGCGCTCGCCCGGCTGATCATCGACCCCGCCTTGCGGAGGCGTCTAGGCATGGCTGGACGGGCGCGGGTGGAGCGGTATTTTTCAGATGAGAACGTCTGCGCCGAGACGCTCCGCCTCTACGAGGCGTTGCGGGCCGGCACGCCGTTCACTGCCCCGGCGACAACTCCGCCAGATCCTGATCCACCTGCTTCAGCTTGGCCTGGTTGAGGCGGCCGCCGGAGAGGGTGGCCAATTGCGACAGGCTCATGGAGGAAAATAGATCATAATGGGGGTTGGACATCACGCCCGGCACGTCGCGGTCCAGCACGGCCTTACCCCCCGGGTTGGCGGCGATCTTATTGATGGGCGTGTGAACGGAGAGCGCCGGGGGGGGCTTATCACCGCCCTGGCTCAGCGTGACGCGCTGGCCTCCCGGCATGGCGCAGCTCATGCCGACGAAGGCCAGTCCGGTCACGCCCAGAACCATGAAACCATGCCTCGCTTGCCTAACCATCTTCTTGCTCCTCGCAACCGCCGCCCTGGTTTCCTGCCCTGCGCCGGTATCCTAACAGATATAGGCAAACTTCGGTCGCAATGCGACAAATTTATCACGGTGGCGCGAGTTTAATGAATCCGCATAAAAGTTTTGCCCCGCCTGCTGCCGCTTGCCTTGGGCCGTGAGGCCGTGGCAAACCGCGCCCATCCTCACGTGACTGGCGTTCGGATGGATCACCATCGGGGAGCGCGGGGAGAAACGCCGCGCGCCTGGGCATTGCCGCAACCCGATTGGAGCCGCCTCGTGTCCGATATCATCCCCATTCGCACCGCCCTGATCTCCGTCTCCGATAAGACCGGGCTGGAGGATTTCGCCCGCGCTCTTATTGCCCAGGGGGCGAGGGTGCTCTCCACCGGCGGCTCGGCGAAATTGCTGCGCGAGGCGGGTTTGCCCGTCACCGAGGTCTCCGAGCATACCGGCTTTCCGGAAATTCTGGAGGGCCGGGTGAAAACCCTCGTGCCGCAGATCCATGGCGGTATTCTTGGCAAGCGCCATGACCCCGGCCATATCGCCGAGATGACGGCGCACGGCATCGCCCCCATCGATCTCGTCGCCGTCAATCTCTACCCGTTCGAGACGACGGTGGCGCGCGGCGCCGGTTTCGCCGACTGCATCGAAAATATCGACATTGGCGGCCCGGCGATGATCCGCGCCGCCGCGAAGAACCATGAGGGCGTGGCGGTGCTCACCGAGCCAAGCCATTACGCCCGCGTCCTGGAGGAGATGGCCGCCCAGGGGGGCACCAGCCTCGCCACGCGCCGGGCGCTGGCTGTTGCGGCCTTTGCCCGCACCGCCGCCTATGATGCCGCCATTTCCACCTGGTTCGCCGAACAATTGGGCGAAGCTTTTCCCCCGCGCTACGCCATCTCCGGCGAGCGGAAACAGGCGCTGCGCTATGGCGAAAATCCGCATCAGCGCGCGGCCTTCTATATCGCCGGGCCGCCCCGCTTCGGGGTCGCCACCGCCGCCCAGCACCAGGGCAAGGAACTCTCCTATAATAATTACAACGACACCGACGCCGCCTTCGAATGCGTGGCGGAGTTCACCGAGCCAACGGTGGTGATCGTCAAGCACGCCAACCCCTGCGGCGTCGCCATCGCCGCTAGCCCCGCCGCCGCCTGGGAACGCGCTTTGGCCTGCGACCCGGTCTCCGCCTTTGGCGGCATCGTCGCCCTCAACCGCGAGCTGGACGAGGACACCGCCGCGAAAATCGCCGCCATTTTCACCGAGGTGATCATCGCTCCGCAGGCGAGCGCGGAGGCCAAGGCGCTGCTGGCCCGCAAGAAAAATCTCCGCCTTCTCACCACGGGCGGCGTGCCCGATCCCGCCGCGCCGGGGTTGAGCTTCAAATCCCTGGCGGGCGGGTTTCTCCTGCAAGACCGCGACGCCGGACGGGTGGGCAGGGGTGACCTTAAAATTGTGACCAAACGCGGCCCCAGCGAGACGGAGATCGCTGACATGCTCTTTGCTTTCCGCGTCGCCAAGCACGTCAAATCCAATGCCATCGTCTATGCCAAGGCAGGAGCCACGCTCGGGATCGGCGCGGGGCAAATGAACCGGTTGGATTCCGCGCGCATCGCCGCCTGGCGCGGCAAGGAGGCGGGGCTGGATTTCACCGGCTGCGCCGTGGCCTCAGACGCGTTCTTTCCCTTCGCGGATGGGTTGGAGGCGGCGATCGCGGCGGGCGCCTCCTGCGTGATCCAGCCCGGCGGCTCGATCCGCGACGATGAGGTGATCGCGGCGGCGGATGCGGCGGGCATCGCCATGGTCTTCACAAACATGCGCCATTTCCGGCATTAAACGGCTATGACCAACGCGGAGCCATAACCATGCCCTTTCCCCTGCCGGACTGGATGCCGGGCTGGCTGTTCCTGGTCATCGCCGTGCCGGCGCTGCTCTGGGTTCTCGCTTTTCTCATGGTGCCATTCAGCGTATTCGGGGTAAAGGCCCGGCTGGAGGCGATGGAAGGCGAGCTGGCGGCTATCCAGGAGGAATTGCGGCTGATGCAATTGCGCGCGAGCGGCGCTCTGCCAGCCGCGCTGCGCCCGCTCGACCCGCCCGAGGACGTGCCGGATTTTGGCCTGCTCAAACGGCGGAGCGCCCCTGCCGCCGCGGAGGAGCCACGGCGCTCCCGCCCCCCCATTCCCGAGCCGCACCCGCCGCGCGGCGCTGCCGTGCCGGGCGAGCGGATCGTCCCGCCGCCCCATCGCGACCCGCCCCCGCCGCCGAAACCGCGCCGGATCGAGCCGCGGCTGGACTAATCCCGGCTTTTACCGCGCCACGCGGACCAGCAGCGAGGCGGCCAGGGCGAGCATGGTGAGGCCGACCAGCAGATCTAGCGTCCGCCACGCTTCAGGGCGGGTGAAGATGGGCCGCAGCAGCCGGGCGCCGAAGCCGAGCGCCGAAAACCACACGAAACTGGCCGAGGCGGCGCCGATGACGAAAACCGGGCGCAGCGGCGCGGGCTGTGCCGCGCCGATGGCGCCCAGGAGCAGCACGGTGTCCAGATAGACATGAGGGTTGAGAAAGGTGAACCCCGCCGTGGCCGCCAAGGCGCGGCCAAGGCTGACCGCGCCCGCCTCGGCCACCCGCATTACCTGAGGCTGGGTCATCCGCCGCAGGGCGGCGATGCCATACCAGCCGAGAAACGCCGCCCCGCCCAAAGCGAGCAGTGTGGTGAGCCGGGGGCTGGCGGCGGCGAGCGCCCCAACCCCGCCTACCCCGGCGGTCATCAGCGCCGCGTCCGCCAGCGCGCAGAACAGCACGACGGGGCCTACATGCTCCCGCCGCAGCCCCTGCCGCAGCACGAACAGGTTTTGCGCTCCGATGGCGATGATCAGCCCAGCCGAGGCGGCGAAGCCGGTGAGAAAGACAGCGAAAGGACTAGCCATTGGCCGCGCCTTAACGCGGCGGCCGGAGCAAGGAAAGTTATGTGGTATTAAAATACCACAGACCGGGACGCTTGACCTTTACCGGGGTTTTCCCCATAAGCCCGCCATTGTCTCATTTGGGTGCATTCATGAAAACGACGCTTTCCATCAAGCCCGCCGAGGTGAAGAAGGATTGGATTCTCATCGACGCCGAGGGCTTGGTTCTCGGCCGTCTCGCCGCCATCGTGGCGGCCCGCCTGCGCGGTAAGCACAAGGCCATTTTCACGCCGCATGTGGATTGCGGCGACAACATTATCGTCGTCAATGCCGAGAAGGTGAAGGTGACGGGCAAGAAGGCCGAGGATTCCGTTTTTTACTACCACACCGGTTATCCTGGCGGGGTCAAGGGTCGCTCGGTAAAAGAGCGGCTCGCGGGCAAGAACCCGCAAAGCGTGGTGGAGAAAGCAGTGGAACGCATGATCACGCGCGGGCCCCTCCAGCGCCAGCAAATGAAGAATCTCCACGTCTATGCGGGTCCTGAGCACCCGCACGGCGCCCAGCAGCCGCGCGCGCTCGATGTCGGCGCGCTGAACCTCAAGAATAAGAGGGCCTGAACCCATGTCCACGACCACCAACGCCTTCGCCGGCCTCAAGGATCTCCAGATCGGTGCCGCCGCTCCCAGCCCGGAGGCCGAGCCGCAGAAGCGCGAGCCCAAGCGCGACGCCCAGGGCCGCTCCTATGCCACCGGCCGACGCAAGAACGCCATCGCTCGCGTGTGGGTCAAGCCCGGCAAGGGCGAGATTATCGTCAACGGCAAGAAGGCGCCGGCCTATTTCGCCCGGCCGGTGCTGCGCATGCTTATCACCCAGCCCTTCCTGGTGGCGGACCGCTACAACCAGTTCGACGTGTATTGCACCGTGTCTGGCGGCGGTCTCTCCGGCCAGGCCGGCGCGGTGCGCCATGGTATCTCTCGCGCGCTCACTTTGTACGAGCCGGAGCTGCGCTCCATCCTCAAGGCCGCCGGGTTTCTTACCCGCGACCCGCGTATGGTCGAACGCAAGAAATACGGCAAGCCCAAGGCCCGCCGCTCCTTCCAGTTCTCCAAGCGCTAACCAACACCCCGGCGAAAGCCGGGGTTTTTTTGTAAACCCCTGATACTCGAACCAAGTTCGTAGCTGGAAACACGCGCGCCTTCCTTGATCTGCATGATCACCTAGGGGGTATTGCAGCAGCTTCAGCGGTTTAAGGTAGAATCAATGGCCGTCCCGGCGTTGCGCCGGCTCTGGACGGAATATCGAGCACAGTTAGCCCAGCTGCCTGGATGCGGAGGAAGGGCTCGTCCATGAAATTGCCAGGAGATTGGTAGCGGCGGAAGGATTTGAACCTCCGACCAAGGGATTATGATTCCCCTGCTCTACCACTGAGCTACGCCGCCTCATGATGCGGCTGCGGGTACTGCGGCCGGACTAGGAAGTCAAGACGAGGCGCGTTTTTGATCGTATCGAGCGGTCTCCCAGAATCTAATGAATGTTAGGTAAGCCGATTGACTTGAGTTGCTTGCTCGTTAAGGTCACCCAGAATCACGCCTGCGGGAGTTGGCGCGGATTAGGGTTCATTATAAAAGGGAGGCTCAGCATGGCCGAGCAAGAAATTCTTTACGATGTGAAAGATTACGTGGCCACCATCACCATCAACCGGCCCAAGACGCTCAACGCCTTTACCGGCGACAATATCAAGGACATGGAGGCATATCTCGACCAGGCTGCCACCGACCCGAAGGTGGGTGTGATCGTTCTCACCGGCACGGGTGAGCGTGCGTTTTGTGTGGGTGGGGATGTCAACTGGGAAAAAGGAACAGGCGGCAAGAGCGGTCTTGAGGATCTCGACTTCAATTTCAACCGCAAGATCGTGGAATGTCCGAAGCCGGTAATCGCCCGCGTCAATGGCTATGCGATCGGGGCGGGGCATCACATCGCCTATTTCTGCGATCTGACGATTGCCGCCGACCATGCGATTTTTGGGCAGAACGGCCCGCGCGTGGGCTCTCCCGCTGGCGGATATATCGTCTCGCACGCCGCCAATGTGCTCGGCCATAAGCGCGCTCGGGAATTATGGATGCTCTGCCGCCGTTACAACGCCCAGCAGGCTCTGGAATGGGGGCTGGCCAATGCTGTTGTGCCGATGGCGAAACTCGACGAGGAGGTCCGCAAAGCGTGCGATGAATATCTTTCGCTCTCTCCGACCTGCCTGAAGATCGTCAAACGCTCCTTCTATTATCATATGGAGCCGATCCTGAACCGCGACATGAGCAATATTCTCAAGGAAGTCGCCCCGGATTATTTCCGCACCGGCGAGCAGCAGGAAGGCGCCAGCGCGTTTTTGGAAAAGCGCAAGCCTGATTTCAGCCGCTTCCGCTGACCGTTTCGGCTGGTGTGAAAAAAAGGCCCCGTCAGGGGCCTTTTTTGGCTCGTGGATGGACGGATCAAACGTAATCCGAAACGGCGGTTTCGTCCCGCACCCGATCATTCGCCACCATCTGAAACAGCGGGCTCAGCACCGCCGCGATTATCCCGTTTAAAACCACGGTTGCTAAGGCGATATAACAGGGCACGGTATAGCCGAGGATATGGAACGGCCAGATCGCCCCGGTAAAGTGGTTCTGCCACACCAGCCAAGTGGCGCTGACAATTCCCACCAGCCAGCCAAGCAGCAATGCCCAGCCGTTCAAGGCGCGGGTGAATACTGAGAAGACGACGGCGGGAAAGGTCTGAATGATCCACATGCCGCCCAGCAATTGGAGTTGCACGGCATAGGTGGAGGGAATTTTCATGATGAAGATTAACGCGCCGATGATCATGAGGATGGCGAAAATCTTCGCTGCCAGGGTTTCGCCCCTCTGCGTGGGGGAGTGAAAAAACTGAGTCCAGATATCCCGCGTGAAAATATTGGCGGAGGCGATGGCCATGATCGCGGCGGGCACCAAGGCGCCGATGGCGATGGCCCCGAACGCCACCCCCGCGAACCAGCCTGGAAAAGAATTGAGCAGCACCGCCGGCACCGCGAAGCTGGCGCCGTATCTGGCGAAGCCGGCGGCGAATTGCGGCATGGTCTTCACCCCGGCCGCCAGCGCCATGAAGCCGATGAGCGCCAGCAGGCCGAGCAGGAGCGAATAAGCGGGTAACAGCACCGCGTTGCGCTTGATAACGCGTGGGCCTGAGGCAGAGAGGATCCCTGTCATCGTATGAGGGTAGAGAAACAAGGCCATGGCGCTACCCAACGCAAGCGAGGCGTAGGCGCTGTAGCTGCCGCTGGAGCCCGGAGGCGGGGGCGGCAGGATCAGCTTCGGCGCCGGAACCTTGGCGAAGATGGCCGTAAACCCGCCCAGCTCCGCGGGGATGACGATGATCGCGGCAATGACGGTGAGATAGATCAGCAGATCCTTGACGATGGAGATCATCGCTGGCGCGCGCAAACCCGCTGTCCAGGTAAAGGCGGCAAGAACGATGAAGGCGGCGATGAGCGGGCCATGGCCGGGCAGGCCGAGCGCGCCGATCACCGTCTGCATGCCCACAAGTTGCAGGGCGATATAGGGCATAGTGGCGAGGATGCCGGTGAGGCCCATGGCGAGGGCCAGCCAGCGATTGCCGTAACGGCCGCGCACGAATTCCGGCCCGGTGATGTAGCCTTTGGCGCGGGCGACCCGCCATAGCCGGGGAAACACCACGTAGAGAATCGGGTAGATGAGCACCGTATAGGGCATGGCAAAAAAGCCCAGCGCCCCGGCCCCGAACATCAATGCCGGAATGGCGATGAATGTATAGGCGGTGTAGGCGTCGCCGCCGATGAGGAACCAGGAGATCCAGGTGCCGAAGCGGCGGCCGCCGAGCCCCCATTCCTCGATATGGCCGATATTCCCCTCACCGGATTTCCAGCGCCCGGCGATGAAGCCGAGCACCAGCACTATGGCGATGAGAAGGAAGAAGACGATGGAGGCGGAAGGATAGGTCATTTGCGCGCTTCCTCACCAGCGTCGCGCTCCTCGGCGCGGTAGACGAAATAGATCAGCAAGGAGCCGACCGGGACGATGATAATTTGATACCAATAAAAAAACGGAAACCCGAATAAACTCGGCTCGACACGGTTAAAGAAAGGCACGATCAATGCCAGCACCATCACCAAAAGCAGAAGAATTCTTATCATATTCGCCTCTCAGAATTTCTGGGTCAGGCGGAAATCAAAAATATCGCCTTCAATATCACTGGAAGAGGCGAAGCTATGATTCCAGAACATGGTGAAATTCATACCGCCCGTGAATTGGTAGCCGAAGACCGGCCCGATCGTGTAGTTATGAACGATGGAGCCAGGCACTGCACCATGAACATAGCCAATACCGGCGACAGTGCAGTGGCACGTATCCTTGGAGAACTGCACCTGTTGCGAGCCGCCGAGACCGAACGTCCAATGGCTAATGGTTTTTGTAATGGTATAATCGGCCGAAAATTCAGGCGCGGTATAATAGGAATAACCGTGATAAGATGGTATATTGGTGGAGTCGACGGCGAAGCCGTAATGCGTGCCCACGCTGACATTCCAGCCATTATACAGCCAGCTTACGCCCACATCCGGCTCAATGGTGGTAAATGAATTGCCCGAAGGAAGTCCGCCATTTTTCAGGTCGCCCTTATTCAAAGAAACGATCGTATTGGTCGCATCGGGCAGATAAATGCTCAATCCCGTGCGCAGGAAGATGTGCTCGGGAAGTTTCCAAGAGAGAATCACCGGCATCAACAACGTATTATAAATGCCGAGATTTCCTGGACCGGAATGCCCAGTAACCCTTTGTTGACCCTGGAAGGAGGTATAATCGAAAGCCTGCGATACCGCCATGGCGTAGGTCGCGTCGAATATGCTGATGCCAGGAACCCACAGCACGGTGGGTGCGATAACACCAAGATCAAGCGCAGTATTGGGAATTTTGTTTCCCTGCACATCATATTTTGAAAACGCCGCGAAATAGGTATTCAATGAGCCATAGACCCCGGGCGGAGGGAGCGCGCCGGCGGGAGTGCCCACATTCACCGCGCGCAAATATAGATCCCACATCTCCTTGGCGCTGGCAGGCACGGGTGCAATCATCGCCATGAAGCCAGCCGCCGCCACCGTAGCGCACAGAAATTTACGGTCCAATTTCATTCTTCCGCCCCCTTTAGCAATTATCTTGAGGCCGTAGGCTGTTTTCTACCTTAGACCATGAAAAAATCGGTAATTCTGCCTCAAACTTTTATCAATGCCGTTTTTATTTGTGAGCCAAAAAAACCTGAGCGTGTTTTTGTGACAACATATGAGAAAAAATGTCACAGACCTGGGCTCGCGATATGAGAAAATTTCTCTCATCGCGAGTGTTTTAAAATTATCAATCCCTGGCCTGGGGTGCGGAAAGGAGTTTCAGTTCAGCGAGCGTTTTCCATCATCGGATCGGACTGAGCCTCTGCCGGCCCGGTCGGGGCTTCGTTCTCTGGACGCCGCCAAGCCTCGAGCAAAGAGGTGAATCGTGGCGCGAAACGCGCCATCGCCGCCTCGCGCACATGTCCAAACCCGCGCACATCCGCCGGCGCCGAAGCAATGGCGACCGCTTGCGGCAAACGCTTTAGGGATAAGCCGTTCACGATTTCAGTCAGCGCGGATTCGTAACGCGCCAGCAAATCCCGTTCGCGCCGCCGCTCTTGCGTTTTTCCGAATATATCGAGCGGTGTGCCGCGCAACGGCTTCAACCGTGCCAACAAGGGAAAAATGCCGTTGAGCATCCACCCGCCATAGGCGATTTTGCGCGGCTTGCCGCGCGCATCCTTGGGTGCCAGAAGGGGCGGTGAGAGCCATACCTTGGCGGGCTTGCCCCGCATCGTCTCGGGAACCGCCGCCGCGAAGCGGCCATCCGTATAGAGGCGGGCGACCTCATATTCGTCCTTGATGGCCATCAGCCGGAAAAGCTGCTGGGCGGCTGCCCGGGTTAGCGCTTCACCCGCGCCCAGCCTGCCCTCGGCGGCGCGCACGCGGTCAATCATGTCGCGGTAACGCTTGGCATAGGCCGGGTTTTGATAGGCGGTGAGTTCCGCCTCGCGCCGGGCGATCAATTCTTCCAACCCTTCTGTCTCAGGCGTTACTGGCCTCGGCACGTCCTGCTTGAGGGCTGAGGGGTCATGGGCGTAAAGACGGCCGAGCGCGAAAGCTTGCAGATTGGCCTCCTTGGCGACGCCGTTGAGGGCAATGGCATGAGCGATGGCCGCAGCGGAAACCGGGATCCGGCCCTTTTGCCAGGCAAAGCCCAGCATGACCATATTGGCGAACACCGTATCGCCCAGCTCTTTCGCCGCGAGGCTGCCGGCAGGGCAAATCTCGACGCTGGCGCAGGCGGCCGCGAGATGCTCTTCCAAAGGCTGGACGTCGAATTTCGCGTCACGGTCGGTGATGAAATCGGCCGTGGGGGCGACATCCTGATTGGCGATGACCGCCGTACGGGATTTGGAATAGAGCGTCAGCGCGTCGGGGCTATCCGCGACGAGCGCATCGCAGGCCAGCACGAGATCCGCGCTGGCGGCGGGAACACGCCCGCTGACGGTCTGATCTCTATCCGGACCCAGCCGCACATGGCTGAACACCGCGCCGTTTTTCTGGGCGAGCCCGGTCATATCGACGATACCCGCGTTCAGCCCATCCACATGCGCCGCCATGCCGAGAATCGAGGCGATGGTGGTAACGCCCGTGCCGCCAATGCCGGTGAAGATGATGTTGCGCACTGCTTCCAGCGGGGCGATCTCAGGTTCCGGCACCGCTTGCGGCGCCGCCTTGTTCAATGTCTTGGGCTTTGGCGCCTCCGCCGCCTCATAGGTGACAAAAGACGGGCAGAAGCCATTGAGGCAGGAATAATCCTGGTTGCAGGTTGACTGATCGATCTGGCGCTTGCGCCCGAACTCGGTTTCCAGCGGCGCGACGGAGACGCAATGCGAGGCTTCCGAACAATCACCGCAACCCTCGCACACCAGCGAATTGATGAATACCCGGCGGGGCGCGGCGGGCATTTTGCCCCGCTTGCGGCGGCGGCGTTTTTCGGTGGCGCAGACCTGGTCATAGACCAGAGCGGTCACCCCCTTGGTGGCGCGCAATTCCTCTTGCACGGCGGGCAAATCCTCGCGCGGGCGCAGGGTGACGCCGGGGGCAAGCCCCGTCACGCCGCGGTACCGGCTGAGATCATCCGCGACCACGATAATCCGCGTCACACCTTCATCTGCCAGCTGGCGGGTGATCTGCGGCACGGAAAATCCGTTTTCCGGATGCTGGCCGCCAGTCATGGCAACCGCGTCGTTATACAGCAGCTTGTAGGTAATATTGAGCCGCATCGCCACGGCGGCGCGAATGGCGAGCAGGCCGGAATGGTTATAGGTGCCATCGCCCAGATTCGCGAAAATATGGGGCATGTCGGTAAAGGGGGCGACTCCGGCCCAGCTCATGCCCTCTCCGCCCATATGGCTAGCCAGGCAGGTATGGGGATCGGCGAAACTCGCCATATAGTGGCAACCAATCCCGGCCAGGGCGTAAGAGCCTTCCGGTAGGCGGGTGGATTGATTGTGAGGACAACCGGAGCAGAAAAAGGGCTTGCGGCTCACCAGGGTTGAAAGCTCGGAGGCCGCCTCGGTGGCGGCCGTCACACGGCCGAGATAGGCATGTACCCGTGTCATATGCTCGCCCGGCGGTAAAAGCGAGGCGATGGCCCGCGCCACCTCCGCCACCGAGAGCGCCCCTAATTTGGAAAGAAGGGGCTCGCCATTTAGCCCGGTCTTGCCGAGAAGTCGCGGGCGGCGCTGCTCGGGCAAGTCGAACAAGGCGGCGCGGGTCTGGTCCTCCAGCAGCGGGCGCTTATTCTCGACGATCAGCAGGGTTTCCAGCCCAGTGGCAAAACTCCGCATGCCTTCCGTCTCAAGCGGCCAGGGCATCGCCACTTTATAAAGCGAAATGCCCAGCCGGGCCGCCTCCGCCGGGGTGAGGCCGAGCGCGCTCAGCGCCTCTTGCAACACCGTCCAGGCCTGACCATGCGCGGCGATGCCTAGGCGGGGCTGTGGCGCGGCGAGCGTCACCCGGTCCAGGCGGTTGGCCCGGGCGAAGGCCAGCGCGGCGGGAAGGCGGAACTGCCGCAGCCGCATCTCCTTATCCATCGGCTGGTCATATAAGCGAATGCCAAGCCCGCCCGGCGGCATCGCCAGCCCCTCGGGCAGGGTTACCGCGCCGCGATGCGGCCCCACCTCGATCGTGGCGCCTGAATCCATGTTATCCGCCACCGCGATCAAGCCAACCCATAGGCCGCTGAAGCGCGATAAGGCATAGCCGGTCAGGCCATAATCTACCACATCCTGCACATCGGCGGGAGCCAGGATAGGCATTTCCAAGTCCATGAGGGCGTATTCGGATTGCGAGGGCAGGGTCGAGGATTTGCAGGCATGGTCATCCCCCGCCACCGCCAGAACACCGCCCTTCGGCCAGGTTCCGGCGAAATTCGCGTGCCGGAACGCATCGCCCGTGCGGTCCACGCCGGGCGCCTTGCCGTACCACATGCCAAATACGCCATCATAACGCGCGCCGGGCAAAAGATTAACCTGCTGGGTACCCCAGACCGCCGTGGCGCCAAGATCCTCGTTGATCGCCTCCCGGAATATGATCTCTCTTGCCTCAAGGAAATTCCGGGCGGCATGCGCCTGCTGGTCCAGCCCGCCCAACGGCGAACCACGATAGCCCGAGACGAAACCCGCAGTTTTCAGCCCGGCCGCCGCATCGCGGCGGGACTGGTCCAGCAACACCCGCAACAGGGCCTGAATGCCAGTGATGAAAACCCTGCCTTCCTGAAGCGCGTATTTATCGTCGATCCTGACCTGATCCAGCGGCATTTTTCAGTTTCCCCAATCACTTTGATTTAACAGACTGCGCCGGTTCGGCGGGAATTGCTTGCCGAATTCGCTTGAAAAACCATAATTACTAGCATAATCATGCCTCTAAATTGGATTTTTTCAGAAAAATATGCCCGAAGTTCTCGATTCCTTGAACCTTAAAATTCTTAATCTTATCCAGAATGACGCGACCCTTTCCGTCGCGGATATCGCCGCGCGGGTAGGACTCAGCCCAAGCCCTTGCTGGCGGCGGGTGAAGCGTCTCGAGGAGGAGGGGGTTATCCAGAGGCGGGTTACCTTGCTGGATTGTGAAAAGCTCGGGCTGGGTTTCGAGGTTTATTGTACCGTTAAGCTTTCCCTGCCATCCCGCGAGAATTTAGAAACCTTCGAAAAAAACGTCATGAACCTGCCAGAGGTACTGCAATGCGCCACGGTCACGGGCGCAGCCGATTATGAGTTGCGTATCGTCACGCGCGACATGCATAGTTTCGACCTTTTCCTGCGCGAGAAGCTTCTAGCGCAGGGACTCGTCTCCAATATCGAAAGCCGGATCGTCACGCGTATGGTGAAAAACGTCACGACCGCTCCGCTCAATCTCGTCAAATCATAGATTCAGAATAACTCCAGCTCGCCCGAGCGGCGATCTTCACATTCCGGCGGGGGCGCGCCCCTCAAACGATATTGTAATTCCGCGAGGGGGATGGAGGCCAGGGCTGGCCCGTGTTCGACCTCCAAGCCCGCCGGTACCAACCGGCTGATCTGAAGTATGTAATCCCCTAGCGCCGTCAGGCATTGGGATAAAAGGTCAAGCGATTGAACATCCCGGTGGCATTGCGGGTCGAGGGCCAGCCGGGTCAGCGCGGGGCTGAGGCTTGCCTGGAACCGATCCGCGAAGCGGCCCATCTCACGCAGTTCATCGCCGATCAGATCAAGAACGGCGCGGAGGGAGACTGTTTCCCCGGCCTCAGCCGGTAATGAGTTCTGCTCCATTCAAAACAGTTCCACCTGGCCCGCTCCTGGTAGGGTTGCGGGCGGCTGCGCCGCTTCCTCACGCAGAAGATGAGCGGCCTCCGCGGTAAGAAAAGCCTGACGCGCCCGGCCGGTGACGGGCCAGAATTGCACCCGCCGCCCCTGGCTGCCGCGCAGACTGCCACCGACCAGTTCGATTCCCTCCCCGCTCAGGAAGTCTTCGGCAAAGCTCGCGTTGAGCGCGCCGATATCAGTGAGACCTTTCACCACAGCCGCGCCACCGAACAGCTTGGCCTTGAGGCGGGCTTTCCGCCCGCCATGGCGTAGAAGATCGTTGATTAGAAGTTCCATAAGATTCACCCCGTAACGCCGGGCGTCGCCACCCGCATGGCCGCCCGCCCTCCCCGATCCAGGTAGAAGGAAATGATTCATCCCGCCCACTCCCGCCACCGGGTCCCACAAGCAGGCCGCGATACAGGAGCCGAGCAAAGTGGTAAGCACCGTATCCGGCTCACTCACCACGCAATGCTCACCTTGGGCGACGTGAATTCGCCGCTCCACCGCAAAGTTGATTTTCGTCGTGATCATGACGCTGCTCTCTGCCGCTGCCAGGTAAGCGCCAGGATATGCCCGGCGATTTTTTCCAGCGGTAATTGCCGTTCCACCGCCCCCATCTCGAAGGCCGCGCGCGGCATGCCATACACCACGCTGCTGGCCGCATCCTGGCCAATGGTCTGCGCCCCCGCCCGGCGTAAGGCGAGCAGCCCTTCCGCCCCATCATTGCCGAGTCCGGTGAGGATCACCCCGACCGCGCGCCCGCCGACATGGCGGCAGACAGAGAGGAACATCATATCCACCGAAGGGCGATGGCCATTGACTTTTTCGCCATGGCTGAGACGTATTTCCAAAGCCCGCCGTCCGGCTAGTTCGAGATGCATGCCTCCCGGCGCGATATAGACATGCCCCGGTTCCACGAGCTGGCCGGTTTGCGCCTCACATACGGCCGGCCGACATAATTTATCCAGCCGCGCGGCAAAGCTGCGCGTGAACGCTGCGGGCATATGCTGGCTGATAAGGGTCGGGGGGCAGTTCTGAGGAAAATGGGAGAGAATCTCGATGAGGGCCTCCACCCCGCCGGTGGAGGAGCCGATGGCCACCACCCGCCCATCCGGCACATAATCGGCGGGGGCGCCGCCCGCCACGGGTGGGCGCGGCGGCCGGGTGCGCCGGGCGGATTGCGCGGCCGCTTTCACTTTTTCCGCGAGGCTGGAGAACCCCTCCGGGGCCAGCACCGAAGGTTTGGCCACGCAGTCAAAAGCGCCGATTTCCAATGCCCGCAAGCTGGTCTCCGCCCCCGCCTGGGTGAGGCTGGAGACCATGATCACCGGCGTGGGACGCAGCCGCATGATCTTCTCGAGAAAGGACAGACCGTTCATGTTCGGCATCTCAATGTCCAGCGTGATGACATCCGGATGCAGCATTTTGATCAGCTGGCGCGCCTCGAACGGGTCCGCCGCCTGACCCACCACTTCGATTTCCGGATCCGCCCGCAGCGTTGCGGAGATGATCGCCCGCATGGTCGCGGAATCATCCACGATCACCACCCGGGCGGTCATTGTGTCCTCACTTGGTTGAAGCGCCGGTAGATCGTCACGCCATCCGTTTCCACGAATCGTGCCGCGTCGCCCGTCACGCGTTCGGAATGGCCGATATATAGGGCGCCTCCCGGTGCCAGAAGCGGCATGAAGCGCGACCAGACTCGCTCCTGGGTGGAGGCGTCGAAATAAATGACGACGTTGCGGCAGAATATGGCTTGAAAAGTACCTTTCATCGGCCAGGCGCCGATGAGATTGAGTTGCCGGAAGGAAACCAGCCGGCGGAGTTCCTTGCCCGCCCGCCAGCCAGCGCCATTGGGCAGTTTTTCAAACCATGCCTGCCGCAACGCCGCCGGTACCGGCGCCAGCGCCGCCTCGTCATAGATTCCGGCGGCGGCGGCCGCCAGGACGTTGGGGTCGATATCCGTTGCCAGGATTTTTACATCGTGGCGGGGCGCGTCGGACATGTCCCGCAATATTGTCAGAGCCATGGAATAAGGTTCGGGGCCAGAGGAACAAGCGGCGGACCATAGCCGTACCCTTCCACCGGCGCGGGCATGGAGGATGAGGTCTGGCAGCAGTTTCGCCCGCATATGTTCGAAATGATGCGGCTCGCGAAAAAACCGGGTGACGTTGGTGGTGAGGGCTGCCACCATCTCCCACCGCTCCGCCTCGCCTTCCGGCGCCGAGACGAGGGCGCAATATTCGCTAAACCCGGTCAAGCCGAGGGCGCGGATGCGCCTGGCCAGGCGCGCATAGACGAGATTGGCCTTGGCCTGGGTCAAGGAAATTCCGGCCTCCCGTTTCACGATACCGGCGATGGTATCAAGTTCACTAGGAGCGAGGGTAAACTCGGCCTGATCAGTCTGGCCGCCAGCCAGCACGGCGGGGAATGACGCCATCAAGCGGGTTCCAGCTCGGCGGCGGGTAAGAGAGACTCGACTTCGATCAGGCTGACCATCCGCCCCTCGACCGCCAGCAATCCTTTGACGAAACTTTTTACCAGCGTAGAAGTGACGTCAGGCACTGGCTGGATGAGCGTATCGCTGACCGTAAGTATATCAGACACAGCGTCAACTAATATCCCGACCTGACGCTGCTCAAGCTGCACGACGATAATGACGTGCCGCGCCGTAGGCTCCGCGCCCGGCATGCCCAGCCGTATGCCGAGATCAATGATCGGCAGGACCGCCCCGCGTAGATTCATGACGCCCTTTACATAGGCTGGCACGCGCGGCAGGGCCGTTACCTCCGTCCAGCCCCGGATTTCACGCACGAGCATGACATCGATACAGAATTCCTGCCGCCCTACCCTGAAAGCGATCAGTTCCTTTCCGTCCTGCTTCCCTTCGGATGAAGTCATTAGGCGGCCCTTTCCTGCAATTCCATGATTTTTGGGGCGGCGGTGCGGCTGGCGGAGGCCGCCCCGGCCACGCGAATCGCCGCATCCACATCTACGATCAGAGCCACTTGGCCATCTCCCATAACCGTGGCGGCGGCGATGCCAGGCACCGCACGGTAATTGGCTTCCAGGCTTTTGATCACCACCTGGCGCTGGCCATGGATCGCATCCACCAGCAGCACGGTACGCCCGCCGCCCTCGCCTTCCACCAGCAGGGCGACGCAATCTTCCGGCGCGGCGGGGGATACGCCATAGCCGAGGCAAGAGGCGGTATCCACCATCGGCACGTAGCAGCCGCGCGAGGCGAGCAGGTTAGATTCGGCGTCCAGCGGAAATACGTCCTCGGCGCGCGGCTTCAATGTCTCGACGATGGCGCTGAGCGGGATGATGAGCGTGTGACCATGGGTGGAGACGACCATGCCATCCATCACGGCGAGGGTAAGGGGCAAGGAGAGCGTGAAGGTCGAGCCCCGGCCAGGACGGGAGGCGATCGAAATCCGTCCGCCCAGCGCCTGCACTGACTGGCGAACGACGTCCATTCCCACCCCGCGGCCAGAGATATCGGAGACGGCGGCCGCGGTCGAAAACCCGGGTAAAAAGATAAGATTATCGGTCTCTTCGTCGCTGAGCTGGGCGGCTGGGTCGATGAGCCCCTTTTCCACCGCCTTCTGGCGAACCCGGGCGCGGTCTATTCCCGCGCCGTCATCCTCTACCTCCAATACGATACGGCCGGACCGGTGCAACGCCGTCAGCCGTACCGTTCCTTCCGGCGGCTTGCCCGCCGCCAAGCGCGCCTCTGGGCTTTCCAACCCATGGTCTATGGCGTTGCGGATCATGTGGGTGAGAGGATCGCTGATGCGCTCAATGACGGTTTTATCGACCTCCGTCGCTTCGCCCTCCGTGACCAGCCGCACCTGCTTACCGGTCATCGCCGCCACTTCCCTCACCAAGCGTGGCATGCGCTGAAAGACCGAGCGTACCGGCTGGGCGCGAATCGCCATCACGCTATCCTGGATTTCCCGTGTGAGGGTCTCCAGGCTTTCCAATGTCATGGCTAACTTGGAGGAATGGGCGAGCCCCGATTCGACAATGTTCTGGGTGAGCATCGCCTCGTTGATCACCAGCTCGCCCATCAGATCCACCATCCGGTCGACCCGGTCGAGTTCGACGCGGATGGTAACCCCAGCGCGCTCTGATTTGCCAGCGGCGGACAGAGGCGAGGGAGCTGGCGCGGCAGGTGGCGGTGGCGGTAAAGGTGGCGAAACATCCGGGATGGCTGAGGGAGGCCGCGCGGCGGGTCCATGCTGTTCAGGTTCCGTCTCCGCTTCGCGCTCCTCGCCCCCGTGGTCTGCCGCTTCCTCTGGCGGGCCGAAAAATTCGAATTTGAAACCATTATCGCCGGTGATCACCTCTCCCGGAGCGAATCCTTGCGATGAGGTGATGATTTCTAATTCACAATCCTCCTCAACAAACTCGAATATATCACGAATCTCTTTCTCGGTACGGGCGGATTCGAGTTCGATCTCCCAAGAGAGATAGGCGCCTTCCGGATCAATATCCGGGAGATCCGGCAACCGGCTCGAATCCAGAGTGACACGCGCCTGGCCGAGCTGGCGCAATTCCCGCAACAGCACAGCCGCCTCGTTCGCCTTGGCGTAAAGCTCGGCATGGGGAGTAAAACGAATGTGCCAGATTTGCAGTAATGGTTTCCCCGGCTCGCTCGCTTCCGCCTCACCGCGCGGCGCGTGGGCGGGTTCATTTGTGTCCCCCGCGCCGCCAGCCCGGCTTAATTCCTGTGTCATTTCCGCGATCCGGGTTTCATCCGCGGGGAGGCCATCCCGCGCGGCGCGGACGAGATCGGCCAGCAGATCGGCGGCGCGCAAGAACACCGCCACGACCGGTGGTGACGCCGCCAGCATGCCGGAGCGGACCTTGTCGAGGGCGGTCTCAAAAACATGGGCAAAGCGCACCAGCGCATCCAGGGCGAAAATTCCCGCGCCACCCTTCATGGAATGGACGGCCCGGAACACGGCGTTGACCGTTTCCGCTTCGGCCGTACCGTCTTGCATGGCGAGAAGCCCGTTCTCCAGCTCCGCCAATTGCTCATCACATTCCTGAAAGAACGTAACGCGGATGGCGGCCATCGGGTCTTCCATCTTGCCGCTCCGCTCAGGCCGCGACGCGGCGGATCGCGTCCACCAATTTCGTGGGATCGAATGGCTTGACGATCCAGCCTGTCGCCCCCGCCGCGCGCGCCCGGTTTTTCTTTTCGGTATCGACCTCGGTGGTGAGCACCAGAACCGGCGTTGCCCGCCGTGCCTCATCCTGCCGCACGGCCTGGATAAAGCCGAAACCGTCCATGCGCGGCATGTTGATGTCGGTGACGATCACATCCGGCGTCTCGGTGGCGAGTACCTCGAGGCCGTGCAGGCCATCCTCGGCCTGTACCACCCGGAACCCCGCCGCCGTTAGGGAGTGGCGCAGCATGTCCCGCATGGCGCGGGAATCATCGACGGTGAGAACGGTCAAGCTCATGCGGGTACCTCATCTTTTCCGGCGGGCGCGGGAACGGTCAATGCTTCAACCGAGACGCCCATAACCTCCAAAGCGGTGATGAATTCCTCTGAGAGGGCGGTGAAGCGGAGCGGCTGTTTATCCGCCGCCCAAATGGCGCGTGCCGCCAGAAGAATTTGCAAACACTGGCCGCCCAGGCGGCGCACCCGTCCGGCGTCCAGCTCCAGCGCCGCGCCGCGCCGCCTCAACAATTCCGTGTGCAGTGCACGCGCGGCCACCAGGTCCAGAATTGGCGGCAATTCCATCCGTTCCGTCATAGTCGCGACTTTCCCAAAATTTATATAAATTCAAGTTAACGGCTCAAAATTCATCCCAATCGTCGCTCTCCGCCGGTGCGACGGGCACGAACTTACCTTTGGCCGCCAGCCTTTGCGGCCGGGCCGGGATTTTTTCAGCGAGCGCTTTCGGCGGCTGGTCTTCGGATGACCCTGCCGCCATCTCGTCGCCGATACGGAACCGGGCCACCAACCCCGCCAGTTCCTCGGCCTCGGCGGCGAGGGCATGGCTTGCCGCCGTGCTCTGCTCCACCATCGCGGCGTTCTGCTGCGTCACTTGATCCATCTGGCTCACCGCGCCGTTCACCTCTTCAAGGCCGGTGGCCTGCTCCTGTGTGGAAGCGGCGATCTCCGTCACCAAAGCGTTCAACCGCGCGACTTGGCTACTGATTCGGGTCAAAGCCTGACCAGTTTCGTTCACCAGCCGCACGCCGGCCTCCACCTGCGCGCCGGAATCGCTGATGAGCGCCTTGATCTCCTTAGCGGCGGCGGCGGAACGTTGCGCCAGGGCCCGAACCTCTGTCGCCACCACGGCGAAGCCGCGTCCGGCATCGCCGGCACGCGCCGCCTCCACCCCGGCATTGAGTGCGAGCAAATTCGTCTGGAATGCGATTTCATCGATAACGCCAATGATGTTGGAGATCTGCCGCGAGGATTGTTCTATCCCGCTCATCGCGGCGATCGTCTCGCCCACAACTTTTCCCGAGCGTTCCGCATCCGCCTCGGCCTCTCTCACCAGCCCCCGCGCTTCTCCTGTCCCCTCCGTAGCCTTGCGGACCGTGGACGTGATTTCATTCAACGCGGCGGCGGTCTGCTCCAAACTCGCCGCCTGCCGCTCCGTCCGCCGGGAGAGATCATCCGCGCCTTGTGTGATCTCGGCGGCGCTGGAGCGCACCTCTCCGGCATTGGCGGCAATCCGCCGCATGATGTGGAGCAGAGTTTCAGCGGTATTATTGAAATCGATCCGTAATTTTTCATAATTGGATGGAAATTGCTGTTCGATCCGGAACAGCAAATCCCCCGCAGCGAGCCGCTCGAGCCCCGCAGCTAGATTTTCAACGATCCTCGCCTTTTCCGCCGCTGAGGCCGCCCGCGCGGCAGCCTCAGCCTCTTCCTCGGCCGCCGCCGCCGCCCGTGTCCGCCGTGCTTCCTCTTCCAGACGTTGCTTTTCTTCCGCCGCTTGCTTGAATACCTGGACCATGGCGGCCATCTGGCCGATCTCGTCGCGGCGCTTTGTCTCGGGCACGTCTACCGTCAGCTCGCCCTGGCTCAGCCGGTTCATGGCCTCGCTCAACCGGCTCAACGGTAGGGTGATGTAGGCGCGCACGCCGAAATACCCTGCCACTACCACCGCTCCCAGCCCTATCAACACGCATAATACACTTTCGCTCAGGGTGCGACGCGAATCCCGCTGTAGCTGACGCAACGCGGCGGTGGTCTGCTGGTCGAGCGTTTGCCGTTCGACATCCATGTCGTTGTTCATGGCCACAAAGGCGGGCGCACATTCCGTTTCGAAAACCGGCTGCGCCGTAGCCGCTGCGCTGGCACCCCGCGCCGCGTGCCCGCACGCGCCCCGCATCACCCTCTCGCCCCGGCTGCGTAGAGCATCCAGGGCCGGCGCATTGGCGGGCATAAGGTGCGCGGCCGTTTCTAAATGCTGAATAAAGTACTTACCCGCTGCCGCGGCCTCGCTCAGGGCCTGCTGTTGCGTGTCGAGATTGGCAGCCAGTAAGCTGAACTCCATGGCGGCGCGGGCCTGCTGCAGGGCCTCGGAGGCCAACGCAACCTGATGCGCGGCGGCATTAACGGTGTTATTCACATGCATGCCCTCATTGGCAATGCGAGTCATCTGCAAGGCGAGGAAGCTGGTGGCGGCGAGGGAAAACACGCCGAACACGGCGAGCAATACCAGAAATTTGGCGAGAATAGGCAGGTTCTTCACGCTCAAGGCTCCAAGAGGCTGGGTCCGATGAGGCGAAACCCGCCCCGTCGCCTCCCGGCTGGGAGGTGACGCCAATATCTCCTTTCAAATTTAATGTTTGGTTGCCAGAAAGAGGACGGGCTTATTCCGCGAGGGCTTCTCCCACCAGGAGCAGAACCGGCCCTACCGGCGCGGCCCGCATGACCTCCTCGGCCAACCGGCCCAACGGGGCGCGAATGATGCGCTGCTCCGCCAGGCTGGCGGATTCGATGGCCGCGGCGGGCAAACTCGCCTCCATTCCCGCCGCGCGCAGCCGCGCCGCGATCCCCGCGATATGCTTGCGTCCCATATAAAAGGCGAGTGTGCCGCCGGCGCGCGCGAGCGCCGCCCAATCATACGCGGGCAGGGAATGGTCCGCGTCGCACCCCGTGATGAAATGCAAGGAGCGGGCTACACCCCGCCGGGTGAGCGAGGCGGGCAAGGCGGCGGCGGCGGCGGAAGCCGCCGTGACGCCCGGCACGATTTCGAAAGACATGCCTGCCGCTCGCAACGCCGCCATCTCTTCCGTGACCCGGCCAAAAATGGAGGGGTCTCCCCCTTTGAGTCGGACGACCACGCCACCGGCCTGAGCTTTTTCCACCAAAAGGCGACAAATCTCCGCCTGAGCCGTAGCGCGCCCGCCGCAACGCTTGCCGACATCGATGCGCTCAGCCGCTGGATTGATCAGCGCGAGAACACCCGCCCCCACCAGACTATCATGGAGCACCACGCGCGCTTCCGCCAGAAGCCGGGCGGTTTTCAATGTCAAAAGCTCGGGATCGCCCGGCCCAGCCCCGGCCAGATATATATTTACCATCCGCACACCCAAAAGAGGCGCCGCTCTCGGACAAAGCGCGGACTAACGCAAGCGTATGGCAACTTATTGAGAGGAAATAATTTTCTTCAATTTTCATGAAGAACCGATTGTAATCCCCTTAAATTCGAGAAAATAGGCGCTTTTCCCCCCGAAAATTTGGAATAATTTTTTCAGGCGACGAGCTCCGCGCGAGGCTCATGGCGCGCCGGAGGCGGCAGTTTGATGGCGGAGACCAGCGCCCTCACCTCGTTACGCGCCGCGATATGGGATAGTCCCATGGCGATGCCGATATTTGCCTCCTTCACATCCATGAGGGTCAGACCTTGGAGATAAAGCTCGCGGAAAATGACGCGCTCGCCAAAGCCCTTCAGGGTCCGGAAGCCGATACGCTTGGCGAGGCTCTCCAATGTCTCGCCCACATCGCGCTTATTGCGCGCCTCCACGGCGGCCAGGCGGTTCCGCATAACGATCCAGTCAATTTTTCCCCGGTCGCGGTTGAAACGCTCTTTGCGCGCCTCCCAGACCATTTCAGAGTAAACGCTCGGCTTGATGATGTCGTGATTATCCGGCTCGACCTTCGCCAGCATTGAGAAATCGACGAAACTGTCATTAATCGGGGTGATCAGCGTATCCGCGAAGGAATGGCCGTAACGGGAAAGGAAATTATCCGTCCCGGGGCAATCCACCACGATCACCTCGGCACCGCTTTCCACGAGCTCGGCCACAGCGGCGGTGAAGCATTCCGCTTCCTCCGCCTCTGCTTCCTGGCGCAGATCCCGCTCCGAGCGGAAAACCGGACGAAAATCCGGCACCGGCAGATCAATCCCTTTTTGTTCGACAAAGGCCCGCCGCGCGGCCAAAGTCCCTGCCAATGTGCCCTGGCGGGCATCCAGATCCAGTGCGCCGACGCGGTAGCCATCCCGCAACAGCGAGACGATGATATGAATCGAGGTGGTGGACTTGCCGGAGCCTCCTTTCTCATTACCCAATACGATAAAATACGGTTTCCGCGCCGTATGTTCCATCATGACCGCACTCTCCTTCAGGCTGCCCCGAGGATAAGCAAAATTCGCGAGTCGCGGCAAAAATCCGGTCCCTCTGGCGCTCGTTCAGGGAACGAACTACAATCTTGAGGAATTTGTCGTCGTAATTTCGCTTGACCGCTATGCCGACGGTTAGAGGAGGCACTCCTAATGAGAATGAGCTTCACCTCGATTTTCTTTAGCGTTTTCATAGGTATAGGTCTGGCTAACGCCCAGCCCTTGCAAGACCTGCCTCCTGGTCCGCTCGGCCAGGCGATCCAGAATGGACACGACATGATGATGTCGGGCAATACCAGTTCCGAGGTTAAGCTTTATATCAATAATTCGCTGAATTGCAGCGATTGCCATATCAACGCGGGAGATACCGCCGCTCCTGGCAATTTTCGTGATACGGCAAGCAAATTTCCCAGCTATTCTGCCCGTGAAGGGGTTGTGATCACATTGGAGGACCGCATCGCCAATTGCTTCATGCGCAGCATGAACGGCACGCGTCCCAGCACGGATAGCGCGGTGGTGGTGGACATGGCCGCCTATATCGCCTGGCTGGACAAGGGTAAGCCGATCGAAACACCGCCCTCTGCCGGTCAGCCAAGCCCCTATCCTGACATGGTGAAGACCGCCAGCCACGCGGATGTGACGGCCGGTGCGACGATCTACCAAGCCAATTGCGCCGCCTGCCACGGCAACACCGGGGAAGGGGCGGGCCCGTTTCCCCCGGTATGGGGTCCGCACAGCTATAATGCGGGGGCCGGGCTGGCGAATATCGCCAAGCTAGCCGAATGGGTGAAGGGCAACATGCCGCTCGGCAATCCGCATCTCACTCCGCAACAGGCCTTTCAGGTCGCGCTTTACATCGATACCCAGCCTCGGCCGGATTTCGTGCTTACCCAACACCTTTCTCCCCATGCTCCGGCAAGTGATTATAACGCCAAGGTCCGCGAGGAGACCGACACGGTGGAGAGCAATCTGAGAAAGGATGGTCTCTCCTTGCAAAGTCTCACCGGCCACTAAGCCGAGCCGCCGCTGATATGGAGGTTTTGCCGATTTAGCAGGCGGAGACCGAACAGAGGCATTTTCACGTTTGGCCGTTAATTGTGCTTGGCGCGCCAGGAAGTGCGCCGCTGGGTTAAGCACGTAGATAGACGCCAAAATTTTGACCTAATATCTCAATGCCCGGTACCCGCTCTCCGCCGGTTCCACTCCGTGCGTGTCATGGGCGAAGCCTGGGAAACGCCGGTCGAAATCCTCCAGGGCGGCCAGATAGCGCAGCACGGGCCCGTCCACCGGGCCGAAATTCTCGCCCGGCATCAGCAGCGGAATACCCGGCGGATAGGGCACGACCGCCGTTGCCGCTACGCCCCCCGCCAGGGCCGCCAGGGGTGCCAGGCCGCCCTCGCCACGGATCAGCCGGTCATGCGCCTCAGCGGGTATCATTTCCGGCTCGGGCAGAAAATTATACGCTTCCTGCAACCGCTCCGGATAATCGGTGGCGCGCATCGCCGTGAACATGGCCTCGCCCAAGTCGCGCAGCCCCAGCGCGCCATAGGCGGCGGGGTGAGCGGCGCAGAGCGTGGGCAATACCCGCGCGAGCGGCGCATTGGCGTCGTAATCCCGCTTGAAATCGAGGAGCGCGTTCACGAGCGACCCCCATTTTCCCTTGGTCACGCCTATGGAAAACAAGAAAAGAATGGAGAAATTCGCGGTCTTTTCCGGTGTAATGCCATGCGCGGCGAGATAATGGGTAAGCAGGGGCGCGGGAATGCCGGTGGCGTCCAGCCGGCCCGCCTGTGTCATCCCCGGCATGGTCAGCGTCACCTTGATCGGGTCCAGCATGCAAAACCCCGGCTCCAGCCCGGCAAAGCCGTGCCAGGCGGCGCCGGGGGCCAGCGCCCAGCATTCCTGGTTTTCGGCGAGCAGCGCGGATGGCGCTTCCATGAAGGCGAGTTCAGTGCCGCCATCACGCACCGTGTCCGGTTGCCAGACGCCGAAGAACCACTCCTCTCGCGTGGCGAATTCGGCGCGTAGCCGCGCCATTGTCTGGCGGAAGGAGACGGCTTCCGCGATCGCCTCCGAGGTGAGACGCTGGCCCGCCGGACCATCCATCATCGCCGAGCTGACATCGGCGGAGGCGATGATGGCGTAGTTGGGCGAGGTGGAGGCGTGCATCATCAACGATTCGTTGAAGCGCACAGGTTCGATTTTCGCCCGCCCCTCGCGCAGATGGATCATTGAGGCCTGGGAAAGGGCGGCGAGGAGCTTATGGGTGGATTGGGTGGCGAAGATGCTCGGGCCGGACCGGTCCATCTGGCGCGGTGCGCCGCGCATGGCGTAATGGTCGCGGTAAAGCGGATTGAAGCGGGCATGCCCGAACCAGGCCTCGTCGAACAGGATGCGATCCACCGATGGGGCGAGCAATTCCTCCACCCGCGCGGCGTTGTAGCAAAGGCCGTCATAGGTGGAATTGGTAACGATGGCGAGAACGGGGCGCTGCGCGCGTCCGCGCGTGAGTCGGGATACGGCGATGGTGTGGGCCACGGATTCGGCCTGGAAGGCAGCGGGCGGAATGGGGCCGATGATACCGAGATGGTTGCGCTGGGGCAGCAGATAGGCGGGATGCGCCCCGGTGAGTGCGAGACCGTGCTCAATGGATTTATGCGCGTTGCGGTCGGCCAGCACCGTCTCGCCACGGGCGATGCTCGCCGTCATCACCACCCGGTTGGCGGTGGAGGTGCCATTGGTGACGAAATACGAGCGGTCGGCGCCAAAGACATGCGCTGCGTAGCGTTCCGCGGCGCCGATGGGGCCGGTATGGTCAAGCAGGGAGCCGAGTTCCGTCACGGAGATGGAGAGATCTGCGCGTAGCAGCCTTTCGCCAAAATAATCGTAGAATAACCGCCCGGCGGGGGAGCGCAGGAAGGCGGCCCCGCCGGTATGGCCCGGGGTGTGCCATGAATATTCGGCCTCGTCCGCGAAACGGATGAGCGCGCCGAACATTGGCGGCAGCAATTCCTGGCGGTAGCGGCGCATGGCGGCGAGGATGCGGGAGCTGACGAATTCCATGGAACCCTCGAGCAGCCAGATGAAGCCATCCGCCTCGGCCATCACCTCGGCTGGAACATGCGCGGCATCATCGCGCTCGGCGAGCAGAAAAACGGGCAGGCGGGCATGGCGGGCGCGGATGGCGCGCAGCAGGGCGCGGGGCGCGGCATGATCCGGATCCTGGCGCATATCCCAGTCGAGAATGATGGTTTGCAGATGTGGATTAACCTCCAGTTCGGCCTCGGCATCGGCGGGGCTGGGTGCCGTGGCGGCGGCGATGTGGTGGTTTTTGAGATCGGTGGCGAGAGCGCGCCCGGCGCGGCCCAGCGGGGTGGGATCGTTCAGCTTATCGCAAACAAGCAGCACGCTGACGGGTGAGGCGGGGTCCTGTGCGGCCATTGAAGTCATCCTAAAATGCGCCGCTAGAATGACGCGCGGCGGGTCATCCGTCCACGTGGGCGGGGATGGAGATGACGGCGCGCAGGCCGGGGTGGTTGTCTTGCAGATGGAGCGTGCCGTTATGCAGCTGGGCCACGGCGGCGACGAGGGCGAGGCCAAGCCCGGAGCCGGCGGTGTTGCGCGCCGCCTCGGCCCGGAAGAAGCGCTCCGTGGCGCGGGCGCGGTCTTCCTCGGCGATGCCAGGGCCATGATCCGCGATAATGATCTGGACCACCCCGTCGCTCAACCGGGCCTTGAAGAGGATCATGGTGAGGGGAGGGGAGAATTTGATTGCGTTATCGAGCAGGTTGACCACCGCCTGCTGAATCAGCTCACGGTCGCCGAGGATGGGCAAAGGGCCGGCGATACGGGTGTTGAGAACGAGATCCTTGTCCTCCGCCACGGCCCGGTATAATTCATCGAGGTCCTGTAATACCGGGGCGAGGTCGAAGGGCGTGAAGGCTGCGCGGCGCGAGCCCGCCTCGATCTCGGAGATACGTAGCAGCGCCTCGAACACCGCGACGATGCCATCCAGCTCCGCTGTGGCCCGGTCTATGGCGGCTTGCATCTCCTCGCGCGTGGTGGCGTGCAGCGCCGCATCCTCTAGCCGGGCGCGAGCCCGCGTCACCGGGGTTCGCAGATCATGAGCAATGGCGTTGGAGACGTGCCGCACCCCGTCCATTAGCCGGGCGATGCGCTCCAGCATGTCGTTGATGGTGACAGCCAGTTCGTCGAACTCATCTCCCACCCCGGAAATGGCGACGCGGCGGTTGATATCCCCTTGCGAGATGGCGGCGGTAGTGACGGAGATGTCGCGGATGGCCCGGCGGAAAAGGCTCCGCACGAAAATGGCCCCCAATATGCCGAGCGCGGTCATCAGGCTGGCGGCGAGGATCAGCCCGTCGCGCAGCACCACCCGCAGTTCAGCGGCGGCGGTAAGATCGCGCCCGACGAGGAGGCGGAGCCCTCCCGGCAGGGTCGCGGTTTCCAGCAACGCGGTGGAATGCGCCCAGCCCCGGCTGACCGGCAGCTGATACCAAACCCCATCCTGGGTCAAACCGCCCGGCCATTGGTCGAGATTGCCGGTGATGATGCGCCCGGCGGGATCACGGAGCACGATGATGATTTCCGGATCAGCGAGGCCGGTGAGGCGGTAGCGTATGGCGCTTTCCAGCTGGGGCAAGCCACCTTTCTGGTTCGCGTCCATCAGCACGGTAAGCATATCGCTGATCGATCTCTCCGCCTGGCGCTGAAGGAGGCTGAGCGTGGAGAACCAGAGAATGCCAGCCAGGGCGATGGCGGAAAGACCGAAGACAAGGCTGTAAATCAGCGCGAAGCGCAGACTGGCGGAGCGCATCAGCAAGGGTCCCCGCCTCCGCCTCACCGGACCCTGGCCGCTTATCATCATCGCGGCTATGCCGGGGTCATGCCTCTTCTGTCCGTAACATGTAACCCGCGTTGCGGACGGTATGCAGGAGAGGCGTCTCGAAGGGCTTGTCGATTTTCTGGCGCAGCCGCGAGATATGCACGTCGATCACATTGGTCTGCGGGTCGAAATGATAATCCCACACGCCTTCAAGTAGCATGGTGCGGGTGACGACCTGGCCGGCATGACGCATGAGATATTCGAGCAGGCGGAATTCCCGCGGCTGTAGATCGATTTTCTGAGTCCCACGCCGCACGGTGCGGGAAAGCAGGTCCATCTCCAAATCGCCGACCTGCAAGCGGGTGGCCGGACCATCGCTTTTGCCCCGCCGGGTCAGCGTCTCGACCCGGGCCAGCAGTTCGGCGAAAGCGAAGGGCTTGGTCAGGTAATCATCGCCACCCGCTTTCAGCCCTTTCACCCGGTCATCCACCTGGCCGAGCGCCGAAAGAAAGAGCACGGGCGTCGTGTTGTCCTGGCCGCGCAGGGTTTCCAGCAGGCGGAGCCCATCAATGCCGCCCGGAAGCATGCGATCGAGTATGATGGCGTCGAAATTCTCCGAGGCGGCGAGGAAGAGGCCGTCGCGTCCGTTATCGGCATGCTCCGCCGTGTGCCCGGCCTCGCGCAGCCCCTTCACCACGAAGCTGGCTACGTCCTTATCGTCCTCCACGACGAGTATCCGCATCTCTACTCCCCTATCTGCGACGGCCGGCGTCCGATGATAACCGGCACATTGGATATATGTGCATTTTCTTTTATCCCAAGGATCACCTTGCGCCCCGGGGGCATCGAGGCGATGGCCCCAGTGAGGGCGTCCGCGCCGGAAATGGGTTCGCCGTCCACCGTAAGTACGGTTTCCGACTGGGTGAGGCCGGCGCGGTCGGCCGGGCCGCCCGGCTCCAGCCCGGTGATCACCGCCCCTGCCTCGCCCCGGGGCGGGTCTGCGACAGAGACGCCGAGCCAGCCCCGCGCGAGTCCGCCATGGGCGATGAGCGCGGTCACGATGGGGGCGGCGCTATTGCTGGGGATGGCGAACCCGATTCCCACAGAACCGCCAGAAGGCGAAACGATGGCTGAATTTATGCCGATCACGCCGCCCGCCATGTTGAAAGCGGGGCCGCCGGAATTGCCCGGATTGAGTGGCGCGTCCAGCTGGAGGAAATGGTTGAACGGACCCTCGCCGATATCACGCCCCTCGGCTGAGATAATGCCGAGCGTGAAAGATGTGCCGAGCGCGAAAGGGTTGCCCGCCGCCAGCACCCAATCACCGACCTGCGCCGCGGCGGAATCGGCCCAGCGCGCCGGAGAAAGCTGATGACGTGGAGAAATTTTAATGACAGCGATATCCGTCAGGTCATCCGCTCCTACCAGCCGGGCGGTGTAGGTCTCGCCATCATCGAGGGTCACGGTGATTTTTGCGGCGCCGGCGATGACATGGTCGTTGGTGACGATCAGGCCCTCCCGGCTGATGATGAAGCCCGATCCCGCCGCCTCGGTCAGAGGAGGGGTTGTTTTGCCGCCGCGTAGGGGGGCATGCGCCGCACCGGACGCGCCAGACCCCTCCGTCACCGCGATTCCCACCACGCTCGGAGCCACCTGCTTGACCAAGGGCGCGAGGGAATGGGGGGCGCCCTCAAACAGGCTGAACTGGGCCAAAGCCGCCCTTGGAGAAGCGAGGGCCAGCCCCAGCACCCAACCCCATCGTCTTATGTTCCCGCTACCCCGTGTCATGAGCCGCGCCATGCCAGTCCCTGCCTGCCCATGCAAGCCGCCGCAGCTATGACGCAGCTGGGGGCTGACCGGCACAGGCGGAGTTGAAAACGCGGCGTTCAAGCACGATTTGTGCTAGCGACACACAACGGAACGGAACAGGAGGTTTGACATGCGTTCTAAACGCCTTGACCCATCGGCCATCGATGTCGACCAGCTGAAACGGGAGTTCGAGAAGATCCGCGAGCAACTTGGCGAGGCGGCGGGCAAGTTGGGCGGAAATGCTCATTCCATTCTCGACCAGATCAATGATTATCTCCACAGTGAAAGCCTTTCCTCACGCGTGTCCTTTTTAGAAGAGGAGTTCGGGGCGCTTGGGGCCAAGCTCAAAGGAACCGGAAAGGACGCGGTTGCCAAGCTGGAATCGGAGGTGAGCGCCAAGCCGCTGACGGCCCTTGCGGTCGCGTTCGGCGTGGGCCTGGTGGCCTCGGCCTTTATGCGGCGCTCTTAACCTATGAACCTTACCCGCCGCGCCGGGATGATCGGCAGAAATGTCGCGCTGTGGGTATTCATGGTGATGGCGGTGCTCACCATGGCGCTGGGAGCGCTCGGCTTTTTTGTCGCGGCGCTACTGTTCTGGTTGAGTGAGCATATTGGCCCGGCGGGAGCGACCGCCGTGGCAGGAGCAGTGCTGCTGCTGTTTGCGCTCGCGACGGGCATAATATCCTCCGTCGTGCTACGGCGGATGCGGGCCCGCCAGCCTAGTTTGGCGATGGAAGGCATGGGGGCGGTCAGCCTGGGGTTGCGGCTTGCCACCATGGCCATTCGCCGTGACCCGCGCAAGGCAGTGTTGGGCGCGTTGATCGCCGGAGCGATCGCGGAATATTTTGCCGGAAATGCCAAGCCAAAAGGGTAATACCGTCTCTTCCAGAGTGACGGTAACCCGTATGGTTACCGCCCGGCGCGGGCGAGACTCGCGGCGATGGCGGCCTCAGCGGCCGCCCGGTCGGCCCAGCCGATGACCTTAACCCATTTTCCCTTTTCCAAATCTTTGTAATGTTCGAAAAAATGCCGGATCACCTCGCGGGTGATCTCCGGCAGCTCGGCTACCTCGGTCACGCCCATATATTTGGGGTGGACTTTCTCATGGGGGACGCAGACGATTTTTTCGTCATGGCCGGATTCGTCTTCCATTTCCAGCATGCCAATGGGGCGGCAGCGCACGACCGCGCCGGGAACCACTGGGGCGGGAAGCAGCACAAGGGCGTCCGCCGGGTCGCCATCCTCGGCCAGAGTCCCCGGGATAAAGCCGTAGGCGGCGGGGTAGGTCATGGGAGTGAAAACCAGCCGATCCACTATCATTGCCCCGCTTGCCTTGTCGATTTCATATTTGACGGCGGAGCCGGCGGGAATTTCCACCACTACATTGATATCGCGGGGCACATCTTTGCCGGGGGCCAGCTTGCTCACGTCCATGGAAACACGTCTCCTGAAGAAAGGCTGGGGGCGTATAGCCCGGCATGGAGAGGCTGACCAGCCGTGCCCCCGTCCATGTCCGGCGATTGACGGGCGGCGTGGCGCGCTTAAAAGCTGGGCGGGCAGCGCTGGTAGCTCAATGGTTAGAGCGGACCGCTCATAACGGTTTGGTTGGGGGTTCGAGTCCCTCCCGGCGCACCAATAACTTGGCATGGGCCGATGCTTCCACCTGCGCGCCAGGAAGCTCCATGTTCAGCTCCGCATGAACATGGAGATGGTCAGCGCCACCCCGATTGCGGTGACGACGATGCGCAGGATCTTCTCCGGCACATAGCGCAGGATGAGCACCCCCATCTGGCCGCCTGCGATCGCCGTGACGCCCAGCACCAAGATGAGCAGCCAATGCTGCTGGCTCTCGATGAGGAAGATGACGACCGCCGCGACATTCACCACCCCCGCCAGCACGTTCTTGGTGGCGCTTGCATGGCGCACGGAAAGTCCGACGGCGGTGAGCGCCGCCACCATCAAAATGCCGATGCCGCCGCCGAAATACCCGCCATAAATCGCGATGATGAATTGTAACACCACTGCGGCGCGCGGGGAAATGGGGGGCGGCGCGTCCTCCGCCAATGGTTTGCGGAAGAAACTGCCCCAGACGAACACCGCCGTGGCGAAGAGAATCAGCCAGGGGACCAAATGCGTGAACACGCTGACCGGAGTGGCCAGGAGCAGCACCGCGCCGATCGCGCCGCCAATGACGCTGACAATGAACAGGACTCGCAGCGACAGGCCCGCCGCCCCCTCCGCCATGCTCCGCCCCGTCCAGCCCGTGGTGGCCTGGCCAGGAAACAGGGCGATGGTGGAGGCGATGTTGGCGGCGCGCGGGTCGAGCCCCGCGAACATCAGGGCGGGAAAGGTTAGAAAGGAGCCGCCGCCCGCGACCGCGTTTTGCGCCCCGGCGATGAACCCGGCGAGGCCCAGCAGAATAAGTTGAAGAGTCATTGCCGCAGTTCCGCGAGTTCCTGGGCGGAGGGGCGGGCGCCGATACGCGAAATGGTGAGAGCGGCGGCCCTGGCGCCTAGGCGCCCCGCCGCCTCCAGCCCTTCCCCCCTGGTATGGGCGGCGAGAAAACCGGCGGCGTAGGCGTCGCCCGCGCCGGTGCTGTCCACCACCTCGGTGGGCAAGGCGGGAATGGCGATTCGCTGGCTGTTATGGAGAATGAGACTACCAGCCTCGCTGCGGGTGAGGATGGCGAGCGGAACGTCTCGCGCGGCGCAGGCCGCCGCCGCCTCGAACTCGCCGGTCTCGTACAGGCTGCAAATCTCCACTTCATTGGCGAAGAGAATGTCGATTCCTTCCGCGATCAGCCGGCGGAAGCCGTCCCGGTGGCGGTCAACGCAAAACGGGTCGGAGAGAGAGAGCGCCGTCTGCCGCCCGGCCGCGCGGGCCATGCGCGCCGCCTCCATGAAGGCCGACTGCGCCGCGGGCGGATCGAACAGGTAACCCTCTAGATATGTGACCTGGGAGGCGGCGATGACGGTTTCGTCCAAATCGTGCAGTGCGAATTCTCCTCCCGCGCCGAGATAGGTATTCATCGTGCGCTGCCCATCCGGGGTGACAAAGATCAGGCAGCGGGCGGTGGGCACCGGCGCCTGTAATGGCGGGGTGGGAAAGTGCACGCCCATGGCGGCGATTTCCCGGCGGAACACTTCACCCATCTCATCATCGGCCACCTTGCCGAGAAACGCGACCTTGGCCCCCAGCGCAGCCGCCACGGCGCAGCTATTGGCGACGGAGCCGCCCGCAGCGGTGACGCCGCCGCTCATCATTCCGGTGAGGCGGGTCGCGCTATCAGCATCAATGAGCGCCATCGCGCCCTTGCGCATGTCATGGCGGCTTAAAAATGCGTCATCCGCCGGACATAAATAATCGACGATGGCGTTGCCGATACCGGTAAGATCGAACTGCGTGGCGGCCATGTTCCGTGAACTCCTGCGGATTACCAAGGGCGGTTAGCACCCGCCGCCGGGGCGGGGCAAATTCGCGGATGCGGTTGTTCCCCTTAGGGCCTCATGCTAGCCCTGCCGCGTCAAGACGAGCCAGATGGAGGTTCCGTGTTCAATAAACGCAAGTCGGAAGAGCCGAAACCGGCCGGGAGCGACATTCCGGCCGAGAGAGAGGCCGAACCCTCGAAGACGGACCCGCCTCCCGCCCCCCAATCTTTTCCACCTCCCAGCTTCAAGGATGCTTCCATGGCCCGTTCGCCCTTCGCCCCGCCGCCTACCACCCCCGCCACGCCCCTCACCCCCCCGCCGCCGCGCGCGGTGATACCTACCACATCCCCGCGCGAGGCAGCCGAGCACCAGCGCCGTACCCTGGTGGTGGGACGTGGCATTTCCGTGCAAGGCACCGTGCAGGACGCCGAGCGGCTGGTGGTGGAGGGCACGATGGAGGCCGGCGCGATCAACGGCTTGATCGAGCTTGCGATTTCTCCCGGAGGTATGTTCAAGGGCGAGGTCGAGGTGGACGACGCCGAGATCGCCGGGACGGTGGACGGTACCGTGATCGCCCGGGGAACGCTGATCGTGCGCGCGACCGGCCGGGTGCTGGGCACGGCGCGCTGCCGGCGCTTGCAGGTGGAGGATGGCGGCCAGATCACCGGCCGGATCGAAATGCTGACCGGGGATGGCGCTCCGGCCCCGCGCGCCGAGAATTGACCTGGCGCTGTGCTCTTCAGCCTTGTTGAGAGGGTTTTCCGCTCAGGTCGGTCCATGGAAAATGCTCTAACGATTTGTCTGCACAAGCAATTTATCCGATCAAATGATTCATTTGATCGGATGTTGCTCTAGCGCAGCACGGCCTCGGCCTCGCGTCCCAACATCAGGGCAAGGCGCTCCAGCCGCCGCAGTACCGCCTCGCCGGCGAAGACTCCGTTCGCCGCTTCCAGGCCGAGCACCAGCCGTCCAGGGGGCAGCGCCAGGGTTGTGCCCGCCAGGAGATGAGGCGTGCCCGCCGAGAGCGTGTATGCGAGGCGCAGCGCCGCGCCCAGCGTCTCGCCGCGCCGCGCCGCCTGCATCTCCAGCAAGGCCCGCGCCGGAGCCAGAAACGGCGCCTCGGCCGGGGCCTCGTAGCGGATCGCCGTCGTCAGCGCGAGAAAGGCGCGAGCGTGATGGTCGAGACTCATTCCCGCCTGCCGCAGCACCCGCATGAAGGCTTGCTCGGCGCGGTATTCCGGGTGTTCATGGACGCCGATATCCGAGAGCCAGCAGGCGGCCTCGCGCAGGCGGGATTGGGCCGGGCTTTCGCCGGGAAAGAGCGGTGCCGTCCAGGCCATGAGAGCTGGAGGCAGGCCGGGATCGCGGAGCATGCCCCTCACGAGATCGCGCGAGGCGGCGAGGAGCGGGTCCTGAGCGCGGATCTCCGGCGGCAGAGAGCGGGCGAACCAGCCCTCCCGCAGCCCATTGGCGGAGAACACCACCCGCGCCGCGCCCGTGGCGCGCAGCAGCCGGCGCAGGATGACCGCCGCATAGGGCAGGTCCTCGATGCGGCGGCGCGGCACGCCCGGCATGCGTTCGATGAGCCTGCGCCCGCCCTCGCTCAGCACCCCGGCGAGGTCGCGCGCCTCCTCCCGGTTGATTGTGTAATGATGGACGATATTGAGAGGATAGCCGGTCTGGGCGATGTGGATGCGGGCGAGCGCCCGGAAGGCGCCGCCGGACAGGTAAAGGTCTTTCCCCGCCGCTTCCGCCGCGTAGGGAACGCTGGCAAGCGCCTCGATCATCAAAGCTCGCGCCTTGGCGATGTCTTGCCCGGCGCGCTCGGCGAGGCGGATCACCCCCACTGGCAGTGTGGTTGCTGCGCCGACCCGGCCCGCCTCCAGCCGGATGAGTTCTAGCGAGCCGCCGCCCAGATCGGCGAGAATGCCATCCGCCCCGGGGATGCCGCAGAGCACGCCCTCGGCGGAGAGTTCGGCTTCCTGGGCGCCGGAGAGGATGGTGATGCGCAATTCCGGCAAACGTTCCGCCATCGTTCGCACGAATTCGGCGCCATTGACGGCATCGCGCACGGCCGAGGTCGCCAGCACGTCGCAGGGAGTGGCGCCCATAGCGCGGGCAATGGCGGCGTAGCGGTGCAGCACGGTTTCCGCTTGGGCCAGAGCCTCCTCGCTCAGCCGCCCGGTGCTCGTCATGCCCTTGGCCAGGCGCAGCACGGCTTTCTCGTTGAAGATCTGAAGGGGATTGCGCAGCGCGCCCTCGTAGATGACCAGCCGGACCGAGTTGGAGCCGAGATCGACCACCGCGCGGCGGGAGGCGGGCTGGGAATGTAATGGAGAAGGGGTCATGAATCCTGCTTCACTGATCTTCTGAGCTGCGGGAAGGGTCGAGTTCGCGGCGTAGGATAAGAGCGTCGCCGCCATCGGCATAATAATGGCGGCGCTCCCCCGCGCGGGTAAACCCAAAACAGGCATAGAGCGCCCGCGCCGCCGCGTTGGTGGCGGCAACCTCTAAAAAAATCCGCTTCACCCCTGCCGCGCCCAGCCGGTGCAATGCCTCGCCGAGCAGGGCGGCGCCGATGCCCTGGCGGGGCGTTACCGCGCCGAGGGTGAGGATTTCCGCCTCGTCCAGTATTTGCCGCGCCAGCAGAAACCCGCCTTTCTCATGAACCAGCCCCAGCGTGCCCGGCTGGCCGAGCAGGGCGAGAAACGCAGCCGCGTCCCATGGCTCAGCCGGAAACAGCGCCGCGTGCATAGCCGCCAATGCCGCCGCGTGGGCCGGCCCGGCCTGGTGGAGGAGCCCGCCGCTCATCCCGGCGGCGGGCGCAGGCCCGCAGCAGGCAGTTTTGCCTCCGGCGGCTCGAGGTAGAGCGGCAATGGTGGTGCCGGAGCGCGCTTGGCGGCGATTTCCGCCAGTGCCGCGCGGCCCACCCAGGCGGGGTCGGCGCGGCGGGCATCGCTCAGCAGCACGTCCGCGCCCCGTGCCGCCAGTATCGCCGCCGCGAGCGGGGCCTCATCCCCAGCGAGGGCGATGGGCCGGGCCGGCATAGGCAGGGCGGTGTCGGCCCAGGCTTCCGCCTGGCCCGCTCGCAGGAGAAAGAGCCGCCCGCGCCGGGCGCGCAGAACCACCCAGAGCGCGCGGCCCGCAAAGGTCAAGCCCTGAGCATAGGCATCCGCCGCCGGGATACCTCGGAGCGGCAAACCGAGCGCGGCGGCGAAGCCCTGGGCCAACGCGATGGATGTGCGCAACCCGGTGAAACTGCCAGGCCCGGTGCAGACGGCCAGGTTGGTGGGGACGTGTTCCGCCACCGCCTCGCGCAGCAAGAGCGGCAAGGTCTCGATCAACCCCGGTTGCAACGGCGCGCTCCAACGTCCGAGGGTCGCGCCTTCCGCCGCCAGCACCGCCAGCCCCGCGCGGGGACCCGAAGCGTCGAGAGCGAGCAGGGTCACGCGAAATCAGCCGCCTCGGCAAATGTCAGGCGGGGCAGGCGGGGCGGCAATACCTCATCGGCGGCGGGATGGCCGAGATTGATGAGAAAATTGGATTTCCAGCCCTTTTGAATGAAAAAGGCGCGATCGAGCCGGGCACGGTCAAACCCTGACATTGGCCCGGTAGCGAGTCCCGCCGCCCGCGCCGCGAGCAGGAGATATGCCCCTTGAAGTGAGGAGTTGCGCATGGCGGTTTCCTCCGCCAGGTCGGGATTGCCGGTGAACCAAGGCTTCAGCTCGGCGGACGGATAGAGTTCCGGCAATTTGAGATAGAAATGCGGATCGTAAGCGACGATAGCGGTGACCGGCGCCGCCATCACCGGCTCGATATTGCCGCCGGACAGGCAGGGGCGCAGCGCCTCCTTACCCTCGGGGCTGCGGATGAACAGAAACCGCGCGGGCGAGCAGTTCCCCGAGGTCGGCCCGAGCTTCGCCAGATCATAGACCGCGCGCAGCGTGTCCTCGGCGACCGGCGCGGGGCTGAAGCGGGCATGGGTGCGCGCCGCGCGGAACAAGATGTCCAGCGCCACCTCGTCCAGAACCATCTCGCCTCCTTCCGGTTACGCCGCCTGTGTAACCGAGGTGACCTCCGGAATATAGTGTTTCAGCATGGTCTCGATGCCATGCTTGAGTGTGGCGGTGGAGGAGGGGCAGCCCGCGCAGGCGCCCTGCATTCGCAGTTGGACAACGCCGTCACGATATCCGCGGAAAATGATGTCGCCGCCATCGCCCGCCACGGCGGGGCGGATGCGGGTATCGAGCAAATCCTTGATTTGCGCGGCGATTTCCCGGTCAGCCGGGTCGACATCCTCCTCCACCAAGGCCACGCCCTCGCGCAGGATCGGCCTGCCCGCCACAAGATGTTCCATCAAAAGTCCCAGCACCTGGGGTTTCAAGGCCGCCCAGGAGGCGTCCTCGCTTTTGGTGATGGTGATGAAATCCCCACCGAGAAAGACGCGGATGACGCCTTCAAGCCCGAACAGCGCCTCCGCCAGCGGGGAGATTAGCGCCGCGTCGGCGTCTGGGAAATCCGCCGTCTTGTCGCCTAATATAACTTGACCGGGGAGAAATTTGAGGGTGGCCGGGTTGGGTGTGGCTTCGGTTTCGATAAACATTGCCGTTCCTTATCCGCGAAAGCGAACTGAGTTTGTCCTGAATATTATCCGTAAATTGGCGGTTTTTGCTCTCCTGGCAAGGCCAGAATGACAAGGCCGGATTGCGCCGCTTGCTCCGCCGGACGAAGCCGCGCAGAATTCCGCTATGCTGCCCACAGTTTTCATCAGCCATGGATCGCCCATGACCATCGCCGAGGATAGCCCGGCCCGGCGCTTTCTGGAAAGCCTGGGCGGGTTGCTTCCCCGGCCTGCGGCGATTCTCTCGGTCTCGGCCCATTGGGAAACCGAGGCGCCGATGGTGAGTGACCCGCCCGAAAACCAGACGATCCATGATTTTTACGGCTTTCCCCAGCCGCTTTATGCTTTGCGCTACACTCCGCCCGTGGCGCATGGGCTGGCGGCGCGCGTGGCGGCGCTGCTGGCAGGGGCCGGGTTGCCCTGCAAAATGGATAAAACAAGAGGACTCGACCATGGCAGCTGGGTGCCGCTGATGCTGGCCTATCCCGCTGCCGAAATCCCAGTAATTCAACTCTCGGTCCAGACGCAGCTTGGTGCGGCGCATCATCTGGCGCTGGGCGCGGCGTTGGGGCCTCTGCGCGCGGAGAGCGTGCTCGTGCTCGGCACTGGCAGCTTCACCCATGACCTGCGCCGGTTCCGGGCCGGGCGGCTGGCGGCTGACGCGGCGGAAACGCCGGATGTAACCCAATTCAGCCAATGGATGGACGAGAAGATCATGGCCGGGGATGTGGCGGCGCTCGCTTCGTATCGCCGCCTGGCTCCCTATGCCATGGCCCAGCACCCGAGCGAGGAACATTTGTTGCCGCTGCACGTGGCTCTGGCGGCGGCCGGGCCGGGCGCGCCAGCGCGCCGGCTTCACAGCTCGGTTGAGTATGGATTTCTTCGCATGGATGCCTATGCTTTCGGCTGATGCCGCAGGCGTCAGATGGCGATACGCACCCCGAGTTCGACTACGCGATCCGAGGGGATGCGGAAAAATTCCGTGGCGGAAATTGAATTGCGGGTCATGAACAGGAAAAGCCAGCGGCGGAGGAAACGCAGCTTGGGTACGGCCGCCGGCACGACCGTCTCCCGCCCGACGAAATAGCTCGTCTGCATCGGCTTGAATTCGATGCCTTGGGCATTGAGGCTCTCAAGCGCGCGCGGCACGTTGGGGCTCTCCATAAACCCATAATAGAGCGCAACTTTGTAGATGCCAGGCGCGGCTTGATCGACCCGGACACGCTCGCCGGGCGCGGCCTGGGGGATGTCCAGGTTACGAACCGTGACGAAGAATACCTGCTCGTGCAGCACCTTATTGTGCTTGAGGTTATGAAGAAGCGCGTTGGGCACGAAATCCAGATTGCCGGTGAGAAATACCGCCGTGCCCGGAACCCGCACGATGCGCGACTGGGGCAGCCGCGCCAGGAAAGTGGAAAGTGGCAGGCTGTCCTGCTGCCATCGCGCCAGGAGAAGCTGGCGGCCGCGCCGCCAAGTTGTCATGATGAAGATGATGGACAGGCCGATAACCAGCGGTACCCAGCCGCCCTCGATGATTTTGAGGGAGTTGGCGGCGAAGAAGGCGAAGTCTACCAGACCGATCGCGCCGAACAGCGCAATGGTGGCGGGCCGGGACCAGCCGAATTGCCGGCGGTAGACGAAGGCAGCGAGGGTGTTGTCACACAGGAAGGTGCCGGTGACGGCTATGCCATAGGCCGAGGCCAGGGCACCGGATGATTTGAAGGCCAGCACGAGCAACAGAACACCTGCCGCGAGGATGGTGTTGACCTGCGGGACGTAAATCTGCCCTTGCTCCGTTTCGCTGGTATGGCGCACCTCCATACGCGGCAGCAGGCCGAGTTGGACGCACATGCGAGAGACTGAAAAGGCTCCGGTGATGACCGCCTGGCTGGCGATGACTGTGGCAAATGTCGCCAGGATGATCAACGGCACCTGAAGAACATGGGGGGCGAGATGGTAAAACGGGTTGCTCGCGGCATGAGGATGGGCGATGACCAGGGCGCCCTGGCCGTAATAATTGAGGAGGAGGCAGGGCAGCACAAAGAATACCCATGAGACGCGGATCGGCCGCCGGCCGAAATGGCTCATATCGGCATAGAGCGCTTCCGCCCCCGTCACCGCCAGCACCACAGCGCCCAAGGCGAGGAAGGCGATTTTCTCATGACGGGCAATGAAGGTAACGCCGAAATAAGGGTTGAGGGCGATGAGAACGCCAGGATGCTGGACGATCTGAGCCAGCCCCAGAAGGCCGAGGCAGAGAAACCAGAGCGCCATCACGGGGCCGAAGGCGCGCCCAACCTTGGCGGTGCCGTGGCGTTGCACCAGGAACAATCCGATGATGACGGCGATGGCGATGGGGAGCACCACCTCGCTCAGGCTGGGGGCGACGACTTCGATTCCCTCAACAGCTGAAAGAATAGAGACAGCGGGGGTGATGACACCGTCACCAAAGAATAATCCGGCGCCGATAATACCGATGAGACCTACCGCCCGGCGTGTCTGGTCGTTGCGGGCGACCCGGCTGGCCAGTGCCATGAGCGACAGCGTGCCGCCCTCGCCGTCATTATCCGCCCGCATGATAATGATGACGTATTTGATGGTGACGGTGATGGCGAGCGCCCAGGTGATGAGCGATATGATGCCCAGCACGTCTTCGGCCACCAGCTTCGGCCCGTTGAAATAAGAGATCGCGGTTTGCAGCGCGTAGAGCGGGCTGGTGCCGATATCGCCGTAAACGACGCCCAGGACGCCGATGAGAATGGCAGGCCGAAGTTTTTCGGCGTTGCCAGATTGCGTGCTCATTGGGGGTTCCCTTCGCCTCCTTTGGCGGGCTGTAATGGTTTACCCCTGCGCCGACAAGCGGGACTCAAGCGGCGGGCCTGGGTTGCCGGGGGAGCAATAAATAGAGCTGCCCCGGCTGGCGCATGGAGCCGGCAGTTTGTTCGGCATCCGGCCCGGCGCCAAAAAAAATATCGGCCCGGTTCGCGCCGCGAATGCCGCCGCCCGTATCCTGGGCGACAGTGAGGAGATTGAGCGGCGCCCCGGTCACCGGGTCGCTGGTGGCGACAAAAAGCGGCGCGCCCAGCGGCAGCACGGTTTTGTCCACCGCCGTTGACCGCTCCGCCGTGAGTGGCGCGCCGAGTGTGCCGGGCGCTCCCTCATCCTCTGGCAAATAGCCGAGAGGGCGTAAATAAACATAGCGGGCGTTCTGCTCCATCACGTCCCGCGCCTGGTCTGGGTGCGAATTCAGCCAGGCCGAGATGCTTTGATAGCTGACATTGTCCGGCTGGAGCGCGCCCATTTGCACGAGAACCCGCCCGATTGGGGTGTAGGGCTGGCCATTCTGTCCATCGAAGCCGACCCGAAGGACGTTGCCGTTAGGCAGGACGATACGCCCGGCTCCCTGGATTTGCAGCATGAAGGCATCGACTGGGTTGGTGACATAGGCTGTGACCGGAGCTTGGCGGTTGAGGGCTCCCGCGTCGATGGCGGAGCGCGGCAAATTGGCGAGGGAGGCAATGGGCGGTTTGGCGAAGAGCGGTACGGTATAGCCCCGGCTTTCATTGCGGGAGCCCGGAACCTCCGGCTCGAAATAGCCGGTGACGAGCGCCTGGCCGGGAAGGGCATAGGCATCGAACCAGCTCTCAAAGAACTGGCGGGCGGCGGGCTGGTCGTTGGGGGCGATCGCCAGGGCGGCGGTGCAGGCGGGTTGCCACAGCCCGGCCTGGCCCGCGCGCTCTTGCGCCAGGCCAGCGCCGCCGAGGGGTGTGTCCGGCGGCATGTGGAGAATGATTTTGCAACTGGTGACGAAGCTGCGCAGCGCGGCGGCGGCATCATCCTGCTGCCAGCCCGGCAGGCTGGCGATGGGGATTTCCCGCCCCGGAGGCGCGTTGGGGCCGTTTTCAGGCTGCTGGGTGGCGCAAGCGGCGAGTGCCAGGGCGGCGGCAAGCGCGAAAAGGCGGCGGCGCATTGGCTTCAGCCGCTGCGCGCCGCGGATAGGCGCCAGACCGGGTCCGCGCCACGCAGATTGCGCTCGAAGGTCCACAGATCGGAGAGGTCAGTCTCTTCTTCGCTGCCGGGGATGGTGGAGCCGCTGGCATCCAGCCGGGCATGCTTCTGCGCTGAGACGAAACGCACCACGATGCCCGCGACGTCGCCGGCGATTTGCGCGTCCTCAATACCGGCGGAAAGAATGGATTTGATTTCGGTGCGCTGGCGTTCCCCCGCTGCCTCGCGCGCCGCGATAGCCGCCTCGAAGGTCTGGTAAACATGGGGGGAGAGCAGGGCTCGCAGGGTCGCCCGGTCGCCATCGGCGAAGGCGGTGACGATTTTGCGGAAATTTTCCTCCGCTTGGGCGAGAAATAACGGCGGATCGAATTGGGGATCGCGGTTGACGATTTGCATGAGACGCTGGCCGAGCTCCGAGCGCGGGTCCGGCACCGAACGGCCCGCGGGGGGGAGCGGCAATGCCTGCCCCTCGATGACCGGGGCCTGGGGCGCGGGATTCCTGCCCGGAGGCGCGGATACAGGCGGTTTTTCAAACCCGATGCGCTTGCCCAGAACCGAGCGCAGGCGGAGCGCGAGAAACACGGCTATGCCTGCGAGGATCACCAGTATGACGGGAAAGCCGCCGAGCGATTGGAGAATATTATCGGACACCATTACCCTCTATGAGACCGCCACCATACTGGCGCGGCCCGGCGGCGCGGGCAAGCCGGAGTTGGCGGCGCCGCCGACATATGGTGCAATGGAGTGGCCCGCCAGGCTGGGCAGGATTAAAGGACCGTTCATGTTTCTGCTCCGCCACGGGCAAAGTTATTTTAACTTGCACTTCACCGAGACGCGGCGCGACCCTGGAATTGAGGACCCCGAATTAACCCCGCTGGGCCATGAACAGGCGCGGGCGGCGGCGGCGGCGCTGGCTGACAAGGGCATTCGGCGCGTTATCGTCTCACCTTATACGCGGGCGCTGCAGACCGCCCAGCCTTTTATGGATCTGCCCGGCGTGACGATGGAAGTGATGCATGAGGTGCGGGAGCGCACCGCCTTTGCTTGCGATGTCGGCAGCGCCCCGGCTTTGCTGGCCGGGCGGTTTCCACAACATGAATTCGGGCATTTGCCAGAGCGCTGGTGGCATGAGGGAGTCGAAAGCGAGGCCGCTGTCATCGCCCGCGCCGACGCGTTCCGGACCATGATGGCCGCCCGTAAGGATGAAGAACGGACCCTGCTGGTGAGCCATTGGGGTTTTATTCTGGCGATGACCGGCGAATCGCTGCAAAATGGCCAGTGGATGGATTTCGATCCGGCGCGAGGGCGGCCGGAACGGATCAGCTGGCGGCACTGAAGGAGAAGGGCGTCGCGCATGGGATTGCTGCATCACGACGAGCCGCCCGCCTATGAAATCGAGCGGCCGGCGGGGGTCAGTCCATTTCTGCTGACCGCGGACCATGCCGGGCGGCTGATCCCCCGTATTCTGGGCGATCTAGGTTTGCCGGAGGCCGAGCGCGCGCGGCATATCGCCTGGGATATTGGCATTGGCGGGGTGACGCGGCGGCTGAGCGAGGCGCTGGATGCCACGGCCATTTTGCAGAACTACTCCCGCCTGGTGGTGGATTGCAACCGCCAGCCCGGCGTGGCGAGCGCCTTTCCCCAACTAAGCGAGGCGACGCCGGTGCCTGGAAATGCGGCGCTGGACAAGGTGGCGAAGGCAGCACGGCTGGCTGCGATTTTCGACCCCTATCATGGCGCCATCCATAGGGTGATCGCGGCGCGGCCGCGCACGGTCTATGTGGCGATGCACAGCTTCACCCCGGTTTATTTGGGGCAAGCGCGCTCAATGGACATTGCCGTTCTATATAACCGCAATCCCCGTCTTTCCCGGGAATTGGCGGCGCTGTTGCGGGGTGAAGGCGGGCTTGTAGTGGCGGAAAACGCGCCCTACCGGGTAAGCGATGAAACGGATTACGGCGTGCCGGTCCATGCCGAGCGCGGCGGCCTCGATTACGTGGAAATCGAGATCCGCCAAGATCTCATCGCCGAGGCGGCGGGGCAGGAACAATGGGCCGAGCGGTTGGCACGGCTGCTTCCGGCGGCGCTGTCGCGGCTGGATGGGGGCAGGGTGATGGCATGACCATGAAAAGACCGGGGCGCGAGAAAGCCGCTACCATGCCGGTGCGGAAGCCCGAGCGCAATTTACTATCCTTTCTCGACAGGGCCGAGGAGGGGGTTCTCAGTGGCTGGGCGGTGGATTTCGACAACCCGGCCGAAAGCCTCAAACTACGGGTGATCATCGATGACGTGATCACTGATGTACTGGATTGCGATCTGCGCCGCGAGGATAGCCGGCTTGTCAATCTCGCCAACGACAGGATTGGCTTTACCTACGAAATCCCGGCCCGGTTCCGCGACGGTGTGCATCACCGCCTGTGCTTCGCGACGCTGGACGGCGCGCTGATGCCCATAGGCTCCCGCGCGGGCGGCGCGGGGTTTGAATATAATTTCGTGCTCGAAGAGCCGGTGCGGTTGTTGGCCGTGGTGGATGGCTTGGTGGACGGGCTGATTCAGGGCTGGGCGCTGCGGGTGGATGACCGTGCGGGCACCAAGACGGGAGGCGTGCGCTTGCTGGCGATGCATGAAGGCCAGCCGGTGGCCGAGGTGCTGGCCGACCAGTTTCGAGGTGATGTCGCCGAGGCGCTCGGCGCGGATTCGGCGTGCGGCTTTGCTTTTGCCCTGCCGCCGGAATTGCGCTGCCGTGAAAGGCTGGAGATAAAAATATTTTCTCTGCCTGAACGTGAGGAGCTGAGCGGCAGCCCGCTGGAGATTACGTTTCCCGGCGATTCCGCGCGAGAGAAGATCGAGGCGCTGATCCGCCGAACCGATGAATTGTTCAGCTTCGCCTATCATCTGAAAAAGGAACTCAAGGCGGCGATTCCGCGCGAGCGTTTTCTTCTTGCCGATTATTCCCGTTGGGCGCTGGAATCCCGCCAGCTGGCTCTGCCGCGCAGCCTAGCGCGTTATGGCAGGGCGGATGTGGGGGATACGCTGGTCTCACTGATCTGTCCCGTTTACCGGCCGGGTCTGGGTGATTTTCTTGCAGCGATTGATTCGGTACGGGCGCAGACCCACCCCAACTGGGAGTTACTGCTGGTGGACGATGCCAGCGGAGATAAGGCTTTGGCCGCAGTTTTGGAGGAGTTGGAGGGGGCGGAGCCGCGCATTCGGGTGATCCGGCGCGGGCGCAACGGCGGCATCGCCCGGGCGACAAATGACGGGCTCAAGGCGGCGCGGGGCGCTTTCATTGGATTTTTCGATCATGATGATTTGCTGGAGCCAGAAGCTCTGAAAATCATGCTGCTGGCGCAGGCGGCGACGGGCGCGAAACTGCTTTATTCGGATGAGGACAAGGTTGAACGGGGCGGGGCTTTGAGCGAACCGCATTTCAAGCCCGATTTCAACTACCGTCTTCTTCTCGATATCAATTATATCTGCCATTTCGTGATGGTAGAGGCGGCGGCCTTGAGCAGGGTGGGAGCGCTGGATCCCAAACTGGACGGGGCCCAGGACCATGATCTGCTGTTGCGGCTGAGCGAGACATTGGAGCCGGAACAGATCCATCACGTCGCCGAAATTCTTTATCATTGGCGCAAGACGGCGAGTTCAACCGCGGCGGCGGGAACTGGCGCCAAGCCGAAGGCGGCTCTGGCCGGGGCCAAGGCGGTAGCGGCGCATCTCGCCCGCCGGAGCCTGACCGCGACGGTAGAGCCGCGCGGCGGCCTAACTTGTTACCAAGTGGAATGGAAATTGCCGGCGGCGCAGATTAAAAAAACGGGCGTCACCATCCTCATTCCCTACCGCGACCATGTGGAGATGACAAGAGAATGCGTAGAGGCGATCCGCCAAAACACCAAAGGAGTGAATTACGAAATCCTTCTTCTCGATAACTGGTCCACTACGCCCGAGGCGGCGCGCTTTGCCTCCGCCCAGGCGAATATCCAGGGAACCAGGGTTTTGCATATTGCCGAGCCGTTCAATTATTCCCGTATTAATAATATAGGCGTGAGCGAGGCACGCCAGGAATTTTTGCTGTTTATGAATAATGACGTGTTCGTGCGCGAACCGGACTGGCTGCGGCGGATGCTGGATGAGATGCTGGCGGATGAGAAAATAGGGGCCGTGGGAGCCAAGCTGCTCTATCCGGACGGCACGGTGCAACATGCCGGGGTGGTGCTGGGCGTGGGCGGGGTGGCCGACCACGCGTTTCGCGGTCTGGCACGCAACGCACCCGGATATATGGCGCATGCGATTACCGCGCAGGAGGTTTCCGCGGTGACGGCGGCATGTATGCTGGTGCGCAAGGCCGCATTTGACCAGGTGGGAAGGTTCGATGAAAAAGAGCTTTCCATAGCTTTTAACGATGTGGATTTATGCGTGAAGCTGCGCCAGGCGGGGTGGAAGATCATTTACACACCAGATGCGGTGGCCGAGCATCGGGAGAGCATTAGCCGGGGCGACGATTTCGACCAGGCGAAGCTGGCGCGGTTTATGTTCGAGAACGAGGTAATGCGGCAGCGCTACGCCGATGTGCTGCCGAACGATCCCTATTATAATCAACATTTTTCGCGCGAGGGCGGGGTTTACCGAGAGTTGCGATTGCTGCGCCTGGGCAAGGATTAGCCCAAACGCGCCGGCCGCTTAAACTCACACCTTGGCAAGGCGGCGCGCGGTGAGCAGGAGCACGCGCCGGTCTTCGGGCGCACAGGCGCGGTAAAGCCGCATCAGCGCCAATTCATCGCCTGTGAGAGAGCCGGTTTCCCCCGAGACCAAATAGCCAAGCGACGTGTTGAGCGCTTTGGCGATTTTTTCTATGTTTTCACGGATTTGACCGGCGCGGTCCGTCTCCCATTGGGCGATCGCGGAGCGAGAAACGCTGAGTTTTGCCGCGAGTTCGTCTTGCGTCATGTTCGCGGCGAGGCGCAGTGCCCGGATCCGGGCACCCACGGTTTCGGGTGGAGGCTGTTTCTTGGATGGCATAATTCATTCTAACGCCAGGTCTTAAAAACACAACGTTAGTTTAGCTTGACATCTATTGTTAGCATAAATAACGTATGGCATCGAACGTGAGGTGAGACATGCCGCAAGCGAGAGAATGGACCCAAGACGCCGACCGCGTGATTTGTGAGATGCGCGGAGCAGGAGAGACCTGGGCGGCGATTGGCCGTGAGCTGGGATTGTCCCGAAATACCGTCATCGAGCGTGGGCGGCGCCTACGCGCTTTTGCTCCGCCTCGCCCGCCCCCTGTACTGAAAGGCGCTGATGAGGAAGGACTGGATGATCCAAACAGGCAGCCTTTACGCGCGGGCCACCCTTTGACCTGGGGTCTTTTGACCGATGCGCCCTTTCCTGGAGAAGATGAACATGACAAATGATAGGTTGAACGTTGAAGCTCTCGTTCTAAGGCTTGAGGAGGCGGGCGCGACGCTGCTGGCCATGCCGGCGAGAGGCTATTCGACGGGATTAAAGCAGATCCGGCTCGATGTGGTGCATACGGCGCTAGACGCCTATGGCTGGGAAGGCGCGCGGCTGCGCGCCCCCGCCCCGCCTGCCGCTGCTGTTTCTCGCATGGATGAGGCGTTTTCTTGGCTGCTGTTCATACCTGATAGGCAATATGTTCTGCGGAGGATCGCTGGAGCGAGGGCGCTTGTGCATCCTCTGACGGGACGGCATCTCTACCCTTGGCGCCGATTGGGTAAGCTGCTCGGCGCGGACCATAAATCCGTTCAGAGATGGCATGGGCAAGCCATGGACATGATCACGCGCGCATTGTCAGAAAGATAAAAAAACTAACAAGACGATATTTTTACATTGCCCACCTGCCCCACTTTGACGTAAAGACATGGCTACACTGGTTCTACTGAACAAGAGCGGGGCGGTTATCGGCAGAACGGGCAAGGCGGCAGGGTTTCTGGCTTTCTCCCGCCGTGCGATGCGGGAGGTGGCGCAAAAACCGGCTCCCCACCATGAATTGCTGATCACCGAACTGGAAGGCCTTGCCCAGGGCCGGTGTGACCGGCTGATGGTGCAGATGCCGCCTGGTTCTGCCAAGTCAACCTACGGATCAGTGCTGTTTCCGGCGTGGTTCATGGCACGGCGGAAAGAAACCCAGGTGATCGCGGCGGCGCATACCGCATCGCTCGCCCATTATTTCGGAGGCCGGGTGAAGGCGGCGCTCGCCCGGCATGGCGGCTGGCTGGGTGTGGAAATAGCGCCGACGGCCAAGGCGGCTTCCCGCTTCGCCCTGGCGGCTGGACAGGAATATTTTTCCGCCGGTGTGCGGGGGCCGATTACGGGACGCCGAGCGGACCTGATCGTGATCGATGACCCGGTAAAGAATTGGGCTGAGGCGGAAAGCCAAGTGGCGCGGGACATGTTGTTTGACTGGTACCGGGCCGAGTTGACTGCGCGCCTGAAACCTGGCGGGCGGATCGTTCTTATCATGACGCGCTGGCACGAGGACGATCTGGCCGGGCGGTTGCTGGCCACCGAGACCGGATGGCGTTGCCTCCGCCTGCCTGCTTTGGCCGAAGTGGATGACCCGCTGGGCCGGGCTCCAGGGGAACCGCTATGGCCGGAATCGCAGGGGTTGGAAGCCCTGCAACGCCGTCGCCAGGAGACGGGAGAGCGAACCTTTGCCGCCATGTACCAGCAGGCGCCGCGCCCGAGCGAGGCGGAGCTCTTTCGGGTCGGTGGTATTGTAAGGCTGATCGTAGCGCCTGAGTTGCGAATGAGCATCAGGGCTTGGGACCTTGCCGGGAGCCTGCCGGGACCCGGCCGCCGCCCCGATTACACGGTGGGCTTGAAACTGGGCGTGACGGCGGATGATCGGCTGGTGGTTCTGGACGTATTGCGCGTGCAGGAAACGCCCGCCCAAGTGGAGGCGCGAATCCGTGATACGGCCCGGCTGGATGGACCGGGTGTGATCATCTCCCTGCCTCAGGACCCTGGCCAGGCGGGAGCCGCCCAGATCGCGATGCTTACGCGCGGTTTGGCTGGGTTCAAGGTGATCTCCAGCCCGGAGCGTGAACCGAAAAGGGTGCGAGCCATGCCTGCCGCCACGCAAGTGGATGGGGGAAATCTCGCGATCCTCGCCGCGCCCTGGAATGATGCTTTTCTAGCCGAAATGCGCGGGTTTCCGCATGGAGCAAATGACGATCAAATTGATGCGCTAGCCCGGGCCGTGAACAGCTTGGCTATTTTGACACCGCAACCGGCGCGGCGATTGACTGTGCCACTTTTGAGCCGCTGAGCAGGAGTTATGAACGCTTTATGTTCGAGACGATTTGCGATGCCATCCCCGTGGACAGGGCGCTGCCAGCTAGGGTCGCGCGGCTAGAGGCCCTGCGGCGCGTCCTGGATGGGACCCTTTATGACAATCTTCCTTATCAATTTCATGAGGAACGCAACGGGGCGGGGGAGTATATTCCGTTGCGGTTGCGTCGTCCCTCCGTACGCTACGGATTGTGCCGGGTAGTGGTTGAAGATTCCGTAGCGCTATTGTTCAGCGCTGGGCATTTTCCTGCCATTGAATCACCGGATGAAAACACCTCCCGGATTTTGAGCGGACTCCTCACCGAGGCGAGGTTGAACGAGGTGATGATTGATGCGGCTCTGCGCGGCTCGGTCGGGTCTGTGGCGGTGTTGTTTCGGGTGTTAAGTGGACGGATATTTTTTTCCGTCCTGGAGAGCCTTTACCTCACCCCGGTATGGAGCGCGACGGCGCCGGACGAACTGGCGCGGGTGACCGAGAGATATAAGGTGAACGGCGCCGATTTGCTGGCCCAGGGATATGAGGACGTCGACCCAACCGGGCTCTACTGGTTTCAGCGCATTTGGGACGCGCAAACCGAGACTTGGTTTCTACCCTGGCCAATCGATATGGCGATGGCCGCGCCGGTAAAGGATGAGAGTCGAAGTGTCGAGCATGGGCTCGGGTTTGTCCCCTTGGTGTGGATCAAGAATCTTCCCGGCGGCGAAGGTGTTGACGGTGCGTGTACATTCCGGTCTGCGATCGAGACAAATATAGAAATAGACTACCAGCTGAGCCAGGCGGGACGGGGGTTGAAATACAGTTCTGACCCGACTTTGCTAATCAAGGAGCCGGCTACAAGTGACAACGAAATCATCAAAGGCGCAGGAAATGCACTTGTGGTTTCAGAAAAGGGAGACGCCAAGCTACTGGAGATTGGTGGGACGGCTGCGGAGGCAGTGATCTCTTATGTACGGACATTACGAGAGTTCGCACTGGAGAGCGTGCATGGAAATCGGGCGAGCGCTGAAAAACTGGCGGCGCCACAATCCGGACGGGCGCTGGAACTGATGAATCAGGGCCTAATCTGGCTCGCTGACAATCTTCGAATTTCCTATGGTGAGGGTGGCATATTGGCGCTGGCCGGAATGGTTGTGAAAGCATCGAATATTTTTCAACTGAGTATGCGTGGCGAGGCGGTGCCGGCCCTTGATCGTAACCAGACGCTCGGCCTGCGCTGGCCGCGATGGTACCCACTTTCCGCTGATGACCGGCTTAAGGAGGCGCAGGCTGTGGCGACACTGGCGAATGCGGGACAAATTTCGCGTGGGGCTGCTGTTAAGGCTACAGCAGCAATGAATGATATCAAAGATATTGAAGCAGAATTGAATGCGATTGAACAGGACGCTCCATGACTGATGAAGTCGATAGTACCGAGAATTGGCAATTGCGGGCGGAGGCAGCTGAGGCGGCCCTGGTGCAGATGCAAAAAGAAGTCATGGAAAAAATTGTGCGCGCTGAATTGAAGGCGGAAGCGATAAAGGCGGGAATGATCGATCTCGATGGTTTGAAATTAATTGAAACAGATAAACTGAACGTGACCGAGACGGGAGAACTAAAGGATGCCGCAGCCGTACTCGCACAACTGAAACGAGCGAAGCCTTGGCTTTTTCCCGGTGGGAAATCATCCTCGTCTGCTGCCACCGCGCCCCGGCCGGAACCGCCGCGGCCCCGCCACGCCAATGAGATGAGCCGCGAGGAATGGCTAAACGCGCGCGCCGCGCTGGTACGGCGCCGCTAGGCAGAAGCAAAATCGTCGTCTCGTTGTGCCCGCCGCCAAGGCGGACGCCGGGATTTACGCCTGAACTTTGGAGATAGTACAAACGATGGGAATTCAAAATTTTCCGGCTGTGCTCCAGCCAATTATTCTACAGGGATTTTTGGAGAGAGAGTTTGAAACCTCTCTAAAATCACGCTTGGGATACCGGATGATCGCCGACCGCGAGGAGTTTTCTGTGGGGATCGGCGAGACACTGACTAAGACGCGTGCTGGATTAAAGCCGAGCGTCACCACGCCTCTAGCCGCCGCCAGCAATACAAATCTTGATAACGGGTTGGTTTCCAGCAATTGGGGCGTAGAGCAATACACGATCTCGCTGAATTTTTATGCCGCGACCCAGGACTTGAATATGGTGACAAGCCGGGTCGGCATTGCGTCACAGTTTTTGCAGAATGCTGCCACGAATGGTGAGCAAGCGGCACGCAGCCTTGATGAACTTGCCCGCAATGCTTTGTTTGCGCCTTATTTTGGTGGCAACAGTCGCGTCGTTCTCACGTTGGGCAGCGCCGCTCCCAACATCGAAGTGGATGACATCCGTGGATTTCAAACCGTATTCACGAACGGGGTGCAGCAGCCGGTTTCCGCCAGCGCACCGCTTTCCGTAACCGTGGGCAGCAATGTCTATACCCTTACAGGGGCGACGCCGGACGCGACCAATACGTCAACCGCGCCAAACGGAATTTCTGGGCAATTAACATTCTCCACAAATGTGACCATAGCTGACGGCACGGCAGGGAATACGGTTAAGGCGGCGACGGCGAGTGCCATTGTGCGTCCGGCCGGGCGGCTGACCACCGCCGCGCTGCAGGCTACCGACACGCTAACCATGGCCAGTCTTCTGGACGCAGTCGCCCTATTGCGACGTAACGCCGTACCGACGGTGGAGGGTGTGTATAACTGCTATCTTGACCCAGTCTCGGCGCGGCAGCTTTTTGGCGATGCAGACTTCAAGCAATTATTCACTGGCGCAACATCTTCAAACCCAATTTTTCAGCAGGGTATGGTAAGCGATTTCCTTGGTCTGCGTTTCATCACCACTACGGAAGCCTATGTGCAGGCGCACCCATCAATAGCCGGATTGAATGTCCGTCGCCCAATCGTCTGCGGACAGGGGGCATTGATTGAAGGTGATTTCTCCGGCATGGCCGCGGATGATGTAGCTCCTAAAGACAGCTTGGTGCAAGTGATCGACGGGGTGGCAATGGTGACGAGAGAGCCGGTTGACCGTTTACAGCAGATTATCGCGCAAAGCTGGTACTGGATTGGCGGGTTTTGCGCACCCTCCGATACCACCACAACGCCCCTTACCGTGCCAACCGCTACCAATGCTAACTACAAGCGAGCAGTGATGCTCGAGCATGTCGGCTAAGGAGCCAACGGATGGCGACAGGTTTAACACAGCCATTCCGTCCAGCAGGGACGGCGATGGCGGCGGCCACCACAACCAGTACGAACATTCCATTAGCGGGAAGCGGCCAAGCGTTGCTGGTATATAATTCAACCACTGCTATAGCGTTCTTCCGGCTGGGAAGAGCCTCTGCCCTGAGTGCCAGCGTGGCTGACACACCAGTGCCGCCAGGGGGAAGAATGCTTGTAGATGCTGGACCTTTCGTGACAAATGCTGCTGTGTTGCTGAGTGCCGGTACTGGAAACGTCTATTTTACCCTCGGTGATGGGGATGCGTATTGATGAGCGGTTCTCCACCCGCGTCTTTCACCGACGCACAGAAAACAGACATCCGCCGGTTTTGCGGTTATTCCGCCTACGGGGCCGGCGCAGCAGGGTTCAGTTCCTGGCGATTTTTTCAATCTTATGGAACTCTCGAATATCGACTGAACAACCTGGCACCAGCAGAGATGGCAGTGGTCTTACAATATATTTCTACCCTTGCATCGCTTGAAGCGTCGATTCCGCCTATTTCCGAAAATCTAGATACCGAGAGCGCTGCGGCCTGGACCCATAATGCTGCGGAGTTGCGAGACAGAAATGCTCTATTCGACGGCTGGCGACGGCGGCTGTGCGGATTTCTCGGTGTGGCTCCCGGCGCCGCTCTTGCCGAGTGCGGCATGACGCTGGTGGTATGAGATGGATGGGTTGCGCCTGGCTGATCGGCTGGCTTATGGCGCGGGGTGTGCCGCGAGACGGACTGGGTTTTGGTATGACGCGTATCGCCCGGACGGTCTGGCAGCGCCGCTGAACCCGGCAAACCGGTTCATGAGGTTATGCGTGGCTTTTGTGTTGCCCAGCGGGGCAGTTAACAGCCCCGCAGGCCTGACGACACCGTACCGGCAAGCTTGGGTAGATTGGTCTTATCTGCGGGTAGGCGACTATCTCTCTGGGCCGGACGGCGTGGCGTTTGTGGCGGCGATGGAACCGCCAAAGCCAATGCTGGCAGTTATGACAAACGCGTGCATCAGCTTGGCAAGGCCGGGTGTTACGGCAACTGTAGGGCTGAATGAGTATGGCACGATGGAACCCGGGGCCGAGATACCCTTGGTTACGGACTATCCCGCCAGCTTGCTGGTAGGCGGCGGTAGTGGCGACCGTACCCGGAATGGCCTCCCTGATGATACCAAAGTTCCGGGAGTAACGGCCCTATTGCCCATGGTGGCTGGCGTAGTGCCACGGGTTGCGGATATTCTTAGCAATCAACGAGGAGAGCGCTTTGCCGTAAGCAGTGTGGAAGAATTATCTGGCATATGGCGGATTTTTGTTGTGCAGGCGGTGCGCTGATGGCAGATCAAACGGATGTAGAAGCAGCCCTTGCATCGATTGTGGCGAACGTATTGTACCCAGAAGGAACCGCAACGGCAAGCGTAGTAGGACCGGACTGCAAAATTTATCGTGGCTGGCCGATGGCACCGGCACTGGATACCGATTTAGCAAAAGGAATGGCCCATATTTCGGTTAGCGCGACCGATGCACCCATACGGAATGTGACGCGCTACCCTAGGGTTTGGCAGAGCTTGACGCCGCCAACTGGAACACTAACGGTTAACGTGAATGAGGTTTCGGCATCATTTTTTGGGACTTGTTCTCCAGGGTTGCTGGCAGGAGTGCTAGTCGATGGCGAGGCCTATCCATATGCCGTCCAAGAGAATGACAGCGCTGCAACAGTGGCGAGCAATTTGGCCGTACTGTTGCGAGAGGGCGGCTGGATTGTCAACTACAGCGGAACAAGTTTGATGGTGCCAGAGGCAACCCGTTTCCAGGCGCGGGTAGTTAGGGGAATGCAGTCTTTGCAGGAAGTAAGACGTCAGGCTCAAGACTTCCGGGTTGCAATGTGGTGCCCCACGCCGATGCTCCGGGATATGATAGCGCCGGTTGTAGATGCTGCACTCATGAAAAATAATTTTATTGCTTTGCCAGATGGTTCATTCGCGCGTTTGCGTTTTGCTAACAGCTTAACCACCGATGAAAGCGCTAATGCTTCCCTCTATAGACGTGACCTTATGTATGCCGTCGAATATCCGACAACCTACGCGCAAACGACACCCGCAATGCTATTAGGAGTAATGACGGCCACCGTCAATTCGGCTGTGCTGGGAACATATCAAAGCTGAGGCAATAATGAATTATCATCTCGTGGTATTGAAACCGTTTGGCACATTCAAACGGGGAGATTTGATTAAAGATACTACGCTAGTCCAGTCAATTCTGACTGGTGGGAATGCGAATTATGTGGTGCGCATATTGGCGAAGGGAAGCTAAGCCATGCCGATCGTTCAGCAAAGCGCTATTAATACTACTGCGCTGGTGGTGCCTGACCTTTATGTGCAGATCGTACCACCCCAGTCATTATTACTCAATGGCGTGCCGACCGATATTGTGGGTGTGGTGGGGACAGCGAGTTGGGGGCCTGTAGGCGAACCTGTGGTCATCGGCAGCATGAACGACTATGCCGCAGCGTTTGGGCCGGTGATGGCTCGAAAATATGACCTGGGTACCCAGATAGCAACTGCGGTCCAGCAGGGCGCAGCGAATTTCCGCTGCGTACGAGTAACAGATGGAACAGACAGCGCCGCCAGCCTAGAAATTTTAGGCGCAGTGATTTTTACGGCCGCTTATACTGGCAGCACGGGAAATGGCCTGATCGTAACGCTTGGAAATGGATCCGCGGCCAATAGCTGGCGTTTGACCATAACTCTTCCTGGCCAAAGCCCAGAAATTTTTGATAACCTGAGCGGGTCAGGGGCACAGTTCTGGGATAACCTTGCGAACGCCGTAAACAATGGCAACGGCGTTCTACGTGGACCCTCCCAGCTAGTAGTCGCTTCGGCACAATCCGTTCAGGCTGTGCCGGTAAGCGGATCATACCCGTTCTCGGCCGGAACACCAGGCAGTGATGGCGCCAATAGCGTAACGGCCGCAACTCTGATAGGAAACGATACTCCGCCAAGAAGAGGAATGTACGCGCTGCGCAACCAAGGATGTGCCATTGGCCTGCTAGCAGATGCAGATGACCCCGCCTCATGGAGCGTTCAGATGGAAATGGGGCTGTCAGAAAGCATGTATATGATTTTGACAGGCCCGGCGGGGGATACGATCGATAATGCAGTCATTGTAAAGGGAGAGGCTGGCATCGATTCCTATGCTGCTAAAATGATGTTTGGAGACTGGATATATTGGAATGATTTAACTAACTCCGTCATTAGGTTAGTTTCGCCCCAAGGATTCGTCGCGGGACGGCTGGCGAATTTATCGCCAGAACAATCATCTCTCAATAAGCAAGTTTATGGCGCAATAGGGACGCAGAAGTCCGGCCAGCCGGGCGGCGCGACCGTCACCTCCTACGCGAGTGCTGACCTGGAGACATTGCTGAGCGCGGGAATTGATGTAATAGCAAACCCCCAACCGGGAGGAGCCTATTGGGGCGTGCGCGGCGGGCATAATAGTTCATCTTCTGCAGCCGTGAACGGCGACAATTATACACGACTTACCAATTATATTGCCGCCACTTTACAGGCAGGTATGGGCGGATATGTTGGTCAATTAGTGAATTCAACCTTATTCCAAAATATTCGTGCGACTCTTCTTTCATACCTGAATGGCCTTCTACAGCAGGGTATATTGGGTAGAACGGACGGGAGTTTGCCTTTCACGGTTGTGTGTGACGTCAGCAATAACCCGCCCAGCCGTACCGCACTTGGTTACGTACAAGCTGATGTTCAAATACGGTACCAAGCGATCAATGAGAAATTTATTGTTAATGTTCAAGGCGGCCAAACCGTCCAAGTCTCTGTACAGACAAGCTCAACCGCGCCGATCAACGGCTGAAGGAGTTTAAATTATGCCGTTCAATACGTTTTCGGTTGGTAGTGATTGCCAAATCGTGGTTATGGGTCCATTTGGTCGAGTTGACCTGGCCCATGTGACGGGTTTTGAGGCACAACAGATTACGCAGCCTTTGCGGGTAGACAGATTGGATGGGGTATTGCTGGCCGCTGAATTGCCGAAGGGATGGAATGGCAGTTTCATGCTAGATCGCGGGTCCTCGGCCGTAGATGATTTCATTGCCCAGCTTGAGGCGGCGTACTATAACGGCCAAACAATAAATGGTGGTACGTTATACCAGTATATTGACGAACCTGACGGTTCGACTTCAACCTATCAATTCAATAACGCAGTATTCAAACTGGCTTCTGCAGGAGTTTACAAAGGTGATGCTCCGGTGGCGCAGCGTCTTGATTTTTATGCTTCAACGAGGACGAAAGTATGAGCCCTGTTTCAGTAACTGATAAGGCGGGGCGGATATTAGAATTGCGTCGGTTTGGTGTTCTCGATCAGTTAAGGCTATATAAAGCACTTGGGCCTGAACTTTCCGAAAATCGAGCATATCTTGGATTAGCGCGAGTTGCAGCTGTCGTGGCGGTAGTCGACGGCGTTCCTTTACCGTTTCCTATACATGAGGCGGCGATCGAGGCGGCGTTAGAGAGGCTAGGCGAGGACGGTGTACAAGCCGTGGGCGAAGCTCTGCTCGAAAACGAGACAAGTGATCTTGCGGCACAAGCGGGAAACTAACTCGGCACCCTGCACTAACAGATTGCTTATATCTTGTGCGGTGCGGGGTGCCCTTCGAGATTGCATTTGCACTCGATGAAGTCGAGCGGCTAGCCTTTATTGTCGCTCTAGGCACACTAGAAGGCCGAGTATTTAACTGGACGCGGTTGGGTTGGCAGGAAGATTAAGGAAGTAGCTATGGGACAAATCGTTCTCTCCTTGGGCGATGTTTCGTTCCGGGACATGGAAGTCCCAGAAGCAATCAATTTTGGTGGCAGTCAGCGCCTCGCGATACAGAATATGATCGGAGGCGGCCGTGTTGTTGAAGCAATGGGACTGGACGATGGAGAAATTTCCTTTTCAGGAATTTTTTCAGGTTCGGACGCGACTGCACGCGCGCAGCTTCTAGACACGGCCCGAGCCTTGGGTGCGCAATTACCACTCATATGGCAGGATTTTTACTACCTCGTCATTATTGCGCGCTTCAGTGCCGAATATAGAAAGCCAAATTTAATTCCATTCTCAATCACCTGTGCGGTAGTAACTGACCCACTGGCGGTGGCAGCGAATGCCGTGGCACCTCTCGCGAATTTAATCAGTGGCGATTTGGCGTTAGCTGCCACGCTAAGTGGCCAGGCCGGACTCTCGGCCTCGACACTAAGCGGAATGAGCCTAAGTGCCTTGAGCTTGGCGCAGACCAGCATTGCGGATGGCATAAACGAGAGCGGCACAGCCTTAAGAAGCGCAGCTACAGCTCTCAATACGGCTTTTTTACCCACGGCAGGTGTTAACGCGTTGGCGCGGATCGGCGCTAGCGCAAGCCAACTAGCGGCTTTGACTGGAATGTCAGGATTCATTAATCGAGCGGCAGCAAATATGATGTTAGGGGGTTAAATGCGAAGAGTTATCGTTGTGGCTGGGGGAAATCTTTTTTTTCTAGCTGCGCAATATTTGCAGGATGCTACACAATGGGTCCGAATTGCACAAGCAAATAACTTATCTGACCCGGTGTTGCAAGGTTTAACGACTCTGATAATTCCGGAGGTTGATCTAGCGGCTGGGGGTGGTATTGCCGCTTGAGAGACCAGGCGCACGGATCTTCATAAACGGAGAGCCTTTAGGGGGGCTCGTCGCTCTGGAGGTGCAAGCGCCGGGACCCTTTATGGCAGGAAGGTTTCGTGCAGTTTTTGCTATGGGGGATGCACCTTGCTTGTCAACAAACATGTGTGCCAAGCTCGGCTTAGTTCCGACCACATTAGAAGTATCCACCAATAGTCTGAGCTATACGACGCTCCTGAAAGGATTTACAGAAAATATCCGAATTGATGTACGAAAAAATATCGCAATTCTTAGCGGTCGCGATATAACTAGTATGATGATTGATAGCGAAATTTCCGAAACGTTTATCAATCAAACCGCGAGCGAGGTGGCGTTTACTATCGCCGCTCGTCATGGATTAGTTCCGAATATAACTGTCACGGAGCGGAGAGTAGGACAATATTGCCAAATAGATCACGCGCGGACCGGTCTTAACCTAGGGTCAAAATCTACAACGGAATGGAACTTACTTTGTCGACTCGCTGAGGCAGAAGGATTTTTGGTATCCGTGACAGGTGGAGTACTTAATTTCGGTCCTGCTTCGTCAAGTAGTGTAAGAACAGTAACCCTAGAAAAATTTATAGACCTTGATATCGATTATCTTACTGCATTACCAAAAATGGTTGCTGTCCGCTCATGGAACAGTTCAGAAAAGACAGCGATACAAGAAACAGCTGGATCTGGAGTCACAACAAATATCGTTGTGCCAAACGTGAAGGCTGGATTGGCAAAAAATACTGCCGTTAATTATCTGTCCTTAATGCGCCAGCATCAAAAAATTCTCTGCGGAAAAATGCGAGGGAATATAGATCTAGAGCCCGGATCAAATCTGTTATTAACAGGTACAAACTCGGATCTGGATGATACTTATATTGTAACCAGCCTACGACACCGCCTGAATGAACATGAAGGATTTGTTCAGATGGTACAGGCTTACGCAGTGGATTAGCTGTTGGAAATTCTATGGAATTTAATCAAAGCTGGCGCAGGAGGGCTGGATGGTCAAATTGCGACAGTCAGGTTTGGCATAGTATCAAGCTTTGATCCAAATTCATACTTGGCAAAAGTTATGATTCAACCTGAAAACGTCTTGAGTGGATGGCTACCAGTATTGTCACCGTGGGTTGGTGCGGGCTGGGGGTTGGCGGCACCTTTATTGCCAGGCACTCAGGTGGTGGTATTGGCGCAGGAAGGCGATGCAGAGCAGGGAGTGATCGCTGGCGCGTTATGGTCCTCTAAAGACTCACCTCTCACCGCTTCGGCTGGTGAGCTCTGGTTACGCCATAAATCAGGAAGCCAGATAAAGCTCAATAATAATGGAAATATTGAACTGAACGCACCGACCGTTACTGTTCAGGGAAATTTAATGGTCAGCGGTGATATATCAGATCAGAGTGGCACACATGGTACCCTCCGGGCATTTCAGGCCGCATATGACCAGCATGTGCACCATGCACCAGGCGGAATAACGGAGTTGCCTTCGGAGATCGTTTGATGCCAGACCTCTTTTTAACATTTGGGGAAGATCTCCAAATTAGTCCTACCGGTGACTTATTGACCGCGGATGGAGAAATCATAACCGAGCAACGTGTGTTACGTCGGTTAATGACCAACCCAGGAGATTATATATGGCAACTTAGTTATGGGGCGGGTTTAGGAAGATTCGTGGGCCAAACTGGAATTTCTAACTTGGTCTCTGGAGTTATCCGGGCTCAAATGCAACTTGAGCCTCAGGTCGCACGAGTACCAACACCAACGGTAAACGCTACAATATCCGCAAATGGGATTGTCCGTGCTACCGTAAATTATCTGAATTCAAATTCTAGAGAGTCTACGTTTCTCTCAATTTCCATATAGGTTTTACTTAAGATGCAATTAACATTGCAAAATTTTTCTACTCTTGTGGAAAGTATGGCCGCTTCTGTGCAGGGAGCGGCGTCGACATTGTTAGACTTAACTATTGGGTCTGTTCTACGTGCTATTTTAGAAGCCAATGCCGGTATTGCGTTATGGTTGCAATGGTTGATCGTTCAAGTGCTAGCAACGACGCGCCTTGCGACTAGCATAGGACTAGATTGTGATAGTTTTTGTGGGGATTTCGGTTTAACTCGGTTATCGGCGGTTGCTGCAAGTGGAAAAGTTACATTCTCGCGTTTTTCACCGGGCATACAATCAATCATACCACTTGGAACGAATGTTACTACCTCGGACAATAAGCAAACATTTATAATTATAGAAGATTTCAATAATCCAGATTATAACGGGGACTTGAGAGGATATGTATTGGCTTCTGGTATAGCTTCAGTAGATGCTCTGGCGATTGCGGCGTTGCCAGGAGCGGCAGGAAATATTCAGGCTGGTGGAATATCTTCGCTTAGTTCAGCAATCGCAGGAATTGATGCTGTGGTTAATTCCGCTCCTTTCAGTGGAGGTCTGGATGCCGAAAGTGATACGGCATTTCGTGCACGTTTTCCGCTCTATCTTGCTGGCTTATCAAAAGCGACCAACGCAGCAATTAACAGCACAATTTTAGGAATTCAGCAAGGAGCTAGCTGTTCGATAAGTGAAAATATAAGCCAAGACGGCGCAGTAAAAATGGGGCATTTTGTAATCACTGTAGATGACGGTAGCGGTTATCCGTCTGACACCTTTATATCCACTGTGCAGCAATCGGTAGAGGCTATTCGTCCGATAGGGACTAATTTTGCGGTCCAGGGACCGCGTGTGTCTCAAGCGGATATATCAATGAATTTGACTACCAATAGCGTGGCCGTGCATGGTAGTTCTGTCGCCGCTGTGTCGGAAGCAATTAATGCATATATCTCAAGCTTACCTGTCGGCGGAGCGCTGAGCTATACAAAATTGGTTCAACTGGCCTATGATTCGTCCGAATATATAACAAATATTTCTAATTTATTGTTAAATGGCGAAACGTCAGATCTACTAACTTCTCCGTTCGAAGTAGTTCGTGCTGGTGTGATTGCGGTCTCTTGAGATGAAGGGAGATCTATCTGATATGCTGAACCGGCTAAAACAATTATTACCGGTTCGCTGGTTCGGTGATAAAACACCCAATTTGGATGCGTTGCTGGGCGGTTTAGGAAAGGCCTGGTCTGATATTTATAGCCTTCTAAATGAGGTTTTGTCTCAAACTCGTATAGCAACTGCAACAGGAATTTTTCTAGATATTGCGGCGCAGGATTATTTTGGACCGCTTCTGCCGCGTAAAGCCGGTGAGGGCGATCACTCATATAGTAACCGAATCCTTCAGAATTTGGTAGCGCCGCGCGCAACCCGATCTGGTCTAAGTGAGGTTTTGCTTGGTTTAACAGGGCGAAACCCTGTAATTTTTGAACCTTTAAATGCCACTGATACAGGCGGCTATAATATTAGCGGAGGCTACTGCGTGGCTGGCGGATATGGATGCGCTTCAATTCCATATCAATTTTTTGTGACGGCATACCGGCCTATTGATCTGCCCACAAGTCACTTGGGAGGCTACGGCATGGGGCCGGGTGGCTATTGCGCAGCGCCCATGTTCTATGCCTCGACCTGGCAGTTGTCTGGGAATGTATCTGACGCGGATATTTATGCCGCTATCGAGGCGGTAATTCCTACTGCCACCGTTGCCTGGACAAAAATTTCTAACTGAGGATTTTGCATGGATCGTAATATCGTTTATCCGGGAAGTATTCCGCTTGACACGGATATTCTATCTACAAACCGTAACGCAATGGTCGGCATTGCTGCCCTTACTGCAGCCACGTTAGGTAGCAATGTCGTTGCAGACGGTTTGGCGTGCGTCCCGACATCTCCTGCTTCTCTCGGCGTTATCGTTATGCCCGGGAGTATTACACAACTGGCTAGCCTGGATGCGACGGCTTATGGATCTCTTGGCACCGATGGTTCCGATCAGATTGTCAAGACCGGTATTAATCTACAGCCGACAAACTTTACCATGTCGGTCCCCTCGATTTCTGGCCAATCCATAAATTATCTCATTGAGGCAACATTCGACGAGAATGATACATTGCCGGTCGTATTACCCTATGTAAACGCTGCCAATCCTACCCAACCGTTTTCAGGACCCGCCAATTCCGGTACGGCGCAAAACACGCAACGTATACAGCGCGTGCAGTTGCAGATGAAGCCTGGAGCGGCAGCTCCGTCAGGAACCCAGACGACACCTGCGGTGGACGCCGGCTGGGTCGGGCTGTATGTGGTGACGGTAAATTACGGCCAAACAACACTTACTTATTCTAATATCTCAATCTGCCCTACGGCCCCCTTCCTTCAATTTAAGTTGCCGGCACTTCGCCCTGGGTTTTCGGCGATGCAGGTCTTTACTTCATCTGGAAATTTTGCGGTACCAAATGGAGTAACATCGGTGCGAGTCACAGTTATCGGGGGAGGAGGCTCAGGCGGATATCACAGCACAATGCCAAGCGGTGGTGGAGGGGCAGGTGGCCAAGCCGTGGGGATCATTGGGGGATTGACAGCCGGCCAAACCATACCCGTGACTGTGGGTGCCGGAGGCGTGACGCCTAGCGCTTACGCCAATGGCAATAATGGCGGAACATCTAAGTTTGGCAGTTACATTAGCGCGAATGGCGGAATCGGCGGTAATGGTGGAAATGCAGATAATTTTTCCAATGCAGGCGGAGCGGGCGGCACAGCATATGGTGGGCAAGTAAATACCGTTGGCTCTACAGGGACGGATTCTATCACTGTGGCTTGCCGAGGAGGCGATGGTGGAGGTCCGGGTAATGGCCGCGGCGCCAGTGGACCGCTCTCGGGTATATCAGCCTCAGGGTATGGTGGGGGTGGTGGAGGCGGTGGATGCTCAACGGGCGCTAATCCTGCGGGTTCCCCAGGCGGCGCGGGCGGTAGCGGACTTGTAATTGTAGAATTTTAATAAGGACGGCCCCCATGACTATACCTGCCGCCTATCTTTGGCGACCATCAAATGCTCGCTACGTACAAATAGATGGATTCGTATCCGGGCCACGCCGACCGCAATCACCTTGCGCCGCTCCATTGGCTTGGCCAGCAAAAGATCCTGGCGACACGCTGGATTATGTGTTCGATATTTCGCCTGCATTAACAGCTGATCCAGGCGACGCAATCGCTTCGCTTGACATAACGATCGGTCCTGCCAATGTCGGCGATCTTCAATTAGTTTCGGCGGCCGCAGATGGTCCGCGTGCAATTCTATGGCTTAGCGGCGGACAGAGCCAGACTAACTACACCGTGACGGTGACGGCGAGAACCAATGGCGGTAGGATCTTGGTACGCACTATCTCCCTTCCCGTTGTGGCACTAGCGAGTTTGCCGACGCCACAAAACGCATTGACCACCGGAGACGGGCTAGCTTTGACCGATCCGACTGGTACGCCATTCACGACGATATGAGGTGACGCCGTTATGACAACCATTGGGCAATTGCCTCTTGCCACCTCGGTTTCCGACGCCGATGAGATTGCTATCTTTCAAAACGGCCAGACCCTAGCGGCTACAAGGGCCCAAATGCTGTCAGGGGTTCAGACGACGCTCTCTTTGCCACAGGGAACGGTTTTGGGAAATGCGGGTCCAGGAACATCCGCGCCAATACCCATACACATCGGGGCGAATCTCACTTTATCCGGCTCAATTTTGGCAGCCAATGCCGCGCCGTTTTCGATCCCTTCTTTACCTGTCGGTAGCGTGCCTCAGGTTGGAGATGTTGTACCAATCGGCCAACAAGGAGGAAACTATGGTGTCTCCTATGCAAATTTTATGTCTGGAATCGCTAATGTTTCAGGAATTCCGGGCGGGGCGCTAACGGCAATAGCTACCGGTGCAAAAACTGCGCGAACACTTTCCGACCTAACGGGAAATTCGGTTTCCCTTGAAGATTTTGGCGCAATAGGGGACGGTATAACTGATGATAGCGGTGCGTTGCTCGCCGCAATTGCGAGCGGCCAGCCGGTGCGACTCGGTGCCAAGACTTACGCCATTGCCGGGGAGTGTGACTTAACCGGAACCACATGCAGTCTAGTAGGAATTGCAGGACTTTCTGTTTTAAAGCGCTGTACTCAATCTAAGATCGGGGCAGCTTCGACACCCACTTGGTTAAATGTTGAATGTACAAATTTTTTTGCTGATGGCATAACGTTTGATGCCAATAATGGGATAACATCTAATACACTTGCCGTTGCGATTCAGTCAAGTTGCGTAAGATCTCTTGTAACTAGATGTATATTTCAAAATGCTAAGGGATCAAGTTATGGTAATGGCTTGACATACTTGGCGAGCGATCCAGCTTTAACGAACCATCATATTGATGATTGTGAATTTGTTGGTAATTCGGCTAGCGGATTTATGTCCTTCGCTACATATGGGCTCAGCGTTACTAATTGCAGATCTCACGATAATGGACTGAATGGAATATACGTTGATAGTACAGATACTACTTTTAAGCTTAAGGTCCGAGCACTGCATGTAGCTAATAATGTATGCTGGAATAATAATAATGTAGGAATTCTTGTAGGAAATTTTATTTCTAATAATGTACTATCTGTGCCGTATCAGTATGGAAACTCTAACCCGGATATTCTAGGCGCTGTAATTATTGGCAATAATTGTTATCAGAACGGCGTATATGGTGTTTACATATCCGGCCGCAATATTCTAGTTTCTGCAAATATATGCACCAATAATAGCACTAGGGTAAGTTTCGGAGCTGGGATTCTTTGCGATACTGGGTACTGCAAAATAACTGGTAATATGGTAACCGGAGCGACGGCTTTTGGAATTGACTGTGGGGGTTCCATCTATACCGAAGTAGAAAATAATTACATAAACGGTGCGATTACCGGGCTAAACATAGGCGGTGGCTTGTATTGTATCGCAAGATCAAATTTTATCCAAGATTGTACTGGCGCTGGTATTGGAGTGCAAAATGTCGAGTCGGATGGCGCGGGTGATAATTTTGGACTGGCATGCACGGGTTTGTCTATTATAGGAAATTGGATTAATTACAGCGGAAGCGTAATAGGAATACTGATCCGGGATGCGGTCAAGAACGTTAGAGTGGAAGATAATGTTATTCTAGCAAATGCAGGCGCTAATTTGGCAACTGCGCTATCTGCTTACACTGATTCTATGATATCAAGGCGGAACATTTTAAATTATACAACGAGGTGGGCCATAAATCCGGCTATGGTTGGCGGCATCTATACATTGACGGTTCCAGACATAGCAGATGCAGTTAGTATTTCACAGTCGAGTGCACCTATTTCAAGTATCGTTACTACGCAAGGCGCAGCAGCAGCAGGACAAATAACCTTTATTAAGATCACAAGTGCTGGGACGGGTTATACAAAAGCCAATATCTCAATTTCCGGAACGGGGAGCGGTGCTGCGGCGTCTGCCTGGATCAGTGGCGGAAAAATAATTGGTATCCAGATGTCTGCCTTTGGAAGTGGGTACGGTGCGGGGACAATAGTTACTATTTCAGGCGATGGGGCGGGAGCGGTGGCCACTCCCCAAGTTGGGCTACCTGTTTTAAGCGGAAAAGAACTTACAATTGATTGCCTGACGCCTGTGGTTTTTGCAACGGCCGGCGCTTCGCCTGATCAAATAAATTGGACTGGGGCGCCTATTACTATTCCAGCTGGGGCTTGCATTGATTGGATTGGCGCCAGCACAACGAGCTGGAGAGCGGAACGATTTGTCCAGAATGATTATATTTTACCAAATGGAGATGGAAGTCTCTCCGTAAGATCTCAATCCGGGGATATTTCCCTACATCCATCTGGAAGTGGTGTGGTAAGGTTAATATCTGATACCGAGCCAATGGGCGCGGTTGAGTTAATCGGTCGAGGCTCGCCCTTGAACACTCTTACTGCTCCAGCGGGGTCCACCTATCGAAATCTAAATGGTGGTGTAGGTAGCACTTTTTGGGTGAAACAATCCGGAAACGGAACCTCAAATTGGGTAGCCATCGCCTGATTAAGATTAGCCTGTTTTAAAAGCATAGGGCCGCTCTATGACAACGATTGCGCAATTGCCAAAAGCCGCCTCTTTAGGTGCCGGAGACCTTGTTCCCGTGTCTCAGGCGGGCATAGTTTATTCAGCCACAATTGACCAGTTAGGAGTGAACCTCCAACCGATAATCAGCATAGCTTCCGGAGCGCTCTTAGGCCGTGCTAGCATAGGAGCGGGTGGACCCGAAGCGATAAATGTTGGGGCTGGTTTGGCGATTGAAGGCGGCGCACTGGCCGCGACAGGAACAGACCATGCTAGTTTTCCTCGACAGACAGCGATCACACTTACTGATGACATTGTAATCAACAGTCCGTCCGGACCCGGCTTATTGCCCGTTACAGGGTTGCGCGCGATTTTCAATCCGGGTGAAGGGATCATTATTGACGGCGACGGCATAATTTCTGCATCTCTGACGGGCGTGGTGGGACCGGCGGGCCCCCCTGGAGCTGTGGGATTGCCGGGACCTACTGGTCCAGAGGGGCCGGCGGGTCCTTCGGGAAACGGTCTCAATGGACCTGAAGTGAATAATACGGTAGGCAGCATAGGAGAAAGCGATTATGTGCCTATATGGCAAAATGGCACGCTATCTTGGATTTCTTACGGACAATTTATATCAGGCCAGACAATTGACGAGCTACCCGCTGCTGCGCCAACTTCAGATAGCGATGCTCTCATTGTAGCGCAGGGCGGTAATATTCTTAAATCACAGAACTTTGGTTCCATTTGGTCTTACTTCCAAAACAAATTGTCTAGTGTAAAAACTAATATTGTAGAATTAAGTAGTGACACGGTTTTGGACACGACCGTTCATAATAATAGAATTTTGATCGCCAGCTCTCCTCTAACTTTAACTGGAAATTTTACGAATTCTGGTTCTGGTTTCTTTTGTAAGCTGATCAATTTATCGAGCGGTCTTGTGATAATGGGGTCTGGAATTTCCTCCGGAACCGGCGGGGCTACACTACCGCCTGGGGCAGATACGACCTTAATGGGTATTAGCTATTCGGGCGGGTCTATGATTTGGTGGAGCGGCATAATTTCGAATAACCCTACAATTACTGTAGGGACAATAAAGCCCCTTTTAGCCAATACACCTTTTATCGTAAGTGGAGGCATATTCAATGACGCTCCTGTTGCACTCGATTATTCAATTGATGGTGGTTCTACATGGAACTCCGCTATACTCCCTGTGATTACTGAAAATGCATATAGTTTTAATATTGACTCGGGCTTAGTGGCGGGTACTTATTCCATAAGAGTACGAGACCATGAAAATGTAGCCGTATTGGGAGTTTCCAATAGTTTTATCGTGCAAGCGCCAACCATAGAAATTGGTTCGGTGCCAAACACTGTATCGGTAAATGCTACACTCCACGTAGGTGGATCGGTACTACCGCCAGGGGCTGCTGTGCGTAGCGGTCTATCGCTAAGCGCAACTACACCCCCCACTCAATGGAGTGCTGCCACAGTCAGCGATGACACTTGGAGTTCTAATCTGACTTTTCCTACAGCGGGTTATTGGTATGTTTGGGCGGAGCAGACGACTACGTCTAGTGTCCAAGCGGTATCCTCTGTTATTAATGCTATCTCAGGTTCTTTGACTATCCTAGCTCCCGCTACAGGGATTATCGGAAGCGCGTTGACTATAACCGGAGTCGTGGTTCCGGCAGGGGACGCTGTGAGCATTGCCTTGTCGAGTACCAATAATACAGCGCCAACCACTGGATGGGTAGCGACGACAAATAATGGTGGCAATTTCTCAGGGTCACTGACACCGTTAGCCTCTGGTGTATATTATGCCTGGGCGCGGGATGAGGTGCTTGGCCTCACAAATTCGGCTGGAGTTATTACGGTTAATGCAGCACCCGCACTGATTTATGGCATAAATAATCCTGGCGGAACTTATATGCATGGAAGTGGCTCCATCACATTAACGGGTTCGGTCTCCCCGGCCCAAAATATCTCAACTCAGGTCGCCCTCTCCACTTCCAATACTGTGGCGCCAAACACGGGTTGGGCGGATGCTGTCATACAAAATTATAATCAAAACTGGGGGCTTTATTATACGACTCCCTCTACTTCAGGAAATTATTATGTTTGGGTTCAAACGGCCGCTGGAGCCAATACTATTGTAAGTGACTTTACTATAGGCGTTACATAAACAGATGGTATTTCTTTTTAACGAACCCGGATCACCTTTGATATCTGGGTTCGGGAGTCGAGTTCTGACATCTGCGTTACCAGCCAGCTTAGGCGCTATTCCGTCAGAGTTTTTGGGACCATACCCGTCAAATATTGCCGGTCTTTCCGGCTGGTGGGATGCAGGTCTAATTAGCGGTCTACGCGACACTAATGACCTCCCGCTTGTGGCCAGCAATAATAGCGTCAGTTGTATTTCAGATAAATCAGGAAATGGAACATTACTTCAGCCGTATTGTCCTTTAAACGGCATCACCCCAACGGCAACGACGGCTGTGCCGCGGGTTAATGGCCTACTTGGCGCGGTCGGCGGACCGACTCCAGGTATCGCCAGTTACGGCCCTACCCTTGATCCGGAGTGGGGATTGGTTCACCCCGGTCTTGAGTTTGGGTCTGGTCTCCCATGGACCCGTTATTTTGTCTGGACCAGACCGAATTGGAGGCAAGGCACGATCTATGGGAATGCCCACCCCATTCCGCTAATTCATACCATGATCGGTAACGGCTTGACCCTTCTTCAGGCTGACAGCTCGGAGGGAAGCACCCTTACTCTCTTTCCCGGAACGTCCGCCCAGACCATCGTAACCTCTGCCTTAGCGCGCCGGCATAGTCACGCAATTATTTTGCGTAATACTCCAGGCCAAGGCGTAGATGTTTGGCTTGATGGTGAGCAGTTGGCTTCGGCAGTTCCAAATCCCTTGCCCGCTAATGCGTTGGCGCAAACGCTGTTATTACATGATGGGACAATTCAGGGCTCAGCACAATGCTGGTTTCACGAGGCGGCATGTTGGGAACGTGCTTTGGAAGGAGACGAAATATCTATCCTCATTGCGGCACAGGGGCGCTGGGTATTGGGCACGCGGAAAGGGCTGAATTTGCTCGTAATGGGGCAATCAAACGCCGCTTGGTTTATCAATTCTGGGGGAGCGCTTGCTTTAGCCCAAGGGGCAGCCTGGTATCTGGGAGCCGCGGCATATGGGTACACTGCGGCAATTAGTGGTACATATCTCTCGCCTGACCGTTATTCGGTCATTGCTGGACATCCGATTTCAAACTCCTCTCCGCCAGCTTTTCCACCGGGGATAGCCAATGGAACCTTTCTTACCAATCCAGGAGACGGATCAGATCCGACCGGGTGGAGCGGTGGACCAGATTTCGCCGCTCTAACAAATTACCTTACTGGAAATACCGCAGTCGTTTCCGAAATTGATCAGACCGATATAGCATTTTTGGTCTGGCCATGGTCGGAGCAAGATAGCACAATGCCATACACTAGTAAGGAGCTTTATAAGGGGTCTGTTCTCCGGCTCCTTTCGCTTTCACGAGAACTTTTTGGCCGAACAGAAATGATGCTGCCAATGCTTGCTTGGAGCGCCATTCCTTATGCGGGCGATACTGGTATTCAAATGGTTCGGGAATCCATTGCTGATCTTGCAGCAGACCCAGCCAATTATATCCACTTTTTTGTAAAACAAACGGCTGATTCAAATCCGCTTAATTCGGATTATGATGCGACTAATGGTTCTTTTTTGGGAGGAGATCCCAACCACCGTGATCAAATAGATTTGTTGCGGTATGGTCGTATCGGCGCGCACGCAGCTGGCCAGCTTGCCGTGAAAATGGGGCTGAGTGATACGATTCCAGCCCATCAATTGCCATTTACGGGCCTGCCTATGCAAGGCGGACCGAGAATTAGCCACGTGTTTCGCGCAACGGATACCGAGTTAATTTTAACAATCAGCCATGATAGTGGCAACGATCTTATTGTACCTCTGCAAGCGATGAATGGGGCAGGCTTCGCGGTAATGGATGGCGGGTCGGTCGCGGAGCCTGGAAAAATTATTTCAGGAATTAAATCAGAGCGAGTTGATGCTACACATATTTCGATCACTCTTGCAGAAGCAATTATAAGTCCTTCGAGTTCAGCTGTTTTATTCTATCCTTATGGTAGCACCCAAATTGGCCGAGGAGATGCTGTAACTGATAACGCTTCCGTCCTTTCACCCCCCCTAAATTGGAACATAGGGCAGGATCTCGGTTCGGCATGGTCTATGAATTTCCCTCTGCAGGCGACTTGTTATCCGATTGTTTTGTCAGATACTCCAATATAGAGAAGAACGATGGACCATGATGTTTTGGGTGCTCTCCGTACTGAGATAATCGGGGTGCGAAATGATATTAGTGCATTAAGAAAGGATATAAGTATACTTGAAGCAAAGGCGGATTCTCTGGAGACGTGGCGTGACAGGTATCTTGTCCAAGAAGATCAAGTAGTAGCAAAGATGTTTTCAAAAGTAGAAGAGCTTATGGGAGGGCTTGGAGATATGCGAGCAGACTTATTCCGAATTCGAGGTGAGCGTGATGCAGAGCGTCGGGCAAGCATGGCAGTAGTTAGTATTCTTTCTGCGGTATGCGGCGGCTTAGCTACGAGTATTTTTCATGGATAATTTTTTATCGTGCCTGTCATTCACATTAGAAATGGAGGGGGGGTATACCAATAACCCTGATGACCCAGGAAATTGGACCGGCGGTCGTATAAAAGTTGGTCAGTTACGGGGAACAAAATGTGGAATTAGCGCGGCCTCTTACCCCGCTCTTGATATTCAAAATTTATCTTTAGAGGCAATCAAAGATATATATTATAAAGACTACTTTATGTTGATTCACGGAGACAAGTTACAGCTACCATTAGCGATGGTAGCCTTTGATGCAGCCGTTAATGCTGGTGTCAAGAAGTCTATAGTTTGGCTTCAGCAGAGCCTTAAACTTCAAGAGGACGGAATATGCGGACCACAAACACTGTCTGCGTTGATGTCAGGAAATCCGCTGGAAATCTCCCGGGAGGCTCTAGCGCGGCGTCTAGATTTTTATATGAGATCCAGAGGTTGGGATATTTTTGGCCTTGGTTGGGCGGGCAGAGTTATAAAATTAGCTCAGGCAATTGTATAAATGGAAAAAATTATGTTGAAAATCAGATCATTCTTTGAATCGCCCCAAAATAGAACGGGTCTTTCGATCTGGGCGGCTACGGCACTAACTGCACTTGTGCAGCAGGTTGTTGCGCATCAACCGTTAGCCGCAGCCGACGTATTCGGAATTATATTAGGATTCCTCAAAATTATTGAGCCAGAAAATACTGTAACTTTAGCTCAAATGAAAACGGTTGAGACGGACATAAAAAAATTAATTAAAGTGGGCGACCTAGGTAGTTTTGCCGATGTAGCCAGGGATGCCGCTGGATTAATTGGGTCGTTGGACAAATAATAATTTTACTTACGAAAAGGTTTTAGACAGATGGATATAGCAAAAATTGATGAGGGATTGGGTGTTGCTTCTGTGGCGGGCGCGGTAATCGGCGGAACAGCCGGAGCAGCGGTCACGGAGGGAGTTACGGTGGCAGAAGCTACAATTGACGCAATACATGCGGAAACGACTACTCACGGGCCTGCTTTGGCCAAGGCTGCAAATGCTGTATCGGCTCTAACGACAGCAGCGGCCCCGGTAATAAGTAGCCTACCGAAAGGAGAGGCGCAAAAAGCGGTTATGGGGCTTTCTTTTCTAGAGACAATTTTGGCCGACCTGAAATCGATTTTTAAAATATAAAATAATTTGGATGCAGATATGAAGCGTCAGGATCTAGCCGAATTGGGTCAGTTAAGATCGCTTCTCTCCGCCAGGGCTCGTTCGGTGAAGCGAGCTGCTGCGCGGTTGCATGACCTAGCCTTAAGGTTGGGCATATGGTCTAATGGCAGTTATTCACCGTCTCTTAAGAGAGGGCGATCAAACCGTAAAATGTCGAAAGCCCTAGGAATGGCATGGCTCGACAAGACTGCCTTGGGAGTGGTCAAACATGAACAACCGATATTTTTTTTTGATCGGTTGTCCCGGCATGGAAGGCGCGTCAGTAATAAGCCTCCTTTAGTCGATTGGGCGTGGGTTAGCCAAGATTCGGGACATTGGACAAAAGTGATGCCCCACTCCTTCCAAACAACGGGCTCCAACCGGTCTGCATTTTTTTCTCCTTCTCGTTTGTCTGACAAACTTTCTCAGGCTCGGTTTTACGCGCCAGTTTCAGGCCCGGCATTGAACTTTTCCATAAGGGAGACAAGTAAAGCAGCCTCACAGAATTCATTTTCAACGCATGCATCTCTAAACGAACAAAATGTCCCATTGACGCCTCGAGGCGACTCCTGGTTAGATCGAGAGACTGGAAACAAGTCTGCAGACCGAAAAACGGGGTCTACTTTAGGTCGATTGGAGAGCTCTTATGTGATATCGGATCGCAATATTCCTCGAGCGGGGCAAGCTAGCATAATAGGACACGAGTTTTCTGATGCCCTAGATGATTATTTTTTCCGGCAATCCCGATTGCCTCCCATTCGTGGTACGGCCTTTGACCCACGTCTGACCCCGCTTTGGGCTGGAATGAAGATTCCTTTATGATAGTATACTTGAGATACTTTGAATCAGCAGTTCCGCTTCTTCAAGAGAGAGGTCGAGCGCTTGCTGGGCTGTCCTCTGGGAAAATCCGCCACGAGCCATGGCCGCTAAAATTTTTGCATATGGCGCGTTACCGAACGGCCCCGCTCGGCGACGTCTTATATAAAAACAAGCAGCGGCAAGCTCACGGTCGGGGTTATTTGGCAACTCCGGCGCCAGCACGCCCTTGGCGGCTAAATACGCAAGGGTGGCGCGACGTGATTTCCCCGATAGCGCCAGTTGCCTGACGCGGGACGCTGAGAAGGCCTCGTCATTCAATACACCTTGGGCTTTCAGGCGGGAAAGAACGGCTGGTATTTTTTCTTTGGCTTGTTGGAGGATATGTGCGATTTCGTCGGCTTGGTTTTCCGGCGAGGCAGCTTGTTTTCGCCCCCAGCGCTCGATCCGCCTGGCCAGGATGCGGGCCAGCCCCATTTCCGTAGCGGCGTAGCGAGCCAGATGGCGGATGGCAGCCTCATACAGATGGGCCTCGTCCGGCGTTTTTTCTAGCATGCTGTGAGTTTGCACCGGTTTTGGCCTCTTGTCACGAATGAAGGGTGGCGATATAGGCGCCCCTTCACTCTCTGAGTGATGCGCGCGAGTTCAGGCTTTGGCATGCCTGACCGCCGCCCCGATTTTCGGGACCCCACCCCGAGCCAGGTGGGCCATTTGACAGGAGACTGGAAATGCCGAAGCTTAAGACCAAATCATCGGTCAAGAAGCGTTTCAAGATCACGGCCACGGGCAAGGTACTCGCCGGCCCAGGCAAGAAGCGCCATAATTTATATGCCCGTTCACAAAAGGCCAAGCGTCAAAATCGTGGTAGCCAGACGCTGACCCATGCTGATGCATTAACCGTCAAACAATGGGCGCCGTACGGCCTGTAAGGGAGGAAGAAGATGGCACGTGTAAAACGTGGTGTGACCGCTCATGCCCGCCATAAGAAGGTTTTGAACTCTTCCAAGGGATATGTAGGCCGGTCATCGACGAATTATCGCATTGCGCTGGAGCGTCTGGAAAAAGCGCTGCGCTACGCCTATCGCGACCGGCGTGTGAAGAAGCGGGAATTCCGTGCTCTTTGGATTCAGCGTATCAATGCGGCGGTGCGCGAGCATGGGTTGACCTACAGCCAATTCATTTATAACTTAAAACAGGCTGGGCTCGAGCTGGACCGTAAGGTGCTTTCGGCTATCGCTTTTGAGGATCCGGCTTCCTTCGCCGAGATAGTACGAGCGGTTAAAGGCGTCTCTATAGCTACAGAATAAATTTTCTGAACCCTCTTGAGTCATGACCAAGCCGAGCGCATCTCGGTTTGGTCATGAGCATTTTTCCGCCCTTACCAGAGCAGTTGGCCATAGAATCGGGTTTTCTCACAGAACCGGAGCGGAGTCAGCTTTGGGAAGCCGCCGTTTTAATGGCAGATTCGCGAAACTTATTGGTGCGTTTTGCCGGCTTGTTCGGTCGACAAATAACGGGTCTTAATAGGATTGCGGGTCGGGTCGGAACAAGAATTGGGAGCGAAGCTTGGTCTAGCTTCCCGCATCGTGCTCAAGAGATGGTGGAAGATGTATTATGGAGCAGCTATAGCTACGCTACGTTGGGGTTGGATACAGTCTCTCATTTTCTCCGCCCGAAGGAGTCTCGTAAAAATTACTTCCACCAACTAGCTACTACCGCAAGTGGAGCGGCGTCTGGCTTCATAGGCCTGCCCGGTGCGCTGATTGATATTCCCTTCACGACCACTGTAATCCTGCGTTCCATAGCTGAGATCGCGCGCGATTGCGGTGAAGATCTTTCTGCCGAGGAGACCAAGCGGGCTTGTTTGGAAGTGCTGGCCTTAGGTACGCCTGGACCCGGTGGTGAAGACACCGAGGCGGGATACTGGGCCGCGCGGCTTGGTATGAGCCACTTGGCGATTAATTTGTTGATCCGCAGCGCTGCCGGGCGGTTCAGTCTCGTTCTCTCAGAGAAAATTATGGCGCAGGTGGTGCCCTTGGCGGGGGCAATAACCGGTGCGCTAATGAATTATGGTTTCACTGACTATTATCAAAGCATGGCGAAAGTACATTTCTGTTTAAGGGCTTTGGAACGGCGTACCGGCGAGCCGGAAGCAATTAAGATTGTTTTTGTGGCAATGGTGCGGGCCGCAAGAGAACGTCGCCGAATTGTTAAGCGCCAAGATATTAAGCAGACTTTGCTCCCCGCCCACTAATTAGGCAATGCTAAGCAGTTCCACATCGAAAATAAGCGTCGCGCCCGGTGGGATGATGGAGCCGGCACCGCGATGCCCATAGCCATGATCAGGCGGAATTATGAGACTACGCTGTCCGCCGGATTGCATGGTTTCAACTCCTATATCCCAACCAGAAATAACTTGGCCAATGCCTAGTTTAAAAGAAAAAGGCTGGCCCCGATCCCGCGAGGAATCAAATTTTTGCCCTCTTGCCCCCTCATCACTGAGCCATCCCGTGTAGTGTACGGTCACCACCTGCCCTTTTTTGGGAGTTGGGCCAGTGCCTATGATATGATCCTCATATTTAACCCCTGATGGGAGGGTAACCATATTAATTTCAGCCAAGGCAAACTCTTCATTAAAAATGAGCGCGGCACGCCCTATAATTTATCAGTTTTTGGCCTGATGATATCCGGCCGCATCCAAATCGGCTTTACACGCAAAAGCGCCATGCTTGGTCTTCGCATAATACTTTGATCCGGCGCTATGATAGAGTTTTGCGTGGGTTAATGTCGTCCACTCAACAACGTTACCAGGACAGTGAGCCGAAGCGGCGCTTTCAGTCGAGAACCTCTCGTCTGCTGGCAAATCTTTATGGGATGCTCCCCCAATGTGAGAAGATGACGAAGCCGTTCCCGAAGAAGATGGGCCCGAGTTTTTGGGCGTTGTCGTTCCCGAGGAATTGGATGTCATAGGGGCCATCATTCCTGAGGATGCAGAAGGGTTACCCGAAGCGGTTTGCGCTAGCGCGGGCACCCCCGACAGGGAGGCCACACCAAGAGTAAGGAGCATCTTTGCGAGATTCGTGGCGTTCATATTTTGCTTTCCTGGAAAGGGCGACAGGATGACGTGCTTATATAGCCGGTTTGCACAGAACGATAAAGCCCCCACCCTTTCGGCAGGAAAGCAGGGGTTTTCGCGGTCAGGAAATTGCACCCGCTCTCGTGGAGGTTTAGGAAGGGGGTGGGATTTAGTCGTGAGATAACCGCATGCCTCTTATTGCCGACCGGATGAATCGCATCAGCCCCAGCCAGACCATGATGATCACCGCCAAGGTCCGCGCCCTCAAGGCTGCGGGTAAGGATATCATCGGCTTGTCAGCCGGGGAGCCGGATTTTGATACCCCTGCTCACATTAAACAAGCGGCCATTGCCGCGATCAACCAGGGCGAAACCAAATACACCGACGTTGCCGGCACGCCCGCCCTGCGCCAGGCGGTGGTAGAAAAATTCAGCCGCGACGGGATCTCTTACCGGCCCGAGGAGATCATCGTCTCCACCGGCGGCAAGCAGGTGATTTTTAACGCCATGCTGGCGACCGTCCAGGCAGGGGATGAGGTGATCATTCCCACCCCCTGCTGGGTGTCCTATCCTGATATTGTCCAATTGGCCGAAGGCCAGCCGGTTTTCCTTCCCTGCCCGCAAAATAACGGCTTCAAAATGCTGGCTGAAGATTTGGAAAAGGCGATCACGCCCCGGACCAAATGGGTATTTCTCAATTCTCCCAATAATCCGACCGGAGCGGCTTATTCTGCTGAGGAGTTGCGACCCATCTGCGATGTTCTCCTGCGCCACCCCCAGCTATGGGTGTTCAGCGATGATATTTATGAAAAGCTGGTTTATGACGGCTTTAAGGCCGCCACCATCGCCCAGGTCGAACCCAGGCTGAAGGACCGGGCCGTCACCATGAACGGCTGCTCCAAGGCCTATGCCATGACCGGCTGGCGCATTGGATTCTGTGGCGCCCCGGTGGAATTAATTAAAGCTATGGAAAAGCTCCAGGGCCAGTCCACCTCTAATACCTCTTCCATCAGCCAGGCGGCGGCGGTGGCGGCACTAAACGGGCCTGAAGAAGCGTTGCACGAGATGGTGAAAGTCTACCAGCAACGCCGAAATATGGTGGTTGATATGCTCAACCAGGCGCAAGGCTTGAATTGCCCGAAACCGGAGGGCGCGTTTTACGTCTTTCCGTCCATGCAGGGCTGCATCGGCAAAACCACTCCGCGAGGCAAGCCAATCGAAACCGACGAAGATTTCGTGATCGCGCTTCTCGATGAGGAAGGCGTGGCGGCGGTGCATGGTTCAGCCTTCATCTACCCCGGCCATTTCCGCATCTCTTACGCCACCTCGACCGAGGCGTTGCGCGAAGCCTGTACGCGCATTCAGCGTTTTTGCGCGTCTTTGCGCTGATTGCGCTTGGATGGTTCGTTGATCACGCTAAGCCATCGGGATTTGCGCCTGGAACTCCTGCCGGAGCTGGGTGCCAGCATCGCCTCTTTCAAGCAGGATGATTTCGCGATCTTCCGGGAAACTTCGCCGGAGGCCATCGCGGCGCGGGATGGCCGCGCTTTCTCCTATTTTCCTTTAATCCCCTATTCCAACCGTATCCGGCACGGCGCCTTCTGTTTCGCTGGGCAGCGCTATAATCTCACACGGGATGATGAAGATCCACGCCACGCCTTGCATGGCACCGCCCGGTTTCATGCCTGGCGGCTCGTGGAGCAGGCCGCCGATCGCGCCCGTTGCGAATTTGCCTTTCCAGGTCATAATCCTGAATGGCCGTTCCCCTACGAGGCGTGGCAAGTTTTCACCCTCGCGGCGGATCGCCTGGTCATTGAGATCGGCGTCCGCAACACCCATTCTGCCCCTGCCCCGGCAGGGCTTGGCCTGCATCCCTATTTCATCCGGCACCAATCGGTTCTGGCGCAATTCAACGCCGCCTATGTCTGGGAAAAGGACGCGGAGGATATTCCCCTCCGCTCGGTGCCCGATACTGGCCGTTTCGATTTCGGGCGCGGCCATGCCATAAGCCAGGCGGACCTCATCGATCATGCCTATGGCGGTTGGGATCAGCGGGCCGTCATCGCTTGGCCGCGCCAGAAACGCCGCCTCCTCATCCAGGCCGACCCAATCTTTCGCGATGTGATCCTCTACACCCCCGTCGGCCGGGAGTATTTCGCTATGGAGCCGGTGACACACCGGCCTGATGCAATCAATCCGACCGATGACCCAAAGGATGCGCCGATGACAGTCCTTCCTCCTAATGGGGCGCTGTCAGGCCGCGTGGCCTTTATTCTCTCCAGCTTGAACGGAACACCATAGAGCAAAGGGGAGAAGCTGCGCCCCTTGCTCTCTTAGGCATTCAGTACAAGTCGCGCAGGCGTCCGCCAAGCAGCCCAGCCACGGCGGCTATGAAGGCTCCGATCACTCCCGCGAAGAAAGTATAGATCGCGGCCGCGGATGCGCTCTTGCGTGCCTCATTCGCCATTTGTTTGGCCTTGGCCAGGTTCGCTTGCTCCTCGCCAAGCACCGCGTTCACTCGCGCCGCTGCGGCGGAAGGGTCAAGTCCGGTAGCCCCCGCTACCAGCGTGGCGAGATAGGATTTATCATCATCCGATACCTGCCCCGTCACAGCGCTCTGGGCAAGAATGATGGTTGCATCCTGCCGCATTTGCTGCGGTGTCGCGCCGGGAAGGGATACGCCGGTGCCCGCCTCGCCCATGGCTGGCTTGAACAACTCCGTCACATAATAATTACTGGTTGCGGTCATGTCCCCAGCTGCGGCGGCGGCCTTACCCCCCGCATTCACCGCGCCAAGCCCGGCCAGAGCCAGGCTGCTAAAGGTGAGCAGCATCGCCACGCTCCAAGCCATCAAACCATGGGCGGTATCGCGGAACGTGACTTCGTCGCTATGCACGCCGACCCATTTGGTCCGCAGCCGTCCGGCCAAAAATCCTCCGAAAAACGACGCTACCCACTGCACGATGATAAGCCAGATCGCGGCCAGCACCGTAAAGGTCAACGGCGAGGCGCCGTGGCCCGCCCATGGCGAGACCACCGCCAGCCCCAGCCCGGCGCCAAGAATTGTTAACAGCAGGGCGATGGCGGCCGCCGCCACCCCGCCCGCGAAAATCGCGCCCCAGGACACGGCGGATTGCGAGGCCGCGTCCCCGGCTAACGCCGTGGGGTTACGCGCCGTGGTAGTCAAATAATCGCTCATTCAAGCCTCCGCTCAATGCCAGAACAGAAGAAGAATGATAATGATCGGCAACGGGATGCCCAGCAGCCAGAGCAGAATATATGGCATCTTAAAAACCCCCCTCAATTGGTTCCAAACGAGACGGATTTTTGGCCATGGGACATGGTCTTCAAGCCAAGCGGGGAAAAATAACCGCAATGACATTGTTTTGTTAACTTAATAACGAGCGTCTTGCCCCGCCCCCCCGGACATGATCTACCGGCGCGGGCGTTAGAGGGGCTTTGGATGAAAACCGCTTTCATCACCGGGGTGACAGGACAGGACGGGGCCTATCTCGCGCAATTCCTTCTCGGCAAAGGTTACCGGGTGGTGGGATTGCTTCGCCGCTCCGCTTCCTCCGACCAACTGGGGGAACGGCTGCGCTGGCTCGGCATTCTCAACGAGATCGAGACGATGGACGGCGATATTCTCGATATCGCCTCGCTCATGCGCATCCTGCAATCGGTGCGGCCGGATGAGATATACAACCTCGCCGCCCAGAGCTTCGTCGCCACCTCCTGGCAGCAACCCATTCTCACCGCCAGCGCCACCGGGCTGGGGCCGGTTTATCTCCTTGAGGCCGTCCGTATCCTCGGCTTGCCGGCGCGCTTCTACCAAGCCTCATCCTCGGAAATGTTCGGGAAAGTCCAGGCCCCGTTGCAGAGTGAGACCACCCCCTTCCATCCGCGCAGTCCTTACGCGGTGGCCAAGCTTCACGGCCATTGGGCGACGGTGAATTACCGGGAGAGTTTCGGCCTGCACGCCTCCTCCGGCATTCTGTTCAATCATGAAAGCCCTTTGCGAGGCATTGAATTCGTCACCCGTAAGATCACGGACGGCGTGGCGCGCATCAGCCTCGGACTCAGCCAAGCGCTCGCCCTCGGCAATCTGGAGGCGGCGCGCGATTGGGGCCACGCCCGGGACTACGTGAAGGCCATGTGGCTGATGCTCCAGCAGGACCAGCCGGATGATTACGTGGTGGCGACAGGGCGGAGCGCCACCATCCGCGAGTTCTGCCGCCTCGCCTTCGCGGTGGCCGGGTTGAATTACGAGGATCATGTCGTCCTGAACCCGGCCTTTCTGCGCCCCGCCGAGGTGGATTATCTGCGGGGGGATGCCACCAAAGCGCGTGTCCGCCTGGGTTGGGCGCCCGAGACCAGCCTGGAGGCGCTGGTCGAGGAAATGGTCGCGGCGGACCTGGCCCGGCTGCGCGGATGAGATGACCCCGCGCATCATGATCACCGGCGCGCAGGGCTTCGCCGGCCGCCACATGGCCGCCTGTTTACGCGAAACCCGCCCCGCTGTCCCGCTCCATATCGCCCATTTCGACATTACCGATCCGGCGGCTGTCATGGAGGCGGTGGCAGGGTTTCGTCCTACCCATCTGCTCCATCTGGCGGGGGTCAGCGCGGTCAGCGCCGCCGCCGCCGCGCCGGATCTGGCCTGGCGGGTCAATCTCCACGGCACGCTCAACCTCGCCCGGGCGGTGCTGGCCCGCGCGCCGGATTGCCGGTTCCTGCACGTCTCCTCCTGCGAAATCTACGGACGGAGCTTTTTGCGCGCCGCGCCGCTGGATGAGGACGCGCCGCCCGCCCCGGTCAATGCCTATGGCGCCAGCAAGGCGGCGGCGGATCTCGCTTTGGGCGCCATGGTGGGGGAGGGGCTCCGGCTCCTCCGCCTGCGCCCTGCCAACCATACCGGGCCGGGGCAATCCCCAGCCTTCGTTATTCCCGCTTTCGCCCGCCAGATCGCCTTGATCGAAGCGGGAGCGCAGGAGAAGGTCATCAAAACCGGCTCTCTCACCGCCCGGCGGGATTTTCTCGATGTCCGGGATGTCTGCGCCGCCTATGCGGCGGCCCTCGCCCTCGAGGGGGAGGAGGCAGGCGAAATCCTCAACATCGCCTCCGGGCGGAGCGTGGCGGTGGGCGATATCCTGGATACCCTGATCGGGTTGACCGGGTTGAGCATCCGGGTGGAAACCGACCCGGCGCGGCTGCGTCCCGGCGAAATCCCTGAAACCTGGCTCGATCCGGCGCGGGCGCGCGCCCGTCTCGGCTGGGAGCCGCGCATTCCCTTGGCGGAAACCTTGCGCGGCGTTCTGGCCTATTGGCGGGCCCAGCAAAAACCCCCGGCTTGAGAAACCAGGGGTCGTTGGGTCCGGCGGCTATTGGGTTCGCAACCGCTCCATTTCCTCCTTGAGCCGCAACTTCTCCAGCTTCAGCCGGGTCAACGCCGCCCCATCTGGCTGGGGCCGCCGGTCTTCATCGGCGATTCTGGTTTCCAGGCTGGCATGCCGCCCCTTCAGGGCTTCGAGACGAGATTGCAGGTTCATGGTGTCTCCTATGGCTGTGGCCAACAATCCCTGGGCAGACGCCGCAAGGGTTCCATGCCCAGGAAGGTCAGCCTAGCGCTGCCGCCGCGAAATTGTCATCTGAAAACTATGTCAAATCCGCTTAAACCGGTGGATAACCGAACTTTTCCATCACCGGTCCATGCGCGCTCCACAGCGCGCGGGCTTGCGCCGCCGTCAGTTTATCCCGCCAGCCGCCCGCCTTGCCCTGGCGGAAAAACCTCTCCCGGCCCGGCCCGGCCGCGCGGTAGCCCTCCCGGGTCTCCTGGCCGGAGAGTGTCGCGAAACTGCTGAAGGCGATGGCCCGGCGCAGTAGCTCCGGCTCCGGCCTCTCGCCTTCCCTCCCGAGAAACCGGATGATGCGGGCGAAATAGCGTTCCGGCTCGGCCAGCAAATCCTCATAGCGCACCAGGAGCCGGCGCGGGGCCGCCACCCAGGAGAGCGCGTGCGCCGACCAGGAGGAGAGGAGTTCGAAAACCTGCACCCCATCGCTGGCATTGGCCGCTCCCTCCTGGCCCATGAAATCGATGATCTCATCCACGCTTTTGCCGGTGAAGGCGGCGTAGGAAAGCGCCACGTCCCTGGGGTCGCGCACCACATAAATCGCCCCGGCGGTCACCTCCGGCGTGCAGAGCGGCACGCCATGCAGGCTCAGGCGGGCATTATGGGTTTTCACGAAGACCAGGTCCTCGTGCAGCCGCGTCAATTCCGCATGCACGCGCGGCCGGCGGGCCTGCACCTCCGCCGGAGACAGCACCTCGCCCGGCGGCCCAAAAAATGCCATCGCACATTCCGCCACGCTCATATCCACGAGGCGGTTGATGCTATGCGGCTCACGCGCGCCGAGAATGTAATTATGCAGGAAGGCCCGCAGCCAGGTATTGCCGGATTTGGGGTAGGAGGCGAGCCAGATCAGCTTGCCCATGCGCGGCTTAGAATATCTGCTTTGGCAGCACCCCATTCTCGCGCGCCTGCTTCTCCAGCCCCTCGCGGTCATCCGGATGGGCGAGCGCGATCAAGGCGCGGGCGCGCTCCGGCACGCTCTTGCCCTTGAGATTGACCATCCCGTATTCGGTGACCACATACATCACGTCGCTGCGCGGCGTGGTGATGGTGGTGCCTGGCGGATGGCCGAGAACGATGCGTGGCCGCGCCTGCTCCCCTTTACCAAAGCGGGAGGAGAGGCAAATGAAGGATTTGCCGCCCTCGGACATTCCCGCCCCGCGCACGAATTGCAATTGGCCGCCCGTGCCGGTGCAATGCCGGAAGCCTGAACTCTCGGAGGCGACCTGCCCCGAAAGATCGATCTGCATGGCGTTGTTGATCGAAACCACCTTGCGGTTGCGGGCGATATTCTCGGTGAGATTGGTCTCGTCCACCGGCAGGCACAGGCACATCTCATTGCCATCGACGAACTCGTACATGCGCTTGGTGCCCACCGCGAAGGTAAAGACGATCTTACCCCGATAGCTGGTTTTCCGGGAGCCGTTAATCTTGCCCGCCTCGATCAAATCCATCATGCCGTCGATGAACATTTCCGTATGCACGCCGAGATCCTTCACCGGCGCGTGGGAGAGGGCGGCGCAAACCGCATTGGTCATGCCGCCAATTCCCACCTGCAGGCAGGCGCCGTCGCTGATCTCGGGCAGGATGAGGTCGGAAACCCGGCGGTCCACCTCGGTCGGCGGCGGGTTGAGCAATTCCGGCAAGGGCGCGTTGTTACTCTCGATCACCGCATCCACCTCGGAGATATGCACGACATTCTCCACGCCGTAGCAAACCGGCAAGGCGGTGCTGGTCTCCACCACGATATGCTTGGCGATATCGCAAATCGCCCGCAAATAGGTGGCGGTGACGCCGAAATTGAAAAATCCGTGCCGATCCATCGGGGTGGTCTGGATCACCAGCAGATCGACCTTGAAATGCTTGCGGTAAAGGGCCGGACCCTCGCCGAAATTAAAGGGGATGTAGACTGTCGCCCCCTTGTCATGCATCTTGCGGTCATAGGTGGAGAAATGCCAGTTCTCCACCTGGAAATGCCGCTGCTCCAGGTCCTGCTCCGCCACCATGCGCGGCCGCAGGGAGAGCGCGCCCCGTATCCGGACGTCTTGCAGCTCGGATTTGCGCTCCGCCAGCGCCGCGTCGAACAGATCGGGCTGGTTGAAGGAGAAACCGTAATCCACCCACCATCCGCTTTTCACCATCGCCGCGGCTTCCGCCGCCGTCCGGGTCTTGTCCCTCAGTATTTGCTGAAAATTCATGTCGTCTCGCCCCTCTGCTCCGCACCGGCCCGTTGGCGGTCTTGTTCTTGCCGCCCCGCCGCCCGGCGGTCTTAATCCAACATGTCCGCCTTGCCAATCGCGCCGGTTTCGCGCAGCGCGCGGATCGCCTCTTGCGTCAGCCCCGCCTCCCGCAGCACGGCTTCCGTATCGGCGCCCAGAGCGGGCGCGGCGCGGCGCGGCAGATCATCCTCCCCGGTGCCGATCGGCGTTTTGATCATCGCCACAGGCGGCCCCGCCGCGCGCTCGTAATTCCACACCAGGCCGCGCTCGCGCACGAACGGATCCTCGATCGCGCCGCGCAAATCGTTGACCGGCGCGGCGGGCACCCGGCCCTCGAAATGCCTGAGCCATTCCGCCGTGCTGCGGGTGGAAAGCACGCCGTCCAGCAATTCGGTGATCAGCGCGCGATGCGCGAGCCGGTCCTTGAAGCTGCGGAAGCGCGGGTCGTCCGCCCATTCCGGATGGCCGATCCGCTCGCACAGCACCGGCCAGAACCGTTCCTTGTTGCACATGATGAGAATGAAGCCGTCCGCGGTGCGGTAGAGCTGGCTGGGCACGAGGGAAGGGTGGGCCGAGCGCGGCTCGCGTCCCTGCACATGGCCGCCATTCAGATACCAGGTGGCGAGGTAATTCAAATTTTGCAGCGCCATGTCGAACAGGCTGACATCGAGATCGCGCCCGCGTCCCTCGGCGCGGGCGGCCAGCACCCCCGAGACCAGCGCGAAGGCGGCGAACAGCCCGGTCATCAGATCCACCACCGAGAGGCCGAAGCGCGAGGGCGGTCCGTCCGGCTCGCCGGTCAGGGAAAGATACCCCGCCTCGGCCTGCATGAGATAATCATAGCCGGGCCAGGCCGCGCGCGAGCCGGTGCGGCCATAGGCGGAGAGATGCACGCAGACGATCTTCGGATTGGCCGGGGCCAGCGCCTCATAGGTGAGGCCGAGCTTGGCGGGTAGGTCTCCGCGCAGATTGTTGAACACCGCATCCGCCTGGGCGGCGAGGGCGTGCAGCGCCTCCCGCGCCCCCGGCTTCTTCAAATCCAGCGTCACGCTGCGCTTGTTGCGGTTGAAGCTCTGGTAGAATTGGCTGTCGCCCGGCGCGAAGAAATAGGGCCCCACCCCGCGCGCCATGTCGCCGCCCTCGGCGGGGTTTTCGATCTTGATGATCTCGGCGCCGAGATCGGCGAGCTGCATGGTGCCGTACGGGCCCGCCCCGTATTGCTCCACCGTGATGACGCGCAGGCCGGAAAGCAGGGCCATGCGCGTCAGGCCGGGTTCCGCTCGACCAGCTGACGGGCGATGATCAGGCGCTGCAACTCGTTCGTCCCCTCGCCGATCACCAGCAGCGGCGCGTCACGGTAGAGCCGTTCGACGTTGAATTCCTTCGAATAGCCGTAACCGCCATGGATGCGCATGGATTCGAGCGAGCAGAACACCGCCGCCTCGGTGGCGAAGAGCTTGGCCATGCCCGCCTCCATGTCGCAGCGCTCGCCCCGGTCATAGGCGGCGGCGGCCTCCGCCACCAGCAGGCGGCTCGCCTGCACGCGGGTCGCGATATCGGCGAGCTTGATCTGGATCGCCTGATGCTCGCAGATCGGCTTGCCGAAGGTATGGCGCGCCTGGGAATAGGCGAGCGCCTCGTCCAGCGCCGCCTGCGCTACCCCCACCCCGCGGGCCGCCACGTTGATACGGCCCAGCTCCAACCCGCCCAGTGCGTGCTGCAGGCCGCGCCCCTCCACCCCGCCGATGAGCCGGGCGGCGGGGATGCGGTAATCCTGGAACACCAGCTCCGCCGAATCGATGCCCTTATAGCCGAGCTTTTCCAGCTTGCGGCTCACCGAAAATCCCGGCCCCTTCTCGGCCAGGAACAGGCTCATGCCGCGGTGGCGCGGCGTCGCCTGCGGGTCGGTCTTCACCAGCAGGGCGAAGCATTGCCCTTCGATGCCGTTGGAGATCCAGGTCTTGGTGCCGTTGATGACGTAATGCTCGCCCTCCCGCCTCGCCGTGGTGCGCACGGCCTGCAGGTCGGTGCCGCAATCCGGCTCGGTCAAGGCGAGCCCGCCCCGCAACTCGCCGGTGGCGAAGCGCGGCAGAAATTCCCGCTTCTGCTCCGGTGTGCCGAAGCGCCGCACCGCCGAGGCCATGATGAGATGGGAATTGATGATGCCGCTCAGCGACATCCACACCCGCGAAATCCGCTCGATGATGCGCGAATAGGTGCGGCAGGACAGGCCGAGCCCGCCATATTCGGCGGGAATGATGGCGCCGAACAGGCCGAGCGCCTTCATCTTCTCCACGATCTCCGCCGGGTAGATGTCGTCATGCTCCAGCCGGCGCACATCCGGCTTCACGTCGCGTTCCAAAAAGCGGTCCACGCTGTCCAGGATCATCGCCTCCGCGTCGCCCGGCGCGGTCTCCACGGCATCAACCATCATTTCAGCCCCAGTAAATCGTCGATCTCGCGCAAATCCCCCGCCGCCGCCAGATCGAGTATGGCGGCGCGGATGCGCTCCACCCGGGCGGCGGATGCGGCGCGGGCCGCGTTGTCGCGGTATTTGGCGAGGATATCCTCATCGGAGAGCGGGCGCTCGCCACAGCCGCGGTTGCGGTGCTCGCGCTGGCGGCGCGTCGTCCCGTCTTCCATCTCCACGATCACCTCGCCCGAATAATAGGCGGGAAAGCCCGAGCCGGGATCGATCTCGTAATCCACCCGGTCGGCCAAGGCGAGAATGGCGGGGTCGGTGATCGCCTCGGCGCTGAGTTCGTTGAGGGAGAAGCGCCCGCGCAGCAGGGCGGCGGCGACGATGAAGGGGATGGAGAATTGCGCGTCATAGGCATTGGCTGGGCGGCGCTTATTCGCCACCGGCTCGCACACCGTCTTCACCACCTCGGCCGGGATCAGCGCCCGCACGCGGCGGATGCGCGCCGGGTCCAGCCCCGCCGCCCGCAGGGCGATGGCGGCATCGGCGCAGGCATGGGTGAAATGGCAGGCGGGGAAGGGCTTGACCCCCACATCCATGATCTCCCACACCGAGCCGAGACCCTGGGTGGCGAGAGCCAGCGCCTCCGGCTCGTAATGGGCCTGTAAATGGCTCGCATAGAGGCCGAAGCGCCCCTCATAGGCGCGCTTGGCGCCCTCGAAGCCTTGCCGGGCGAGGGCGGCGGCGGTGATGCCGGCATTGGCCGCCCAGCCGGGGTGCAGGCGCTTGTTCCACGCCCCATCCTCCAGAAACTCCATGCTTCCCGCCCCCAGGGAGAGCACGATGCCCTGCGCCAGGGTCAGCTGCGCGGCGGTCAGCTCCATCAGCTTGCCCGCCGCCAGGGCGCAGGCAAAGGCGCCGATCAGCCCGGTGGGATGGAAGCCGACCTGATGAAACCCGCCCTTGGCGACGGCGCCGAGCCGCCCCGCCACCTCCATGCCCGCCACATAGGCGGTCAACGCCTCGCGCCCGCTCGCCCTTTGCCGGGCGCCCACGGCCAGCACGGTTGGCCACAGGCTCGCCGTGGCATGGATCACGCCGCGCATATGCGTGTCGTCGTAATCGAGGCCGTGGATCAGCAAACCGTTCACCACCGCCGCGTCGCGCATCGGCAGCCGGTCGGGGAAGCCGATCACGGCGGCCTCGCCAGGCCCCGCCAGCCCGCGCATCGCCGTCAGCGTGCGCTGGGCGAAATCGAAGCCGGTGGAGGCGAGGGCTATGCCGGTGCCGTCCAGAATCAGATGCGCCGCCCGCCGCGTCACCGCCTCCGGCAAGGCGGCGAAGGCGAGGTCATGGGTGAAGGCCGCCAGCTCCTGGGAGACGAGACGCCTCTGCCCGGCTTGGGCCTCCGTCCCGGGCTGGGCGTCGCTCAGCATGTCCATAATGGTTCCTCCGCCCGCGCCGGGCTGCTGATTTATCCGGACAAATTGATCCCGCCCGGCGGGGCTGTCAAGCCGTTGCCGCGCCGCGCCGCAGGGTCAGCGAATAGCTGAACCGCTCGGCGGGGTGGAGATTGAAGGCGATCTCGGCCAGCCGCCCAGTGGCGAGGCGGTAGGCGCGGCGGATCTCGATGGCGGCCCCGCCCGGCTTGGCCGCGAGGCCCGCCGCCGCCGCGGCGGGCAGCGCCGCCCCCCGCAAGGTCTGCTCGATCTCGGTGACCCGCTCCCCATACATCTCCTCGATCAAGGCATAGACCGGGCCGGGGCGCTGCCCCAGCGCATCCCCCACCCGGCCATAATCGGCATGCACGAACACCTCGGTCCAGCAGATCGGCAGCGTCACGTCCGGGGCGTAGCGGAACCCTTCCACCCGCAGCCAGCGTGTGCCGGGCGGGCAATCCAGCCGCTCGGCCAACCCGCCCTGGGCGATGACGAACCGGCTCGATCCGGCCTCGTAGCGGGTCTCGGTCGCGTATTGCAGCAACTCCTCCACCGAGGCGACGTCATGCACGTAGAGCGGCGGCTCGGCCCGGGGCGCCACCATGCTTCCCGCCCCCTGGCGGGAGGTCACCAGCCTCTCCTCGCGCAGCCGCCGCAGCGCCTCGCGCACCGTGTGGCGGCTCACGCCGAAGCGGCGGCACAGCCCCTCCTCGGTCGGCAGCCGCGCCCCCGGCGGCAGCGCGCCGGTGAGAATCTCGCGCCGCAGCGCCTCCACCACCCGGCGGTAGAGCGGCGCCGCCGCCGCCTCCAGCTCGCTGCTCATGCGGCCCTCCTTGACGCCTCCGGTGGCGGGATTTACTGGGTTTGTCCGCACAAATCCACCCGGGCGGCGCGCCGCCGCCCCCAAGAGGAGCGAAGCCATGGTCGCCACCGCCAAACCCATAGCCCCCCAACGCTACCGGGAGAGCTATGGCCGCGAATACGAGGATTTCGAGGTGGGCGACGTGTATGAGCACCGCCCCGGCCGCACGATCAGCGAGACCGACAACACCTGGTTCACCCTGCTGACCATGAACGGCCATCCGCTGCATTTCGACGCCGCCTACGCCGCCCACTCGGAATTCGGGCGGGTGGTGGTCAATTCCTGCCTTACCCTTTCCATCGTCGCGGGCATGAGCGTCAGCGATGTCAGCCAGAAGGCCATCGCCAATCTCGGCTGGACCGATATCCGCCTCACCGCCCCGGTTTTCGTGGGCGACACGCTTTATGCGGAGTCGGAGGTGCTGGCCAAGCGGGATTCGGCCAAGCGGCCCCATCAGGGGGTGGTGAGCATCCGCACCACCGGCCGCAAGGCCGATGGCACGGTGTTCATGTCCTTCGAGCGCACCGTGCTGGTGCCCAAGCGCGGCTTCTCGGTGGACGACAAGGCGGAATACTGACGGTCCTCAGCCCGCGCGTGAGCGGGGCGGGTAACTCCCCAACGATTGCCGGGCCAGCATCCAGCCCGCATATTCCGGCAGGGGCTTCACTCCCCGCGCCGCCCGCGCGCGAGTTCCGTTATCACCCCGTGCAGCGTGTTGAGTTCCTGGCGCGTCACCTCGCCGCGCTGGAAAAAATGGCGGAGATTGCGCACCATGCCGGGCCGTTTCTGCGGGTTGCGCAGAAAGCCGCTCTCATCGCAGGCGCGGATGAGATGGGCCATGAACCGGTCGAGCTCGCCCTTGGTGGCCGGGGCGGTCTCGTTTACCTGCAAGGCGCGCGGCGGCGGCTCAGGCGCGCGCGCCAGCCACCATTCATAGCCCAGCACCATCACCGCCTGGGCGAGGTTGAGCGACATGAAATCCGGGTTGAGATCGTAGCGGATCAGGCTGTCCGCATGGGCGATGTCATCATTATCCAGCCCGGTGCGCTCCGGGCCGAACAGCACCCCGGCCTTTAGCCCCCGCGCCCCGATGGCGATGATCTCATTCGCCCCGCCCCGCGCGGTGAGCACCGGCTTGATGATATGGCGCGGGCGCGGGCAGGTGGCGAAGACCCGGTGCAGATCCGCCACCGCCTCCCCGACGCTCTCAAACACCTTGGCGTTATCCAGAATGCGATGCGCGCCCGATCCGGTGATCCAGGCGCGCGGCAGCGGCCAGCCGTCGCGCGGGCCGACGAGGCGCAGATGGTACAGCCCGGTATTGCCCATCGCCCGCGCCACCGCGCCGATATTCTCCGCCATTTGCGGCCGCACGAGAATCACCACCGGGGAAGGGTCGCGCGGCGTCAGCTCCGCCCCGCCCTGGCGGCCGGTCATAGCTTACGCAACGTGTAGGCCCCGCCCGGCCCGTCTTCTATGACCACACCCAGCCTGGCGATCTCGTCCCGGAGACGGTCGGATTCCGCGAAATTCCTCGCCGCCCGCGCGGCCACGCGCGCCTCCGCCAGGGCCTGAACCTCAATGGGAAGCCCGCCCCGGAACCATTCCTCCGGCGAGGCGTTGAAAAGGCCGAGCAGCCCGCCCGCCGCGCGCAGCGCCCGCGCCGCCGCCGCCTCGCCGGCCAGGGCCTTGTCCGCCAGGGCATGCAGCCCGGCGATCGCCCCCGGCGTGTTGAGGTCGTCGAGCAGCGGCGCCATCACCTCCGGCGGCAATTCCTCCTCCGCCCCGGCCTGGGGGTGGGCCTCAAGCGCCCGGTAGAACCGGTCCAGCTCCTTGCGCGCCTCGGCCAGGGCGGCATCGCTGAAATCGAGCGGCGAGCGGTAATGCGCGCGCATCAGCATGAAGCGCACCGCCTCGCCGGGCGCCTTGGCCAGCACGTCGTGCAGCACGAGAAAATTGCCGAGCGATTTGCTCATCTTCTCGCCATTGACCAGCAGCATGCGGTTATGCACCCAGACATTGGCGAAGCGCGAGCCGGGAAAGGCGCAGCAGCTCTGGGCGATCTCGTTCTCATGATGCGGAAAGATCAGATCGTCGCCGCCGCCGTGAATGTCGAAATCCGTGCCGAGATGCTTCCACGACATCGCCGAGCATTCGATATGCCAGCCCGGCCGCCCCCGCCCCCAGGGGCACTCCCAGCCCGGCAGGTCGGGGGTGGAGGGTTTCCACAGCACGAAATCCCCCGGCTCGCGCTTATAGGGCGCCACATCCACCCTGGCCCCGGCCAGCAATTCATCCGGCGTGCGGCCCGAGAATTTGCCGTAATCCGGGTCGGAGGCGACGGAGAACAGCACATGCCCCTCCGCCTCATAGGCGTGCCCGCCCGCGATCAACCGTTCGATCAGATTTATGATTTCGGGAATATGCCCGGTGGCGCGCGGCTCGATATCCGGCGGCAATGCGTAAAGTGCTGCCATATCCTCGTGATACCAGCGGATCGGTCCTTCCGTCACCTCGGCGATGGAGACGCCCCGCTCCCGGGCGCGGATGTTGATCTTGTCATCCACATCCGTGATGTTGCGCACATAGGTCACGCGCGGGTAGAGCCGCCGCAGCAGCCGCACCAGCACGTCGAACACCACCACGTTGCGGGCATTGCCGAGATGGGCGCGGTCATAGACCGTGGGGCCGCAGAGATAGACGCGCACATGGTCCGGGTCGAGCGGCAGAAAGCGCGCCTTGGCGCGGGTGCGGGTGTTGTACAGCGTCAACTGGGTCATGATGCGGCTGTTTTGGCCGGAATCGCCGCCAAATCAAGCCGGATTGATTTTTGCCCGGCCCCGGCGCCAGATGCGTGGCATGGATCAGGTTCTCGCCGCGGTGGACGCCGCCATCCCCGCCGCGCTGGAACGGCTTTTCGCCTTCCTGCGCATCCCCTCCATCAGCGCCCAGCCCGCCCACGCGCCGGATTGCCGCCGCGCCGCCCTGTGGGCGCGGGACGCTCTGGCGGAGATGGGCTTCAGCGCCCGGCTGGCGGAGACCAGCGGCCATCCCGCCGTCATCGCCAGCCATGAGGGGGCCGGGCCGGACGCCCCGCATGTGCTGTTCTACGGCCATTACGACGTCCAGCCCGCCGACCCGCTGGACTTATGGGAGACGGACCCGTTCGAGCCGCGCCTGGTGGAGGGGCCGCGCGGCAAGCGCATCGTCGCGCGCGGCGCGGTGGACGATAAAGGCCAGGTGGTGAGCTTCATGGAGGCCTGCCGGGCCCATCTCGCCGTCAAGGGCCGGCTGCCGGTGCGCCTCACCATCCTGCTGGAGGGCGAGGAGGAAAACGGCAGCCCCTCCCTGGACGAGCTGCTGACCCGCGAGCGCGAGGCCCTACGCGCCGATTTCGTGCTGGTTGCCGACACCAATATGTGGGATTTCGCCACCCCCGCCATCACCACCTCGCTGCGCGGCCTGGCGGCGATGGACGTGCGCGTGCATGGTCCCAGCCGCGATCTCCATTCCGGCCTGTTCGGCGGCATCGCCCTCAACCCCATCCATGTGCTGACGCGTGTGCTGGGCGAGCTGCGCGACGCTCAAGGCCGCATCCGCATCCCCGGCTTTTACGAGGGCGTGCAGCCGCCGCCGCCCGGAGAGCTCGCCGCCTGGGCGGCGCTGGGCTTCGACGCGGCGGCGTTTTTGGGCGAGGTCGGCCTGCGCCACCCGGCGGGGGAGGCGGACCAGCCGCCCCTGGCCCAGCTTTGGGCGCGGCCCACGGCGGAGGTGAACGGCATTTATGGCGGCTATCAGGGCGAGGGCAGCAAGACTGTCATCCCCGCCCACGCCACCGCCAAGCTCACTTTCCGGCTTGTCGCCGGGCAGGACCCGGCCCGGATTCAGGATGGCTTCGCGCAATTCGTCACGGCGGCGCTGCCGCCGGACGCGCGGGCCGAGTTCACCCGCGGTGGCGCCGCGCCCGGCTACCGCCTGCCCGAAGGAGCGCCCTTTCTCCGCGCCGCCCAGGCGGCGCTGGCGGCGGAGTTCGGCAAGCCGGCGGCGCTGATCGGCTCCGGCGCCTCCATCCCGGTGGTGGAGGCGTTCAAGACCCGGCTGGGGCTGGACACGCTTCTCGCCGGGTTCGGGCTGGATGACGACCGCATCCACGCCCCCAACGAGAAATTCGAGCTGGCCTGCTTCCACCGGGGCGCCCGCGCCCATGCGCGCCTGCTCGCCGGCTTCGCCGCCAGGGCTGATCGCGTCCCGCCCCCTTGACGCCACGGCCCGGAGGCGGCTTGAACCATGGCCATGGAAACCCGCCCGCCGCCCGCCGCCAAACCCGGGGCCGAGCCCGCCCGACAGACGCGCGAGGAGGCGGAGGCCGCCGCCCTGCGCGCCAATCTCGCCCGGCGCAAGGCCCAGGCCCGCGCCAAGGCCGCCCCGGCCAAGGAAGCTCCAAAATGCCCGTGATGCCCGATCGCTGGATTCGCGAACAGGCGCGCGAGGCGCGGATGATCGAACCCTTCGTCGAGAGCCAGAAGCGCGACGGCGTCATCTCCTATGGGCTTTCCTCCTATGGCTATGACGCGCGCTGCTCCGACCAGTTCAAGGTTTTCACCAATGTCGATTCGGCGGTGGTGGACCCCAAGGCCTTCAACCAAGCGAGTTTCGTGGACCGCGCCGGCCCGGTCTGCATCATCCCGCCCAACAGCTTCGCCCTCACTCATACGGTGGAATATTTCCGTATCCCGCGCGACGTGCTGGTAATCTGCCTCGGCAAATCGACCTATGCGCGCTGCGGCATCATCGTCAACGTCACCCCGCTGGAGCCGGAATGGGAGGGCCAGGTGACGATCGAGATTTCCAACACCACCCCCCTGCCAGCGAAAATCTATGCGGGGGAGGGCATCTGCCAGTTCCTCTTCCTGCGCGGCGATGGCCCGTGCGAAATCTCCTATGCCGACAAGGCGGGCAAATATATGGGCCAGCGCGGCGTCGCGCTGCCGAGGATGTAAAACCGTTTCATGGATTCGATTCGCATTACCGGCGGCGTGCCGCTTTCCGGCCGCATCGCCATTTCCGGCGCCAAGAACGCCGCCCTGCCGCTGATGGCCTGCGGCCTGCTCACCGATGAGCCGCTCCGTCTCTCCAACGTCGCCCGGCTCGCCGATCTCGCGACCATGGCCCAGCTTCTCGCTCAGCACGGCATCGAGGTGCGGGCGGAGGAGCGCGAGCTGAGCCTGGGCGGGCGCATCAGCAATACCGAGGCGCCTTACGAGATCGTCCGCAAGATGCGCGCCTCCATCCTGGTGCTGGGGCCGCTGCTCGCCCGCACCGGCGAGGCCCGGGTTTCTTTGCCCGGCGGCTGCGCCATCGGCACCCGCCCGGTCGATCTCCACCTCAAAGGGCTGGAGGCGATGGGGGCCAGGATCCGGCTGGAGGGCGGCTATGTCGAGGCGAGCGCGCCGCGCGGCCTGCGCGGGGTGGAGATCGTCTTTCCCTTCGTCTCGGTCGGCGCCACCGAGAATCTGCTGATGGCGGCGAGCCTGGCCGAGGGCCGCACCGTGCTCAAGAACGCGGCCCGCGAGCCGGAGATCACCGATCTAGCCAAATGCCTGATCGCCATGGGGGCGCGGATCGAGGGGCTGGAGACCGACACGCTGACCATCGAGGGGGTGAAAGCCCTGCACGGCGCGGCGCATGACATTCTGCCGGACCGGATCGAGACCGGCACCTATGCCTGCGCCGCGGCCATCACCGGCGGCGATATCTTCCTGGAAAACGCCCGCGCGGCGGATCTCGGCGCGGTTCTCACCTCGCTGCGCGAGGCGGGGGTGGAGATCGCCGAGGCGGAGAACGGCTTTCGCGTGAGCCGCGCCAACGGGCTGCGCGGGGTGGATGTAACGACCGAGCCTTTCCCCGGCTTTCCCACCGACATGCAGGCGCAGTTCATGGCGCTGATGAGCGTGGCGGAGGGCGCCTCGCTGATCACCGAGAACATCTTCGAAAACCGGTTCATGCATGTGCCGGAGCTGGCGCGCATGGGGGCGCGGATCAATATCCAGGGCGCCTCCGCCATCGTCCGCGGCGCTGCCCACCTCACCGGCGCGCCGGTGATGGCCACCGATCTGCGCGCCTCCGTCTCGCTGGTGCTGGCCGGGCTGGCGGCGCGGGGGGAGACCACCATCTCGCGGGTCTATCATCTCGACCGGGGCTATGAGGCGGTGGAGGAGAAGCTGGCGGGCTGCGGCGCGCGGATCGAGCGGGTGGCGGCGGCTTAACCCATCCCCGCCATGGCGGGCGGGGCCAGCTGCATCAGCACCCCGGCGGCGAGAAGAGCCAGCACGCCCAGGGCGATCTCCCCGGCGATGGACCCCAGCAGCGCCGCGCGGCTTCGCGGCAGGGCCGGGGTGAGGCACAGGCGGTTGCGCCCGGCGAGGCCGAGCAGCCCGGCGAGTTGCGCCGCCTTGAAGAGGGCGGTTGCGCCGTAGGCCGTGGAAAGGAGCAACCGCGCCCGGCCGATGAGCAACCCGTATTGGGCCAGGGCGCTCAGCAGCAGAACCGCGACGCAGATGACGCCAAACCGGGAATAGCGCCGGGCCAGGCAGGCGGGCTGCGGGCTGGCCCGCAGCCCCAGCGCCAGCGTGGGCAGGGTGCCGAGCCAGCTGGCGGCGGCGCCGATATGAAGGAGGGAGAGGAGGAACAGGGCCGCCCCTTCCCCGCCGCCCATCGCCGCGCCATGGCCAAGGCCGGATTGCGCCAGCACCCCCGCGCCCGAGAGCGCGGCCGCGCCGCGCCAGCGCCGGGTTTGCGCCCCGGCCAGCGCGGCCAGCAGCAGCCCCATGCGCGCCAGGGTGAGCCAGCCGAAACGCGTCGCGGCGATGATCCGCGGCAGGGCGGCGAGAATGACGCCGGGCTTGCCCGTGCCGAGGATATAGGCGCTCTCCAGCCAGAACCAGCCTATCCCCGCCGCCAGGGCCAGGGCGAATCCGGCCCAGGCCAGGCGGCGCAAGCCGGGGGCGCGGCTGCCCGGCTCCAGCGCCGCGCAATAGAGGGCGGTACCGAAGACGCAAATATATCCGGCGAGATGCAGCCCCCGGCAAACGCCGCGCAGCAGCAGCCAGGCGGGGCCGTCCATGCCTTCAGCCGGAGACGGTGAAGCTGAAACTGCCGTGGGTCTTATGGCCGTCGGTGGAGAGGGCGTCCCATTTCACCGTGTATTTGCCCCCCATCTCGAAATGCAGCGGCACCGTGAGTTCATCGGCATGGCCCGGCACGGGGGCGGGCTTGGCCGTCTGCGCCTGCATGCCCATGGCATCCGCCACCGTCACGGCGCAGAATTGCGGCTGCACCTCCTCGGTGAAGGTGAGCAACAGGCGGGAGGTGCTGGCGGGCACCGACGCTCCGGCGGCGGGGTCCGATGATTTCAGATAGGCATGGGCCAGCGCGGCGGCGGGCGCGGCGGCCAGCATCAGCGCGGCGAGGAGGGCGGCGAAACAACGCATGGGCAACGCTCCTGTGGGGTGGACACGTTGCAGTCTTAGAGAAAACATTCCCGCGTGGGAAGCTTCTCCAGCGGATCAAAACAGGTTGAGGAAACGCTGCCAAAGCCCGGGGGGCTGGCTGCTCTCCTGCGGGGTGGAGCCGGCGGTGGCGGGCTGGCCCATGGCGGCGTTTTCCTGCAAGCGGCGCTGCTCGGCCGGGGCGTTCACCACCGCCGGGGCTGGCGGGGATTGGCCCATGAGGCTGCCGACGAACCCCGGCGAGCGGCTGGCCTCGGCCGCGTTCTGGTTGACCTGGGCGCGGATGTTGGGATCCGGCGCCGGGCCGGCCTGCTGGAGAAAGGCCTGGTCGGCGGGGCTGGAAGGCTGGCTGCTGGTGGCGGGCAGGGCGCTGGCCGGGGCGATGACCGCCGCCCCCTGCTGGGCGGCGTTCGCCTCCTGCGTGGGGGGCTGGCCGGGATTCGGTGGCGGCAGCTGGCCGAGCTCCGGCGGCAGGGAGAGGGGCGGCAGCGTGCCGACCTGATAGGCGTCGGGCGGGTTGGCCTCCATCCCGAAGGTTTTGCTCATATTGCTGCTGCATCCCGCCAATGCCGGGGCGAGCAGGAGAAGCGAGGGCATGGCGCGGACGCGGCGTGTGATCATATCGCCTTCCTATCCTTCCGCATGATCCGCGGCAACAGGCGCGCGGCGGCGCAGATTTTCGATCATCAACGCGATGACGCCGCAGACGATGGCGGCGTCGCCGATATTGAACACCCAGGGATAGGCGAGCGCGCCGAGATGGACATGGATGAAATCCACCACCGCGCCGAAGCGCAGCCGGTCGAGCACGTTGCCGGCCGCCCCGCCGATGATCGCGCCGAGGGCGACGGTGATCAGCCAGTCGCGCGTGCGCGCCATCCAGACCAGCAGGGCGATGACCACGGCGCTGGCGAGCAAGGCGAGCAGGATCTTGGCTCCCAGCCCGGCGAGCAGGCCGAAGGTGATGCCGTGATTCCACACCAGCACGAGGTCCAGGACCGGCGCGGGGGAGAGCACCCGGCCATCCTGCAAATGCCAGAGATGCAGCACGGCGAATTTGCTCGCCTGGTCGGCGAGCAGCACCAGCGCGGCGGTCAGCAGGCCGGTGAGACGCCGCATCAGCCGCCGATCTCCGCCACCGCCGCGCGGCAGCGCCGGCAGAGCGCGGGGTGGGCGGCATCCTCCCCGACCTCGGGCAACACCTTCCAGCAGCGTTCGCATTTATGGCCCTGGGCAAGCGTGGCGCCATCAGCGGCGCCGAAAGCCGCGGCGGAGGTGATGCAGATTTCCGCCCAGAACCCGGTATCCGCGCTCAAAGCCTTGGCCGCGGGCGAGAGGACGGCCTCGGCCTGGAGGGAGGAGCCGATTTCCTTGCTGGCGCGCATCACCTCGATGGCGCCCGTCACCCCGGCGCGGTGGGCGCGAATCTGGGCGAAGCGCGCCGCCAGCGCCTCATCCCGCCAGGAGTCCGGCACGGCCGGGAATAATTCGAGATGGACCGAGGCGCTGGGCCCGTGGCGGGCGATCCAGGCTTCCTCGGCGGTGAAGGGCAGGGCCGGGGCCAGCCAGGTGGCGAGGCAGCGGAACAACGTGTCGAGGAAGCTGCGGCAGGCGCGGCGCTTGGGGGCGGAGGGCGCGTCGCAATAGAGGCTGTCCTTGCGGATGTCGAAATAAAACGCCGAGAGGTCGGCGGCGCAGAAATGGTGGAGGGCGGGATAGACCCCGGTCCAGTCATGGCTTTCCACCGCCGCGCGCAGCCGCGCGTTCAATTCCCAGAGCCGGTGGAGCAGGAATCTCTCCAGCTCGGGATACTCCGCCTCGGCCAGGCGCTCGGCCTCGGTGAAGCCATCCAGCGAGCCGAGCAGCCAGCGGAGCGTGTTGCGCAGCCGCCGGTATAATTCCGCCTGCTGCTTGAGGATGTCCGGGCCGATGCGCAGATCCTCGGAAATATCCGAGTTCAGCACCCACAGGCGCAGGATATCCGCCCCGTATTTGTCGTTCACCTCCTGCGGCGCGGTGACGTTGCCGAGCGATTTGGACATTTTCCGCCCCTGCTCATCGAGCACGAAGCCATCCGTCACGATCGCCTTGAACGGCGCGCGCCCGCGCGTGCCCACCGCCTCCAGGAGCGAGGACTGGAACCAGCCGCGATGCTGGTCCGAGCCTTCCAGATAAATGTCGGCGGGCCAGGGCATGCCCCGCGCTTCCAGCACGAAGGCGTGGGTCGAGCCGGATTCGAACCAGACATCGACAACGTCGAAAATCTGCTCGTACTCCGCCGGGTCGCGCTCCGGGCCGAGAAAATCCCCGGCGGGGCGGGCGTACCAGGCATCGGCACCCTCCCGCGTGAAAATCTCCACCACGCGGCGCATCACCTCTGGGTCGCGCAGGGGCTCGTGGCTGCGCTTATCCACGAAGATGGCGATGGGCACGCCCCAGGCCCGCTGGCGGGAGATGCACCAATCCGGGCGGCTCTCGACCATCGCGCGGATGCGGTTGCGCCCGGCCTCCGGCACGAAGCGGGTCTCGTCGATGGCCGCCAGCGCCTTGGCGCGGATGCGGCTCTCGCCATCCATGCGGATGAACCATTGCGCGGTGGCGCGGTAGATGAGCGGCGCCTTGGAGCGCCAGCTATGCGGGTAGGGGTGGAGAAATTCCTCGCGGTGGAGGAGAGTGCCCGCCGCGGTCAGGGCCGCGCAGACCGGCTCCGCCGCCTTATAGACATGCACGCCGGCGAAAAGCGGCACGCCGGGGTAATAGGTGCCGTCATCCGCCACCGTGTCCGGCACCTCGATGCCATGGGCCTTGCAGACGGCGAAATCCTCCTCGCCATGGCCGGGCGCGGTATGGACGATGCCGGTGCCGGCCTCGGCGGTGACATGCTCGCCAAGCAGGGCGGGCACGGTGAAATCATAGCCCGGGGCGAGCCGGGCGAGGGGATGATGAAAGCGCTTGCCCGCCAGGTCGCGGCCGGGAAAGCGCCGCCCGGCGGCGTAACGGCTGATGCCGGTGGCGCGGGCGAAGGCATCCAGCAATTCGGCGGCGACGATCAGCCGCTCGCCGGGGATGGCGAGGCTGCCCGGCGCGATCTCCTCGACCGTGACGAGGCAATACTCCAGCTCCGCCCCCACCGCGAGGGCGCGGTTGCCGGGAATGGTCCAGGGGGTGGTGGTCCAGATCACCGCCGCCGCGCCGGCGAGATCGCCCTCCGCCGCCGGGAAGCGCACATAGATCGCCGTATCCTTCTTGTCGTGATACTCGACCTCCGCCTCGGCGAGGGCGGTTTTTTCCACCGGGCTCCACAGTACCGGACGCAGCCCGCGATAGAGCGCGCCGTTGAGAAGGAATTTGCCGATCTCCGCGGCGATCGCCGCCTCGGAGGCGAAATCCATGGTCGCGTAGCGGCTGGCCCAGTCCCCCGCCACGCCGAGGCGCTGGAATTCCTCGGTTTGCACCGTCATCCAATGCTGGGCGTACTCCCGGCACTGGCGGCGGAACTCGAGAACCGGCACCTGGTCCTTGTCCAGCTTCTTCGCCCGGTATTCCTCCTCGATCTTCCATTCGATCGGCAGGCCGTGGCAATCCCAGCCGGGAATGTAATCGGCGTCCCGGCCCGCCATCTGCTGGGCGCGGTTGATGACGTCCTTGTGAATCTTATTGAGCGCGTGGCCGATATGGAGATGGCCGTTGGCGTAGGGCGGGCCGTCATGCAGCACGAAAGGCGGGCGGCCCCGGGCGGCAGCGCGCAGCCGCGCCCAGAGATTCATCTCCGCCCAGCGGGCCAGCATCTCCGGCTCGCGCTTTGGCAAATCGCCCCGCATGGGAAATTCCGTGCGCGGCAGGAACACGGTGGATTTATAGTCGGTCAGCGTTTCGGTCATGGGGGAGGCTCACCTGGGCGGCGGAAAAGACGATACGGCGTGGAAGGCGCTGGGCGGCGCGAAACCCGTTTCAGGCCCGGGCAGGCGCTATAATTCGGAAAAACCGGCCGATCATGGGCCATTTATGCGGCGGGGCCCGGCAGGGCGTCAAGCGCGTGGCGGGCGGCGGCGGCGTCGCGGGCGATCTGCGCCTTAAGCGCCTCGAAGCTGGGAAATTTCTGCTCCTCGCGGAGAAAATGGCGAAGCCGCACGGCGATCTCCTGGCCGTAGAGATCCCCCGCGAAATCGAGGAAATGGACTTCGAGCCGGGATTCGGTGCCGCCCACGGTGGGGCGCAGCCCGATATTGGCGACGCCCTTGACCAGCGCGCCCCCCAGATGGGCGGTGACGGCGTAGACCCCGCGCTGCGGCTCCAGATGCCGCCCCAGCCTGATATTGGCGGTGGGAAAGCCGATGGTGCGGCCCCGCGCATCGCCATGCTCCACCACGCCCCGGATGGAATGGGGGCGGCCGAGGAGATCGGCGGCGCGCTCGGGATACCCCTCCTGCAGCAGGCGGCGGATGCGGGTGGAGGAGATCGGCCCCTCCGCATCCGTGACCGCCGGCACCACGCTCAGCCCCATCCCCAGCGTCTCCGCCCGCGCCGCCAGAAAGGCCACATCGCCCCCGCGCCGGTGGCCGAAGGCGAAATCCGCGCCGCAGGAGAGATGCGCCGCGCCGGCGCCCTGAAACAGCACCTCCTGCACGAAGGCCTCGGCGGTGAGATGGGCGAACGCGGCATCGAAGGGGATCTGGTAGAGGATGTCCACGCCGAGAGATTCGAGGATGGCGGCGCGCTCTGCCGCCAGGGTGAGACGGAAGGGCGGGTCCTGCGGGCGGAAGAATTCGCGGGGGTGCGGCTCGAAGGTGAGCACCGCGCGCGGCGCGTCGGGCCGGGCGGCGTGGGCGGCGCGCAGCACCGCCGCGTGGCCCTTATGCACCCCGTCGAAATTGCCCAGGGCGACGCTGGCGCCGCGCGCGGCGGCGGGCAGAGCGCGCCAATCCGTATAAATCTTCATGAGTCGGCACAAACTCCCACACTTGGCCGCGGGTCAAGGGTACGGCAGAAGGAGCGCGAAGAAATCGAAAGGATTGCGGATGCGGAGTGTCTTAAAGGGCCTGGCCGGGCTGATCCTGCTGGTGGTGGTGCTTTGGCTCGGCCTGTGGCTCTACGCCGAGATGCGGCTCAAGCAGCTGGTCTCGGCCCAGATCGCGCGGATCAATCAATCCGGCGCGGCGCAGGTGAGTTACGATAAGCTCACCGGCAGCCACAACCCCCTGGTCGCCGCCGTCACGCTGGTCAACCCGGTGTGGAGCGCCTCCCCGCCGGGGGCGGGCGGGACGCCCGGATTCAGGCTGGCCGCCGCCCGCCTCGGCGCGCATGTGGAGCTGTGGCATCCCTTTCTCCTGCATGTCGATCTGCCGCCCCGGCTCGATTTCGACGCGCAGGGCTTCATGGGCGCGCTCACCTTCGCCATGGCCGACGTGACCGAGCATTTGTCGCCCGGCGTTTGGGTGGGGAATGTTTCCAATCCGGTCACCGGCGGGGAGGCCCGTTTCGCCGCCATCAACCTGCTCGGCCTGGATTCGACCGGCAGCCTGCAAATCGCCCAGATCGACAGCCTGGCGGCGCGTGAGGACGTGGACGCCAAGGCCGGGCCGGACAAGACGGCGCTGGCGCTGGACTGGCAGGCGAACGGGGCGCGGCTCTCCACCCTCTTCGTCAAGCTGTTCAACGCGCCCTATAATGGCGAGATCGCGCATCTGGAAATGAAGGTCGCGCTGTCCGGGCCGCTCTTGCCGCCGCCGCCCGCGCCGCCTGGGGAAGAGGATAAAGCCCTGATCCGGCAATTGCACCAATGGGCGCTGGCGGGGGGCAATGGCCGCCTGGCGGTGAAGCTGACACTGGGGCCGAGCCAGATCCAGGCGGATGGGACGGTGAAATTCGACGCGCAGGCCCAGCCTTCCGGCACGGGCGACCTCACCGCCGACCATCTCGACCAGCTCAGCGCCACCCTGACCCAGGCCTGGCCGTTCATCACCCCTTGGGTCACCAATATTCAGGCGCGGCTCGCCCCCTATCTCAGCACCAGCCCGGCGGCGGGGCAGGTGCTGACCGCGCATGGCCGGTACGGCAGGGACGGGGTGTTTCTCAATGACCAGAGGATGGGGGATATGCCGCCGCTCGACTGGAACGGGCTTCTCACCCCGCCATCCGCCACCGTGGCGCCGGGCGATGGTTCCGGCGCCGCCTCACCCTGACTGGGCCGCGATCTTGTCGATCTGATTCTGCATGGCGGTGAGCAAGGCCGCGAACCGGCCGCCATTATCGTTGATCACCCCCGCATAGTCATTGCGGGTGGTGATGCGCAGGCTGGTGCCCGCCACGATCACGTCCACGATCTTGGGCTGGCCGCCCACATCCTCCACCACCCAGCCGACATCGGCGGGCTGCTTGTCGGGCGCGGTGACGGTGGTGTCCACCACCACGCCGTTGCCCTGCGGCGCGGTGCCGTTCACCTTGAAGCTCACGCCCTGATAGGCCTTGATCTGATAGGTGATGTTATAGGCGATGAGCTGGCGGAACAGGCTGTGGAATTGCTGTTTCTGCTCGGGCGTGGCGATGTTGATGTAGCGCCCCAATACGTAATCCCCGACCTGATCCACCGCGACGACCTGGTTGACGAGATCGCGCAGGGCGTTGGCCTTCTGGCTTTGCGAGCCGGGACCGTTGACGATGGCGACCAGCCGGTCCCCCGCCTGCTGGATGAAGGCCCTGGCCTGATCGGGGGGCAGGGCGAAGGCCGCGCCGGGCAGGGCGGTGAGCAAAGGCACGGAGGCGAGGGCGCCGAGAACGAAACGGCGGAGAAACATGGGCATATCCTTGCGGCTCTATTGCGCCTGGGGCGGGTACCAGTTGGGCCAGGTGCGTTTGTTGTTCGCCTGGATCTGCTGCATCTGCGACTCGCGCGATTGGCGATACAGGCTGCGGAAGGTGGCGTAGGGGTCGAGGGCAGTGGCGTTGATCTGGTCGATCGTGCCCAAAAGCTGCGCCCGGGTGTTGATGAGGTGAATCCCCATTTCCGAATAGCCGAAATCGTTAAGGGCGGTGCTCTCCGGGGCCGCCTCCATCGGCGTCGCGAACCATTGCACCGGCAGGTTCCAGAAATCACGCGCGCCCGAGGGGCCGAAGAAGGGGAGATAGAGATACGGCCCGGGAGGCGCGCCCCAGCTGGCCAAGGTGAGGCCGAAATCCGTATCGGTCTTCTTGAGGCCGAGGGCGCTGGCGGGGTCGAAGAAACCGCCGACCCCGGCGGTCGAGTTGATGATGAAGCGCAGCATGGAGGTGCCGGCGTCGCGCGGGTAACCGCCGGCCATGAAATTAAGCATCCGCGCGGGCTCGCCGATATTGGAGGTGAAATCCCCCACATGGTTGCGCATGCCCTGGGTGGTGACATGGGTATAGCCCTGGGCGATGGGCTTCATGAAATAGGTGTCGAGGGTGTTGTTCACCTTGAAGAAGACGCGGTTGGTCGGCTCGAGCGGGTCGTTCTGCTCTTGATAGGCCTGGTAGGCCGCCGTGTCCGATTTGGGGGGAGCCGTGGCGCAGCCCGCGAGGGTGAGGGCCAGGGTCACCCCCGGCGCCATGCAGGCCAGGCCGCGCCCGAGCCGCTGTTTCAATTTTCGCGTCATCCCTGCATGCCCTCCTGCTCCGCCAGCATGGGGCTGGCCTGCTGACATGTGTATGTCAGGGGCCCGCCGTCAACCACTCCGCGCGACTATACTTGGCCTGTGTCCCGCTTGCCACTTGCGCGATGCCCGCCAGCCTGCCACCACACCGGTTCACGGAGTTCGCAGTCATGAGCCATTCCCCCGCCCCCGAGACCTTGCGGCGCTGGGCCGAAACCACCCGCATCGCGCCGCTGCCGGCGCGCGCCGGCGCCGCCCCGCCCGCCATCTCCTTCGAGTTTTTTCCGCCCAAGACCCCGGCGCTGGAGGCGCAGCTCTGGGCCTGCATCGAGCGGCTGGCGGTGTTGCGCCCGGCCTTCGTCTCCGTAACCTATGGGGCGGGCGGCACCACCCAGGAGCGCACCCACGCCACCGTGCTGCGCCTGGTGAGGGAAACGAGCCTGACGCCCGCCGCCCATCTCACCTGCGTGGGGGCCACGCGGGAGGCGGTGGACGAGGTCGCCCGCCGCTACTGGCAGGCGGGGGTGCGGCATATCGTCGCCCTGCGCGGCGACCCGCCGAGCGGTGAGCGCTACGCGCCGTATCCGGGCGGCTATCCCTTCGCCGCCGATCTGGTCAAAGGGCTGCGGCGGATCGCGGATTTCGAGATTTCCGTCGCCGCCTATCCCGAGACCCATCCGGAGGCGGCGAGCCCAGAGGCCGATCTCGACAATCTCAAGCGCAAGCTGGATGCGGGGGCGGCCCGCGCCATCACCCAGGTCTTCTTCGACAATGCCGCCTTCCTGCGCTTTCTCGACCGCGCGGTGGCGGCGGGGATCACCGCGCCCATCGTGCCCGGCATCATGCCCGTCACCAATTTCGCCCAGGCGCGGCGCTTCGCCGAGACCTGTGGCACCCAGGTGCCGGGCTGGATGGCGGAGATGTTCGAGGGGCTGGATGACGACCTCGAGACCCGGCGCATGGTGGCGGCGGCGGTGGCGGCGGAACAGGTGCGGCTGCTCCAGGCCAACGGCATCGACGAATTCCATTTCTACACGCTGAACCGTCCGGACCTCACCTACGCCATCGCCCGGATTCTGGGCGTGAAGCCGGAGACCGGGGCGGGCTGAGCCATGGCGGCGTATCTGCAGGGGCTGAACCCGGCCCAGCGCGAGGCGGTGGAGAGCACCGAGGGGCCCGTGCTGGTGCTGGCCGGGGCGGGCACGGGCAAGACGCGGGTGCTGACCACCCGCTTCGCCCATATTCTGCTCAGCCGCCGGGCCTTTCCCAACCAGATCCTCACCGTCACCTTCACCAACAAGGCGGCGCGGGAGATGCGCGAGCGCGTGGCGCGGCTGATGGACGGGCCGGTGGAGGGGCTCTGGCTCGGCACGTTTCACGCGCTTTGCGCCCGCATGCTGCGCCGCTGGGCGGAGCGCGCGGGGCTGACGAGCGGTTTTTCCATTCTCGACACCGACGATCAGCTCCGCCTGCTCAAGCAGGTGATGGAGGCGGCGCGGATCGACTTCAAACGCTGGCCGCCCAACGCGCTGATGGCGCAGATCCAGCGCTGGAAGGATAAGGGCTTCATGCCCGGCGAGATTCCGGCGGGCGAAGGCTCGGATTTCGCCAATGGCCGGGCGGAGGAATTCTACGCCGCCTATCAGGCGCGGCTGCGCCAGCTCAACGCCGTGGATTTCGGCGATCTGCTGCTGATGATGGTGCATCTGTTGAAGACCGACGCGGAGGTGCTGACCTATTATCACCGCGCCTTCCGCTATATTCTCGTGGATGAGTACCAGGACACCAATCTCGTCCAGTATTACTGGCTGCGCCTGCTCGCCCAGGGGCATAAGAACATCTGCTGCGTCGGCGATGACGACCAGAGCATTTATAGCTGGCGGGGCGCCGAGATCGAGAATATTCTCAAATTCGAGCGGGATTTTCCCGGCGCGCGGGTCATCCGGCTGGAGGCGAATTACCGTTCCACCACGCCGATCCTCGCCGCGGCCTCCCACCTCATCGCCCATAATGAGGGCAGGCTGGGCAAGACCCTGCATGCGGGGCGGGGCGACGCGGAGGGCGAGCCGGTCGAGGTGATCTCACTGTGGGATTCGGAAGAGGAGGCGCGCATGGTGGGCGCGCGCATCGAGGCGCTCTGGCGTTCCGGCCATTCCCTCAACGAGATCGCCATACTGGTGCGCGCCGGGTTCCAGACCCGCGCCTTCGAGGAGCGGCTGCTCACCCTGGGCGTGCCCTACCGCATCGTCGGCGGGTTGCGGTTTTACGAGCGGCAGGAGATTCGCGACGCCATCGCCTATTTGCGGGTACTGGCCCAGCCGATGGATGATCTCGCCTTCGAGCGTATCGTCAACTTGCCCAAGCGCGGCGTGGGGGAGAGCGCGCTGCGCGCCCTGCACGAGGCCGCGCGGGCGCATGACCAGCCTCTCTACGCCGCGATGGCGCGGCTGGTGGCGGAAGGCGGGTTCAAAGGCAGGCTGGGGGCGACCCTGGCCCGGCTGCTGGCGCAATTCGGGCATTGGCGGGAGGTATTGGCGGCGCAGGGGCCGGTGGCGGCGCTGGAGGCGGTGCTGGAGGAGTCCGGCTATATCGCCATGTGGAAGGCGGATAAATCCCCGGACGCGCCGGGGCGGCTGGAGAATCTCAAGGAGCTGGTCCGCGCCCTCGCCGAGTTCGAGACGCTGGAGCTGTTTCTCGAACATGTCGCGCTGGTGACCGAGGCGGACCAGCAGGATGACGGGGCGCGGGTTTCGATGATGACGCTGCACGGGGCGAAGGGGCTGGAATTCGATACGGTGTTTCTGCCCGGCTGGGAGGAGGGGGTGTTCCCCAACCAGCGCGCTCTGGATGAGGGCGGCAATAAGAGCCTGGAGGAGGAGCGGCGCCTCGCCTATGTCGGCATCACCCGCGCCCGCCAGCGCGCCATCATCCTCCACGCCGCCAACCGCCGCATCTACGCCAACTGGCAAAGCTCCATCCCCAGCCGCTTCATCGAGGAGCTGCCGGAGGCTGTGCTGCGCCGCTCCGGCTCCGCCCGCCCGGCCGAGGCGCGGCCGGCCCCGGCGATGACGCGCTTCCCGCTCCAGGCGCGCCGGCCCGAGCCCTGGGAGGTACGGCCCCGCCCGGCGCGGGCGGAGTCGATTCCGGTGGGGACGCGGGTCTTCCACCAGAAATTCGGCTATGGCCGCGTCATCGCCGCCGAGGACGACCGGCTGGACGTGGATTTCGAGGCGGCGGGGGAGAAGCGCGTGCTCGACCGGTTCGTGGAACGCCAGGATGGCTGAGGAGATGCTGGATTGCATCTTCCTGCGCGTGCCCGCCGCGGCGATGGAAGCCTTCGAGGCGGCGCTCTCCAGCGTCTGCAAGGCGGTGTCCTTCTACCATGACGAGGAGGCGGATTTCTGGGATCTGCAAGGGGTGAAGGAGCGCGGCGCGGATGAGGCCGCCCTAGCCGCCGCCCTGGCCGTGGCGGAGATGCTGACCCGCCTCTCGCCGGCGCTGACGCGCGGGCTGGTGCCGGTGGGGGGGTGGCTCGCGCGCACGCAACAGGCCTTTCCGGAGCAGTTCATCGGCCAGCGTTTCGCCGTGCGCGGCACGCATATCCGGACGGCTCCGGCGCCCGGGCGCATCACGCTCACTTTGGATGCCGGGCTCGCCTTCGGCACGGGCGAGCATAACTCGACGCGCGGCTGCCTGGTGACGCTGGAGCGCCTGGCCCGCCGCCACCGCCCCGCCCGCAGTCTCGATCTCGGCACGGGCTCGGGGATTCTCGCCATCGCCGCGGCGAGGCTGCTGCACCGCCCGGTGCTGGCCACGGATATCGATGCGCGGGCGGCGCGGGTGGCGGCGGCCAATGCGCGGGTGAACGGGGTGGGCGGGCTGGTGCGGGCGATCCAGGCGGATGGCTGGGCGGACCCGCGCATCGCCGGCGCCGCGCCATTCGATCTGGTCTTCGCCAATATTCTGGCGCGGCCGCTCTGCGCGATGGCAGCGCAACTCGCCGCGCATCTGGCGCCGGGCGGGCGGGCCGTGCTGGCCGGGCTGCTCGCCACCCAGGCGAACTGGGTGCTGGCCGCCCACCGCCGCGCCGGGCTGGTGCTAGAGGAACGGCTGGAGGACGGGGCGTGGTCGATTCTGACGGTGAGACGGGGATGAGGAGTTCCTTACCGCCTGGCCGTTCACGCCATGGTGGCGATGGTGCTGCGGAACCGGGTCTGGGCCCAGAGAAACAAACCCGTGCCGATCAGCGCCAGGGCCAGGAATTGCGGCCACACGACCGCGAACCCGGCCCCGCGGTAAAGGATGGCCTGCGCCAGGATGACGAAATGCGTGTTCGGAGCCGCCTGCATCATATATTGGATGGCGACGGGCATGCTCTCGCGCGGCGTGCTGGCCCCCGAGAGCAGTTGCAGCGGCAGCAGCACCAGCATTAGCAATAGCCCGAATTGCGGCATCGAGCGGGCCAGGGTGGCGAGCAATATGCCCATGGCCGTCGTGGCGAAGAGTTGCAGCGCCGCGCCGGCCAGGAATAACGGCACGGACCCCTCGATGGGCACCGCCAGCAGGCCCTGCACCACCACAATAAGCGAAACGGCGCTGACCGTGAGCACGACCAGCGCCATCGCCCAGATTTTGCTGACCATGATCTCGAACGGCGTCACCGGCATCACCAGCAGATGCTCGATCGTCCCATGCTCGCGCTCGCGGATCAGCGCCGCGCCGGTCAGCACGATCGAGAGCATGGTGATGGCGTCGATGATCTGCATGACCCCGCCGAACCAGGATTGGTTCAGATTGGGATTGAAGCGGGCCCGCAAGGCGAGATCCACGGGCAGGCGGGATACCGCGCGGTAGCGCTGGGCGAAGGAGGCCACCTCGCCGGTAACGATGCTCTGGATATAGCCGCTGCCGGTAAAGGCCTGGCTCATGCGCGTGGCGTCGACATTGAGCTGGATGGTCGGCGCCCGCCCGGCGAGAACGTCCCGCTGGAAATCCGGCGGAATGTCGAGCGCGAACGTGTCGCGCCCGGCATCCATGCGCGAATCCATCTCCGGAATGCCGATCATGGCGGGCGGTGTGAAGTAAGGCGGATAAAAGGCGCTGTCGATGCGCAGGGATAAGGGAGACTGATCTTCGTCGACGATGGCGATGGGCGCGCGGTTCAATGTCTCGGGAAGCGCCGTCGCGGCGATGTAAACCGAAAACGTGAAGGCATAGACGATCAGCACCATCATGATCGGGTCGCGCGCCAGGCTGCGCAATTCCTTGATCCCGAGATTGAAGATATTGGCCGGGTTCACGGCTCAGCGCTCCTGCTTGTTCAGGAAAAACACGCAAACCCCCAAAAGAACGGGGATCGTCGCGGCGAGCGGCCAGAATGACCCGTAAAGATCGTGGAAGTATAAAGCCTTGGAAAAGGTTCCCCGGGAAATGTCGAGAAAATGGGTGGTCGGATAGACCTCGCCGATCAGCCGCCCCATGCCCTGCAGGGAGGAGACCGGATCGATCATGCCGGAAAACTGGATGGCGGGAATGATGCTGAGAATGGCCGTGCCGAAAATCGCCGCGATCTGGCTGTTCATGAAAATCGAGATCAACAGGCCGATGGCGGTGGCGCAGGTCACGTAGAGCAGCGCGCCGAAGGCGAGGGTGAGGAAGCCGCCCTTCATCGGCACGCCGAACAGCAAGACCGCCAGCAGGAACAGCAGGAGAAAATTCACCATAGCCAGAATGATGTAAGGAAGCTGCTTGCCCAGAAGAAACTCCAGCCTCGTCACCGGCGTCACGTAGAAATTGATGATGGAGCCCAGCTCTTTTTCCCGCACCACGCTGAGAGCGGTGAGCATGGCGGGGATGAGGAGCAGCAGCAGCGGCAACATGGCGGGAACCATGGCGACGATGCTCACCACATCCGGGTTGTAGCGGTAGCGGATTTCGAGATTGAACAACCCGGCCGGCGGCGTGCCCCCCGGCATTTGCGCCTCCTTCCGCGCCAGCCATTGGGCGTGGATCGCCTCCATATAGGCTTTCACCGTCTCTGCGCGCATCGGCATCGCGCCGTCGATCCACGCCCCCACGGAAACCGGGTCACCCCGTTCGACATCCCGGGCGAAATGGGGCGGCAGCTCGATGGCGAGGGCCAGCTCGCCGTCCCGCATCCGCCGGTCGAGATCGGCGTAGTCGCGCAATGGCGAGCGATCGATGAAATAGGGCGAGCCGGCGATATTGAGGGCGTAATCACTGCTCATGGTGGTCTGGTCATGGTCCAGCACGGCGAAGGTGAGGTTCTGCACGTCCAGGCTGACGCCAAAGCCCATGACCAGCATAAGGATCACCGAGCCGAGCAGAGCCAGGGTGAGGCGGATCGGGTCGCGGCGCAATTCCAGCGCCTCGCGCCTGGAATAGCTGAACATGCGCCGCGGGTTGAACCAGCCAGGGGAGCGCGGCGTCGGGGCGGGCGGATCGGCGATGGGCGCCAGCGCCGCGCTCTCCGCCGTTCCGGTCTCTTTGGTGGCATCCTCGAGGTAACCGATAAAGGCGTCCTCCAGCGTGGCCGCGCCGCGCGCCGCCATCAGCTCCGCGGCGGAGCCGATCACCAGCACCCGGCCCGCATGCATCAAAGCCACGCGGTCGCAACGCGCCGCCTCGTTCATGAAATGGGTGGAGATGAAGATCGTCACCCGGTCCTGCCGGGAAAGATCGGCGAGGCTCTGCCAGAAAGAGTCCCGCGCCACCGGGTCAACGCCGGAGGTCGGCTCGTCCAGGATCAGCATGTCCGGCCCGTGGATCATCGCCACCGCAAGGGAGAGGCGCTGGCGCTGGCCGAGGGGCAGAGTGCCGGGCAAGGCGTCCATCAATCCCGTCAGTTCGAAACGCCGCGCCATTTCCTCCACGCGCCCCGCTATGTCCGCGGCGGGGAGCTGGAACAGCTTGGCATGCAAAACCAGGTTCTGGCGCACGGTCAGTTCGGAATAGAGCGAGAAGGATTGCGACATGTAGCCGACGCGGCGGCGGGTCTGAAGATCGTTGGCATCCACCTCATGGCCGAACAGCCTTGCCTGACCCTCGGTCGCGGGCAGCAGGCCGGTGAGCATTTTCATCGTCGTGGTTTTGCCGCAGCCATTGGAGCCGATGAAACCGAAAATCTCCCCCCGCTCGATCCGGAAATCCACGTGATCGACGGCGACGAAATCACCGAAACGGCGGGTCAACCCCTTGGCCTCGATGGCGGTTTCCGCCTCGCCCGGGGGGCGGGGCGGGATATGCACGGGTTTATGGGCGCGGCGTTTTTCCTCCGGCAGCAGGGCGATGAACACCGCCTCCAGGGAGTTCGCGCCGGTCTGGCGCTGCAGCTCCGCCGGGCCGCCAGTGGCGAGAACCCGCCCCGCATCCATCGCCAGCAGCCAGTCGAAGCGCGCCGCCTCCTCCATATAGGCGGTCGCCACCATCACGCTGAGCCCAGGCCGCCCGGCGCGGATGCGGCCGATGAGCTCCCAGAACTGCCGCCGCGATAGCGGGTCCACGCCGGTCGTCGGCTCATCGAGGATCAGCAGGTCGGGGTCATGGATCAGCGCGCAGCACAAGCCGAGTTTCTGCTTCATGCCGCCGGAGAGATGCCCGGCGGCGCGCTCCGCGAAGGGGGCGAGGCCGGTGGCGGCCAGCAACTCGCCGATCCGCGTCCGCCGCTCCGCCTCCGCCTGGCCGAACAACCGGGCGAAGAAGTCGATATTCTCGAAAACCGAGAGTGTGGGGTAGAGGTTGCGCCCCAGCCCTTGCGGCATATAGGCGATGCGCGGGCACACCCGGGCGCGATGGGCCGGATCGGCGATGTCGCCGCCCAATACCTCCACCCGGCCTTCCTGCACGCTGCGCGCCCCGGCAATGAGGGCGAGCAGGCTGGATTTGCCCACGCCATCAGGGCCGATTAGCCCTGCCATCCGCCCGGCGGGGATCTCCACGCTCACCTCCGCCAGCGCGTGCGTGGCGCCATAGCGCAGCCCCACGCCGCTCAGCCGCGCGACCGGGGCGCTGCCGCTCATTGCGGCAGCTTGACGGCCAGGGCGGGAGGCCAGGGGCGGCTCGAATCGAGCCGGACATAGGCCACGCCCGGCAGGCCGGTTTTCACCCCGCGTATGTATTTCTTGAGCAAGGCGGGGTCGATGCGCGCCTTGATGCGGAACATCAGCTTGGTCCGTTCCTCCGGGGTTTCCACCGTTTTGGGGGTGAATTGCGCGACATCGGCGACGAGGGAGATGCGCGCCGGGATCACATATTGCGGGAAGGCATCGAGCACCAGCCGGGCCTCATCGCCCATGCGCAGCTTGCCGGCATCCGCCGTGGGCAGGAAAAATGTCATGTAAACATCGCTGAGATCGATCATGTTCAGCAGCTTGCCGCCGGCGGGTAGAACCTCCCCCGGCTGGGCGACGCGATACTGCACCCGGCCCTCCCGCGGGGCGCGCAGCGTGCTGTCGTCGATATCCGCCTGGATGCGGTCGATCTCCGCCCGCGCCGCCTCCACCGCCGCGCGCGCGCCGATCACCTGCGATTGCGCCGCCGTGACCGCCGCCTGCGCGGCGGCGAGATTGGCCTGCTCCGCGCTCACCGCCGCCTGGGCGCCGAGAAGATTGTCGCGGTCGTCATCCAGGGTTTGCTTTGGCACGGCGCCGCGCGGGGCGAGCGTTTCCGAGCGGGCGAGGCGGCGCTGGGCCGCGTCGCGCTCCGCCTCCCGCTGGGCGACCCGGGCCTGGGCCGCCGCCACCTCGGCCTGGTGCTGGGAGACGAGGCTCTGCGCGGTCTGGACGTTGATCGCCGCTTCCTGCATCTGGGCCACCGCCGCGGCGCGCTGGGCCTCCAGCACCGAGACGTCCATATGCGCCACCACCTCGCCGGCGGTGACGAAATCTCCCTCATCGACCAATATATCCTTGATGCGCCCGGCGATCTTGGTGGCGATATCGATATCCGTCGCCTCGACCCGGCCATTGCCGCTGGCGAAGCCGGGGCCTAACCCCTTGGGCTGCAACGCATACCAGGCCAGACCGCCCGCCAGTAAAACCGCCACGGTGAGCAGAAGGGTGAGCGGCCAATGCCGTTTCAGCCAGCGCATGGGAGTTCTGCCCGCGCCACGACGGCAAGTTTTACGAATGAAGGGAAGGGAGGGACATGTTTCATTTTGGCTCCAGGTGGCAACCCTTGCCGGTATTGATCTGCCAGGCGGGCAGGCCGGTGGCGGATGCGCTCGGCATCCAGCCCGGGGTCTGCTGGTCGCCCTCGATGACCGCGTTGGGAAATTCATCCTGCAGGGCCGCGATGGTGCGCACCAGCAAGGTCGTTTTGCCCGCGCCGGGGGAGGAGACGAGGTTCGTCCGGCTCAGCCCCGGCGTGTGGGCATGGGCCGGGTGGGCGTGATCATGGTCATGATGATGGCCGGCCTCCTCATGCTCATGGCCGCCGCAGCCGCCTACCCCGCACATGTCAGGAAACCTCCATCCGGCTGATGCGCATCACAATGACTTGGACTGAAACCGCTCGGCGGCGATACTGCCGTGATGGCTTGCGCTGTGCAAGCAACCTTACCGATGCCGAATGGGTTTTGATCGCGCCGTTCATGCCGTCGCGGGCACGGCTTGGCCGGCCGCGCTCTGTGTCGCTGCGCGTGATTATTGAAGTGATGCTCTACATGTTATCCACTGGCTGCGAGTGGAGGCAAGTCCCCAGGGAGTTCGGGACCTTCACAACGGTACAGGCATATTTCTACCGCTTCAGCCGTGACGGCACGCTGATACGGATCAACCAAACGCTGGTCGCGTGGGCACGGGAGCTGGCTGGACGCATGGCATCGCCAAGCGCGGGCGTGATCGATAGCCAGCCGGCGAAAACGACCGAGGCGGGCGAGCCGCGCGGGTTCGGCGCGGGCAAAATGAGCATGTCGGCTTCGTGCGGGCGGCGAGTTTTGGCACGCCCGGGCGTGTCAATGTCAAGCCAAGGGAAAATGGCAGGCAACGGCGCGGCCATCGGCTCCTGGCGCCAGTGCCGGGATCTCCGCCCGGCAGCGCTCCTGGGCGAAGGGGCAGCGCGTATGAAACCGGCAGCCGGGCGGCGGGTTGATGGGGCTGGGCGGCTCACCCTGCGGCATGATGCGCGGCTTGGCCTCGTCCAGCGTCAGCTCCGGCACCGCCGAGATCAAAGCCGCGGTGTAGGGATGCGCCGGTCGATGCAGGACCGCATCCGTCTCGCCCAATTCGACGATGCCACCCAGATACATGACCGCCGTCCGGGTGGCGATCTGGCGCACCACGCTCAGATCATGCGCGATGAACACATAGGTAAGACCGAATTTTTCCTGAAGGTCCATGAACAGATTGATGATTTGCGCCTGCACGGAGACATCGAGGGCGGAGACCGGTTCATCCGCCACGATCAGGCTGGGGGAGAGCGCCAAACCCCGGGCGATGCCAATGCGCTGGCGCTGACCGCCGGAAAATTCATGAGGGTATCGCCGCAAATGGTCCGGCGCCAGATTGACGAGCTCCATCAATTCCAGCAGCCGCGCCTGCACCCCGGCCTCGTTCAACGTGCCATGAACGCGCAGGGGCTCAGCGATCAAATCGCCGATGCGGCGGCGCGGGTTGAGTGAGGCATAAGGGTCCTGAAAGACCATCTGCATTTCGGCGCGCAAGGGCCGCAGGGCCCGCTGGCCGACGCGGCTGATGTCCCGGTTTTTGAACAGGATTCGGCCCGAATCAATTTCATAAAGCCGCAAAATGCAGCGTCCGAGCGTGGATTTCCCGCAGCCGGATTCGCCCACCAGCCCCAGGACCTCTCCCGGATACACATCCAGCGATACATTTTTGAGGGCTTGCAGAATTTGCACGCCGCCCTGGCGGAACCGGCTCCCCAGCCGGAAGTTTTTAGAAAGAGTCTCGATACGCAGCAGGGGAGGAGGGGTCATGCCACCGTCTCCTCATGACCGGCGGGAAGCTGGCTCCAATCCGGCGTGCCATGTTCGGCCAGATAGCAGGCGGCCTGCCGCGCATCGGCTCCGAATAAAGGCGGGCGGACGGAGCAAACCTCCATACGGAAGGCGCAGCGGGGTTGAAACGGGCAGCCAGCCGGGCGGCTGAGCGGTGCGGGCGGGCTGCCGGGGATTGAGGGCAGGCGGCGCAGCCGGGGTCCGCGCATGGGCGGGATGGAGCGCAACAGCCCGAGCGTGTAGGGGTGGCGCGGGGCGCGCAGCACCTCCGCCTTTGCCCCCTGTTCCGCGACGATTCCGGCATACATTACCAGTACCCGGTCCGAGACTTGAGCGACCACGCCCATATCATGGGTGATGAGAATGACGGAGGAGCCGAAATCCCGCCGCAGCCGCTGGATGAGGTCGAGGATTTGCGCCTGCACGGTCACGTCCAGCGCGGTGGTCGGCTCGTCAGCGATGAGCAGGGACGGGTTGCAGGAAAGCGCCATGGCGATCATCGCGCGTTGGCGCATGCCACCGGAGAGCTGATGCGGATAGCGCGTAGCCGCCTTTTCCGGCGCGGGAAACCCCATCTCCCCCAGCAGCTCGACCGCGCGCTTGCGCGCCGCGGCGCGGGAGAGGGGTTGATGGGCGCGCAACTGCTCGATGATCTGCCAGCCGATGGTATAGACGGGCGTCAGCGCCGTCATGGGATCCTGGAAGATCATGGCGATTTCCCCGCCCCGCAGCCGCCGCATCTCGCGAGCGCCGGCTTGCAACAGGTCCTCGCCCTTATAGCGGATCTCCCCTCTCAGCTCGGCATTGGGGTCGGTGATCAACCGCATGACCGCAAGCGCGGTCATGCTTTTGCCGGAGCCGGATTCGCCAACAATGCTGAGAATTTCCCGCTGGCCGACGGTGAAGGAGACATCTTCAAGGATACGCACTCTTCCGTGCTCAGACCGGAAGGAGACGCAGAGATTCCGCACATCGAGCAGCGGAGGCGAATTTTCAGCTTGCATTGCGCACGCGCGGGTCGAGCCAGGCATAGGCGATGTCCACCACGGCATTGGCGAAGACGACGAAAACCGACGAATACATCACGGTGGCCATGATGAAGGGAAGGTCGAGAGTCTGCAAAGCCTCGTAGGTGAGCCGCCCCACCCCGGGAAGATTGAAAACAACCTCGGTGAGCAGGGCGCCGCCGCCCACCAGCGCGCCGAAATCCAGCCCGAACATGGAGACAAAGGTGATAAGAGAGGTGCGCAGCGCATGACGGAACATGATCCGCGCCTCGGACAACCCCTTGGCCCGGGCCGTGCGGATATAATCCTCCTGATATGCCTCCACCAGATTCGCGCGCAGCACCCGGCCATAAAGCCCGATATAAAGGATGGCGAGGGTGATCCAGGGAATGACCAGCCCCTTGAACCACATCCAGGGGTCCTGGGTGAGCGGTGTGTAGCCCAGCCCTGGCACCCAATGGAACAGGAAGCTATTATGCCAACGGGATTGGGTGAGAAGATTGGCGACCGAACCCACCCAGAAAACCGGCATGGACACGCCGACCAGGCTGAGAAACATCAGCCCCCGGTCGAGCAGGCTGCCCCGCGTGGCCGCTGCCGCTACGCCGACCAGAATGCCAAACACCACCCAGATGACCGCCGCGCCCAGAACCAAAGAAAGCGTGACCGGCGCCGCCTCGATGACCGCGGGAATCACCTTCTGCCCGCGATTCACGAAAGAGGTGAGATCCCGCTTGATGAACAACTTATCCATCATCTTGGCGTATTGCACCGGCAAGGGCTGATCGAAGCCGAAGGAGTGGCGCACTTGCGCCAGCACTTGCGGGGTGGCGTTGCGCCCGGCGATGCGCGCCGCCGGATCCGCCCCTGGCGTGGCGAAAAATATGCCGAACACCACCACGCTGATGCCGAGCATCACGAACAGCATCTCGGCCAGGCGGCGAAGGACGGGAAGCAGCATCGGCCTCAATCCTTCCGCACACGCAGCTTGGCGCGCGGGTCGAGAGCGTCGCGGACGCCATCGCCCAGAAAGTTGAGTGCCAGAACGGTGATGACGATCGCCAGCCCCGGCGCGACGGCGACCATCGGCTGGGTATAAAGCAGGCCCTCGCCGTCCTGGATGATCGTGCCCCAGCTTGCCGCGGGAGGCTGCACCCCGATGGAGAGGAAGGAGAGGGCGGATTCCGTGAGCATGTTAAGCGCCATCATCAACGGTGCGAAGACGATGAGCGTGGGCGCCACGTTGGGCAGAATATCCTTTGACAGGATGCGGAAACCAGGCACGCCCAGGCAGCGGGCCGCCAGCACGAAGTCGCTCCGGGAGAGGGAAAGCACCTGGCCGCGAATGGGCCGCGCGACATAAGGCACATAGACGATGCCGATGATCGCGATAGGAATCAGGAGGCTGTTGGAGGGGATATTGATGGGGCCGATTTGCAGCCCCGAACTGATGATGACGATGGAAAGCGAGATGGCGAGCAGATAGACGGGGAAGGCCCAGAGCACATCGAGCAGCCGGGCGAGGATGATATCCGTCCAACCCCCGGCGAACCCCGCGACGGTGCCGACCAGCGCCGCCAGCACCAGCGTGACGATGGTGGAAAAAAAAGCGATGATGAGCGAATTGCGCCCGCCATAGAGAATACGCGCCGCGACATCCCGTCCCTGCCCGTCGGCACCCAGAAAATACTGCCCATGCCAGGTCGGGCCGATGGGGTTAACACCCAAGCCGAGCCCCGCGCTGTCCGTCTGCATGATGTCGACGCTCTGGCCGTGGATGGTGATCTGGCCGGCCGGGTTGGACTGAAACGGGTCCGTGTGGGAGACGTAGCGCGCATAAAGCGGTGCCGCGCAGCAGGCGAGGACGATGAGACACAGCACCAGCACGGCTCCCATCGCCGTGCGGTCACGCCGGAGCTTGCGGAACGCCTCGGCCCACGGCCCCTCGGCTCTCGGAGCCGCCCCGCTGGCGGAAGCGGGTTCAGGCATTGGCGGCCATTATAGAAAAGTCACGGCGGCACGGCGGTAGGAGCCGCCATGCCCGGTCAGGAGGCTCAGGCATAAAGCTCCCTTACTGCACCCAGACCTGGGAGAACAGCAAGTGAAACTGATCACTGAAGGTGAAATTGCCAACCCGGCTGGAGACGAAATTGAGCTGCTTCGGCGTGAACATCGACACCCAGGGCGCCTGGTCAGTGATTTCCCGGTCCAGCTGGGCCCATTGCTTGTTCGCGGCCTTAGGGTCGGAGACGGCGGTGACCAGCGCCTGGTGAATTTGGGCGTCGATATTCTTGTCACAGAATCCGGATATATTGACGGACGCGTCGGAGCCGGGATGGAAGGAGCCGCAACTCAGCAGCACGTTGATGAAATCCGAGGCGGCGGGGTAATCCTGGTACCAGTCGGTAATGCTGATCTGGACATGGTTGTTGGTGTTCTGGATATAGGTGAACTCAATATCGCCCGAAATTATCTTCAGCGTTGCCTTGAAGCCGAGCTGGTTGAGCACGCTGACGAGATAGGTGCCAAGGGCCGGGTTCACATTTTGATCATCGGTGATCACCGTCACCTTCTGTCCTGCCTGCCCGGAAGCCTTCATATATTGCATGGCCTTGTTCATGTCCGGCGCGGTCCATGTCGTGCCTGGAGTCTTGGTATAAGGGCAATAGGGCTCATAACCGGGGAAGTTGGGCGGCAGAATCTGGCAGCTGGGCACCGCCAGGCGCGGGCCGCCGTAAATATTGACGGCGGCGCGGCGGTTGAAGGCGTAATTGACGGCGAGCCGGGCGTCTTTATTGTTGAAAGGCGGAAGATTGACGTTCATTGCCGCATAATAAATCGCCAGCATCTGATTGATGTGGATCTGCTTGGGGTATTTGCTCGCCATTTCCGCCAAGCGGTCCGGCGGCGGCGCGTCGAACATCCAATCCGCGTCTCCGTTTTCCACCGCCGTCACTTCATCCTCCGGCTTGGCGCCGAAATTATAGACGATTTTATCCACATAGCCCGGGGGTTGCGCATCCTGGCTCCAGGCTTTGAAATACGGATTGCGCTGCATCACCAGCTGCTTTTGCGGGTCGTAGCTGGTGATCATATAAGGGCCGGTGGCGGCGGCCGCGGTGGTGCCCAGATCATGGGCGGGGGTATCCGGCGGCAGAACATCCCCAAAGGGCGTGGCGAGCTTATAGAGAAATTCCGGATCCGGCTGGGTGAGGTGGAAGGTCACCGTATTGGCGCTGTCATTTGCCACAACCCCGCCCGCCAATGTGCAGCTGGCGGGGGTTTGCAAGCAGGCATCCGCCCCGACGATGACATTATACCAGGATCCCGCGTTGGGGCTGCTCACCTTGAACAGGCGCTGGAAGCTGGCGACAACGTCATCCGGCGTCACATCCTGGCCGTTTGAGAATTTGATGCCCTTGCGCAAGGTGAAGGTATAAGTTTTGCCCCCATCCTGGGGCTGGGGAATCGCGACCGCGAGGTCTGGCACCAGTGTGTTGCTGTCCGGGCCAGAGGTGCGCTTGAACGTGAGGAGACCGTCATTGGTCAGCACCAGCAGGGACCAGAACTGGCTGGTGTAATTGATCTGCGGGTCCAGCGTGCCGGCCGCTGAGGCGGCGGTGAGGCGAAGCGTGCCCCCTATATGATTATCCGCCCGCGCCATATTTGAAGCGCTCGCCACGCCTGCGGCGGCGAGCGCCGCCAGGACCGGACCTCGAAGATTCTTACGCATAGACATATGATGATCCCCATTGACGTTAGGTGGCGACAGGGCCTCATCCTGGCCCGTTTGGGCCTCTGGATGGGCCGATTGATTTTATTTCCACGACCGGACCCGCCATGCGCGGCATGGCAAGTATCCAGACAATCATATTTTTGTCATGATGCCAAGGCGGCGGCGCCTGCCGGAACAGCCCAGTCATCATGGCGCCCCGGCGATGCCGCGTGACACCAAGACGGGCCGCGCTTATCCGGTCTTGACAAATCTGGGACCGCAACGCGTATGGAGCGTATGGACCAGAAGCAGATAGACGAAATTGCCGCAGCCTGGGCTTCCCGCAAGTTCGGCCTGGTCAATGAAATGAAGCTGAAACTCGAGCATGTTTCAGCCAATGGGGTACAGATCCGTATGCCCTTCAATCCTGAGTTTTGTGCTGATGTCGAACAGACGCTTTTGCATGGCGGCATCCTTACCGCGCTTCTGGATAGCGCTTTCGGGTTGGTGAATTTCTGCGCCATTCCCGGTCTCTTGACGATGGCCACGCTGGATCTGCGCGTGGATTATCTGCGCCCGGCCCGCTCCCGCGCCGACGTCATCGTTCTGGCGAAATGCTATCGCGAGACCCGCCATATCGCTTTTGACAGCGGTACCGTCTGGTTCGATGGCGACGAAACCACCGAGATCGCGCGGGGCGCCGCCGCCTTTGCCCTTACGCGGGGTGACGGCGCTATGTTCCAATCTCCCTTATAAACGAAGGCCGGACATGACACCCGAATCGGTCAATTCTCATATCGGGCGCGTCCCGTTTTTCCGTTTTCTCGCTATTTCCGTTCTTACCATAGACGAAATGCATGCCGAAGCCGAGATGGCGTTCTCTCCTCGCGTGATCGGCAATCCACAAAAAGAATATTATCATGGCGGGATCATCGCGAGCTTCATGGAGGCCATGGCCGCGATCGTGGTAAAGCCTGAATTTGACCCGCTGCCGGCCAAACCGATCAATCTCACCGTTGACTATCTGCGCCCGGCTATGAAGGGGCCGCTCAAAGGCCGGGCCACCGTTACCCGCAAGGGAAAACGCATGGCCAGCGTGTGGACCGTCTCGTGGCAAGAGAGCGAAACCCAACCGGTTGCGGAAGGGCTGTACCATTTTCTGCTGGTTTAGCCGTCTCCCATCTTCCCCGCCGGCTTGCAGATCCCATCCAATAAAAGACCTGTTAGCATGGCGGAAAGCTCCTCCAGGCTCTCATAACCCGGATTGTTCCTTTTATTCTGGTCGAACCAGGTAACGGTCCAATTCAGCGCGCCGAGCATGGCCTGGCGCAATGGTTTGATTTCAATGTCGGGACGCAAAACGCCTTTTTCCTGGGCCTCGCGCAGCAGATCATCCCATATCTTTCCGTAATCCTGGCGGATACGCCGATGCCGCTGGCGCAGCTCCTTGGGAAGCATTCCAAAGCTGCGAATATTGGCGGAGGTAAACTCGCTGGCGCTGAACAAGCAGGACAGATGCGTGGCGATCGCCGTGGCGATCGCGGCCCGATAATCCCCGCTTTGCCTGGACTGGCTCACCGCCTCGCTGACGCCGGTGATAAGATCGGTAAGCCCGGTACGCAGCACCTCGTCGATAATTTTTTCTTTGGATTCGAAGTGATAATAAACGCTGCCGGGTTCCATTTTCGCCTCGGCGGCAATCCGGCGTATCGTGGTCGCCTTGTATCCGCTATCCCGGAGAATGCGGGCGGCGGCTTTCAATATATCAAGCCGGGTCTGGGCGGATTTCACCCCGAATTGCGCGATTACAATTTGTCCCGCTGTCATCGCTACCGGCGGTACGGATGCACTGTCGCTTTTGACGCACATGCCATCGAGTAGCAATTTGGTCATCCGTTTTGACAACGCGCCGACAGGATACCGGCCGGCATCGTACCATTCCACCGTCCAGTTCATCGCGCTCAGAATGAATCGCGACATGGAGCGCAAGGCGATATCCTCGCGCAGCGCACCGGTTTCGGAGGCCCTGGTCAGAAAATGCTGCCATAAACCGGCATAAGCATGGCGGAGCCGCCGATGCGGCGCGCGCAACTCCTCCGGCAGCATGGGATAATTCCGGATATTCGCAGATGTGAAATCGCTTTTCGTCAATAAAAAGCGCAGATGCGTTTCCACCAGCCGGCCGAGTGTTTCCCGAAAGGGGGCCCCTCCGGCCTCAGCCTCCTCGATGAGGGTTTTCAACTCCACATAAAGGCTGCGAACACCGATATCGAGAACTTCTGCAAGAATTTGCTCTTTTGACGTGAAGTGATAATAAATACTGCCGGCTTCAAGTCTCGCCGCCCGCGCGATCTGCTGCATCGTGGTGGCCTGGTATCCCTGATCGCGGAACAGCTTCGCCGCCGTGGTCAAAATATCGCTGCGGGTTTTTTCCGATTTCCTGGGCTGCTCATCAACTCCGCTGGACGGCGGCGATATTCCGTGACTGCTCATATTCGCCTGTTCGGCTTGAAAGGTAAATATTTCAAAATTAATCCTGTTTTTCGAATATCACAGCCAAAATAGCCATCCTTTTTACTCCGGCAATTCCAGCACCGCCTTGGCGAGTATGTTGCGCTGGATCTCATTGGAGCCGCCATAGATTGTCGATGGCCTTGCCTTGTAGAAGCTGGACAGGATGTCCACCCCAACATTGTTGATTTGCAGTGGCCCCACCGTGCCGCCATCGGGACCGGCAGCCTCGATCATCAGCTCGGTGATGCGCTGGAACGTCTCTGTTACCCATACTTTTAATATCGAGACATCGGAGCCCAGCGTCTCGCCACGCTTCAGCTGATCGGCGAAACGGGTATAAAGCGCCGCGTGATCCTCCACGTCCAGCGCCGCCTGGGCGAAGCGGTCCCGGAACACCGGATCCTCGAAGGCGCCGCGCCCGCGCGCGAAGCCTTCCAATTGAATAAGAGCATTCTGCGCGAGGTTGGGCGAGCCGATGAAAATGCGCTCGAAGCTGAGCAGCGCCTTCGCCATCGTCCAGCCCTTGTTCATCTCGCCCACCAGATTCTCACGCGGCGTGCGGGCATTATCTAAAAATACCTCGCAAAACTCCTCTTCTCCCGCGAGCGTCTTGATCGGGCGCACCGTGATGCCGGGCTGATCCATCCGCGCCAGCAGGAAGCTAATGCCCTGCTGCTTTTTCGGCGCGTTGGGGTCCGTGCGCACCAGCATGAAAATATGGGTGGCGTCCTGGGCCATGGTCGTCCAGATTTTTTGGCCGTTGATGACGAACTCGTCTCCCTCCAGCACGGCCTGGGTACGCAGATTGGCGAGGTCGGAGCCTGCCCCCGGCTCGGAATAACCCTGACACCAAATGGTTTCATAACTCAGAATGCGCGGCAACCAATGGTCCTTTTGCGCCTGGGTGCCAAAATGGAGGACCAGCGGCCCCACCATCTGCACGCCCATATCCACGCCGCGGCTTACACCCAGACGCTGTTCTTCATCGTAGAGGATGAGTAGCTTCGCCGGGTTCAGCCCCATGCCGCCATATTCCGCCGGCCAGGCCGGCGCGCTCCAGCCCGCGGCGTGCAGCTTTTGCAGCCAAGGGCGAAGCTCGTGAATGCGCGGCCGATGGGCCGCGTGGCGCAGCGTGGCCGGATATTCGGTTTCGAGAAACCGCCGGACCTCCTGACGGAAATCGGCATCGCTCATATCGTTCCAGTTTTTCATGATGTGGGTCCCGGCTCGCTCAAGGCGGGCTTGCGCTTCATCATCGCCATGGATTGCGTGGTGAAAACCAACTCACCATCCGGATTTCGCGCTTCGATGGTGTATTGCAAAATTCCCCGATCGGGCTTGCTCCGCGATGGGGTGATGGCATTCACGATCAACTCCACATCCAGGGGCTCGTCTGGATGCACAGGCTTGAGCCAGCGAAAATTATCGAACCCCATCCCGCCGATATTGGCCATGGTGGTCATCATTTCGGTCATGATCGGCTTGAAGACCTCGAGCAAGGTTTGGAATCCGGACGCGATCAGCCCGCCGTGAATTTTCGTGGCGTATTCCTCGTCCAGATGGAGTTGTTGCGGGTCCCACTCCCGGGCGAAACCCATGATCGATTCTTTGCTCATCGGCGCGGTCCGGAACCGGAAAACCTGACCGGCTTGAAAATCCTCGAGATATTTCATTTTATCCTCTAGTTGGCGCGAATCCCGCATCCACCCCTTCGGCTCCGCGCCCGGTGCGGTCGCGGCTGAACTCTCCCAGCTTTGGATAGGTCTCCCGGAATAATTGCAAATATTCCTCGACCGGCGGGTCTGCGAACACGCCGCGATCATTCACATATTCCATATGGCGGCGGTTCTTTTCGTCATATTCGTGGAACAGCGCGTCGTGATAGCCGTCAAAAATCAAGGGTTTGACGCCAAAGCGTTCGCAGAGCTCCATGTTGAAGGCCGGCGTTACCTTATAAGGCTGGCCCTCCAGCCAAAGCTGGACATAGCCATGGAAGATGAAAAGATCGGTGCCCATCAACTCGCGCAGCTTGGGGGTGCTGAGATGATTGCGCACATCCGCGAAGCCCAGCGCGGCGGGGATGCCGGCCGCACGCAGGCAGGCCGTCAACAAAATCGCTTTCGGCACGCAGAAGGAGGAGGCCATAGTGGCGATGCGGCTGGCATAATAGCCTTCCGGCTCCAGCTCGAACGTGTAAGGGTCGTAGCGGATGTCGTCGCGCACCGCCTCGAACAGGCGTACGGCTTTTTCCCGGTCGGACGCATCACTCGCCAGGCTGGCCAGCGCCTTGTCCACAAAACCGCGCACCTCGGGGCTGTCGCTCTCCACGAAGCGGGTGGGTGAAAGAAATTTTTGGGCCTCTTCGGGCAAAATTTTTCTGGACCGTTCCATTATCAGGGCCTTCCCCTTAAAATCTAACAGATGTTAGATTGCGCTGGTGACGCCGCATCGTCAATGGCGATCACCGCCGCGTTTGGCTGCCTTAAATAATACGGATGAGGATAAAAAATGAAGCCCTCCTATGTCGTCGGGGAAACGACGCCGCCGCTGTTCAACATGACCATCGGCGAGGCTCTCGAGCGAGCCGCGTCGAACTGGCCGGCGGGCGAGGCCCTGGTCTGTCCGGCGCAAGGGGCGCGTCTCACCTGGCGCGATCTTGATCGCCGGGCTGGGGAGATCGCGGCGGGGTTTCTTGCCCGCGGGCTGAAGCCAGGCGAGCGGGTCGGCATCTGGTCGCTCAACCGGCTGGAATGGGTTCTTACCCAATTCGCCTGCGCCAAGGCGGGGTTGATCCTGGTCACGGTCAACCCGGCGTATCGGCTCTCGGAGCTGGAATATGCCCTCACCAAGGTGGATATGAACGCCATCGTCATATCTCCTCCTTTCAAGACCAGCGATTATGGCGGGATGATTTTGACCCTCGCGCCCGAGCTCGCCACCTCTTCCCCTGGCCAGCTGCGTTCCGGCCGCCTTCCCTTTTTGCGCCTCGTGGTACAGATGGGCGAGGAGCTCATTCCCGGCGCGCTCTCCTTCGCCGCGCTCGAGCAGGAAGGCCGGGCGGCGGGAGCCGAGGCGCTGAGGGCCGTGGCGGCGGGTTTGCGGCCCAGCGACCCGGTCAATATCCAATTCACGTCCGGCACCACCGGCGCCCCCAAGGGGGTCACGCTCAGCCATCATAATATATTGAATAACGGCTATATGATCGGCGGCTATCTCGGCCTCGCCCCGGATCAACGATTCTGCGTCCCGGTGCCGCTCTACCATTGCTTCGGCATGGTCGTGGGCAATCTCGCCTGCCTCACCCATGGCGCGGCGATCGTCCTGCCCGGCGAAGGCTTCGACCCGCTGGTCACCCTGCAAACCCTGGCGGATGAGCGCTGCACCGTGGTGAACGGTGTTCCCACCATGTTCATCGCCGAGCTTGAGCATCCGCGTTTCGCGGAATTCGATCTGAGTTCCATGCGCTCGGGGATCATGGGAGGCAGTCCTTGCCCGATTGAGGTGATGCGTAAGGTGATTAGCCAGATGCACGCCCCCGATATGACCATCGGCTATGGCATGACGGAGACGTCCCCCGCCAGCTTCCAGACTTCCCCGGATGACCCGCTGGAGCGCCGCGTTTCCACCATCGGCCGGGTTCATCCCCATGCGGAGGCCAAGATCATCGACACGGCCACGGGCGCCATTGTGCCTTGCGGAACGCCGGGAGAATTATGCGTGCGCGGCTACGCGGTTATGCTCGGCTATTGGAATGACGAGGCGCAGACCGCCAAGGCCATCGACGCCGAGGGGTGGATGCATACCGGCGACCTCGCCGTGCTGGACGAGGATGGATATTGCCAGATCGTGGGGCGGATCAAGGACATGGTCATCCGGGGCGGCGAGAACCTCTACCCCAGAGAGATCGAGGAATATCTCTACACCCATCCTAAAATTATGGATGTTCAAGTATTTGGGGTGCCGGATGAGCGGTATGGCGAGGAATTATGCGCCTGGGTCATCCTGCGCGAAGGGCAGGAGATGAACGCCGAGGAGTTGCGCGCCTTCTGCCGGGGGCAAATCGCCCATCATAAAATTCCGCGCTACGTTAAATTCGTGGCCGAAATGCCGACAACCGTGACCGGCAAGATCCAGAAATTCCGGATGCGGGAAATGATGGTGGAGGAGCTGAGCGCTATCGGCCTGACCGGCTAGCGCGGTGCCCCAGGCGGCGCTTTTGGCAACGCAGCCACCCTCCTGTTTTTCCTTCGCGGCTCTGGCCTTTTCCGGTGAAGCCGGTATTAAGCCCTTTCGCCCGGCCACGCGCCGGATAAGTTCAAGGAAGCCGAGGTGAGCCGATGCCGGTGCCGTTTTCCGCCGAGGATTTTGATCGCATCTTCGATTCGGCCATTATCCGCCGGGCGCAGAGCGTTCTCGCGCTCGGTTTCGTGAAGGATGTGGCGCTGAGCGGCGACACCATCGAGGGTGTGGTCGAGGATATGGACGGCACGCGGCGCGTTACCACGCTCACCCCCGAGAGAAAGGGCAGCCGCATCTCCTTCGCGGAGCGGGAATGCTCCTGTGGGGAGCGGGGCTGCCGCCATCTGGCCGCCACCGCCCTCGCGGCCCTCGCGAAATTTCCGGCGCTGCGCAAACCCGCGCCGGCCTCGGTGATCGATAGCTTTATTCCCATTCGGGAGCCGAACCATACCCCGCCCCCCGCGCGTCCGCGCCCCACGGGCCGGCGCGCCCGCCCGCCCGCCACCCTGCTGGCCGTTACGCCGGAGGCGCCCGAGCCGGGGGGGACGGTGCTGGAGCGCCCGGCCGTGCCGGTGCTGCGCCTGCGCCGGGTGCATGGGCCGGACGAATTCAACCGTCAGCGTATGATCGATGTCCTCACCCTGGATTTCGACTATGGCGGGGTGAGGGTGGATGGGGCCGATGAGAGCCCCTTCATCCGGGTGCGTTCCGGCGGCCAGATCGCCTTCATCCGCCGCGATCCGGCGGCGGAGGCAGCGGCGCTCGACCTGCTGCGCCCGGACGGCTTCGTGCAGATGCGGGTGGCGGATGGCAAATCCGCCCGGGGCCAGCGGGTATTGGTCTTTCGCGGCGAGGAGGCCGCCGCCAAATGGCACCATTTCGTCGCGGTGCGCGTGCCGGAACTCACGGCGTTGGGTTGGCATAGCCAGATCGACGCCAATTTCGGCCCGCAAATGGCTGATCAGGTCGGCAGCCTTGATATGGTGGTGCAGGACGGGGAAAAGGGCAGCTTCTCGCTCGAATTCGGCATCGAGATCGATGGCGAGCGCCACCCTCTTCTCCCCATTCTCGAAAACCTGCTGGCGCGCGGCGGCATCGAGGCGGCGCAGATCGTCGAGGGCGAGATCATCACCTCGCTCGAGGATGGGCGCGTCATCAAACTGCCGGAGGACCGCATCCGGCGCTTGCTCGCGGTCATGGGCGATCTGATCGAGGCCGCCGGCCGCACGGCGGAGAAACATCTGGTGCTGCCGGTGGGCGCCGCGGCCACCGTGCTGGACCTTGAGGAGGTGCTCACCACTTCCTGGCAGAACGCGGCGGATATCGAGGCTTATGTCGAGCGCTTCCGGGGCGAGCCGGAGATCATCCCGGTCGAGGTTCCGGCGGCGTTCCGGGGGGCGCTGCGTCCCTATCAGCAGCAGGGCGTGGACTGGCTCCAGCATCTCGCCAGCCACGGCTTGGGCGCGTTCCTGGCGGATGACATGGGCCTCGGCAAGACGGCGCAGACCATCGCCCATATTTGCGTGGAGCATGCGGAAGGGCGGCTGACCTCTCCAGCCCTGATCGTCGTTCCCACCTCGCTGGTGGCCAACTGGACGGCGGAGCTGCGCAAATTTGCCCCGCATCTGAAAATCGAGGTGCTGCACGGCATGGAGCGGCACGAAAAACGCAAAAACCTCGACGAGGTGCAGGTGGTTATCACCACCTACACGGTGTTGACCCGCGACATCGAATTCATGCGGCCCTTGCCCTGGCACATGGCGGTGCTGGACGAGGCCCAGGCGATCAAATCCCCCGAGGCGCGAGCCACCCGCGCGGTCTGCCAGCTCAAGGCGACCCATAAAATCTGCCTTTCCGGCACCCCGATCGAAAACAATCTTGATGAATTATGGTCGCAATTCGCTTTTCTCATGCCAGGTCTTCTGGGTGACCGGCGGGGTTTCACCAAGCGTTTCCGCACACCCATCGAGAAAAATGGCGATCCGGAGGTGCGGGCGCAGCTGATCCACCGCATCCAGCCCTTTATCCTGCGCCGGACCAAGCAGGAAGTCGCGACGGAATTGCCGCCCAAACACACGATCCTGCGGCGCATCTCTCTCGCCCCGGACCAGCGGGCGCTGTACGAGACGATACGCGGCACGCTCTATGAGACCGTGAAGGAGCAGATGGCCGAGCGCACCCTGGCGCAAAGCCGGGTCATCGTCCTCGATGCGCTGTTGAAATTACGGCAGGCCTGTTGCGATCCGCGCCTGGTGAAGCTCGGCAATGGGCGCGGCACGGAAAGCTCGGCCAAGCTCGACGATCTGATGGAGATGGTAGGCGAGCTCATTCCCGAGGGGCGGCGTATTCTGGTCTTTTCCCAATTCACCTCGATGCTCGACCTCATCAAGCCGCGCCTGGCGGAGGCGGGCATTTCCTTTGTCGAGCTGCGCGGCGATACGCGCGACCGCGCCACCCCGGTGCGCCGTTTCGAGGCGGGGGAAGTCCCGCTCTTCCTCATCTCGCTGAAGGCGGGCGGGCGCGGCCTTAATCTCACCTCGGCGGATACGGTTATCCATTACGACCCGTGGTGGAACCCGGCGGTCGAGGCCCAGGCCTCCGACCGGGCGCACCGCATCGGCCAGACCAAATCCGTCTTCGTCTACAAGCTCATCGCCTCGGATACGGTGGAGGAGCGGATTTTGGAATTACAGCAGCGCAAGGCGGAGCTGGCGAGCATCGCCTTCCAGGAGGGAGGCGGTCTGGCCTTCAATGCCGAGGATATCGACTTTCTGTTCGGCCAGGCGGAGCAGATGGAACCCGAGGCCGAGGCGGCCTGACCCTGCTCCTTACCGGACATGGTGGATTTTGAGGGTGGACTCCCCATCTCTGGCCTCGGCCGGAATAAGGAGTTCCCATGACCGATCATACGAAATCTCCCGTCCTCCAACCCTTCGCCTTGGGAGACATGCAGCTTGCCAACCGCGTGGTGATGGCGCCGCTGACGCGTAGCCGCTCGAGCGAGGAGGGCGTGCCTCCGCCCTTTGCCGCTGATTATTACGGGCAACGCGCCGAGGCCGGACTCATCATTAGTGAGGCGACCAATATTTCACCCCAGGCGCGGGGTTACGCTCTTACGCCCGGCATATGGACAGACGCCCAGGTGGAAAGCTGGCAACGCGTCACCCGCGCGGTGCATCGGCGGAATGGCCGGATTTTCCTGCAGCTCTGGCATACGGGGCGGCTTTCCCATCCGGATTTGCACGGGGGCGCGCTGCCCGTGGCGCCCTCGGCCATCAAGCCCGCCGGCCAGGCCTTCACCAGTTCCGGGCTGAAGGATTTTGTCACGCCGCGCGCGCTGGAAACGGACGAGATCCCCGCCATCGTCGAGGATTACCGCCACGCCGCCAAGAAAGCGAAGGAGGCGGGGTTCGATGGCGTGGAGGTTCATTCCGCCAATAATTATCTGCTAGAGCAGTTCATCCGCGACAGTACCAACCGCAGGACGGACTGTTATGGCGGCTCTATCGAAAACCGCTTGCGTTTTCCCCTGGAGGTGGTGCGGGCCGTCGTGGAGGTTTGGGGCCCCCAGCGTGTGGGAATCCGGATTTCCCCCTCGACCACCATGCCTGGCGAAAGTCCCATGGATTCCAACCCGATGGCGACCTACGGCACCTATGTGGATGCGCTCTCGCAAACCGGTTTGCTCTATATCCATTGTATAGAGGGGACGACCCAGCTTTCCCGCGACCCGGCCGGGGTCGATTTTCCGGCGCTCCGCCGGCGTTTTCGCGGTGCCTATATGGCCAACAACCAGTACACACTGGCTTTGGCCGAGGAGATGCTGGCGGCGGGAAAGGCCGATCTCTTCAGTTTCGGACGGCCATTCATCGCCAACCCTGATCTCGTTTTCCGGCTGCGAACCGGCGCGCCCCTGGCAGAGGCGCCCAAGGAGTACTGGTACGGCGATGGCAAGACCGGATATTCGGACTGGCCGGGCATGGAAGGTCAAATCCGCGTCGAGGTTTGACCTCTTATCCAATGGCGGGTGAAATCATGGCGCGGAGGCTGGATTCCCGCGCCATGCCATGCGATAGAGCGCCGGAAGCGACCCGAGCCGCCGCTGGGGCCGCTTCCGTTCGCGAGAATGATGGGCCGGCATAGCTCAGCGGTAGAGCAACTGATTCGTAATCAGTAGGTCCCCAGTTCAATCCTGGGTGCCGGCACCAGTGCAATTAATCAATGGCTTATGTCGGCATCGGCCTGCTAGCGGCCTCGTGGTTGGATGACGACCGCCACTAACAATCAGCGATTGGCGCAAATAACGGATTTTCAACCATCGACAAATATCGCCGGACGGGAAACTGGAGCGGGTAGCGGGAATCGAACCCGCGCGTTCAGCTTGGGAAGCTGACAGGCTACCATTACATCATACCCGCCCGTGACCCGTTCATAATCCGCCGGCATTGACCGCGCAACCCATCCGGCGTAGGCGGAAGCCACCTCGTGATTTGTCCGGCCGGATTGCGGCGAGGCTTCCCTGTCCGGGAAGAAGCAAAACAAACGCGCTAAAGAGGCTTGCCGCGCGCCGCTGCGCCGGTTTTTCTCCCGTGGCCGGACGCGAACGCTGCAAACGGGGACGAAACCATGTCCGAGCCCACGCCTAACCGCCTCGCCACGGATCTCATCCATGCCGGGCGCATCCGCACCAATCTCGATGAGAACGCCGAGGCGCTCTTTCTCACCTCTGGCTTCACTTATGAAAGCGCGGAGCTGGCGGAGGCGGTCTTCGCCAATCAGATCGAACATTTCCAGTATTCGCGCTTCGCCAATCCAACAGTGGCGATGCTGGAGAGCCGGCTGGCGCGGCTCGAGGGCGCGGAGGCCTGCCGCGCCACCGCCACCGGCATGGCGGCGGTGCATGCCGCGGTGATGTGCGGGCTGAAGGCGGGGGACCGGGTGGTGGCCTCGCGCGCCCTGTTCGGCTCATGCCATTGGATCATCTCCACCCTGCTGCCGCAATTCGGCATCGAAAGCGTGTTCGTGGACGGGCCGGACCTGCCGGGCTGGCAGGCCGCCCTCGCCAAGCCAACCGCCCTCGTGCTGCTGGAGACGCCATCCAACCCGATGCTGGACATCGTCGATCTCGCCGCCGTGTCCCGGCTGGCACATGCGGCCGGGGCGCTGGTGGTGGTGGATAACGTGTTTGCCACCCCGTTGCTGCAAAAGCCGCTGCAACTGGGCGCGGATGTGGTGGTTTACTCCGCGACCAAGCATATGGACGGGCAGGGCCGGGTGCTCGGCGGCGCGGTGCTGGGTTCCCGGCAATGGATCGAGCAGGTCTTTCAGCCCTTCTTCCGCAATACCGGCCCTTCGCTCTCGCCCTTCAACGCCTGGGTGATTCTCAAAGGGCTGGAAACCTTACCCCTCCGCCTCAAGGCGCAAAGCGAAAGCGCGGAGGCGATCGCCCGGTTTCTGGAAACCCATCCCCGCATCGCCCGCGTCCTTTATCCGAGCCTCGCCTCCTTCAGGCAGCGGGAGCTAGCGCTGCGCCAGATGTCCGGCGGCGGCACGCTCATCGCCTTCGAGGTGAAGGGTGGCAAGCCGGAAGCCTTCCGGCTGATGAACGCGCTGCGCATCATCAGCATCTCGAATAATCTGGGTGACACCAAATCCCTCGCGACCCATCCGGCGACCACCACCCATATGCGCATCGGCGCGGAGGAGCGCGCCCGGCTCGGCATCACGGATGCCAGCATCCGCCTCTCGGTGGGGCTGGAGGATGTTCAGGACCTCATCGCCGATCTTACCCAGGCCTTGGACAAGATGTGATCACGCCGCGCGGGCGGCCTTAAGGCGAGGCCTGGGCAGCTTGTAGGTAGCGAAGCAGCCCCCCGCCACCGCGCGGCCCAACTCCGTCTTGTCCAGAAGGGCCAGGCCGGGAGGAAGGCCGGCGGTTATATCGCGCATCGCCAGATGTTCCGCCAGGGCGCGGGTTAACGCGCCGGGGCCGGAGAGCAACCATGGGATATCGTTATCCCCCCGGTTCACCGCCTCGACCACCGCCTCCAGCGTAGCCTTCAAAACCGGGTGCCGGGGCGTGGCGGCGATAAAATGATTGCCGGCGCAGCCAAAATCCTCCTGTGCGAGCACCAAATCGGCTCCCGCCGGTAACAACGCCGTCAGCGGGCGCAGGCAGCGATCATCTGCATCGGCATACACGCCGCCTTCCTCCACCAGCGCCGCCAGGCGGAAGATATCCGCTTTTTGGGTCAGCTCGCGCACCCGGCGAAAGGCTTGGCTAACCGGCGGAGGAAACCGGTCACCGATATAAGCCAGGGCGGTTTCCTCATCGCAAAGCCGCCATTCATGCCCGGGATTGCGCTCTCTCCAGCTTTGCATCAGCATTTCCACATCCCCAGGCGTGTCCGAAATATGCCAGAAACTGTGAATGAGAGGTGGAATGGGGGCGGCCTCGGGCTGGGCGTGGAATTCCAGCCGCTCCGCCTGACGCATCGCCAGCAGCAGGCTGGCGGCGGGGGCGGTCGAATCCGGCGCGCGCTGGACCAGTTTAGCCAACGGTTCCAGGCGTTCGGGCGCTGGCAAGGCGGCCAGAGCGGCGAGTTGCCGGGCCAGACCGTCATCCAGCCCGTATTCCTCGATCATCTGACCGAGAAGGGATTGGGATATATTCAGGGATTCGCCCCGTAGACGCCGCCCCGCGGCGGCCAGTTCGTATAGACGGCGCAAATGCGCCCGGGCGCCGTCTAAATTCAAACTCATCATCTTCACCCGCGCCAGCGCCTCCTGGGTGGCGGGATCGTCCGGGTTTAACGCCGCCGCCGCCTCGTAATGGCCAAGCGCCGCCGGCAATTGCCAGAGACTCTCCGCCAGCGCGCCCACACAGCGCCGCTTGACGGCGCGCTCCTCCGGCGTGGCGGGAGCCACGGCGAATAAGGATGCCCCTGACTGGGTTCCCGCCAGCAACTCGGTCTGGAACCGTTCAACCCCTAGCCAGAACTCCTTTGGCGTGGCGAGGGCGGCCGCGCGGGCGACGTGGAGCGCCTCCTCCATTTTCCCGGCGCGGCGCAGCCAAGTGATGCGCCAGCATGCGAGTGTAGGCGTGGTGCCGGCTTCCGCCTCGAATTCGTTCAAACCGGCCATGGCTTCCCCGAGCCGGCCTTGCCAGGCCAGCGCGTCCAGCATGCCGAGGCGAAATTCCGGCTCTCCGGGCCGCCGCAGCGCTGCCGCGCGATAAATCTCCTCGGCGAGACCGGCATTTCCCTGAGCCAGGGCCTGGGAAGCGAGCTGCCGGGCTGCCTCCGCATGGCCAGGGTCGAACGCCAGGACTCTGCGCCAATGGGTCTGGCTGTCCGCCAAGCGGCCCAGCAGATATTCCTGCCGGGCCAGTTCGGCCAAAAGCTCCACATTCTCAGGTTCGTGCGTCAGGGCGGCTTCAAACCAACGCGCCGCCGCCGCGGCGTCTCCCGCCTGGCATTCGATCCGCCCCAGTTCCACCAGCAATTGCGGCTGGTCGGGATGGGCCGTCAACGCTGAAAGACCGACGCGCCGCGCCTCCTCCACCGCGCCGCAGGACCGCAAGGCCATGATCAGCCCCAAACGGGGCGCTAAATCCTGGGGGGCCGCCTCTTCCGCCCGGGCGAGAGCGGCGAGCGCCTCCTCTATCCGGTTGAGAGCCCGCAACTCCGTGGCCACATCCAGCCAGCGCCAGACATCACTGGGCGCCAGTTCCGCGGCCGCGCGGTACCATGCCAAAGCTCCGACGGATCATTACCGGCGCGGGCCAGATTTCCCAACGCGACATGGGCGTGCCAAAAATGGGGGTGTTGATCCAGCAATGCGCGTAAGGCCGCCTCGGCTGCTTCTGGCTGGCCGTCTCGACGCAGCGCTTCGGCCAGGCTCAGCGCGTGCCAGGGATCATCCGGCGCCAGCCGCGCCGCCGCGCGCAGTGCCGCGAGCTTGCGTTCTCCCGGCTCGCTGCGGGCGGCAAATTCCTTTAACCTTGCCAGCAAATCTCCCGCGCTCAGCTTGATCGCATTGGCCAGTTCCTGCCGCGACGCGCGGTCGCGCGCGCTGATCACGATCTCCTCTGCCACCGGCAGGGCGGCGAAAGCCAGCGGCCAGGCGAAACCATAGCGGCCATCCCCCCGCCCCGCCTGCTCGACATCCGGCCGGTGACGATCCGCGATCGCGCTGCCCGCCACTTCGCCATTGATCAGGAATTCAATGTCCGCGCGCCGTTCCGGGTCCTGTTCAAACCAGGCCCAGCCGAGCACCGTTAACCCGCCGCCCAGCAAATCGATATAGCCGACCAGCCGATCCTTGTCAGTCAATTCATCCTCTGCCATCGGCACCCTGTTGCCATAGCAAATAGACGCGGCCAGCGCCCGCCTGTCTAGCGACCCGGGCTGGCCAAAGCCTGGCGCTCCGATTAGCTAACCTTGAAAGCAGGAGAACGGGCGATGGATTTCGACCTTTTCGTCATAGGCGGCGGCTCGGGCGGCGTGCGCTGCGCGCGTGTCGCGGGAGGGCATGGGGCGCGGGTCGGCATCGCCGAGGCGCGGTTCTGGGGCGGCACCTGCGTCAATGTCGGCTGCGTGCCGAAGAAATTCATGGTGATGGCGGCGGAATATGGCGCCGCCGCGCGGGACGCGCGCGGCTTCGGCTGGGATGTGGCGGCGCGCGGGCATGACTGGGCCGCGCTCATCGCCGCCAAGGACAAGGAGATCGCGCGGCTCAATGGCATTTACCGCCGCCTGCTGAAGACGGCGGGGGTGCGGCTGTTCGACGCCCCGGCCCGGTTCCTCGACCCGCACACGCTCGATGTCGGCGGCCAGCGGGTCACGGCCGAGCGCATCGTCATCGCCACTGGCGGCCGCCCCACCGGCCTCGACATCCCCGGCGCGGAGCACGCCGTGGTCTCGGACGATATTTTCGTGCTGCCGGAGCGGCCCCGGCGGGTCGCCATCGTCGGCGGCGGGTATATCGCGGTCGAGTTCGCGGGGGTTTTCGCCGGGCTCGGGTCGGAGACCCATCTCATCTATCGCCAGCCCTTGCCTTTACGCGGGTTCGATGAGGATGTGCGGGTGGAGCTCGCGGCGGCGCTCAAGGCAAACGGGATCATCCTCCACCGGGATGTCACGCCCGAGCGCATCACCGTGGACGACGAGGGCAAACATCTCGCTCTCTCGGATTTCGGCGTGGTGGATGCCGATATGGTCCTCTTCGCCACCGGCCGCGCCCCCAATACTTCCTCGCTCGGCCTCGCCGCCGCCGGCGTGAAGACGGGCAAACGGGGCGAGATCGCCGTCGGGCCTGATTTCGCCACCAACATCCCGCATATCTTCGCGCTGGGCGACGTGACGGACCGGCTGAACCTCACCCCCGTCGCCACCGCTGAGGGCCATGCCCTGGCGGACACGCTCTTTGGCCACCGCCCGCGCGGCGTGGATCTTGGCCAGGTGCCGACGGCGGTCTTTTCGATCCCCCCCATCGCCACGGTGGGGCTGACAGAGGACGAGGCGGCGAAACGCCATGAAGGCGCGAAGATCTTTCTCTCCAAATTCACGCCCATGCGCCACAATCTCTCGGGCCGGGAGCGCAAGACGCTGATCAAGCTCGTGGTGGACGCGCGTACCGACAAAGTACTCGGCGCGCACATGCTGGGGGAGGACGCGCCGGAGATCGTGCAGGGCCTGGCCATCGCCATCACCGCCGGAGCGACGAAAGCGGATTTCGACAATACCATCGGCATCCATCCCACGGCGGCGGAGGAATTTGTGACATTGCGGACACAAACCAGGGTTGCCGGGGGTGGCGTCACCCCTTAGTAGCCTTGCGGCGCAAATCGCGCTTAAACTGAGGGATCAAGAAACGCCTTCTGGAGACGATATGGACACGATCAGCCCAGCCGCTCTTTCTTCCGGCTGGACGCCCGATAGCTGGCGCGCCCGGCCCATCCGCCAGGTGCCCAGCTATCCCAACCCGGACAAGCTGGCGGCGATGGAAGCGCGTCTCGCCCGCTTTCCGCCTTTGGTTTTCGCCGGAGAGGCGCGGAACCTCAAGGCGCATCTCGCCCGCGCCGCCCGGGGCCAGGCCTTTGTGCTGCAAGGCGGGGATTGCGCCGAAAGCTTTGGCGATTTCACGGCCAACATCATCCGCGACACCTTCCGCGTGCTGCTGCAAATGTCGGTGGTGCTTACCTTCGGCGGCGCCATGCCGGTGGTCAAGCTGGGCCGCATGGCCGGCCAGTTTGCCAAGCCCCGCTCCTCGGAGACCGAGAGCCAGGGCGGTGTCACGCTGCCCTCCTACCGGGGCGACATCATCAATGGGCCCGAGTTTTCGGAGGCCGCGCGCATCCCCGATCCCAGCCGCATGGAATTCGCGTATTTTCAATCCGCGGGCACGCTTAATCTCCTGCGCGCCTTCGCCTCCGGCGGCTATGCGGATCTGCACGAGGTGCATCGCTGGAATCTCGACTTCGTCGAGAAATCCCCGCTCGCGGCCAAATACCGGGAGCTGTCCTCCCGCATCGATGAAACCCTCGGCTTCATGGCCGCCTGCGGCCTGACCAGCGCCGACACGCCGCAAATCCGCGAGACCGATTTCTATACCAGCCACGAGGCGCTGCTGCTGCCTTATGAGCAGGCCCTCACCCGCATCGATTCGACCAGCGGCGATCATTACGCCTGCTCGGCCCATTTTCTCTGGATCGGCGATCGCACCCGTCAGCCGGACGGGGCGCATGTGGAATTCATGCGCGGCATCAAAAACCCCATCGGCATCAAGGTCGGCCCCAGCCTGGGCGTGGATGAACTCCTGCGGCTCATGGACCTGCTCGACCCGCAGAACGAGCCGGGGCGGCTGACGCTGATTTCCCGCATGGGCGCGGCCAAGGTGGGAGAGGCGCTGCCGCCGCTGCTGCGCGCGGTCAAGCGCGCCGGACGCCAGCCGGTCTGGCTGTGCGACGCGATGCACGGCAATGGCATCACCACCGCCGCCAAGGTCAAGACCCGCCGTTTCGACGACATTCTCGCCGAGTTGCGCGGGTTTTTCGACGCGCATGAGGCGGAGGGCACCATCGCCGGCGGGGCGCATCTGGAAATGACCGGACGCAACGTGACCGAATGCGTGGGCGGGGCGCGCGGCCTCTCCGAGGATGATCTGGGCGCGCGTTACGAGACCTTCTGCGACCCCAGGCTGAATGCCGAGCAATCCCTCGAACTCGCCTTCTATCTGGCCGAGGAATTGAAGTCCCGCCGGGCCTCGAAGGCCGCCGCGTGACGCCGGCCCCGCTCTCGGACGGGGAGATCGTCGCCCGCACGGACGCCTATTTCAACCATACGCGCCAGATTGTCGCCCGGTTCGGGGACTGCACGGTCACTTACGCGATTTTTCTGCGCCGTCCGGTCATCTGCGCCCCGGCGATCATGGTGGAGTGGCTGCGCGCGGTGGGCCGGGCGCGGGGACGGCAATTCGAGATCGAGCTGCCGCGCGAGGAAGGACAATGGGTGGGGGCGGGCGAGCCGCTGGCCTATGTCACCGGCAGCTTCGTGGCGCTGGCGGATTTGGAGACGCTCGCCTTGCAGAAAATCGGCGCTGCCTGCGTGGCCGCGCATAACGCCTTCCAGATGGCCGCCGCCCTGCCCAACGCCGCCTTTCTTGCCATGGATGCGCGCCATTGCGCCGGGGCGGAGATGCAGGAGCTGATGGCCTATGCCTGCGCCGTCGGCTCGCGGGCGGCCCAGGCCGAGGGCGCCAAGGGCTTCATCGGCAATGCCAATGACTGGACGGCGCATTATTTCGGCGCGTCCCGCGGGCTGGGCACCATGCCCCACGCCCTCATCGGCTATGCCGGCTCCACCCTCCGCGCGGCGGAAATGTTCCATGAAACCTTTCCCGCCGAGCCATTGACCGTGCTGGTCGATTATTTTGGCCGGGAGATCACCGACGGGCTGGAAGTCTGCCGCCGCTTCCCCGAGATGGCGCGGTCGGGGCGTCTTTCCGTGCGGCTGGACACGCATGGCGGCCGCTATCTGGAAGGGATGGGTCCCCAGGAAAGCTACGCGGTGTTGGAGCGCAACGCCCCCGGCGCGCTGCGCCGCTATCGCACCCATCGCGATCTTGGCTATCTCATCGGCACCGGCGTCTCCGCCGCCGCTATCTGGAAGATGCGCGAGGCCTTGACCGAGGCGGGCTTTCCGGCGGTGAAGATCGTCGTCTCCTCTGGCTTCGGTGTGGAAAAATGCTCGGTCATGGCGGATGCCAAGGCGCCGATCGACGTGGTGGGGACAGGCAGCTTCATCCCGGATAATTGGAGCGAGACTTACGCCACCGCCGATATCGTCGCGTATGACGGTATGCCGCGGGTCAAAATCGGGCGCGAGTTCCTGCTCCGGCCGCGCCAGGCGTGATCCGGCGTCCCGGAGAGAGGCGATGACCATCGGTGACGGTCTGTTCGCCCAGCTGCGCGAAGCCGCCCATGCCGAGTGGGAGGCCTATACCGGGCATGAATTCGTCCGCCAGCTCGGCGCGGGCACGCTGCCCGCCGCCTGTTTCCGCCGTTTCCTGACCCAGGATTACCTGTTTCTCATCCATTTCGCCCGGGCCTACGCGCTGCTCGCTTTCAAGCAGACGGACTGGCCGGATATCCGCGCCGCCGCCGCCGGGCTGAACGCCATCATCGAGGAGATGCCTCTGCATATTTCATTCTGCGCCGGCTGGGGGCTGAGCGAGGCGGAGATGCGGGCCGAGCCGGAAGCGCCGGCGACCATGCTCTACACCCGTTACGTGATCGATACCGGCCTCGCCGGAGACGCGCTCGACCTCTTCACCGCGCTGATGCCTTGCATCGCGGGTTATGGCGAGATCGGCCAGCGTCTGGACGCGCCCGCGCCGGACCATCCCTACCGGGACTGGATCGGCGCCTATCAAAGCGCGGCGTATCAGCGCAGCGTCGCCACCGCCATCGCGGCTTTCGAGGATCTGGGCCGGCGCCGGGGCGCGGCCGCGCGGCTTGCCTCCCTCACACGCATCTTCGCCACCGCCTCCCGGCTGGAGGCGGATTTCTGGACCATGGGGTTGGAAGGCTGAGTTTCCCCCGCTGCGGACGATAGCTTTCCAATTTCACCCGCATCGCGGCGCTGTTTCATTCATTCAGCAGCCGGTAGCCCACCCCGGGTTCCGTCCGCAGCCGGGCCGAGAATTCCGGCCCGAGCTTTTTGCGCAGCTGGCGGATATAAATGCGCATGTCCAGCATCACACGCGCTCGCAGGCGGGAACGTAGGCGATCAGCAGCGTGAAGATCACGGCGCTGATCAGCAGGGTGATAATGTTGTCCATGGGGGAACCGCCTATGCGGAGCGCACATTAATCCCCCGCCCCATAAGGCCGCGATGCGGAAAGAGGAGCGGGCGGATAAAGCCGGTATAAAGATCCGCCCCGCCCCCATGTTACGAGATCTTCATTGGGCCTTTAGGACAAAGCCGGACCGCACAAGGCCATATGCGTTTCATGTCTTTCCATCCGCCATATGCCGTGCTGGAGCGGGACGCCGCCCTTTTCCTCGATATCGACGGTACTTTGCTGGATTTTTCCCCCTCGCCCGAGAGCGTCATCGTACCGCCCGGCCTGCCGGAGTGTCTCGCCCGGCTGCAACAGCGCCTGGGCGGCGCGCTGGCCCTGGTCTCGGGGCGTAGCCTCGCCGATATCGACCGCCTCTTTGGCCCTGGCTTCGCGGCGGCGGCGGAACATGGAGCCTTGCTGCGCGGAGCCGATGGCGCGCTGCTCGCCCGCCACCAGCCGGACCCGGCCCTGGCCGAGATTGCGCCTTCCCTGCGCCAGGCGGTGGCGGCGCGGCCCGGCACGCTGTTGGAGGAGAAGGATTTCGGGCTGGCGCTGCATTGGCGCGCCGCGCCGGAGCATGGCGAGGCGCTGACGGCGCTGGGGGAAAAATTGGCGGTGCCGCATTCCGGGCTGGTGCTGCTGCCCGCCAAGCAGGCGCTGGAAATCCGCTCCCGCGGGCCGGATAAGGGTGAGGCTCTGGCGGCGTTCATGGCGCGCCCGCCTTTCCGGGGCCGCCGCCCGGTCTTCATCGGCGATGACGTGACGGACGAGCCCGCCATCGAGCGCGCCCGGGAATTGGGCGGGGCGGGGCTGCATGTGGCGCATGATTTCAGGGGCGAGCCGGAGGCGGTGCGGCAATGGCTGGCCAGCCACCTGAAGGAAGGCGCCCTATGACGCGCGGGCCCGACCTTAACCTCGCCGCCATCGGCAATGGCGCCATCGCCTCGCTGATCGACCGCCAGGGCACGCATCTTTGGTGCTGCTGGCCAAGGCTGGATGGCGACCCGGTCTTTCATGCCTTGCTGGGTGGCGGCGCGCCGGAGAATGGCACGTTCGCCACCGAGCTGGCGGGGCTGTCGGAGTCCAGCCAGAGCTATATGCCCAACACCGCCATCGTCGAGACCATCCTGCGCGACGGCCAGGGCAACGCCCTGCGTATCGTCGATTTCTGCCCCCGCTTCCGGCTCTACGGACGCATCTTCCATCCCTTCATGCTCATCCGGCGGGTGGAGCCATTGGCGGGGCGGCCGCGCATCACCATAAGGCTGCGCCCCGGCTTCAATTATGGCGAGCAGCATCCCCGCCCATCCATCGGCAGCAATCATCTGCGCTGGGCCGGGCCGGATTTTGCCCTGCGCGCCACCACGGACATGCCCATCTCCCATGTCCTGCACGAGAACGCCTTTACCCTGAGCCGCCCCGGCACGCTGGTGCTCAGCGTCGATGAGCCGCTCAGCCAGTCCCCGGATTCGCTCTATACCCAGTTTCTCTCAGAAACCCGGAATTACTGGCAGGATTGGGTGGCCAATCTCAACGTGCCGTTCGACTGGCAGGACGCGGTGATCCGCGCCGCGATCACGCTGAAGCTCTGTTCCTTCGACGACACGGGCGGCGTCGTCGCGGCGCTCACCACCTCCATCCCGGAGGCGCCGGGCTCGGGCCGCACCTGGGATTACCGGTTCTGCTGGCTGCGGGATTCGATGTTCACCATTTCCGCCCTCAACCGCCTTTCGGCGACGCGGACGATGGAAACCTATCTCAATTTCGTGCTGGATAACGTCACGGCGGCGGGGCCGGGGGAATTGCCGCCGCTCTTTCCCATCGCCCCGGGGATGAAGCTCGGCGAATACATCGCCCCCTGCCTGCCCGGCTATGCCGGCGGGGATGGGCCGGTGCGGGTCGGCAATGGCGCCGCCATCCAGCGCCAGAACGACGCCTATGGCGCCATCATTCTCAGCTTCACCCAGTTCTTCTTCGACCACCGGCTGAAGCTGCGCGGCGATCTCGCCTTGTACCGGCAGCTCTGCCCGCTGGGCGAGATCGCGGCGCGGGTGGCGCTGGAACCGGATGCCGGGCCGTGGGAATTCCGGGGCCGGGCGCGGGTCCATAGTTTTTCCGCCGCCATGTGCTGGGCGGCGCTCTCCCGCCTGGCGATGATCGCCGGGGCGCTGGGGCTGGAGGACGAGGCCGCCGATTGGGAGGCCCGCGCCCAGGGCCTGCGTGATGAAATCCTGCGCCGCGTCGTCACGGCGGAGGGCTGGCTTTCGGGCGTGCTGGATGAGGAGGTCGCGGACGCCTCCGTGCTGGTCCTGCCGGATATCGGCTTCATCGGCGCCCGCTCGCCGGAATTCTCCGCCACGCTCGATATGGTGGCGCGCCGGCTGCTGCATGACGGCTTCGTGCTGCGCTACGACGCGCCGGATGATTTCGGCCTGCCCGAGACCGCATTTTTGCTGTGCAGCTTCTGGTACGTCAACGCTCTGGCCATGGCGGGCCGGCTGGCCGAGGCGCGGGCGCTGTTCGAGCGGATTCTCGCCGTCCGCAACCATGTCGGCCTGCTCTCGGAGGATGTGGCCACCTCCAAGGAGGGAGAGCCCCGCCTCTGGGGTAATTTTCCGCAAACCTATTCACATGTGGGCTTGATACTTTGCGCGATGAGATTGTCACGCAGTTGGGAGGAAGGGTTATGGCGCGCCTCGTAGTCGTTTCAAACCGCGTGCCGGACGTCGCGGATCCATCTAGCCCGCGCGCGGGAGGTCTGGCGGTTGGGCTGGCGGATGCGCTGGTGCCCGGCTCGCTCTGGTTCGGCTGGTCCGGCCACCAGGTGCCGGAGCGCTCAAGTGAAATCAGCGAGGCGGAATCGGAGGGGATCAGCTACGCCACCATCGATCTGGCGGAGGCGGATTACCGGGCCTTCTATCTGGGCTTCTCCAACAGCACGCTTTGGCCGCTCTTTCACATGCTGCCGAGCTTCGTGAATTACGACACCGGGGAATACCGGGCCTATCAGGAGGTGAATGAGGAATACGCGGCGGCCCTGGTCAAGTTGTTGCATCCGGATGACCTCGTCTGGATCCACGACTACCAGCTGCTCGGCGTGGCGGCGGCTCTGCGCCGCCGGGGCGTGACCAACCGCATCGGATTTTATCTGCACATTCCCTTCCCCGCCCCGGCGATCTACGAATTGCTGCCGCCGGGCGAGGAATTGCTCGTGGGGCTGCTCGCCCATGACGTCATTGGCTTCCAGACGCGGCGGGATCAGGAGCATTTCCTCGCGACGTTGCGCTGTCATGGTTTTTCCCTCCAGGGCGAGTCCCTGCATTACCGGGGCCGGCTGGTGCGCACCGTGGTGACGCCGGTGGGGGTGGATGTGGACGCCTTCCACGGGCTGGCGGTGCGGGCGGTGCGCCGGGTCGAGGCGAGGCGGGTGGTGGAGAGCCTCGCCGGGCGCGCGCTGATGATCAGCGCCGACCGGCTGGATTACACCAAGGGCCTGCCGGCGCGGTTCGATTCCTATGGGCGTTTTCTCTCGCGCTTCCCCAACCAGCGGCGGCGGGTGAGCTTCCTCCAGGTCGCCGCGCCCTCGCGCGAGGAGGTGGATAGATACCGGGATCTGCGCGACGAGCTCGACAACAAGGCCGGGGCGATCAATGGCGCCTTCTCGGATTTCGACTGGGTGCCGCTGCGCTACATGACCCGCGCGGCGGGCCGTCCCTTGCTGGCGGGAATGTTCCGCATCTCCCGCATCGGGCTGGTGACGCCGCTGCGCGACGGCATGAACCTGGTGGCGATGGAATATGTCGCGGCGCAGAACCCGGATGATCCCGGCGTGCTCATCCTCTCCAAATTCGCGGGCGCCGCCAGCATCCTGCCCGAGGCGCTGCTGGTGAACCCCTATGATATCGATGGGGTGGCGGAGGCGATCGACCGCGCCCTGACCATGGGGCTGGAGGAGCGGCGCGAGCGCCATGCCGCCTTGCTCGCCCAGGCGCGCCGGCATGACGCGCGGGCCTATTGCCTCGGCTTCACCTCGGCCCTGCGTCAATGCGAGGCGCGGGCCATGGCGGAGGAGGCCATCCGCTAGCGGCGCTGGCCTCTGGCGGGGACGAGGTATAGATTGCGCGGCGCGAAGGCGCGCGGAGATTGGCTTGGCTGAAACCTACCTGCTCGGGATCGATCTTGGCGCCGGCAGCCTCAAGGCGACGCTGATCACGCCCGATGGCGCGATCAAGGCGGAGGCGGCGGCGCCGGTTTCCACCGCCATGCGCCATTTCGGCTGGGCGGAGCAGGATCCGGCGGAATGGTTCGCCGCCCTCTGCCAGGCGGTCAGGGGCGTTCTCTCCCAGCATGGGGTGGAGGCGGGGCGGATCGCGGGCATTGGCCTCTCCGCCGGGGCGCATATCCCCGTCCTCACCGACGGGGAGGGCACCGTGCTGCGCCCGGCGATCATGTGGAGCGACCAGCGCGCCGCCGCCGAGGCCGAGGCCCTGCATGAGCGGGCGGGGGCGGAAATCGTCGCCACCGCGCTCAACCGGGTCAACCCGACCTGGACGCTGGCGATGCTCGCCTGGCTGAGGACGCATGAGCCGGAGGTGATGGCGCGCGCCCGGCGGCTCTATCTCGCCAAGGATTTCCTGCGCTCCTGCCTCACCGGCACCTGGGAGACCGATTATGCGGACGCGATCGGCACCCTGCTGGCCGATGACCGCACCAAAAGTTGGTCGCCCGAGATGGCGCGGCTGATCGGCCTCGATATGGCGATTCTGCCGCCGATCGTGCCGCCGGAGCAGGTGGTGGGCGGGGTGACGGAAAAGGCGGCCGCCCGCACCGGCCTCAAGCCCGGCACGCCGGTCGTGTGCGGCTCCAACGACACCACGGTGGAGTTTTTCGGTGTCGGCGGCAACGCGCCCGGCATTGGCGGGGTCAAGCTGGCCACGGCGGGGGTCCTCTTCCTCGCCACGCGCGGACCGGCGGTGCATCCGCCCGTCTCCTGCTATCCGCATATCATTCCCGGCCTTTATTACACCGCCACCGGCACCAATAGCTGCGCCTCGGCGCATCGCTGGGTGCGGGATTTGATGTTCGCGGAAGGCGGGTTCGAGGCGATGGACGCGCTGGCCAGCGCCGCGCCGCGCGGGGCGGAGGGGCTGCTCTTCCACCCATATCTCCAGGGCGAGCGCGCCCCTTATTGGGACCCGCTGCTGCGGGCGGATTTCATTGGCATGACCATGGCCCATGGCAAGATGCATTTCGCCCGCGCCGTGTATGAGGGCATCGCCTTCTCGATCCGTGATCTGCTGGAGGCGGCGCGCGCCCTGGGGCTGGAGTTCGGCCCCATCCGGCTGATGGGCGGCGGGGCGCGCAGCGCCTGCTGGCGGCGGATCATCGCGGATGTGACGGGGCTGGTCATCGAGCGCACGGAGGCGGGTGACGCCTCCTTCGGGGCGGCGCTGGTGGCGGGCATCGGCGCCGGGCTGTTCAGCGGACCGGAGGCGGCGGCGGCGCGCTGCGTGCGGCTCAAGGATGTCACCCGCCCCGAGGCGGAGGGGGTGGCGTTCTATGCCCGGCTGTTCGAGATCTACAAGGAGGCGCAGGCGGCGCTGGCCGGAATCGATCACCGGCTGCACGCGCTGGTGGCCGCGCCGGCGGAGGCGTGACATGAATCTTTCCCCCACCGAACTCGAACGGCTGACAATCTTCACCGCGGCGGAGCATGCGCGGCGGTTGCGGGCGCGCGGCATCCGGCTTTCCCACCCCGAGGCGGTGGCGCTGATCGCCGATGAGATGCTGCTCGCCGCCCGCGCCGGCATGGAATATGAGGCGATCGTGGATATGGCGGCGGGGCTGCTCACGGCGGCGGAGGTCGAGCCGGGCGTGCCCAGCCTGGCCGAATTCATCGCCGTCGAGGCGAATTTCCCGGAAGGCACCAAGCTCGTTATCGTCTTCCGCCCCATCGCCGGCGGGCTGGAAGCGGAGGGGGAGGAGATCCCGGGCGAGATCATCACCCCGGCGGGGGAGATCAAGCTCAACGCCGGGCGGGAGCGCGTCGAGATCGAGGTGCTCAACACCGGCGACCGCGACATCCAGGTGCGCAGCCACGCCCATTTCTTCGAGACCAACCCCGCCCTGCGCTTCGACCGCGCCGCCGCGTTCGGCTTCCGGCTGGATGTGCCCTCGGGGGCGGGGATGCGCTTCGAGCCCGGCATCGCCCGCAAGGTGAGGCTGGTGGCGATGGCGGGGACGCGCATCGTCCAGGGCCAGGCCGGACTCACCGGCGGGCGGCTGGACGACCCGGCGGTGAAGGCGGCGGCGCTGACGGCGGCGCGCGACGGCGGCTATCAGGGGAGCTGAGCCATGGCGAGGATGAGCCGCGCCGATTACGCCGCCACCTTCGGCCCCACCACCGGGGATATGGTGCGGCTCGGCGATACCGGGTTGCTCGCCGAGATCGAGCGTGACTACACGGTTTATGGCGATGAGCTGACCACCGGCGCGGGCAAGGCGATGCGCGATGGCGAGGGTTTCCAGACCACCGGCACGGCGGCCTCCGGCGCGCTGGACGCGGTGGTGCAGAACGCCACCATCCTCGACGCCGTTCTCGGGATCATCAAGGCCGATATCGGCATTCGCGACGGCCGCATCGCCGGGATCGGCAAGGCGGGCAACCCGGACATCATGGCCGGGGTGGACCCCGCGCTGCGCTGCGGCCCCAACACCGCCGTGCATCATGGCGAGGCCTATATCATCACCGCCGGGGCGGTGGAGAGCCATGCCCATTTCCTCTGCCCCCAGCAGAGCGAGCAGGCGATGGCGGGCGGCATCACCACCATCATCGGCATGTCCCCCGGCCCGTATTTCGACGTCAGCTGTTCCGGCCCCGCCATTCTCGGCCAGATGCTGCAGGCGGCTGAATTCTCGCCGCTCAATTTCGGCTTTCTCGGGCGCGGCTGCTCCGACCCCGGCGCGGTCGAGGAATCGGTGGCGGGCGGGGCGCTGGGGGTGAAGATCCATGAGGATTTCGGCGCCTCGCCCGCGGTGCTCGAAGGCTGCCTCGCCGCCGCGGACCGGCATGATTTCAGCGTCTGCCTGCATACCGACACGATCAACGAATACGGGTTCTGCGAGGATACGCTGCGCGCCATTGGCGGGCGCTCCATCCATATGTTCCATACGGAGGGTGCCGGCGGCGGCCACGCCCCGGATCTGCTGCGGGTGAACGGCCACGCCAACGTGCTGCCCGGCTCGACCAACCCCACCAACCCGTTCACCGCCTACGCCCTGCATGAGGGGCTGCCGATGACCATGCTGGCGCATGCGATGAACTGGCGGCTGGCGGAGGATCTCGCCTTCGCCGAATCCCGGGTGCGGCCGCAGACCATGGCGGCGGAGGATCTGCTGCACGACATGGGCGCGATCTCTATTTTCTCCACCGACAGCCAGGGCATGGGGCGGCTCGCGGAGAACACCGCCAAATGCTGGCAGCTCGCCAGCGTGATGAAGGCGCGGCTGGGCCGGCTGCAGGAGGAGACCACCGCGCGCGCCGATAATGAGCGGATCAAGCGCTATCTCGCCAAGCTCACCCTCAACCCGGCGATCGCGGCGGGCATCGCCGCCCATGTCGGCAGTTTGCAACCTGGCCGGATGGCCGATCTCATCTTCTGGCCCCGCGCCAGTTTCGGCATCAAGCCCCGCGTGGTGATGAAAAGCGGTTTCATCATCTGGGCCAGTTGCGGCGATGCCAATGGCAGCATGATGGAGAGCGAACCCAATCTTCAGCGGCCGATGTGGGGGAGCCTGGGCGGCTCCCCGGCGCGGCTGGGGGTAAATTTCGTCTCCCGCCTCGCCATCGAGGCCGGCCGGCAGCGCCAGCTCGGGCTGGGCAAGGCGTTCGTGCCCATCGCCAGCACGCGCGGTCTGGGCAAGGCGGATATGGTCCATAACACCGCCCTGCCGGTCATCGAGGTGGATAGCGAGACCTTCGAGGTCCGCGCCGATGGAAGGCTGCTGAGCGGCCCGCCCGCGCGGCGGGTACCGCTCAACCGCGCCTATATGCTCAGGTGAATCCCCAGCTCGACCTGCATTTCGCCCGGGACGGGGCCGGGCGGAGCCTGCTGACGCGCCGCCGCGCCGGCTACCCTTTCGGCCTCGCCGCGCCATTGCGCGGGCCGCGGGGCGGGGCGGTGGTGATGCTGCAATCCATCTCGGGCGGGCTTTATGGCGGCGAGCGGCTAGGCCAGCGCCTGGTGCTGGCGGAAGGGGCCGATGTGCGGCTGATCCAGCCCGCCGCCACCCCGGTGCGCCGCCAGGGGGAGGCGGCGGCGGCGCGGCAGAGCATCACGCTGGAGACCGGCGCGGGGGCGCGGCTCATCTACGCCACGCGGCCCCTCATCCTGCTGCCGGGGGCGGCGCTCATTCAGGATTGGGAGGTCGTGCTGGCGCCAGGGGCGCGCCTGCTATTCTGGGAGGGGTTCGCCGCCCACGCGCCGGGCAAGGCGGCGGCGGCGTGGCGGCTGGCCGGGCGGGTCAGCATCCGCGCGCCGGGGGGCAGGCTGCTGGCGGCGGAGCGGATGACGGCGCGGAGCGGGGATGCGGCCTGTGCTTACGGGGCCTTCGGCAAGATCTGGTGCCTGGGCGGCGGCCCGCCGCGCGAGCCCCCGCCTGTGCCATCCGCCGGGATTTATTGCGGCGTGAGCGCGCTGCCGGGCGGAGCGGGGTATGTCATCGCCCTCGCGGCGCGGGAAGGCGGCAGGCTGGCCGACGCCCTCGAGAGTCTGGCGGGCTGGGCCGAGGCCCTCATACCAGCGGGCTGAGGACGATCCGCCGCCCCTGGCCGGTGACGCTGGCGATGCGCCCGCCCTCCGTGCCGCTCAACATCACCATATCCCCTTCCGCCATTAGATCGGCGGCGTCGGCGAAATAGCCGGGATGCGCCGCCTCGGTCAGATTGTCGTTGCCCGCCTTGTAGTGCCAGAGGGTGAAACCGTTGGCATAGGCAAGGACCGAGAGATTGCGGAGGGTGAATGACATAGGCGGGTTCCTTTCATCGCTTACTTAAGGTTGTATCCGATGATAGGCTTATATTCCTACATGCAGAACATAACAAGAACAAAATGCGCTTGCCCGCAAAAATAATTGGTCCTTAATTTCCGTATCCCACGATCCCCTTGATTTCCAGGAAATCATTGAGGGCGAAATCGGCGTATTCGCGCCCATTGCCGGATTGCTTATAGCCGCCGAAGGGGGCGTAAAAATCGGAATCCGGGTAGTTCAGATAGACCGAGCCCGCGCGCATCTCAGCCGCCACGGCGCGCACCTGATCCATATTCTTGCCCTGGACATAAGCGGCGAGGCCGTAAACCGTGTCGTTGGCGATCTCGATCGCTTCCTCCACCGTGTCATAGGGGATGATGGAGAGCACGGGGCCGAAAATCTCCTCCTGCTCGATGGTCATGCCCGGGCGGACATTGCCGAATACGGTGGGCTTGACGAAATAGCCCTTGTTCAGCCCATCCGGCCGGCCGAGACCGCCGCAGGCGAGGGTGGCGCCCTCATCGATGCCCGCCTTGATCAGCCGCTGCACCTTGTCCCATTGCGCCTGGCTCACCAGCGGGCCCAGCATCGTGCCCTCCGCGAAGGCCGGCCCCACCACCTGCTTGCGCGCCTCATCGGCCGCGATCTCCACCGCCTCGTCATGCAGGCCGTGCGGCACGAGCATGCGGGTCGCGGCGTCGCAGGATTGGCCGGTATTGATGAAACACGCGCCGATGCCCTTGCGCACCGCATCTTCGAGGTCGACATCCGGCAGGAGAATGTTAGCGGATTTGCCGCCCAGCTCCTGGCAGACGCGCTTGACCGTCGCCGCCGCCTCCCGCGCCACGATCACCCCGGCGCGGGTGGAGCCGGTGAAGGAGACCATGTCCACATCCGGATGCCCGGCCATCACCTGCCCGACCTCCGGCCCGGTGCCATTGACGAGGTTGAACACGCCCTTCGGCACGCCCGCCTCGTGCATCACCTCCGCGAAGATCAGCGCGTTGACCGGCGCGATCTCGGAGGGTTTGAGGACCATGGTGCAGCCCGCCGCCAGCGCCGGGGCGACCTTGCAGACGATCTGGTTGAGCGGCCAGTTCCAGGGAGTGATGAGGCCGCACACGCCGATCGGCTCCTTCACCACCAGAGTGGTGCCCCGCGTCTCGCTGAACTCGAATGTCTTGAACGTCTCGATCAGCGCGATGAAATGCTGCTGACCGACCCAGGCCTGCGCCTCCTTGGCGAAGGCGATGGGCGCGCCCATCTCGCGCGCGCAGGCCTCGGCGATGTCGTCATAGCGCTTGTTGTAAACCGCGAGGCAGGTTTCGAGCAGATCCAGCCGCTCCTTGCGGGAGGTGTGGGAAAACGCTTTGAAGGCGGCCTTCGCGGCGGCGACCGCCTTGTCCACATCGGCGCGGGAGCCGCCGGAGATCTCGGTGAACACATCCTCGGTCGAGGGGTCGATGACCGGGATGCGGTTGGGTACCGCCGGGTCCACCCAGGCGCCGTCGATGTAGAATTTCAGATGGTCGGGCATGATGCGTCTCCTCGGATGAGGGCGGGATCATACGCCTCCCGCCCGCGATCCGCTTGACATTGGAGCGCAGGGCGGCGCCCTCAACCCTCCGGCTGGCTTTCCTTGCGCAGCACGTCCAGCGGCAGCAACTCGCCGTTCCGCTCGAAATGCCAGAATATCCAGCCATTGCAGGAGGGAGCGTTCTGCACCGCCGCGCCGACACGGTGGATGGAGCCGCGCAGCCCGCCGCTGACCAGCCCGCCCTCGGCTGTCACCTCGGCGGCGAAGCGGCGCTGGCGGTCCACCACCCGCGCGCCGGGGCGGATCAGCCCGCGCTCGACCAGGCTGCCGAAGGCGATGCGCGGCGCGTCGCGTCCGGCGGGGGGTGCCACCACCGCGTTGCGAGGCGCGCGCGCCTCGGCGCGCAACCGGCCCCAGGCGGCCTCCACATAGGCTGGGTGGCGCTCGATGCCGATGAAATGCCGGTGCAGCCGCTTCGCCACCGCCGCCGTGGTGCCGGTGCCGAGAAACGGGTCGAGGATGACATCCCCCGGCGCGGTCGCGGCCATGATGACGCGGTGGAGCAGCGCCTCCGGCTTTTGCGTCGGGTGGAGTTTGAGCCCGTGCGCGTTGCGCAGCCGCTCCGCCCCGGTGCAGAGCGGCAGCGTCCAGTCCGAGCGCATCTGCACCTCGTCATTGAGCGATTTCATCGCCTGGTAATTTAATTTATAGCGGCTCTGCTGGCTGCGGGCCGCCCAGATCATCGTCTCATGGGCGTTGGTGAAGCGCCGGCCGCGGAAATTGGGCATGGGGTTGGATTTGCGCCAGATCACGTCGTTGAGGATCCAGAAGCCGAGATCCTGCATGATCGCCCCGATGCGGAAGATGTTGTGATAGGAGCCGATGACCCAGATCGTCCCGTCCTTGGCCAGCACGCGGCGGCATTCGCCGAGCCAGTCCCGGGTGAAGGCGTCATAGGCGGGAAAATCGGCGAATTTGTCCCAGTCCTCGTCCACCCCCTCTACCAGGCTGTCATCCGGGCGGCGCAGCTCGCCGCGCAATTGCAGATTATAGGGCGGGTCCGCGAATACGCATTGCACCGAGGCGTCGGGCAGCATGCGCAGCGTGGCGGCGGCGTCGCCCAGCAAAATCTGATCCAGCGGCAATTCGCGCGGCACTTCCACGGGCAAGGCGGGTCCTCAACGGTAACAAGCAGCGGGGGATTTTGTGACGGCACAATCGTTGCCGCGTCAACCGCGCTGATGCGGCGCCAAGACAGGGAAGGCTCATGCATTATACCGCTTATTCATTCTTGACAGTATTGGGGGGGGAGGATAGCAACCGGCGCACCCTTCCGGCGGAGGTTCCGCAGGAGACAGGCGAGCATGAGCGAAGGCCCCGAGAAGCCGGCGTTTGAGGCGAGGTTACAGGCAGCGGAAGACGCGGCCCGGCCCGCGCGGCGGGAACCGGGGCGGAGCGAGGCGGGTTCGGCGCGGCGCGCCATCGAACTCGCGATGCGGCTCGGGGTGGAGATGGTGGCCGCGATGGTCATCGCCGTGGGGATCGGCTGGGGGCTGGATAAGCTTCTGCACACGACCCCCTGGCTGATGATCCTCATGGTCCCGGTGGGTTTGGCGGCGGGCCTGCGCAATCTGATGCGGGCCGGGGCGACGGATGACAGGGCGCCGCGCGAGCGGCGGTGACGGCGGCGGGGCAGGGAAGACACATGGCGGGACCATCGATCGACGCGCTTGGACAATTCACCCTCACCCCCGGTCTGGGTCCGGTGGGCCGCGCCCTCGGCTTCACCAATTCCAACGAGGCCATGCTGGCCTCCGCGCTCATCATCATCGGGCTGTTCGCCGCTGGCTTGAGCGCCCGCGCCCTGGTGCCGGGGCGCCTGCAATCGCTGGTCGAGATGCTCTACGAATTCGTGCATAATATGTGCGTGGATACGATCGGCGAGGAAGGCCGGCGCTTCTTCCCGCTGGTCTTCACAATTTTCAGCTTCATCCTGCTCGGCAATCTTCTTGGGCTGTTCCCCTATTTCTTCGCCTTCACCTCGCATATCGCGGTGACGCTGGCGCTGGCGCTGTTTGTCTTCCTGTTCTCGACCGGGGTGGGGTTCTATACGCACGGGCTCGGCTTTCTGCGCTTCTTCGTGCCGGCGGGCGTGCCTGGCTGGCTGCTGCCCCTGCTCATCCCCATCGAAATCATCTCCTATCTATCGCGCCCTGTTTCGCTCTCCGTGCGTCTCTTCGCCAACATGACCGCCGGGCACGTGATGTGGGAGGTCTTCGCTGGCTTCATGCTCATGCTCACCGCCGGGCTGGGCGTGCTGGGCGCCATCGCCGCCATCATCCCGCTGGGGCTGAACGTAGCGCTCGCCGCGCTGGAATTACTGGTGGCCGGGCTGCAAGCCTATGTGTTCGCCATCCTCACCTGCCTGTATCTGCACGATGCCGTGCATATGCACTGACCTCTAAAACAGCCCCCTCTACGGAAAGGAAAGTCACATGGATCCTCAGTCTGCCGCGCTGCTCGCCAAGGATATCGGCGCGGGTCTCGCCACCATCGGCGTCGCCGGCGCGGGCGTGGGTATCGGCAATCTGTTCGGCGCGTTCGTCTCCGCCACGGGCCGCAACCCGGCGGCGCGCGACAATATGTTCCGCGACGTTCTGCTCGGCTTCGCGCTGACGGAGGCCGTGGCGCTCTACGCGCTGGTCATCGCGCTGGTCATCCTGTTCACTTAAGATGCGCCGGCTCAGCACCGCCCTGCTGCTGGCGCTCGCCCCCTCCGCCGCGCTGGCGGAGGGCAAGATGCCGCAGATGGATTTCTCCAACCCGCTCACCGGCGACCAGGTGGGGTGGATGGTGGTTATTCTGGTGGTGCTCTACCTGGCGCTCTCCCGCTGGGGGCTGCCGCAGGTCGGCAAGGTGCTGGAGGATCGCGCGGCCGCCATCGCCCGCGATCTCGCCGCGGCGCGCGCCGCCAAGCTGGAGGCGGACCGCGCCGTGTCGCTCTTGAACGCGACGCTGGCGGCGGCGCGGGCCAATGCCCAGGCCGAGGTGGCCGAGGCCGTGGCCCAGGCGAAGGCCAAGGCTGCCGCCCAGGCGGCGGAGCTGAACGCCCGCATGGAGGCCAAGCTCGCGGAGGCGGAAGCGCGGATCGAGGCGGCGCGGACCGCCGCCCTGGCCGCCATCAAGCCCGTGGCGGCCGAGGCGGCGCAGGAGATGCTGCGCCGGCTCATCGGCGCGGCCCCGCCCGCCGATGAACTCGCCCGCGAGGTAGATGCGGCGCTGGTGGCGCGAAAGGCGGCCTGACCGATGCAATACGAAGCGTTTCATCTCAATTTTTGGCAGCACGGCACCTTCTGGGTTCTTGTCGCCCTGGTGATCTTTGCGTTCCTCGCGGGCCGGAGGGTATGGCTGGTCATCGCCGGAATGCTCGATGCCCGCGCCCAGGCTGTGCGGACGGCGCTTGACGAGGCGGCCCAGTTGAAGGCGGAGGCAGAGGCCATGCTGGCCGAGACCAAGCGCAAACAGGCCCAGGCGGAGGAGGACGCCAAGCGGATTCTCGCGACCGCCCATGCCGAGGCGGAACGCCTGGCCCAAGACCTCGCCGCCGAGGCGGAGGCCGCCGCGCGGCGGCGTGAGCGCATGGCGATGGAGCGGATCGCCGCCGCCGAGGGCGCGGCGGTAAAGGAGGTCCGCGCCGCGGCGATCGATGTGGCGACAGCGGCGGCCACCGCGATCCTGCGCGGCCCCGCCGGCGCCCAAGCGGAGCCGACGCTGATCGACCACGCTCTCGCCGCCTTGCCAGGCGCGCTGCGCGGCTGATTTTTCTCGAAGAGGATCCGTTATGACCGCCATCGCCGATATCGTCGCCCGCGAGATTCTCGACAGCCGGGGCAACCCGACAGTGGAGGTGGATGTGCTGCTCGAATCCGGCGCGTTCGGCCGCGCCGCCGTTCCTTCCGGGGCGTCCACCGGCGCGCATGAGGCGGTGGAGCTGCGCGATGGCGATAAGAGCCGCTATGGCGGCAAGGGCGTGCTGCGGGCGGTGGAGGCTATCGAGGGTGAGATTCTCGACGCGATCGGCGGGCTCGACGCCGAGGACCAGATCGGCATCGACAATATCCTCATCGACCTGGATGGCACCCCTAACAAGGCGCGGCTGGGCGCGAACGCGATCCTCGGCGTCTCCCTGGCCCTGGCCAAGGCCGCCGCCGCCGATAATGGCATGCCACTCTACCGCTATATCGGCGGGGTGTTCGCCCGTACCCTGCCAGTGCCGATGATGAACATCGTCAATGGCGGCAAGCACGCGGACAATCCCATCGACATCCAGGAATTCATGATCCAGCCGGTGGGCGCCGCCTCCATCGCCGAGGCGGTGCGCATCGGCGCGGAGATTTTCGCCACGCTGAAGAAGAGCCTGCACGAGGCCGGGCACAACACCAATGTTGGCGATGAGGGCGGTTTCGCCCCCAATCTCAAATCCGCCGATGAGGCGCTGGGCTTCATCGCCCGGGCCTGCGAGGCGGCTGGCTACCGGCCGGGCGAGGACATCACCTTCGCGCTCGACTGCGCCTCCACCGAGTTTTTCAAGGATGGGATCTACCATCTCGAGGGCGAGGATAAGCGCTTCGATGCCGGGCAGATGGTCGATTACCTCGCCGGTCTCTGCGCCCGCTATCCCATCGCCTCCATCGAGGATGGCTGCGCGGAAGATGACTGGTCCGGCTGGAAGCCCCTCACCGAGCGCCTGGGCGCGAAGGTGCAGCTCGTGGGCGATGACCTCTTCGTCACCAACCCGGTGCGCCTCACGCGCGGCATCGAGGCCGGCACCGCCAATTCCATCCTGGTCAAGGTCAACCAGATCGGCACCCTCACCGAAACACTCGAAGCGGTCGAAATCGCCCATCGCGCCGGCTATACCGCCGTGATGTCCCACCGCTCCGGCGAAACCGAGGATGCGACGATCGCCGACCTCGCGGTCGCCACCAATTGCGGCCAGATCAAAACCGGCTCCCTCGCCCGCTCAGACCGCACGGCCAAATACAACCAGCTGATGCGCATCGAGGACGAGCTTGGCCTCACCGCCCGCTATAACGGCCCCGCCCTGCGCCGCAGCTAGAGCCTGATAAGGAATTCAAATTATTAAAAATTTTTGCGGGGCTTGGGGAGCTTTTTATAAAAAGCTCCCCAAGAGTCTGGCCCTTTTTTGTAAAAAAGGGCCAGGCCCCAAAAAACTTTTGAAAATTATCCTCAGTGTTTTTGTAGAGACGGTTAAAGCAATCTCTCAGCGCCAAGGCTCTGGCCCCAGCACCTCATTCCCCAGGCCGTGACGGCCCGAAATAGCTGCACGTATCGCCCTCGCTGTCACGATACACGCTCACCCGCGCCAGCCCCGGGCAATCCCCCTCCAGCCTGCCCCAAATCCAGCTCGCGAGATTCTCCAGCGTCGCCGGGCCCAAATCCGCGATCTCATCCAAGAACTGATGGTCCAGCGCCTCGCGCACCTCGCTGATGCTGCGCGCGAAATAGCCCAAATCAATCAACATGCCGCTGCGCGCGTCAGGCTCGCCCCGCAACACCACCTCGGCGCGGTATGAATGCCCATGAATCCGCCGGCTCGGCTCGGCATCTATGGTCCGCCGCAACGTATGCGCCGCCTCAAAACGGAATTGCTTTCTCAGTTCATGCATTAAGGAATACCCAGATATTTATGTGTTTGCAGTGAAAGCCTCCAGCGCGGATTGGCCAGGCAGAACGCCACCGCCGCCGCGGTATTGGCCTCGCGCGCCGGCCCATCCATCGGCTGCAACAGAAAATGTTTGAAATCCAGCGCCTCGAACCGCGCCGGCGGCGCCGCCTGCTGCGGAAACACCAGCTTCAGCTCATCACCCCCGCGCACCGCCAGCGGCGCAGCCGCCTTCGGGCTCACGCAGAGCCAGTCTATCCCCTCCGGCGGCGCCAGCGTGCCGTTGCTCTCCGCGGCAATGCGAAACCCCCGCGCGTGCAGCGCCGCGGTCAACGCGGCATCAACCTGCAAAAACGGCTCCCCGCCGGTCAGCACCACCAGCCGCTCCGCCGCCCCGCCCCGCCAGGCCGCCTCAACCGCCCCGGCCAGCGCCTGCGCATCGCCAAAGCGCCCGCCCCCCGGCCCGTCCGTGCCGATGAAATCCGTGTCGCAAAACGTGCAAACCGCCGCGGCGCGGTCCTCCTCGCGGCCGGACCACAGGTTACAGCCCGCGAAACGGCAGAACACGGCCGCCCTTCCGGCCTGCAAACCTTCGCCCTGCAGGGTAAGGAATATCTCCTTCACCGCGTAACTCATCACCCAATCCTCAATCTGGCGCCCGCGCCAAACCGCGCGGCAACAATCCGCGCCTCTATCATCGACCCGGGCAAAACTGGCAAGCCGTCACCCTTCGCAAAATTCCTTCATTGCAGCGCGACATGAAAACCCGGTAGACTAGGAGTCGTGGTGAAGAAACACTCACGGCACTAGCGCTAGAGTTGTCTCCACCCGTTTGGACCATCCCTGGATCAGGAGACTCCCATGCCGAGCCTCGCTCTTTCCTTCGACAATCCCTCGGTCGCCAACCCGCTCGACCT
>NZ_DAIEIF010000050.1 GCF_027352905.1 Acidocella sp.
GGCTGCCTGGAGCTGTATCTGGCCGGCCCCTCGCTGGCGCGCGAATGCGACGGGCCGGGCTATCACGATGCCGGCTCGCTGCCCGAGCGCGCCGCCGCCGGGGACGACAAGGCGCAGGCGGCGCTGGCCCGGCACGCGGACCGGATGGCCCGGGCGCTGGCGGTGATCACCAATCTGCTCGACCCGGATTGCATCGTGCTGGGCGGCGGACTCTCCAATATGGCTCATCTTTATGAGACTCTGCCAGATCTGATGCGGCCTTATATTTTTTCGGATCAAGCAGCGCCGAATATCAAGAAGGCGCGGCACGGCGATTCCTCGGGCGTGCGCGGCGCCGCCTGGCTCTGGCCTCAGGAGAGAGACGAGGGGGGCGGGCAGCCGAGATGAGCGAAGATCGCCGCTGCCGCCCGCCGCGCGGCGCCGAACAAGGGCAGATCATCGGTGCCGAAGGCCTTTCTCACCATCGCCTCCTGGGCAGGGCGGTAGAGCGCGTGACGCTCGGCGGCGCGGGCCACGGCGGGCATGATGTCCTCTGACCGTTCCACCACCTCCCCCAAAGTCCAGTGGATGAAATGCGGGTCGTCCCGCCAGCGCAGACGCCGCGGATTGAGGAAGACACAGGGGCGCGGGGAGATCAGATATTCATAAACCTGGCTGCTGATATCACCGATATAGAGCGAGGCCGTGGCGGTGTAGGTCATGTCCAGCATGGCGGGCGAGCCGGTATCCACCGCGACATTGCCGCCCTGCAGCCGCCGGAGCCGATACCGCCGCGCGCCGAAATCCCGGTGAAACAGCTTGATATGCGGCGCGACGAGAAGGTCATAGGCGGTCTGTGCCTTAAAGCCCGCTACCAAGGGTTTAAGGCACGCCCAGTAGGAGGACAGGTCTCCCCGGCAATGGGGGTTATAGAGCGCGAAGGGTTTGGCCGCGGGGTGGGCCTTGCGCTTCACCGCCGAGAAGATATCGAATTTGGGGTAGCCGATGATCTTGCGGCAGCCGCCGAGCAGGTGGCGCTCCAGATAATAGCGCTCCATTTTAGGGCCAGGCAGCAGGACAAGGTCGAAATTGCGCATCAGCGCCTGGTCCTTGACGTAGCGGTCTCCGGCGCCATGCTTGAGCAGGATCAGGCGCGGGCGGGTCAACCCGGCCGCTTTCAGAATACCGGCGGTGTTCTCGGTGGCGAGAACCGCGTCGTAGCCGTTCAGCTCGCTCACGTTGTGTCGGAGGATCAGCGTCCGCTCCTGGTCGTGGAGCTTGACGCGGTGGAGAAGCCGCGCCGGCCAAGGTTTCGCCAAGGCGCGGATGGGAAGAGCGGGTTTGCCCATGGCCGATCTGATCCGGGCGAGATGGGCCGGGGTATCGGCGAAGGCGTAATATTCGACCACCTCGCAGCCGGGTTCTTCCGCCAGAGCGCTGGCGACGGTGGCGCCGTGATAGCATTGATAGGGCTCGGCGACGTAGATGACGGCAATTTTCATGAGGGGCGGTTTGCTCGCGGGCCGGAAATCATCTCGATGTTAATTCTATCGACCCGGCAGGCTGATTCAGCAACCTTTCTTGCGGCCCGCGCAGATAGAGCCGCATGCCGATGAGGCAGGAGAGCAGAATGGCGCCATTGCAAAGGGCCGTGCTGAGGCAGGCGCCGCCAAGGCCGAAGAACCGTGTGGCGAAATAGAGCGCGGGAAAATAGGCCAGCATGACCGCCGCGCGGTTGCGGGTGAGAAAGCCGATCCGGCCCATGACGGTGAGAAGCGGCTCCAGCGGCGTGATGAGAAGCAAAAAAACCGCGGCCAATACCATGACGCAGACATAGGAGGTGACATGCGGAATTCGGGCATGCGCCATCAGCGCGAAGATGGCCTCGCCCCCCAGCCGGGCGATGACGAGCAGAACCACCGACAAGGCGAGCAGAGCGAGGAAAATCTGGCGGGTCACGAGTTTGAGCCCGGCCCAGTCCCGCCCGTCCCGCAGCTTGACCAGCTCGGGATAAAGCACCGGGGTGAGGAGTTGGGCGGGGGCGATGATGGCCTCAGCGAGCTGACGGCAGATTTGAAAGATGGCCGCCTCCGCGGCCCCCAGCCCGCCGCCGACGAGCAGGGTGGCCAGATGGCCCGAGACGTTATTGAGACTCTGGTTGAGGCTGACGGCGCGGGTAAAGGACCATAGCCCGGGGCGCGACCAGCCCCAGCCGCGAAATGCCCTCCGCAAGGAAAAACCGTGCAGTTTTTTGACGATGGCGAGGGAGAAGAAGACGTAGAGCGCGTAATCCAGCACAATCGACGCGGCCCAGACCGCCAGGAAATAAGGCAGGCGGAGCTGGAGCAGAAACCCCGCTGCCACCCCGGCGGTGCGCAACAGGGCGGCGCAGGTGTCGTTGATGGTGACGTAATGGTAGCGATTGGTCATGCGCAGCACGCCGGCGCACCAGCCGGTGTACATGAACGGCGCGACGCAGGCATAGAGTTCCGCCATGGCGATATCGGCCGGGTTCCAGTGGGAGAGCGCGCCATAAAGGCGCATCCCCACCAGGCTGAACAGCAATGAGGCCAAAGCGGCCATCGCGTCCAGCCGGATGCAGAAGGAAAGAATGTCGCGCCACCCCGCCACATCACCGCTCTGATAGGCCTGGTTGCCGAAATGGATCAGCGTCCGCCAGCTTTGCAGCCGGGTCAGCATCGAGCCGGTCATGGCGATGGAGTTGATGAGGACGAGCTTGCCAAAATCATCGAGCCCGAGGGCGCGGATGGCGAGCGCCACATAGGCCAGGCTGCACAGCGCATTCACCACCCGCCCGCCGGCGAGAAACCCGGCATTCTTGAACATGGAGGCGAGGACAGCGCGGTGACGGGACATTCGGCCAGAGTTTCTGATGGGCGGAAAGCCGTGGTGTTAAGCCATTTTCCCCAGGCGTCAAGAAACGGGCTGCCCCGCGCCCCGGCCCTTGACAGGCGGGCGCGGCGGGCGCATGGCCTGCCCCGGCATAACCGCCGTGCTGCGAGGGTTCGCACCACGGCGCGTTTGGCGTTGTTTGGATTTTGGAGACCTTGCCGCATGTTCGACGCGCTGTCGGGCAAATTCTCGGATATTTTCGACAGGCTCCGCCGCCGCGGGGCGCTCTCGGAGGCTGATGTCACCGAGGCGCTGCGCGAGATCCGCCTGGCGCTGCTGGATGCCGACGTGGCGCTGCCGGTGGTGAAGGATTTTGTCGCCAAGGTGCGGGAGCAGGCGGTGGGGGCGGAGGTTCTGCGCTCCGTCACCCCCGGCCAGATGGTCGTGAAGATCGTCAATGACGCTCTCATCGAGGCGCTGGGCGGCATATCCGTTCCGCTGAACCTCAACGCCCCCGCCCCCGTGCCCATCCTCATGGTCGGACTGCAGGGCTCGGGCAAGACCACGACCTCCGGCAAGATCGCGCTGCGCCTGCGCACGCGCGAGCGCAAGAAGGTGCTGCTGGCGAGTTTGGATACGCAGCGCCCGGCGGCGCAGTTGCAGCTCGAGCAATTGGCGAGCCGCGCCGAAGTCACCAGCCTGCCAATCATCCCCGGCCAGACGCCCTTGCAGATCGCCCAGCGGGCAATGGAGACGGCGCGGCGGGAAGTTTATGACGTGGTGATCCTGGATACCGCCGGGCGGCTCTCCATCGATCTGGCGCTGATGGAAGAGGTGAAAGCCATCCGCGCCGCCGTGAACCCGGTGGAAACGCTGCTGGTGGTGGATGCGATGACCGGCCAGGATGCCGTGACCACCGCCACCGCCTTCAACCAGGCGGTGCAGGTCACCGGCATCGTTCTCACCAGGCTGGACGGTGACGCGCGCGGCGGCGCGGCCCTTTCCATGCGCGCGGTCACCGGCGCGCCGATCAAGCTGATCGGCCAGGGCGAAAAACTGGACGCGCTGGACGAGTTCAACCCCGAGCGTATCGCCGGGCGCATTCTCGGCATGGGCGATATCGTCGGGCTGGTGGAAAAGGCCGCTGCCCATATCGACCAGGCCGAGGCCGAGAAACTCGCCAAGAAGATGGCGAAGGGCAAGTTCGATTTGGAGGATTACGCCGCGCAGCTCAGGCAGATTTCCAAAATGGGCTCGCTCTCCGGCATTCTTGGCCTCCTGCCCGGCATCGGCAAGATCAAGCAGCAGATCGCCGACGCAAATCTCGACCAGAGCGTTTTCAAGCGTCACATCGCCATCATCAGCTCGATGACCCCGCGCGAGCGTCGGCAGCCGGATATCATGAAGGCCAGCCGCAAGAAGCGCGTGGCGGCCGGCTCCGGCACCTCCGTGCAGGAGGTGAACAAGCTGCTCAAGCAGTTCGATGACATGTCCACGATGATGAAACGGATGAATAAAATGGGCGGGCCGGAGGCGATGATGCGCCAGATGCAGGCCGCGATGGGCGCCAAGGGCGGCCGCAAACCCTTTTGATTTTATGATTTAAACCCGACGATTTAAACCAAGGAGTTCCAATGTCTGTCAAAATTCGTCTGTCCCGCGCCGGGGCCAAGAAACGCCCCTTCTATCACATCGTCGTGGCCGATGCGAACGCGCCGCGTGATGGCAAGTTTATCGAGCGGGTGGGCACCTACAACCCGATGCTGCCGCAGGACCATGCCGAGCGGGTGACGCTGCGGACCGAGCGCCTGCAATACTGGCTGGGCCAGGGCGCGCAGGCGACGGACCGCGTCGCCCGGTTTCTCGCCAAGGTGGAGCTGATCAAGGCGCCGGCACGGACGGAACAGCCCAAGCAATCCGCGCCGAAGAAGAAGGCGCAGGAGCGCGCCGCCGCCCGCGCCAAGGCCGAGGCGGCCTGACCCGTTAGGGATAAGGGTGACGGAGAGGCTGATCCTGATGGGTGTCATCGGCAAGCCGCATGGCGTGCGCGGGCAGGTGCGCGTGCATTGCCACGGCGAGACGCCGGAGCGGCTCGCGCGGCACGTGCTGGCCGATGCCGGAGGCCGAAGCTTCGTCCTGGAATGGGCGGCGGATGGCGTCGCCTGGATCAGCGAGATCGTGAATGGCGCGCCGCGCCGGATCACCGACCGTGACGCGGCGGCGCGGCTGACCAACACCCGGCTGTTTCTGCCTCGCTCCGCCCTGCCCGAGCTGGAAAATGACGAATTCTATCTCGCCGATCTCATCGGCCTCGCGGCCCGGGACGAGCAGGGCAAGACGCTCGGCAGCGTGGCGGCCGTGCTCGACCATGGCGCCGGCGCCAGCCTGGAACTGACGGATGGGCGGCTCATCCCCTTCACCCGCGCCTGCGTGCCGGAAGTGCGTATCGGCCATGGCTATCTGGTGGTGAATCCGCCGGTGGAGGTGGATGCGCGGGAGGAGACGAAGGGATGAGCTGGCGCGCCGATATTCTCACCCTCTTTCCCGCCATGTTTCCCGGACCGCTCGGCCATTCCCTCGCCGGGCGGGCGCTGGCGCGGGGAATCTGGAGCCTTGCCGCCACCGATATGCGGAATTTCGGCCTGGGGCGCCACCGCGCGGTGGACGACACGCCCTTTGGCGGCGGCGCCGGTATGGTGCTGCGCCCGGATGTGGTGGATGCCGCCATCGCCCATGTCATGCCGGCGGCGGATGAGCGGCCGCTGATTTTTCTCACCCCGCGCGGCGCGCCGCTGACCCAGAAACGGGTGCGGGCGCTGGCGGCGGGGCCAGGGGCGGTTCTGGTTTGCGGCCGCTTCGAGGGGATCGACCAGCGCGTGATCGAGGCCCGGCGGGGCGAGGAGATCAGCATTGGCGATTATATCCTTTCCGGCGGCGAGCTGTCGGCGCTGGTGCTGCTGGACGCCGTGATCCGCCTGCTGCCAGGCGTGATGGGCGAGGAGGCCAGCGCGGTGGAGGAGAGCTTCTCCGGAGCGCTGCTGGAATACCCGCATTATACCCGCCCAGCCCTATGGGAGGGCCGGCCGGTGCCGGAGGTGCTGACCCAGGGCAACCATGCCGCCATCGCCGCCTGGCGGCGCGCCCAGGCCGCCGCCGTCACCCATGCCCGCCGCCCCGATCTCTACGCCTGCCACATTGCCAGCGGCGCCGCCGCGCCCTAAACACCGCTTTCGAAAAGGACTGAACCCATGAACATCATCCAGACCCTCGAAGCCGAGCAGATCGCGAAGCTGACCGAGACCAAGACCATCCCCGATTTCGCTCCCGGCGACACGCTGCGCGTGAACGTGACCGTGAAGGAAGGCGAGCGCTCCCGCATCCAGGCTTTCGAAGGGGTCTGCATCGCCCGCTCCAATCGCGGCCTCAACTCCTCCTTCACCGTGCGCAAAATTTCCTATGGCGAGGGGGTGGAGCGCGTATTCCCGCTCTATGCGCCGATCATCGCGGAGATCAACGTGGTCCGCCGGGGCGATGTGCGCCGCGCTAAGCTCTATTATCTGCGCGGCCGCCGCGGCAAATCCGCCCGCATCGCCGAGAAGGCGCGCGAGGTGAGCGAAGCCCCGGCCAAGTAAAACGGCCCCGCGCGGCGCGAGCCGGTTTTTTGAGCGCGGCGGCCCGCAAAAGCCGCCCAGGGGCCAGGAGAACTGCCGTTCTTCTGGCCCTTCGCAACTCTGGAGGAATGATCGTGGCCCAAACATTATTCGATAAAATCTGGGACGCCCATGTGGTGGACAAGACGGAGGACGGCACCTGCGTTCTCTATATCGACCGCCATCTGGTCCATGAGGTGACCAGCCCACAAGCCTTCGAGGGGCTGCGCATGGCGGGCCGCAAGGTGCGGCGGGTGGAAAACACCGTGGCGGTGGTGGACCATAACGTGCCCACCAGCCCGGAGCGGCTGACCGAGGTGAACGAGCCGGAGAGCGCGCTGCAGATCGCGACGCTGGAGCAGAACGTCAAGGAATTCGGGGTGACCTATTTCCCGATGTCCGATCCGCGCCAGGGCATCGTGCATGTGGTGGGGCCGGAACAGGGCATCTCCCTGCCGGGCATGACCATCGTCTGCGGCGACAGCCATACCTCCACCCATGGCGCCTTGGGGGCGCTGGCCTTCGGCATCGGCACCTCCGAGGTGGAACACGTACTGGCTACCCAGACCCTGTTGCAGAAACCGGCCCGCAACATGCTTATCCGCGTCGAGGGCAAGCTGCCCGCAGGGTGCAGCGGCAAGGATATCATGCTCGCGGTCATCGGTAAGATCGGCACCGGAGGCGGAACCGGGCATGTCATCGAATTCGCGGGCGAGGCGATCCGCGCCCTGGACATGGCCGGGCGGCTGACCATGTGCAATATGAGCATCGAGGCGGGGGCGCGCGCCGGGCTGATCGCCCCGGATGAGACGACCTTCGCCTACATCAAAGACCGGCCCTTCGCGCCCAAGGGCGCCGATTTCGACCGGGCGGTGGAATATTGGCACACTCTGCGCAGCGATGCGGGCGCGCATTACGACAAAATCGTGGAATTGCGGGCTGAGGATATCATCCCGCAAGTGACATGGGGCACCAGCCCGGAAACGGTGCTGCCTATCACCGGCACGGTGCCAGACCCCGCGGCAGAGCCGGATGAGGCGCGGCGCGGCCAGATGCAGCGGATGCTGGAATATATGGGGCTGGAAGCCGGGCAGCAGATCGCCGGCACGCCCGTGGACGTGGTGTTCATCGGCTCCTGCACCAATTCCCGCATCGAGGATTTGCGCGCCGCCGCCACCGTGGCCAAGGGGCGGCGCGTCGCTCCCAGCGTGCGGGCGCTGGTGGTGCCGGGCTCCGGGCTGATCAAGCAGCAGGCGGAGCGCGAGGGATTGGCGGAAATTTTCACCGAGGCCGGGTTTGAATGGCGCGAGGCGGGCTGCTCCATGTGCCTGGGTATGAATCCCGACAAGCTGACGCCGGGCCAACGCTGCGCCTCCACCTCTAACCGCAATTTCGAGGGCCGCCAGGGGCCGGGCGGGCGCACCCACCTTCTCTCCCCCGCCATGGCCGCCGCCGCCGCTGTCACCGGGCGGATCACCGATGTCCGGGAGATGATCTGATGGATAAATTCACCACCCTCACCGCCATCGCCGCGCCGCTGGATATCGACAATATCGACACGGACAAGATCATTCCCGCCCGGTTTCTCAAAACCATCAAGCGCACCGGGCTGGGACGCAACCTCTTCGCCGATATGCGCTATAATCCAGACGGGAGCGAGAAGGCGGATTTTATTCTCAACCGGGAACCCTACCGTCACGCCGAGATACTGGTGGCGGGCGATAATTTCGGCTGCGGCTCCTCGCGCGAGCACGCCCCCTGGGCCCTGAAGGATTTTGGCATACGCTGCGTCATCGCCACCAGCTTCGCCGACATCTTCTATAATAACAGCTTCAAAAATGGGGTGCTGCCCATCGCTCTGCCGGAGGAAGCCTGCGCCAAGCTGCGCGCGGACGCCGCCATGGGAGAAAACGCCAGGCTGACCGTGGACCTCGCCCGGCAGGTGGTCATCCGCCCAAATGGCGAGGAGATTCCCTTCGAGATCGACCCCTTCCGCAAACATTGCTTGCTGAACGGGCTTGATGATATCGGCCTAACGCTGGAGCATGCTTCGGCGATCGATGCTTACGAGGCGCGGATGCCCTCCTGGCTGCCGAAAATTCAGGGAGCGTGACGACATGATCGCCAATAAGACGATGTTGCTGATGCCGGGTGACGGCATAGGCCCGGAGGTGATGGCCGAGGCGCGGCGGGTGCTGGACTGGCTGGAGGCGAGCCGCCGGGCGAGTTTCCGCATCGAGGAGGAACTGGTGGGGGGAATCTCCATCGACACCCATGGCGTGCCTCTCACCGATGCGGCGCTGGCCAAGGCCAAGGCGGCGGATGCGGTGCTGTTCGGCTCCGTCGGCGGGCCGAAATGGGACAAGGTGCCCTTTGAGATCCGGCCCGAAGGCGGGCTGCTCAAATTGAGGGCGGAACTTAAGGTCTTCGCCAATCTCCGCCCGGCCAAGGTGTTCGACGCGCTGGTGGACTCCTCCTCGCTGAAACCTGATCTGGTGCGCGGGCTCGATATCATGATCGTGCGCGAATGCATCGGCGGCGTCTATTTCGGCGAGCCGCGCGGCATCGAGACGCTGCCAGACGGCACGCAGAGAGGCGTGAACACCGAGGTTTACACGACGCCGGAAATTCAACGCGTCGGGCGGGTAGCCTTTGAGCTGGCGCGCAAGCGTCAGGGCCGCGTCTGCAGTGTGGAAAAGGCGAACGTGATGGAATCCGGCCTGCTCTGGCGGCAGGTGATGACGCGGTTGCGGGAGGAGGAATTTCCGGATGTGACCCTCTCCCACATGTATGCGGATAATTGCGCGATGCAGCTGGCCAAAAACCCCCGCCAGTTCGACGTCATCGTCACCGGCAATCTGTTTGGCGATATTCTCTCCGATCTCGCCGCGATGCTGACCGGCTCGCTGGGGCTGCTGCCCTCGGCGACGCTGGGTGCCCGGGAGACCTCCGGACGGATGCCGGGCCTTTACGAGCCGATCCACGGCTCGGCTCCGGATATCGCGGGCAAGGGTCTGGCCAACCCGCTGGCGGAGATTTTGAGCCTCGCCATGCTGCTCCGCCTTTCCTTCGGCATGGAGGAGGAGGCCGACGCCATCGAGGCAGCGGCGGCGCGGGTATTGGCGAAGGGCGTGCGGACGCCGGATATCGCCCTACCGGGCCGCTCTCCCGTTTCCACCCGCGAGATGGGGGACGCCTTGCTCACGGAGCTCGGAGCATAATCGGCGGGGCGGGGTTGCCTGAAAGCGGCGGTTCGGTTACACCCCGCGCCACGACGCGCCCGTAGCTCAGCTGGATAGAGCATCAGACTACGAATCTGAGGGTCAGGAGTTCGAATCTCTTCGGGCGCGCCACCTAATTCAATAGCTTATGGGTAACTCACTGGAACGGCCAAACGGGCCGGATACCAGGGGGGATACCGTTCTACCCAGAAACAATCTTGTCTCCGTTTTCGTCTACCCCGAGAGCCAGCGCCAGCCCTCAGAATGGGCAGGAAACGCGCCGCCTGGGGGGCCGGGTCACATAGCGAATTTGCTGCGGTAGCGGCGCTCGCCGTGCGATTCCGCCTTACGGGAAAGCCCGGATCGGGTTATTTTTTTATCGTGGTTCGATGGGATACTTATCGGGAATGGACGCCCTTTGGCTATTCGGCGCTCGCGAACGCTATTGCCCCATACAGGCTGAATAGTACTTAAACAGTCCTCTCAGCCGGCATGGTCTGGTGGGTTCTGGGGAGAGCCGTTTGATGGATTTCATTTTCATGCTGACCCGCAACGATCAGACCATAACCGACTGTCTGGATCTTTGCGAATTGATCCGCCCGCTGGGACTCAAGCATATCGGATTCAAGGATGTCGGCGTCAGTGTCGAAACACTGCACAGACTCACTGCCAAAATCCGCTCCCTGGGTGCCAGCCCCTATATGGAAGTCGTGAGCACTATGCCGGAGGCCGCGCTCGACTCGGCGCGCACCGCCGTAGCGCTGGGGGTGGACCATCTGCTCGGCGGCACCGAAATCGATGCCACGCTGGCGATTATTCGTGGCACCGTCATCCGCTACTACCCTTTTCCTGGCACGCCGCTCGGCCACCCCACCAAGCTCGCCGGCACCGCCGCCCAAGTCGAGGCGCAATGCCGCGTCTTTATGGCCAAGGGCTGCGCGGGGGCTGATCTGCTCGCCTACCGTGCTACCGAGGATACGCCGCTCAATCTCGTCGAGGCTGCGCGCCGCGGGGTGGGCGCGGGACGGCTGATCGTCGCGGGCAGCATCGACTCCGCCGCCCGTATCGCCAGCATCGCCCAGCGCGGGGCGGATGCCTTCACCATCGGCTCGGCGGTCTTCAGTGGCGCTTATTCGCCCCGAAAGGGCTCTACCCTGTCACAACTTGCCGATATCATCAGCGATTGCCACGCATTCGCCGCGTGCGCCGTGCCCCCGCCGGGACAGGAGCCCCTATGAGCTGAAAACCGCCTTTCGTTCGCTTTATTACCAGCCTTCGCCGTCAGATCCGGCGGGGGAACGCGGCCTGCATGTGGACAGTTTGATATACCCACTGTTCTTTCGAGTGGACGCCTTATGACCTTTGCCCAAACATTGGCTGGACGGGCTTGAACAATAGCGCTGAGGGAAACGCCCAGCGCGGGTTTTATCAAGCCTTCATCTACCCCCAGACATTGGAGAATTTCGGTTAATACGTTAAAGTAATCATGTTGGATTTAATCGATCTGACCCCTACCTTCTAGGCGCCGGCAGATAACGTTGCGTGGATGACCGGAGCCCGTCGGCCCGACGACCGCGACCGACAACAATAACCCGCAACTGAGGAGCCGTCATGTCTGACACCGCTTCCCTCCCGCCGCCGCAGGCGCGCTTGAAACCCAATTCCGTCGGCCTGCCCGGCGCGGTCATCATGTCCGCCGCGATCATGGGCCCAGCGGTCTCCACCTTTTTCAACCCGCAATTCTCCACGCCATTTTCCGGTCCGGCGACGCCGTTTGTATATTTCGCCTGCCTGATTGCCATGCTCATCACCGCCAGCGGCATCATGGAGATGGCGGCGCAAATGCCGAGCGCGGGCTCATTTTACACCTATGTTACGCAGGGGCTGGGGCCGCATGCCGGATTCGTCACCGGGGGGCTGATGTTCCTCGCCTATGCGCTGCTGCCTCCGATCGAGGTGGCGCTGATCGGCGCTTATCTGCAACAGACGATCCAGCAGGAATTCGGCCTCAATATCCCCTGGGGGCTGATCTCGCTGCTACCCTGGGGTTTCATGACCTTCCTGGCGCTGGAGGGGATTCAGGCCTCGCTGCGCACGGCGATGCTCCTGTTCCTCATCGAGGTTGCCGTGGTGCTGACAATGGCGGTGATCGTGGTTGCCATGGGCGGCGCGCATGGGCTGTCGCTGCATCCACTCTCCCCCGCCTCTTCACCACACGGCACCCAGGGGTTGGTGATCGGCGCGGTGTTCGCGGCGCTCAGCTTCGTCGGCTTCGAGGGCGCGACCACGCTGGGTGAGGAGGTGCGCCGCCCCCGGCGCAACGTGCCGCTGGCGATCGCGCTTTCCACCCTCGTGGTCGGCGCCATCTACACCTTCTGCATCTGGGCCGAGGTGATCGGGCTGGGCGATGACAAGGTGAACGCGCTGACCGGTGCCTCGACCCCGTGGAACGACCTCGCGCACATGTACGCGCCGTGGATGACGCCGCTCATTATTCTCGCCTCGGTCTCCAGCATGTTCGCGGTGTCGGTGAACTCCAATTCCGGCATCGTGCGCATTCTCTACACCATGGGGCGCGAGGGGCTGCTGCCGCGCCCGCTCGCGCATATCAACCCCAAGCACAACACCCCCTCCAATGCTGTGCTGTTCCAGAGCGCGTTCACCTTCGCCGTCGTGCTGGTGGTCGGGGCGCTCTCCGGCGGGCTCGCCAACCCCGATGGCGGCAGCAATGTTTATGGCTATCTCGGCTTTCTGCTGACGCTGGCCATTCTCGTCGTTTACGTGCTCGCCAACATCGCCGCCATCGCCTATTTCATGCGCCAGCGCAGCGGCCGGCGGATCCGCCATCTCGTGCTGCCGGCAGTGGGCGGGCTACTGATGGTCGGGCTGTTCGCCGGGCAGATCGTCGAGAATAGCGATGCGCCCTATACCTGGATGCCCTGGATCACGCTGGCCTGGTTCGGCCTGTTCACTGCCGGGGCGATCTGGCTCGCCATCACCCGGCCGGAGACGCTGCGCAAGGCCGGGGCGGTGCTGGGCGCGGATGAACCGGTAAAACTGGGCGGTTAAGACCCCACCCAGCCAAAACAGGGAGATTTAGCGCATGCGGCAACGGTTCCAGGACAAGGCGGCGGACGAGGCTCCGGCGGGGGCATTATTTGGCGGAGGGGATGGGATTCGAACCCACGATACGCCTTGACAGCGTATAACGGTTTAGCAAACCGCCGCCTTCAGCCTCTCGGCCACCCCTCCGGCTGGGTTTTCCAACCGCCGCGTTTGCTCATAATTGGCCCCCGGTGAGAGGTAAAGCCCATCAAGGCGAAATAGCGAGAGAGAGTTTTTGCTGCAATGCAAAAATATCTTGCACCGCAGCATAATGTCTCCTATATAGGTTGGGCAGGGTGAGTTTTCTCCCCTGTTTCTTGGACGTTTCCTCCCTAAACTTGGCGGCGCTTCGGCGCCGCCTTTTTTATTCGGCGGCGGCGCTGAAGCCGAAATCCATCGCTCCGCCCAGGCGATTGGCGGCAATCATCCGCTCCATAAACCGAGTGAGCGTGGCGCGAAGGGTATCGAAACCAGGCCTATCGGTGAAATTTTGTTCATCCATGTAGAGACCGCGGGAAATTTCGATCTGGATCACCTCGACCTTCTCGCGTGGCCGGCCGTAATGGCGGGTGATGAACCCGCCAGCGTATGGGTCATTCCGGCGCACGGTAAACCCGAGTTCCTCAAAAAACAGCTGCGTCCGGCGCGACCACTCGGGGCGGCAGGCCGTGCCATGCCCATCTCCCAGCACAATGTCGCAACGCGGCCCGAGCCGGGCGCGCGGCGTGGGCATGGAATGGCAATCCAGCACCAGGCAATGACCGAACAGATCGAGACTTTCCTCGATCAATCCGGCCAGCGTCTCATGAAACGGGCGCCAGCAATTTTCGATACGCTCCTTGGCTTCGGCAAAAGCCAGCTTGCGGGCGTAAATCGCCTCCCCGTTGCCCACCACCCGCGCCAAGGTGCCGAGCCCAGCCGCCACGCGCGGGCTGGCCGTATTGACATGGGGAGGCAGGGCGTCGGCGAACATGGCGGGGTCGAGTTCCCAGGGTTCCCGGTTCACATCGCACCAGGCGCGAGGAAACTCGGCGGCGAGGAGCGGCAGGCCCAATTCCGGCCCATCGGCAAAGAGCCGGTCGATAAAACTATCCTCCGAACCGCGAATCGCCCGCTCATCCAACCGCGAGGATTCGAGAAACGCCTTCGGATAGCGCCGGCCGGAATGGGGCGAGGTCAGAACGATTCCGGTCGACCACCGCGCCGGGCGGTGAAGGGTGATAGGCGGGGGCTGGCTCATGGCGGCGTCATTCAATCAGCATGATTGCCGCCGGGCAAGGGAAACCAAATTTCCCTTTCAACTCAAAGCCGGCCGCAGGAAAAACGCCCGGCGCAATTGCCCCGCCATGCTCCCCACCCGCCGGGGCGCCAGGGCGATGACGATGACGGTGAACATGCCCCCCGCGCTTCCCGCCAGGGCGGCGAGGGCGAATGCCGGGCTGAGAGAAGGCATTGCAGGTTCGAGCGCCCAGGCCGCCAGCCGCGCCCCCGCCAGACCCGCGCAGGGCACGCCAAGACGGCGGAATAAGGGCCAAGCCTCGCCACCCGCAGCCTGGCGCAGCGCCAGCAAAAGCAACCCCGCCGCCGCCACGCCCCGCCCCGCTAATCCCCAGGCCAGCGCTTCGAGGCCGAACGGCGCGGCCAGCCAGCACACGGCCAGGATGGTCAGCGCATTCCAGCCGGCGTAACGCAGCAGCCGCCTCGTCTCGCCCAGACTCGCCAAAAGCGGGTTGATGAGGCCGTAAAGCGCCAGAAACGGCGCGGTGAGGCTGAGTAGGGCGAAAACCGGCGCCGCCGCCATCCATTTCGCCCCGAACAAGAGGTGAACGAGCGGGCCCGGCGGCTGCTCCGCTCACCGCGCTGGTGAAAAATATCAGCATGGCGATCAGGTCGAGCATACGCCGCAGCACCTCGCGGCGACGCTGCTCATCCGCCCGCACCGCCGCCAGCACCGGCAGCAACAGCTTGCGCGCGGGGAGAAAGGAGAGTTCCTGCAACACTTCCAGCAGGCGCTGGGCGACACGGAACTGGGCGAGCGCCACCACCTCCAGCCGCAGCCCGGCCAGCATCACATAGCCCGTGAGGGCCAGGTAATCTACAAAAGCGGCTTGCATCATCGGCAAAGAGAAGCGGAACCCCGCCGCCAGCGCGGCCAGGCGGGGCGGAGGCGGGGGCATCCAGCGGGCAGCGCGGCAGGCGCAGAACGCGTAAAACGCCACCCCAGCCATGCGCTGGGTCGCCAGCGCCGCCAGGCCATGTCCGCCCAGCGCCAACGGCAAGGCGCAAGCCCCGCCCGCCGCGGTGCTGCCCAGGGAGATCAGCCCGATCGCCTTGAAGCGGAATTGCGAGGCCAGCCGCGCCGAGGGCACGATGAGAAAACAGGTCATCACCACGTTGAGCGCCATCAACCGCAGCAAGGGGCTGAGCGCGGGCTGGCCGTAGAGATGGGCGATCCAGGGCGCCGCCGCGCTCAGCGCCAGCATGGCAGGCAACGCCGTCAGCAATTGGCTCCAGAACGCCCCCGCCTCGATCTCGGCATTACCGGGGCTGGCCTGCACCTGCGCCCCCGCCCCGCTATTGGCGGCGATCCGCACCAGCTCGGAAACCGACCCGGCGATGGCGATGATGCCGACATCAGGCGCCGGCACCACGCGCAGCAGCACGGCAAAAATGGCGAAGCCCACCGCCCGTTCGGCCAGGATGGTTGCGAAATTCCAGGCGGCGCCCCGCGCCGCGCCGCGCGCCAAGCTCATGCGCCATACAAGCATAGATTGTACCCGGCTTAAAGACTCAACCATAGCCCCGCGAGCGCCAGAAGCAGAGCAGGCGGCATCATCACCGCGCCCAGGGCTAAAAACCGCCAACCGCTCATCCCCACCCCCGCCCGGCGCAGCGCGGTGAGCCAGAGAATCGTCGCCAGCGAGCCGGTGATGGAGAGGTTGGGACCAAGATCCACCCCGATCAGCGCCGCCGCCTTCTGCCCCGTCCCGGCATGCGCCAGCATATGCGCCGCCAAGAGGCCGACGGGGAGGTTATTGGCGAGATTGCTGAGCAGCGCCAGCCCGCCACCCAGGACCAGAGGGCCGCTCCGGGCCCAGCCGGAGAGGGCTTGGATAAGCCCGGCCCGGTCCAGCGCCCCGACCATGATGAACAACCCCGCCACCATGGCCAGCACGTTCCAGCTGACCCCGCGCATCACTGGCCAGGGCGATTGCCGCGCCAGCGCGCAGACCAGCCCGGTGCAGCCCACGCCCAGCAAAAAGGTAAGCAGGCCGAGCGGCCAACCCAGCCCGGCAGCGAGAATGAGGAGCATGGCCGCCCCGGCCAGCCCCGCCAGGGTCCAGCGCCCGCCTGGGGTCAGGCTTGGCGCCTCCGCCGGTATGTCCAGCCTTTGGTTGAGATGGCGTTTCTGCGTGAGCCAGAGCAGCGCGAAGGTCGCGGCGATGGCGAGGAGCGAGGCTAGGCCAAAAAGCCGCATCCAGCTGCCGAGGCGGGGCATCTGGCCACCGAAGAGGACCAGATTGGCGGGGTTGGAAACCGGCAGGACGAAGGAGGCGGCATTGGCGACGAACGCGCAAATCAGCAGGTAAGGCAAAGCGTTGCGCGCGCCAGCCTGGCGGGCCATGGCCGCCACCGCCGGGGTAAACACCACCGCCGTCGCGTCGTTGGAAAGAAACACGGTGATGAGGGTGGCGAGGCCGTAAACCATCCTGAACAGCCGCGCCGCATTGCCCGCCGCGCGCCGGGCCAGATGCGCGGCCGCCCAAGTGAACACGCCCTGAATCAATGCCAGTTCGGCCAGGAGCATCATCCCAGCCAGAAACAGGTAAAGATCCTCCCCCTGCCCCGCCGCGCGCCAGGCCGCGCCCGGCGGCAGCCCCCCCAGCCCCACCAGCACCCCCGCCCCGGCCAGGCTGAACACCGCCTCCGGCAGGCGAAAGGGCCGCGCCATTATGCCAACTAAGCTGGCGAACACGATAAGAACGATAAGAGCGAGGCTCATTTCCGCCCGGCCGCGGCGAAATAGGAAAGCCCGAGCAGAGGCATCAGCGCCCCCGCCGCGCAGACCCCGCCCCAGCCGGCATGGATGAGCAGCGGTCCGGTGAAGGCGGAGCCCGCCGCGCCGCCCAGAAAGAAACTCGCCATGAACACGCCGTTCATGCGCGATCGCAGCTCTGGGGTCAGCACGTAGATCGAGCGCTGGCCGAGAACGAGGCTGGTCTGTACCCCGCCATCGAGGATAATGCCCGCCAGCGCCAACAGCACCACCGAGTGGCGCCAGCCACCGAGCGCGGCGATGCCGAACGCCGCCAGCACCGCCATAAGAGCCCAGAAACTCGCCACCCTGGTATGGCCACGATCCGCGAGATGCCCAGCCACGGGCGCCAGGCAGGCGCCTAACGCCCCCGCCAGCGCGAATACGGCGATGCCGCGCTGGGTGAAGCCGAAGCGATGCATGAGAAAGAGCGGCGCCCCCGTCCAGAACAGCGAGAAGCCGGCAAAGCAGGCGGCTTGATAGACGATCCGCTCCCGTAAGACCGGAAAGCGCAGCGGCAGGGCGAACAGGCTGGCGAGCAGCGCGCCGTAATGCTCCTTGGCCTCGGGCTCACGGCGGGGCAGCGCCCGGCTGAGCAGCAGGGCCAGCCCGGCCATCACCGCCGCGGAAAGAAAGAACACCAGCCGCCAGGAGGCATAGGCGGTGATGACCGAGGCCACCGGGCGGGACAGCAATATGCCAAAAAGCAGGCCGCCCGTCACCGTGCCCACCACCCGGCCGCGCCGCGCTTCCGGAGTGAGATGCGCTGTCAGGGGAATCAGCATCTGCACCGCGACCGAGCTAAGGCCGATCAGCGCCGAGACCGTCAGCATCATGCCCGGAGTCCAGGCCAGCCCGGCGAGGATCAAGGCGGGAATCGTGGCGGAGACCGTCGCCACCACCAGGGCCCGATTTTCCATGAGGTCCCCCAGCGGCACCAGGAAGATCATCCCCGCCGCATAGCCAAGCTGGGTCAGGCTGACGATCAGCCCCTCCGCCCGTCCGCTCATATGCAGCTGGGGGCCGATCAGCCCGACCAGCGGCTGGGAATAATAGATATTGGCGACGATGAGGCCGCAGGAGGCCGCCATCAGCCCGACCAGAAGGCGGGACGGCCCGCGCGAGAGAGAATTCGACATGCCGCTGACTTAACGGCGGCGGCAAATTCTGCAATGCAATGCGGGGGCGATTCCGCCCCGCCGCCGGAGACGCTTCACAATGGATCTCATCCACGCCGCCCTCTTCGCCATTCTTCAGGGGGCGACCGAGCTGTTCCCTGTCAGCTCCCTCGGCCACGCCGTCATCGTTCCCGCCTTGCTGCATTGGGGCATCGACCAGAGCGCGCCCGGCTTCCTGCCCTTTCTCGTCATGCTGCATGTCGGCACCGCGATCGGGCTGATCGCCTATTTTTACGTGGAGTGGATCAGCATGGCGCGCGGAGTGTTGGGGCTCGGCCATGCCTCGGAAAACGTCTCCGCCCGGGCCCTGCTCGCCAAGCTGATCGTGGCGACGCTGCCGGCCGTCATCATCGGCGCGGTTTTGAAAAAACCCATTGCCCATCTTTTCGGCAGCCCGCTGATGGCCTGCGTCTTTCTCGTTTTCAATGCCGGGCTCCTCTGGCTGGGGGAGAGGCTGCGCGCGCGGGGCCAGCGGCGCGAAACCGGGCTTTCCTACCAAGACGCGCTGATCATCGGCTTCTTCCAATGCCTCGCCTTCCTGCCCGGCATTTCCCGTTCCGGTGCTGCCATCGTCGGCGGGCTGACACGCGGCGTCTCCCATGCCGGGGCAGCGAAATTCTCCTTCCTCATGGGCACGCCGGTCATCCTCGCCGCCGCGGTGGCGGAATTGCCCAAGCTCATCCGCCAGCATGAGCTGCACGCGCTGCTCGGCGTCTCGCTGCTGGCGGCCATTCTCTCCGGCCTGGTCGCCTATGCCAGCACGGCCTTTCTGATGCGCTATTTCAAGGACCATGATGAATGGGCGCTCAACCCTTTCGCCCTTTATTGCGCGGTGGCGGGCGTGCTCGCCTTCGCGCTGCTCGCGGCGGGGCTGTGATTCGCGCCCTGTTATTCGCGGCGCTGCTGCTCCTGCCCGCCGCCGCGTCCGCCAGCGCCAACATCGCCGAGGCGCCCATCAGCCGCGCCGACCTGCCCTGGTGGAGCACGCTGTGGCACCGGATGCTGGTGGAAAAGGCGGAGACCCCCAACGCGAAAATCGTCTGGCTGGGTGATTCGATCACCTTTTTCTGGCAACGCCAGGGGGGGCACGGCTATGACGATATCAAGCCGGTCTGGGATAAATATTACGCCCCCTATGGCGCGCTGGATTTCGGCTTTACCGGCGACACCACCGCCAATCTCATCTGGCGGCTGGATCATGGCCAGGTGGCCGGGCTGCATCCCCAGCTCGCCATCATTCTCATCGGCGCGAATAATTTCGGCCGGGTCCATTGGGACACGGCGATGACCGTTCCCGCCATCGAGGCCGTGGTCTCCAACACGCGCCACCAACTGCCCGGCGCGCATATCCTGCTGCTGGGTGTGCTTCCCTCCATCCGCAGCGCCTGGGTGGATGAGCAGACCCTCGCCACCAACGCCGCGCTGGCCCGCGCCTATCAGGGCAACCCGGCGGTGACCTTCATCGATCTGCGGAATTTGTTCATCCGCGACGGCAAGGTGGATGCCGGCCTGTTCGTGGACCCGCTCCTTACCCCGCCCCGGCCCGCCTTGCACCCGAACCGGGCGGGGATGACGAAAATCGCCGAGGCCCTGGCCCCTTATGTAAGAAAATATGTGCGCTGAAGGCCAAGCGCCGCCGCAGCGTCACTTCGCCTTCATCCCCGCCGCCTCCATGGCGGCCACGGCGGAGAGGTTGATGATGCCGCGGGCGGTGGTGCTCGGCACGGCGATGTGGAGCGGCTTGTCCAACCCCATCAACAACGGCCCCACGGTCACCGCCTCTCCCGTCGCCTTCACCAGGTTGAAGGCGATGTTCGCGGCGTCGATGGTAGGAAAGATCAGCAAATTGGCGGTGCCCGTGAGGGTGGATTCCGGCAGGGCATGATGGCGGATCTGCTCGGCGAGGGCGGCGTCGGCGTGCATCTCGCCATCCACTTCCAGCTCCGGCTCGGCGGCGTGGATGAGACCCAGCGCCTTGCGCATCTTTTTAGCGGAAGGCGAGTTGGAAGCGCCAAAATTGGAATGCGACAGCAGGGCCACCTTGGGCGCCATGCCGAAATGGCGCACCGTATCCGCCGCCATCAGCGTCATCTCGGCGATTTCCTCGGCGCTGGGGTCGAGATTCACATGGGTATCGCAGAAGAATAGCGGCCCGGCCTGGAGAATGAGTGCGGTGATGGCGTAGACCCGGCTGCATCCTGCGCGGCGGGGGATGATGGGCAGCGCGTATTGAAATTGCCGCCACCAATCGCCGGTGCCGCCGCAGATCGCCGCATCCGCCTCGCCCAGGCGCAACAGCATCGCGGCGGTGACGGTGGGGCGCTTGCGGACATGGCGGGCGGCGGCATCCGGCGGCGTGCCGCGCCGGCCCACGCATTTGGCGTAATCGGCGTAAACGCGCTGGAACAATTCCGGCTCTTGCTCCAGATCGATATGCCGGACATCCTCGCCCAGTTTCAGCCGCAGCCCGAGCGACTGAATTTTCGCGGTCAGCGCCTCCGCATTGCCGAGCAGGATAGGCTCGGCCATCTTGTCGTCCACCACGCTCTGCACCGCGCGAAGCGTCCGCTCATCCTCGCCCTCGGCATAGACGATCCGCGGCCTGGCCTTGCGGGCGATCTCGATGACCGGGCGCAGAAGCTGGCCGGAGCGGTATACGGAGCGCTCAAGCTCGTGCCTGTAGGCCTCGAAATCGGTCACCGGCTTGCGGGCCACCTCCTCATCCATCGCCGCCTTGGCCACGGCGGGCGCCACATGCAGGATCAGCCGGGGATCGAACGGCTTGGGAATGATGTATTCCGGCCCGAAAACCGGCGCCTGGCCGCCATAAGCGGCGGCGACGACATCCGAGGCCTCGACCTGGGCGAGCTCGGCGATGGCGCGCACCGCCGCCAGCTTCATCCCCTCCGTGATCGCGGTGGCGCGCACATCCAGCGCGCCCCGGAAAATATAGGGAAAGCAAAGGACGTTATTTACCTGATTGGGGAAATCGGAACGGCCAGTCGCCACGATCGCGTCCGGGCGGGCCCGCCGGGCGATATCCGGCATGATCTCCGGCTCCGGATTCGCCAGGGCGAGAATGAGGGGGTTGGGCGCGAACCATTCCAGCCACTCCTCCTTCAGCACCCGCGGCACCGAGAGGCCGAGAAATATATCCGCGCCGGGCAGAATATCGGCCAGGGTGCGCGCCTCTGTTTTCCGCGCCACCCCGGTGAGGCTGGGATCCAGATGGGGCCGCCCTTCATACACCACGCCATCCTTATCGGTCATAGTGATGTTTTCCGCCCTGGCTCCCAGCGCCTTGAGGATATTGACGCAGGAGAGTGCCGCCGCGCCCGCCCCGGAGGTGACGATCTTCACCTCCTCAATCCGCTTCTTCTGGATAATCATCGCGTTCAGAACCGCGGCGCCGACGATGATCGCCGTGCCGTGCTGATCGTCGTGAAATACCGGAATATGCATCCGCTCACGCAGGGTCTGCTCGATTTTGAAACATTCCGGCGCCTTGATATCCTCGAGATTGATGCCGCCAAAGCTCGGCTCCAGCCGCGCCACCGTCTCGATGAATTTATCGGGGTCCGTCTCGTTAATTTCTATATCGAAAGAATCTATGCCGCCGAATTTCTTGAAAAGGACGGCCTTGCCCTCCATCACCGGCTTGCCGGCGAGCGCGCCGATATTGCCCAGCCCCAGCACCGCCGTGCCATTGGTGATGACGGCGACGAGATTGGCGCGGGAGGTGAGATCGAACGAGGCGTCGGGGTCGTCCTGGATCGCCTCGCAGGCCGCCGCCACGCCCGGCGAATAGGCCAGGGAAAGGTCGCGCGAGGTTTCCATGCGCTTGGTCGCAACAATGGCGAGCTTTCCCGGCCGGGGGTGGCGGTGATATTCCAGCGCGGCCTTGCGTAAACCCTCATCCATGGCGTTCCCCTCCCAGTTTCAGCGGCTTTACCGTTCATGGCCCGGCGCGGCGGGCATGGCAACCCGCACCTTTAGCACACGCTTTCAAGCTATTCGGAAATTTTGGTGCGGTCGAGAAGACTCGAACTTCCACGAGGTTTCCCCCACAAGCACCTCAAGCTTGCGCGTCTACCATTCCGCCACGACCGCATCGGGGCGCGGAGCCTATAGACTATGATCCGAAACCCTGCAACAGGGTAGCCAGCCATGGAAAATCAGCCCTGCTGGGAGGTTTCCCCCGGCCTGACAGAGTATGAGCCCGCCTTGGAGCGGATGCGCGAGCGCGCCGCCGCCATCCGCGCCGGCACGGCGGAGGAACTGGTTTGGCTGGTGGAACACCCCCCGCTCTATACCGAGGGAAGTTCGGCAAAAGCGGAGGATTTGCGCGATCCCGCCCGTTTCCCCGTTTTCAAGGCCGGGCGCGGCGGCCAATGGACCTATCACGGCCCCGGCCAGCGAATTGCCTATGTCATGCTCGATCTTGCCCGCCCGCATGGCGGCGTTCCCGCCCGGGATGTGCGCGGCTACGTGGCCGGGCTGGAGCGCTGGGTGGCCGAGACGCTCAAGGAATTCGGGGTGAAGGGGGAAATCCGGGCGGGGCGGGTCGGCATCTGGGTCGTGCGGCCGGACGGGCGGGAGGAGAAGATTGCCGCCATTGGCGTGCGGGTCTCGCGCTGGGTCAGCTGGCACGGCCTGGCGTTGAACATTGCGCCCGATCTCGGCCATTTCAGCGGCATCGTGCCCTGCGGCATCAGCGCCCATGGCGTGACCAGCCTGGCCGCGCTGGGGGTGCGCGCCAATATGGCGGAGGTGGACGCCGCCTTGCGGCGCCATTGGCATAAGGTTTTTGGATAAGGATTGTCCAATGGACAAGCTTCAACTTTCCGTGCTCGACCAGTCGCCCATCCGCGTCAACGTCTCGCCGGATGAGTCCATCAGGGAAAGTCTCGCCCTGGCGCGCGCCTGCGAGGCTTTCGGCTATCACCGCTATTGGCTTTCGGAGCATCACAGCTCCGGCTCGGTCGCCGGCTCAGCCCCGGAAATTCTCGCGGCGGCCATCGCCGCCACCACCAGCCGCATCCGTGTCGGCGCGGGTGGGGTCATGCTACCACATTATTCCGCGCTGAAGGTGGCGGAGCAATTCAGGGTGCTGGAGGCCATTGCTCCCGGGCGGATCGACCTGGGCCTCGGCCGCGCCCCGGGCTCCGACAGCCTCACCGCCCTGGCGCTCAACCCCGCCAATGCGCGCAACCCCGCCGATATGTTTCCCGCCCAGGTGCGGGATGTGATGGCCTGGGTCTCTGGCGCGCCGCTGCCGCCCGAGCATCCTTTCCGCAGCATCGTCGCCGAACCGCGCGGCCCTTATGTGCCAGAGATATGGATTCTCGGCAGCTCCAATTATGGCGCCCAGCTCGCGGCCTGGTTCGGCCTGCCTTATGCCTTCGCCTATTTCTTCTCGGATGGCGCGGGAGCCGCCGAAGCGCTGCATCTCTACCATTCCCAATTCCGCGATACCGGGGCGGGGCCGAAACGCGCCTCGGTGACGGTCTTCGCCCTGGTGGCGGAAACGGAGGAGGAGGCATGGTATTGGGCGAAATCCCGGGCGGCCTTCTGGGGCATGCGCAATCGTGGGCAATATATCCCCCTGCCCTCGCCGGAGGACGCGGATAAATTCGCTTTCTCCCCGGCGGAAAAAGAGCGCATCGAGGCATCGATGCAGCGCAACTTCATCGGCACCGCGCCGCAGGTGGCGGCACGCCTGCGCGCGCTGGTGAGCGAGCTTCAACTCGACGAAATATCCATCAATACCGCCGCCTATGATCCTGCGGCCCGGGTACGATCCTATGAGCTGCTGGCCAAGGAATTCGGATTGGCTCATAGCGTCGGTTCATTGTAGAAACATTTAAATCCTGAAAGCTTCGCTCTTCTTTGTTGAATTTTCCTTAGGGCTCGCGATCTCTTGGTGATGAAGAGCCCCATGGTGGGGCTTGAAAAATAAAAGGATTTGCGATGCGCGCCAAATTGCGGTTGGCGTTTGGAATGATCGCGGCGCTGGGCCTGAGCATGGGGCTGGCGGCCTGTCATACGACCGCCGGGGTCGGACAAGATCTCTCCCAAGGCGGTCACGCTTTGACCGACAGCGCCAATAACAACGCGCCGAAATCACCCAGCCCTTAAGGGTGGGGGCAGTCCCGACAACATCGAAAGGATGAAGCATGGATAAGGATCGTATCGAAGGCGCCTTCAAGCAGGCCAAGGGCGCGGTGAAGGATTCGGTGGGCAAACTCACTGGCGACACCAAGATGCAGGCCGAAGGCAAGGCGGACAAGGTCGAGGGCAAGGTTCAGAACACCGTTGGCGGCATCAAAGACGCCGCCAAGGGCAACCAGCCCTAACGGAGCATGGTTTAAGCGGCGGCGGGGCATGGCTCCGCCGCCTTTTTTATGCGCGCAGCCGGTCGAGCGCCCGTTGCAAAATCTCCGCCGCCGCCAGCCGGTCCACAAGTGCGGCCCGGCGGGCGCGGCTCAGGCCAGCGGCAATGAGTCTCTCATGGGTCTCGGCGGTGGAGAGGCTTTCATCCATCATCATCGCCGGCAGCCGCGCCGCCGCGCTGAGAGCGTGCGCCCAATCCCGCGCCGCCTGGGCGCGCGGCCCCCAGTTCTGCCCCATATCGAGCGGCAGGCCGATGACCAGGCCGCCAGCGCCCTCGCGCGCGGCGATGTCCGCCACGGCCGCCGCGTTCTGCCCCAGCCTGGCGCGCGGTAGCGTGGCGTAGGGGCTGGCGATCTGGCGGTTGACGTCCGAAAGGGCCACGCCGATGAGCCGCGCGCCCGGATCCAGCCCGATGAGCCGCGCGCCAGGGGGCAGCAAGGCGGCGAAGTTCGGCAGGTTGTAGAGCGCCATGCCCGCCTGTATGGTCCGCCCGGATTTTTTAGCCAAGGGATTTAACTATGTCGCTGGACGCCGCAACGGTCCGACGGATCGCCAAGCTGGCCCGCATCAGGGTGAGGGATGAGGAGGTCGCCACCCTCCAGGGCGAATTGAACGCGATCCTCGGCTATGTCGAGCAGCTCGCGGAGGTCAATGTGGAAGGGGTGGAGCCTCTTTCCGGCGGTATGCGGATGGCGCTGCGCAGCCGCGCGGACGAACTGACCGATGGCGGCATGGCCGAGAAAATCCTGGCCAACGCTCCCGACCGGATCGGTAATTTCTTCGCCGTGCCGAAAGTGGTGGAATGAGCGTCTTCGACCTGACCATCGCGGGCGCCGCGCGGGCGCTGCGGGCGCGCGAGATCTCGGCGGTGGAACTCGCCGCCGCCTATAATGCGGCGGTCGAGGCGCTCAACCCGCGCCTTAACGCCTATATCACGCCCACGCCGGAACTGGCGCTGGAGCAAGCAAGGGCGGCTGACCGGCGGCTTGCCGGGGGCGGCGCGACGCCACTCACCGGCATTCCCATCGCGATGAAGGATCTGTTCTGCACCGAGGGCGTGCGCACCACGGCGGCGAGCAAGATCCTCGGCAATTTCGTCCCGCCTTACGAAAGCACGGTCTCGGCCCGGTTGAAGGCGGCAGGCGCGGTGATGCTGGGCAAGGCCAATCTCGACGAATTCGCGATGGGTTCTTCCAACCTGACCTCGGCCTTCGGCCCGGTCGAAAGCCCGTGGAAGCGCCATGGCGCGGAGGCCAGGCTGGCGCCGGGCGGCTCCTCAGGCGGTTCCGCCGCCGCGGTGGCGGCGCGCATCGCCCTGGCCGCCACCGGCACCGATACAGGCGGCTCCATCCGCCAGCCCGCCGCCTTCACCGGCATTGCCGGCATCAAGCCCACCTATGGCCGCTGCTCGCGCTTCGGCGTGGTGGCATTCGCCTCGTCGCTTGACCAGCCCGGCCCGATGGCCCGCAATGTCGAGGATAATGCCCTGATGCTGAGCGTCATGTCGGGGTTCGATGAGAAGGATTCCACCAGCGCCGACCGAGCGGTGCCGGATTTCACCCAGGCGTTACACCGCAGCGTGAAGGGGCTGAAGATCGGCGTCCCGGCCGAATACCGGCTGGAGGGCACGAATCCGGAAATTCTGGCGCTGTGGGAACAGGGCATCGCCTGGCTGCGGGCAGAGGGCGCGGAAATCCGCGACATCTCTCTTCCCCATACAAAGTACGGCCTGCCCGCCTATTACATCATCGCTCCCGCCGAGGCCTCCTCCAACCTCGCCCGCTATGACGGGGTGCGCTACGGGCTGCGGGTGGAGGGCGAGGATCTCATCGATTTGTACGAGCGTACCCGCGCCGAGGGGTTCGGCGCCGAGGTCAAGCGCCGCATTCTCATCGGCACCTATGTGCTGAGCCATGGCTATTACGATGCCTATTACCTGAAAGCGCAGAAAATCCGCAGCCTGATCCTGCGCGATTTCACCGACGCCTTTATGGAGGTGGATGCGATTCTCACCCCCACCGCGCCCTCCGCCGCCTTCGGCCTGGATGAGACGATGACCGACCCCTTGACCATGTATCTCAACGACGTGTTCACCGTGCCCGCCTCGCTGGCGGGCGTGCCAGCCATGAGCGTGCCCGCCGGTCTCTCGGCGGCAGGGCTGCCGCTCGGCCTGCAGGTGATCGGCCGGCATTTCGACGAGGAGACGGTGTTCACCGTGGCCGCCGCCCTGGAGCGGGCAGCCCAATTCTCCGCCCTGCCGCAAGTGAGGGCGGAATAATGGCCTATACGCTGGCAGGGCGCAGCGGCGCCTGGGAGGTCGTCGTCGGGCTGGAGGTCCATGCCCAGGTCATCTCCGTCTCCAAGCTGTTCTCTGGCGCCTCCGCGGCCTATGGCGGCGAGCCCAACGCGCATGTCTCTTTCGTGGATGCCGGGTTTCCCGGCATGCTGCCGGTCATCAACCAAGAATGCGTGGCCCAGGCCGTGCGCACCGGGCTGGGGCTGAAGGCGCAGATCAACCTGTTCTCGCGCTTCGACCGCAAGAATTATTTTTACGCTGATCTGCCCAATGGCTATCAGATCAGCCAGTTCGCCCATCCCATCGTCGGCAAGGGCATTGTCGAGATCGAATTGGCGGATGGCACGCTCAAGCCCATTGGCATCACCCGCCTGCATTTGGAGCAGGATGCGGGCAAATCGATGCACGACCAGCATCCCACCAAGTCAATCATCGACCTCAACCGGGCCGGGGTGGCGCTGATGGAGATCGTTTCCGAGCCGGATATCCGCTCGCCGGAGGAGGCCGGGGCGTATTTGCGCAAGCTGCGCCAGATCCTGCGTTATCTCGGCACTTGCGATGGCAATATGGAAGAGGGCTCGCTGCGCGCGGATGTGAATGTCTCGGTGCGCAAGCCGGGCGAGGCCTTCCGCACCCGCTGCGAGATCAAGAACGTCAATTCCATCCGCTTCGTCATGCACGCGGTGGAAGCCGAGGCGCTGCGCCAGATCGAGATCTGGGAAGACGGCGGCGAGGTGGAGCAGGAAACCCGGCTCTATGACCCCGCCCGGGGCGAAACCCGCTCCATGCGCTCCAAGGAGGACGCGCATGATTACCGCTATTTCCCCGACCCCGACCTGCTGCCGCTGGTGCTGGAGGAGGATTGGGTGGCGGCGCTGAAACGCGGCCTGCCCGAACTGCCGGATGAGAAGCGCGCCCGTTTCTGCGCCGAATACGGCATACCCTTCTACGATGCCGGTGTACTGGTGGCGGAGCAGGAGGTGGCCGATTTCTACGAGGAGGTGGCGCGGGGACGGGACGGCAAGCTCGCCGCCAATTGGGTGACGGGCGATTTCTTCGCCGCCATGAACCGGACCGGCAAGAGCATCGCCGACCCGCCGGTGAGCGCGGCCGCGCTGGGCGCGCTGCTCGATCTCATCACGGATAAAACCATCAATGGCCGCATCGCCAAGGATGTGTTCGAGGAGATGGTGGAAACCGGCAAGCCGCCCGCCGAAATCGTCGTGGAAAAGGGCCTCCGCCAGGTGACGGACACTGGCGCGATCGACGCCGCCGTCACCCGCGTGCTGGCCGCAAATGCCGATAAGGTAGCGGAATACAAGGCCGGCAAGGACAAGCTATTCGGCTTCTTCGTCGGGCAGGTGATGAAGGCGATGCAGGGCAAGGGCAATCCCGCCCTGGTAAACGAGGCCGTGAAAAAACAGCTCGGCTGAGAATGGCCGCCCCGGCCAGCGCATCCATTCGAAATCGAGGAGGCGCTGACCGGATGGCTTGGCTCAGACCCGTTCCAGCACCATGGCGATGCCCTGGCCGCCGCCGATGCACATCGTCACCAGCGCGTAACGCCCGCCCACGCGGTGAAGCTCGTAAATCGCCTTGACGGTGATGATGGCGCCGGAGGCGCCGACCGGATGGCCGAGGGCGACGGCGCCGCCATTCGGGTTGACCTTGGCCGGATCGAATTCGAGATCCTTGGCCACCGCGCAGGCCTGGGCGGCGAAAGCCTCGTTGGATTCGATCACGTCCATATCCGTGACGCTGAGCCCGGCCCGGCGCAGGGCGTGACGGGAGGCGGGAACCGGCCCCAGGCCCATCACCTCCGGCGCCACCCCGGCATGGCCATAGGCGACGATGCGCGCCAATGGCTTGAGGGCCCGGCGTTTGACCTCCGCGCCGCTGGCCAGCACCAGCGCGGCCGCGCCGTCATTCAGGCTCGAGGCGTTACCGGCGGTCACGGTGCCGTCTTTCTTGAAGGCGGGTTTCAACCCGGCCAGGCTCTCGGCCGATGTGTCGGAGCGGGGATGCTCATCCGTGTCGAAGATCACGGTGCCCTTGCGGGACGGCAGTTCCACCGGGGCGATCTGCTCCTTGAAATATCCCGCCGCGATGGCGGCGGCGGCGCGGCGATGCGATTCCGCCGCGAATTTGTCCTGATCCCCGCGCGAGAGGCCATATTGCGCGGCGACATTTTCCGCCGTGACGCCCATATGGCCGTGACCGAACGGATCGTGGAGCGCGCCCACCACCATGTCCACCACCTGGGAATCGCCCAGCCGCGCGCCCCAGCGCTCATTGGGGAGCAGATAGCCGCCCCGGCTCATGGATTCCGCCCCGCCCGCTACGGCGATATCGGCGTCGCCCAGCATGATGGACTGGGCGGCGGAGACCACCGCCTGCATGCCGGAGCCGCAAAGCCGGTTGAGCGTCAGCGCCGGCGTTTCCACCGGGATGCCCGCGCCCACGGCGGCGACGCGGGAAAGATAGGCGTCGCGCGGCTCGGTATGGATGACATTGCCCATCATCACATGCTGAACATCCGCCGCGGTGACACCGGATTTGCCGAGCGCGGCGCGGATGACGATCTCGCCCAGCTTGGTTGGCGGCACATCCTTGAGGCTCTTGCCGTAATCACCGATGGCGGTGCGCTGGCCCGAGAGTATGAAAACATCCGTCATGACTTGGCTTTCTTCGTTGAGGTCGGAAAGGATGGCCCCATGGGGAGGGATGCAAGGGGAGAAGTCAAGACTATGGCCTTGGCACCAACCCGCTGGCCTCGGCCTGCGCCCGGCTTTCCGCGATGGAGCGGCTGACCATCAGCGCCGCCGCCAGGGCCCGCTTGCCGGCGGCGCCGTCCACCAGCACGGGTCCGCCTTCCAGGCAGGCGGCAATGAACGCCTCATGCTCCGCCGCTAGCGCGTCGTGGTCCTGCCAGCCCGCCTGCTCGATGCCGAATTCCGGAAAGCCTGGCAGTTTCATACCGATGCCCCGTCCCACCAGGGTCAGCTTGCGGGCTGAGAAATCCACCGTCAAATACCCGCTCGCTGAAAAAATCCGCATCTTGCGCTCGGTCTTGAGGGAGATGCGGCTCGCGGTGATGGTGGCGACCGCGCCGGAGGCGAAACGGATGCGGGCATTGGCGATGTCATCGAATCGGCTGGCGACCGGTGCGCCCACCGCGTCCACGCTCACCACCTCGGACTCTGCCAGAGTGAGAACGAGGTCGAGATCGTGGATCATCAAATCGAGAATGACCGAGACATCCGTGCCGCGCGGCTTGAACGGGGCGATACGCACCGCCTCTATATAAAGAGGGCGGCCCATGCGCTGCGCCACCGCCCCATGCGCGGCGGAAAATCGCTCGAGATGCCCCACTTGCAGCACCCGCCCCGCCCGCGCCGCGCGGGCGATGAGATCATCCGCCTGGGCCAGCGTCGCCGCGACCGGTTTTTCCACCAGCACATGCAGCCCGGCGGCAAGCGCCCTGGCCGCAAGATCGTAATGGAACTCCGCCGGCGCGGCGATGACGATGGCCTCGGCCTCGGCCAGCAACTCCTCCACGGCGCGAACGGGGCAGCCAGCCTCCCAGGCCACTTCCCTGGCGCGGGCCGCGTTGGGGTCAGCGAGGCCGACGAGCCGGGCGCGCGGCGCCGCCGCCAGTTTCAGCGCGTGGTAGCGGCCGAAATGCCCCGCCCCGATCAGCCCGACCCGCAAAGGTTCTTCCATCTCCCCTTGGCCTCTATTCCGCCCCGGGGTTGCGCGCAACGTCACGGCCCGCCATAGGGCGAACGGTCTGGCATTTTTGGAGCCCGTCTTGCTTTATTTCAGCCGCGCGAAGACATTCGCAATCCTGCTCGTCTGCGGGCTGGGGGTGCTGCTCAGCCTGCCCAATCTCGGCCCCCGGCCCGGCTGGTGGCCTGGCTTTCTGCCCTGGAATCAGCTCCATCTCGGACTCGATCTCAAGGGCGGCTCCTACCTTCTTCTCCAGCTCGACACAAAGGCGATCGAGGCTCAGGATTTGAATTCGCTGGTCGGCCAGGCGCGGCAGACGCTCCTCAAGGCCGGGCTGGGATATAAGGACCTTCACGCCGACCCGGCGGCCGGCCGGGTCACGCTGACGCCCCTTGACGGCCAGGCCCAGCAGGCCCTCCAGGCGCTCCAAGGCCTTATTACCTATCAGCCTGGCTCGCCCACACCCAGCCTGAACGTCTCGCTACTGCCCGATGGGGCCATCGCCCTCTCCATTCCCGCCCAGGCGCGCGTTCAACGCAACGAGCAGGCGGTGCAGCAGGCGATGACCATCATCCAGCGCCGCATCGACGGTTCCGGCGTGCTCAACGCGCTCGTCCAGCGTCAGGGACAGAATCAGATCGTCGTGCAGTTGCCCGGCATCTCAGACCCGGAGCGGGTGAAGACGCTGATCGGCACCACGGCGCACATGACCTTCCAGCTGGTCGATACCAGCGCTGTGCCGGGCCAGCCCCCGCCGCCGGGTGATGAATGGCTGCCCATGGCCGACAACCCCAATCAGAAGCTGGCGGTACAGAGCAGCGTGGCGGTGGATGGGGCGGATTTACAGACCGCCCAGGCCAGCACCGACCCGCAAACCGGCCAGTGGGTGGTGAATTTCACCCTCAACGCCTTGGGCGCGCGTGAATTCGCCCAGGTGACCAGCGCCAATGTCGGCAAGCTCTTTGCCATAGTGCTCGATGGCAAGATCATCGAGGCGCCGGTGATCCGGGAACCCATCACCGGCGGCTCAGGCCAGATTTCCGGCAATTTCACCCCTCAATCCGCCACGGATCTGGCGTTGCTGCTGCGCGCGGGCGCGCTGCCCGCGCCGCTCAGCATCGTGGAGGAGCAGAGCGTGGGGCCGGAGCTGGGAGCCGACGCCATCCGCGCGGGCGCGCTTTCCCTCATCGTCGGCTTCCTGCTCGTGCTGTTCTTCATGGCGCTGTTTTACGGCCTGTTCGGCTGGTTCGCGAATATCGCCCTCATCCTCAACCTCATCCTCATGCTCGCCATCCTCTCGGTCATGGGCGCCACTTTAACCCTGCCCGGCATGGCGGGCATTCTCCTCACCCTGGGCATGGCGGTGGACGCCAATATTCTCATCAATGAGCGCGTGCGCGAGGAAGCCCGCCAGAACGGACGCAAGCCGCTCGCCGCGCTGGAGGCCGGATATAAGCGCGCTTACGGCACCATCATCGATTCCAACGTGACCACGCTGCTCGCCCATATCACCTTGTTCATCTTCGGCTCGCCCCCCGTGCGCGGTTTCGCCGTGACGATCTGCGCCGGCATTCTCACCACCATGTTCACCGCCACCGTGGTCGTGCGCCTCATCACCTCGCGCTGGTATGCCACGCGCCGCCCCGCCGCCCTGCCCGTTTAGGACCCGCCCCATGTTCTACAGACCGGCCTTCCGCTTCGTTCCGGACGGAACCAAGATCCGCTTCATGAGGGGCCGCTTCGCCGGGCTCATCGTCTCGGCGGTTCTCTCTCTAGCCTCGGTGGTCCTTTTCTTCCACCCCGGCCTCAACATGGGGCTGGATTTCAAGGGTGGCGTGGTGTTGCAGGTGCAAACCCCGCAACGTGCCGATTTTCCGGCCCTGCGCACCGCCCTGGCCCAGGCCGGGCTGGAGGATGCGGCGCTGCAAGCGGTGGGGCGCCAGGGCGACCAGGTGTTGATCAGCCTGGAAAGCCGGAATACCGCTGCCGCCACCCAGACCGCCATCGGCAAAGCGCAGGACGCCCTGGCCAAGGCCGCGCCGGGGGCGAAAATCCTCTCCACCCAGGCGGTGGGCGCCTCGGTTTCCCGCCAGCTTTTCCTGCAAGGGATCGAGGCGCTGGGCCTCTCCTTCGTGATGATCCTCGCCTATATCTGGTTCCGTTTCGAATGGCAGTTCGCCGTCGGTGCTGTCGCCACGCTGATCCTCGACACCACCAAGACCATCGGCTTCATGGTGATCACCCGCATCCCCTTCGATCTCGTCACCATCGCCGCGATTCTCACCATCATCGGCTATTCCACCAACGACAAGGTGGTCGTCTATGACCGGGTGCGGGAGAATCTGCGCAAATATAAAACGATGCGCCTGCGCGACCTGATCGATCTTTCGATCAATGAGACCCTGAACCGCACCCTCGGCACCTCGGGCACAGTTTTTCTGGCGGCTCTGCCGCTCGCGCTGTTCGGTGGCGCGGCTCTCTCCGGCTTCGCCTGGATCATGCTGTTCGGCATCGTGGTGGGCACATCCTCTTCCATTTTCATCGCCGCGCCGATCCTACTTTTTCTAGGGGAACACAGGCTGCGCCGGACGGCCGCGGCGGCGAAGCCAACCCCGCGATGACCCCACTCCCGGCCGCGCGGCGGGACGAATAGCCCGGGCATTGCAAATCAGTAAATTTCATTGAACCCAACGGCACGCGGGCCATGTGCTTCAGCATGGGCTTGATAAGCGATGACCGGGCGGATGCAGGAATTTCCAGGACAAGGCCGCGCCAAGGCAAGCCTCCCGCGAGCATGGCCCTGTTTAGCGACGGTGGGGCGGAGGAGTTCGCGGCGGCGGCGGCGATGGGCTTCTCCCATGCCCTGTTTTCCCCTTCCGAGTCCCTGGCCGGAGCGATGGACGCGGCGCGCTCCGCGGGGATGGCGCCGGTCGTCGCGCTCGACCCCACCCAATTCGCCCTGGCCGAGCGGCTGCCGACCGAGGGGGCGGGCGGATTCTACTTCCGGCGCGCGCATGAACTGCCCGAGTTCTTTCGGGCCGGTTTTATAAGCGGGTTGAAAGAGCGCGATGCCGATATGGTGGCGATCGCCGAGATTTTTGGTGCGCCGGCGCCAAGCTTGCAGATTTTAAGCGATGCCGGATTCGATTTCGCCACCAGCTCCCTCTGCTATTGGAACTTCCGTGATGATTGGTTGAACGCCGATACCGCCCGGGTGGAGCGGCTGGGGCGGGCTTTCTGTTTCGCCACCCCACCCGGCGCGGCTCTCAATAACGAGGTGCAGATCATCCGGGCCTTGCGAGCCTCCGCCATGTTTTCCCCCGGCTGGGGGGTGAGCAAGACGCTGTTTCTCGGCAGTGCCACGCTGGAAGGTGAGATCAGCCAGCTCCTGGCCAAACGGCGCGCGGATTGCCGTTTCGCCGGATCCAAGGCCGCCAGGGTGGTCTCCCCCACCGCCGCGCCACTGGCCGTATTGTTACGCCAGGGGTTGGTTGCCGTCGCCAATGCGTCTTTGCACGAGAGCGTCAGCGCGAGAACGTCCGCCTATTTACCTGATATCGAGGCGGGGAGCCTCCGCAGCGAGGGGGGAGAGACGCTGGGTCCTCTCGACAGGATCCAATTCGGCGCCGGTGAGGCGCGGTATTATGAAATCCTGCCTCTCCCCCCTGTCAGCCGCCCTGCTCCCAAACTCAATCCCAAGGCGCCACGGATCACGGTTGACGCCATCACCCCTTCCGTCGATGCGGGGCGTTATCCGGCCCGGCGGATTCTCGGCGAGGCGGTTACGATCGAGGCCGACCTCATCTGTGATGGGCACGAGCATCTCGCCGGCGAAATTTTGTACCGCTGCCAGGATGAGCGGAGTTGGCGGGCCGCGCCAATGAGCTTGATTGAGAATGACCGCTGGCGCGGCGAGATCCCCGCGCCTCGCATGGGACGATGCGAATTCATCGTCTCCGCCTGGATTGACCGTTACCGGAATTTTACCTCGGGGTTGGAGAAAAAAATAAAAGCCGGGCAGGCCGTCTCCCTTGAGATCCAGGAAGGCATGCTGCTGGTCGAGGAGGCCATGCAAGCGAGCCCGGTGGTGCGGGAGATGTGCCAGACCTGGCGAGGGGCGACAGAGGCGGAGTTGGAGGAAAAGCTGCTCTCGCCGGCCTACGCCAAGCTGATCAGCGCCGCGTTGCCCCGCCAGTTTCTTACGAAATCCCAACCCTACCCGCTGGATGCCGAGCCGCTCCGCGCGAGATACGCTAGTTGGTACGAGATTTTCCCGCGCAGCCAGTCCGGGGATGGCCAACGGCACGGAACCTTCAGGGATGTGGTGCGGCAGCTTCCCCGTATCGCGGCGATGGGGTTCGATGTGCTGTATTTCCCACCCATCCATCCCATCGGCCACACCAACCGCAAGGGCCGAAACAATAGCTTGCGGGCGGAGCCAGGAGATCCCGGCAGCCCTTATGCCATCGGCAGCGAGGCGGGAGGGCACGATGCCATCCACCCGGAACTCGGCACGCTGGATGATTTTCGGGACCTGATCCGTGCCGCCAAGCAATACGATATAGACATCGCCCTGGATTTCGCCATCCAATGCTCGCCTGACCATCCCTGGCTGCGCGAGCATCCGGAGTGGTTCGCCTGGCGTCCGGACGGCTCGTTGCGGCATGCCGAAAACCCGCCAAAGAAATATGAAGACATCGTCAACGTGGAGTTTTACGCCGAGAAGGCCCAGCCCGCGTTGTGGCATGCATTGCGCGACGTCGTACAATTTTGGGTGGATCACGGCATACGGTATTTCCGCGTGGATAATCCGCATACGAAGCCTCTGCCTTTTTGGGAATGGATGATCGGCGATATCCGCTCCCGCCATCCCGACGCGATTTTTCTGGCCGAAGCGTTCACCCGGCCCAAATTGATGTATCAGTTGGCAAAGATCGGATTCTCTCAATCCTATACCTATTTCACTTGGCGCCATACCAAGCGCGAATTGACAGAATATCTGGAGGAATTGAATGAGCCGCCGGTCCGTGAGTTTTTCCGGCCGCATTTCTTCGTGAACACACCAGATATCAACCCTGTTTTTTTGCAAAATTCCGGGCGGCCGGGTTTTCTCATTCGTGCCGCTCTCGCCGCCACCTTATCAGGGCTTTTTGGGATCTATAACGGGTTCGAGCTTTGTGAGGCCACGCCTGTGCCAGGTAAGGAGGAATATCTCGATTCCGAAAAATACCAGTTGCGGGCGTGGAATTACGATACTCCCCAGAATATTGTAGGGGAGATTACCCGCCTGAACCATATCCGGCGCACCAACACAGCTTTGCAAACCCATCTTAACGTGGAATTTCTTCCCTGTGACAATGAACAGGTTCTCTATTTCAGAAAAACGGCAGCAGATGGAAACACATTGCTGGTCGCGATCAGTCTCGATCCGTTCAACCCTCAACAGGCAACGCTGGAATTGCCGCTCTGGCGGTTTGGCCTGCCTGATGATGGCGCCCTCGCCGCGATGGACCTCGTCCGTGACGTGCGGTTCGTATGGCACGGCAAATATCAGCCTGTATACCTCAATCCCGCAGAAATACCTTACTGCATCTGGCATGTCAGCCCGCGGACCTAGTAACCATGAAAAAACCCCTGCCTCCCACCGGTGATGATCCGCAATGGTATAAGGACGCGATCATCTATCAATTGCATATCAAATCCTTTTTCGATTCGAACGATGATGGCATCGGCGATTTTCCTGGCTTGATCTCAAAGCTCGATTATATTGCAGGGCTGGGCGCGACGGCGATCTGGCTGTTACCCTTTTATCCCTCGCCGGGGCGCGACGATGGTTACGATATTTCCGATTACCGGAACGTGCATCCGAATTATGGAACCATGGCCGATGTAAGAGCCTTCATCCGCGCGGCGCATGAGCGCAAGATCCGGGTGATCACGGAGCTGGTGATCAACCATACCTCTGATCAGCATCCCTGGTTTCAGCGCGCGCGTAAGGCAAAGCCAGGCTCCGTCTATCGAGATTTCTATGTATGGTCCGAGACGGATAAAAAATATGACCAAACGCGCATCATTTTTTTGGATACCGAAAAGAGCAACTGGACCTGGGACGAGGAAGCCGGGGCGTTTTACTGGCACCGCTTCTACTCGCATCAGCCGGATTTGAACTTCGACAACCCGCGTGTGCGGCACGAAGTTTTGAAAATCATGCGGTTCTGGCTTGATCTTGGTGTCGATGGCCTCCGTCTTGATGCCGTTCCCTATCTCATCGAGCGCGAAGGAACGAATAATGAGAACCTGCCTGAAACCCATGCGGTTTTGAAGGAGATCCGGGCGGCGCTCGACGCCCACGCACCTGGACGCATGCTGCTTGCCGAGGCCAATCAATGGCCGGAGGACGCTCAGCAATATTTCGGAAACGGCGATGAATGTCATATGGCATTTCATTTTCCCCTCATGCCGCGGATGTATATGGCGATCGCGCAGGAGGATCGCTATCCGATTACCGATATCATGCGACAGACGCCCGAGATCCCTCCCAACTGCCAATGGGCGGTCTTTCTACGGAACCATGACGAACTCACGCTGGAAATGGTGACGGATTCCGAGCGCGATTATTTATGGAATACCTATGCCATGGACCCTCGCGCCCGGCTCAATCTGGGCATAAGGCGCCGTCTGGCGCCGCTGATGGATCGCGACCGGCGACGAATCGAACTCATGACCAGCCTGCTTCTCTCCATGCCCGGCACGCCCGTGCTTTATTATGGCGATGAAATCGGCATGGGCGATAATATCCATTTGGGGGATCGCGACGGCGTACGCACGCCGATGCAATGGTCAGCCGACCGCAACGGAGGTTTTTCCCGCGCCAATCCCGCCCAGCTGGTTCTGCCGCCCATCATGGATGCGCTTTATGGCTACCAGGCCGTGAATGTCGAAATGCAAATGGCTGACCAATATTCCCTTCTCAATTGGAACCGGAGGATGCTGGCCGTGCGCAAGCGCCACCGCGCATTCGGCAGGGGAACGCAGAAATTTCTTTATCCCGGTAACCGTAAAATCCTTGCCTATTTGCGCCGGTTTAAAAATGAGGATGGGCAGGAAGAAATCATACTTTGCGTTTCCAATCTTTCCAGAAACGCTCAAGCGGTGGAGCTCGATCTTTCCGAGTTCGAGGGCCGTGTGCCGGTTGATCTCATCGGTACGTCCGGCTTCCCCGCCATTGGCCAGCTGACCTATCTGTTGACCCTACCTCCCTTCGCATTCTATTGGTTCATTTTAGCGAATGAAGAGGCCCTGCCGCCCTGGCACGTCAAGCCATCCGTCCCGCTTCCAGAGCTTCTTACTTTGGTAATCCGTAAGGGCATTCAGGATGTAGCGCAGCCCCCAGACAGGGCATTGCTCGAAACCGATATTCTGCCATCTTATCTGGCGCGCCGGCGGTGGTTTGGCGCTAAGGATCGATCCATCGACAGCGTGACTCTAACCCGCACCCAACCGGTTGCCGAACTGCCAGGTTTTCTTGTAACTGGTCTTGAGGTACGTTTCGGTGATGACGTTGAATATTATAATTTGCCCTTGGGAATTTGCTGGGATGGCGAGACGAACGCACCGCTGCCGGCTCAGCTTGCTCTCGGGCGGGTACGGCAAGGGCGGCGCACCGGATATCTCACCGACGCCTTTGCGATGGACGCTTTCGCTTTCGGAATCGTTCGGGGCTTACAGAACAATGCGATAGCAAAACTGCCGGAAGGCGAGCTTCGCTTTATTGCTGAAGCGCCATTGTCGGAAATCAAGCTTTCAGATAATCCAGAAATCCGCAGGCTTTCAGCCGAACAATCCAACAGCTCGCTCATCGTCGATCGCAAGGTGATTTTAAAGCTCATCCGCCATTATTATGCCGGGGTGAACCCCGAGATCGAGATGACGCGATACCTGACCCAAAACGGCTATAAAAATACACCCGCCCTATTGGGTGAAGTGGCGGAATGGAAGAATGACGAGACCTCCTGCTCCCTTATGGTAGCTCAACAATTCCGAGAAAACCAAGGAGATGCCTGGCAGGTTACATTGAATTATCTGAGCCGCCTCATTGATATGGGCGGTATGGAAGGACGCGACGAGGCTGAGGACGCCCACCAGCTTAGTAACTACCGGAGCTTCGCCCGCGCCGTTGGCACAAGGCTCGCGGAACTGCATGTTGTGTTGGCGAAACCAACCGATAACCCCGATTTTGCTCCCGACAAAGTCTCTGCGGAAGATGCACGGAATTGGGGTGACATGTCGGTAAGCCAGTTCCGGAAAGCCGTGGATATTCTGCAAAACACCAAGGAGTTCAGTGACCGTGAAACCGGCGACAGGGCTCAACGCCTGCTGAGCGCCGCTGAGAGGATACAAGCTCTCCTGCCCAAACTTGCCGCCGCCGCTCAAGGCACTCTGGCGACGCGTATTCACGGCGATTTTCATCTTGGCCAAGTTCTCGTGTCAAGCGACGATGTATTTATCATCGATTTTGAGGGCGAACCCGCGAAACCCCTTCCGGAGCGCAGGCGCAAAAGCTCACCCTTGCGGGACGTCGCCGGTTTGCTGCGCTCTTTTGACTACGCCGCGGCGGCAGCGCAGCATGGCCCCGTCACGCCGGAAAAAGAGCAATCCACCAGCGTGGTGAGCCGCTTTGTCGATAATATGCATGATGAATTTCTTCGCTCCTATATGGAGGTCATTAAAGCCCATTATGCCGTTGCGCTTGAACCGAAGGCGATGGAAGATCTCCTGACCTTGTTCCTCATTGAAAAAGCCGCTTACGAAATCTGTTATGAAGCGGCGAACCGGCCAAGCTGGCTTGGTATTCCTCTCAAGGGCATAGAAGCGCTCATCACCCAAACGATGAACCGGGAGTTGCAAAATGCTCGATGACGCCCTCATCGCCTTGGAGCAAGGCCGCCACGGTGATCCATTCTCGCTTCTTGGGCCGCATGGAGACATCGTGCGCGTGTTATTACCCGGCGCCCAGGCGGTAACGCTAAAAGGCCGCACCAGTGGCAACGTCATAGATCACGCAAGAAAAATAAGTGATGCTCTTTTTGAGGCGACTAATAAAAATCAGGAACCTTATGTTCTACAAATCGATTGGGGCGGCGCGATACAGGAGACCGAGGACCCGTATAGCTTCGGATTGTTGCTATCAGATTTCGATCTCTACCTCCTGGCGGAGGGTAAGCATCACAATCTGGCGGATTGCCTGGGCGCGCTTCCCATGCGTGTGGAAGATGTTCCCGGGGTTCGCTTCGCGGTATGGGCGCCTAACGCCCAACGCGTCTCCGTGGTCGGTAACTTCAACAGCTGGGACGGGCGGCGCCACCCTATGCGCCGGAGAAATTCCGGAATCTGGGAATTGTTCATTCCCCGTCTAGGTCCCGGTGAATATTATAAATATGAAATTATTGGCCCGCACGGCCTGCTTCCCTTGAAAGCTGACCCCATCGCCCGTCAGGCGGAACTGCCGCCGGGCACCGCCTCCATTGTCGCCCCGGTATGGACCCCGCCGCCCCGGCCCAGCTATGCGCCGCTTAACGCGCCTCTGATGATCTACGAAGTCCATGCGACATCCTGGATGAAGCATCATGATGGCCGGTCTTATGATTGGGATGAGCTGGCGGAACGGCTGATCCCCTACGTCGTGGATCTCGGTTATTCCCACATAGAATTACTGCCGGTCATGGCGCATCCTTTCGGCGGCTCCTGGGGATATCAGCCACTCAGCCAGTTTGCGCCAATGCCGGAGATGGGTTCACCGGAGCGGTTCGCCCGTTTCGTCGAAGCCTGTCATCAGGCCGGCATCGGCGTGATACTGGATTGGGTGCCCGCTCATTTTCCCTCCGACGCGCATGGTCTTGCCTTGTTCGACGGCACCCATCTTTACGAGCACCAAGATCCCAGGGAGGGTTTCCACCGGGACTGGAACACGTTGATTTATAATTTAGGACGATTGGAGGTGCGAGAATTCCTGATCGCCAGCGCCTTATACTGGCTCCGCCAATATGGCGTGGACGGGTTGCGCGTGGATGCGGTGGCCTCGATGCTGTACCGTGATTACTCCCGCCAACCCGGTGAATGGGTTCCCAATATTTACGGGGGGCGCGAGAATCTCGAAGCCGTTCAATTCTTGCAGGAACTTTCCCAGATCGTGCAGGAGAGCTGTCCGGGCGCGTTTCTCATTGCGGAAGAATCCACCGCCTGGCCTGGCGTCACCGCGCCACCGCAAGGAAACGGTCTGGGCTTTACCCATAAATGGAACATGGGCTGGATGCATGACACGCTGTCTTACATGCAGGAAAACCCGGTCTACCGAAGCTATCATCATAATTTAATGACCTTTGGTCTGGTTTACGCTTTTTCAGAAAAATTTATTCTGCCCATTTCACATGATGAGGTGGTGCACGGCAAACGTTCCTTGCTCGGCCGGATGCCAGGAGATGACTGGCAGCGCTTCGCCAATTTGCGCGCCTATCTCGCTTTCATGTGGGCGCATCCCGGCAAGAAGCTTTTGTTCATGGGCTGTGAATTCGGTCAGCCGACCGAGTGGAATCATGAATCCGAACTGCCCTGGTGGCTTCTGCAGTACGACCATCATCGCGGCGTCCAGTCCCTCGTCCGTGAGCTCAACCAGGCCGTGCGCAACACGCCCGCCTTGTATGAGCGGGATTTCGACAGCGCGGGCTTCTCCTGGGTAGTGGGGGATGATTATCAGCAAAGCGTGTTTGCGTTTTTACGCTATGGAAATGATGGAACCACTGTCCTGGTGATTTGCAATTTCACGCCCGTGCCGCGCCATGAGTACCGGGTCGGCGCGCCCGCCGGGCAATGGCGGGAGTTTTTGAATACCGACATCCAGGGCTTTGGCGGCTCTGGCGTTGGTAATGGCGGCACGCTTACCGCGGAACCCATACCGGCGCATGGGCAACCGGCATCTCTCAACCTTACCTTGCCGCCCCTTGGCGTTATTTATCTGCGTATGGCCTAAACGGAATGCCCTGGACTAAGCAACCGCTGGGACGCGGCTCCCATTACCCGCTTGGCGCCCATTGGGATGGGCTGGGGGTCAATTTCGCCGTGTTCTCGGCCCATGCCCAACGGATCGAACTCTGCCTATTCGATGCGTCGGGCCGGCGGGAATTGCGCCGCGAGACCCTGCCGGAATGCACGGAGCAGGTTTTTCACGGCTATCTCCCCCAGGCGCGGCCCGGCTTGTTATATGGGTTTCGTGCCCACGGACCTTACATTCCCGAGGCGGGGCATCGCTTCAACCCGCACAAGCTTTTGCTCGACCCCTATGCGCGCAAACTGGCTGGGCGGCTGCGCTGGTCGGATGCGCTATTTGGCTATCATATCGGCTCCCCGCGCGAGGATCTTTCTTATGACCGGCGAGATTCAGCCGGCTTCATGCCCAAAGCCATGGTGGTGCATGAGAAATTTGAATGGGGACCGGGCGCGCCGCCCCGCCGGGGCTGGGACGAGACCGTGATTTACGAGGCCCATTTGCGAGGCCTGACCATCAAACATCCTGAAATCGAGGAAAGCGAGCGTGGCCGTTTTGCCGCGCTCGGAAACCCATGGATGATCGAATATCTTCACAGCCTCGGCGTCACCGCCATCGAGTTGCTGCCGGTTCATGCCTTCCTGCAGGAAAATTTTTTGCTCAAACGGGGGGTCAGTAATTATTGGGGATATTCCACCCTTGCCTACTTCGCTCCGGAGCCCTCTTATCTCGGCGGCCCAGACGGCACTCTCGATGAAATTCGCGAGACCGTGCGTAAACTTCATGTTGCGGGCATCGAGGTGATTCTCGACGTCGTCTATAACCACACGTGCGAGGGCAGCGAAAAAGGCCCCACCCTTTCCTGGCGCGGGCTGGACAGTCTTTCCTATTACCGCGGCGTGGATGGCGCGCCGCGCTATCTGGTGGATGACACGGGGTGTGGAAACACCTTGAACATATCCCACCCCCGGGTCCTGCAGATGGTCATGGATTCCCTGCGCTATTGGGTGGAATCGTACCATATCGATGGGTTCCGCTTCGATCTCGGCGTCACATTGGGACGCGAACCTTATGGATTCGATCCATTTTCAGGTTTCTTCGACGCCATTCGCCAGGACCCCGTCCTCGCCGGCGTCAAGTTAATCTCCGAACCCTGGGATATCGGCCCGGGCGGCTACCAGCTCGGCAATCATCCGCCCGGTTTCAGCGAATGGAACGATTGTTACCGGGATACCGTGCGCCGCTTCTGGCGGGGCGACCTTGGCCAGCGCGCCGAGCTCGCCAAGCGCCTGATGGGATCGAGCGAGATTTTCGACAAATTTCATCGCGGCCCCCGCGCAAGCATTAATTACCTTTGCTCGCATGACGGTTTCACCCTCCAGGATTTGGTTTCTTATTCCGAACGGCACAACGAGGCCAATGGCGAGGATAATCAGGATGGCCATCCCGAGAATTTTTCTCTCAATCACGGGGTAGAAGGCGCCAGCGAGGATGAGGCTATCACCCTCGCGCGCGAAACCACCAAGCGGGCCTTGCTTGCCACTTTGTTTTTTTCCCATGGCACCCCCATGTTCCTGGCGGGGGACGAGATGGGACGCACTCAGCAAGGCAATAACAACGCATACTGCCAGGATAATGAAATTTCCTGGTTGGACTGGTCGGGCCTGCTCGGTGAGTCTCGCTCGTCCGCTCAGTCTCTTTTCGGTTTCACCGTCCGGCTCATTGCCCTGCGCGCCGCGCATCCCAGCCTGCGGCCCCGCCATTTTCTCCACGGCACGGCGGAAATATTGCCTGGCATCGTCGATGTGGCCTGGTTCGATGAAACCGGACGCCTTCTGGACGCCGCCGCCTGGCTGGACCCCGCGGCGCAAATGTTCTCCCTGCGCCGGGCGACACGGGATAATGACACGCTCGACATAACCTTGACCATTTTTAACGGTTCGAATGCCTCGCGCGAATTCATCCTTCCCAATCCTGAACTGGGCTGGATTCTATTGATTGATAGCGCGGCGCCGGAAAGATCGGAAATCCTCCCGCAAGAAGTGATTCACGTCGACCCCCGCAGTGTTCTCCTCCTAACCGCGAGTCCCATATGACAGCCAAACCCGTCCGCCCCCATTTCGGCGCCGTTCCCACCACGGCTGAGCAGACCCTCTTCAGGCTTTGGGCTCCCCAAGCCAATGCGGTGGAAGTCATTCTGGCTAATGGCGCGGTTCTCAAAGCCGCGCCGGATGGGCAAGGCGTGTGGCAAGCCAGCGGACGCGCCCCGGCGGGCACGGCTTACCAATACCGGATCAACAACGAAACATTAGTGCCCGATCCTGCCTCCCGCGCCCAGCTCGACGACGTTCATGGCCCAAGCCTGGTTACCGATCTTTCCTATTCCTGGCAGCACGCCTCCTGGCGGGGCAGGCCCCTGGCCGAGACGGTGGTGTATGAGCTGCATCCCGGGCTGTGCGGCGGCTTCGCGGGCATCGCCGCCCAATTGCCGCGCCTCGCGGCGCTGGGCGTCACCGCTGTTCAGCTCATGCCCATCGCGGATTTTCCTGGCCGCCGCAATTGGGGATATGACGGCGTGCTGCCCTACGCGCCGGACCGGGCCTACGGCACGCCTGCCGAATTGCAGGCCTTGGTGGACGCCGCGCACGGATATGGGCTGCAGATTTTCCTGGATGTGGTGTATAATCATTTCGGACCCGACGGCAACTATCTGCCCCTTTACGCCAAGGATTTCTTCCGGCCGGACATCACCACCCCCTGGGGCGAGGCCATTGATTTCAGCCGGCGCCCGGTGCGGGATTTCTTCATCGACAATGCCCTCCAATGGGTCTGTGACTACCGGTTCGACGGTCTGCGCTTCGACGCCGTGCACGCCATCGCCGATAAGTCATTTTTGCACGAACTTGCTCACGCCATCCGCAGGGCGGCAACAGGCAGGCACGTTCATCTCATCCTGGAGAATGAGGAAAATGACGCCTCTCTCCTCGGCGGCGGGAATGATCGTTTCGATTCCCAATGGAATGACGATTTCCACCATTGCGTGCACGTGCTGCTTACCGGCGAGAAAGATGCCTATTACGAGGATTTTCAGGACGCCTCCCGGCTGCTGGCCCGCTGCCTGGCGGAGGGCTTCGCCTATCAGGGCGAGCCATCGCCGCATGCCGGAGGCAAGAAGCGTGGCACGCCCAGCGCCCATCTACCCACCACCGCCTTCGTCAATTGCCTGCAAAATCACGACCAAATCGGCAATCGCGCCTTTGGTGAGCGTCTGACGCGGCTGGCCGGTCCGGAGGCGCTGCGGGCTGCCGCGGCGCTGCTTTTATTCACGCCCCAAATCCCCATGCTGTTTTTTGGTGAGGAATACGGGGAGACGAGGCCCTTTTTGTTCTTCACCGACCATCACGATGAATTGCGGAAATTGGTCACGGAGGGCCGGCGCAAGGAATTCGCTAAATTCCCCGCTTTCGCGGATCCGGCCCAGCGGGAAAAAATTCCCGACCCCAACAGCGAATCCACCTACGAGGCGAGCCGCCCTCAATTCGTGGAGAATGAATGGACGCGGTTTTACCGGGATTGTCTGTCTTTGCGCGCCCGGGAGATCGCCCCCCGCCTGGCCGGGTGCATGAGCACGGGGGCGCACCCCCTCTCCACCCACGCCGTGCGGGCCACGTGGCGGATGGGCGACGGCGCGGAACTGACCCTGGCCTGTAATCTCGGCGCTACCCCTGTGGCGGTGGAGGCTGGTCCTGGCCGCCTGATCTTTGGGCCACAGGCGGGGCCTAGCCTGCCGGCTTTCACCACCTGCCTCTGGCTCGCCCTGTGAGCAACCTTCACCGCACCGCCGCCCGGGCGGGGTTGCGCCGGCGATGGAAGGATGCCGGCGGGAGGATGCAAACCGTGAGCGATGCCAGCCTGCGGGCGATTTTGGAAGCGCTGGGCGAGGATGGCGAAGCGCGCTCTCCGCCCCCGCTGGTGACCTCCTGGCTGGACGAGCCGGTTTTGCTTCCCTGCCGCCCCGGCGCGGCCCGGCTACGGCTGGAAGACGGCGCCACGATGGATATGACGCTGGAGGAACAGGGGCGTCAGGCGCTCCTGCCCGCCATCGGGACGCCCGGTTATCACCGGCTGGAGACGAGAACCCACGCCTTCACCGTGGCGGTGGCCCCCCGGCGGGGCTTCAGCCTGGAAGATGCGGGCCAAGGCGCCAAGCTGTGGGGCCTCACCGTGCAGCTCTACGCTTTGCGCCGGGCGCGGGATGGTGGCATCGGCGATTTCGAGGCTCTCAAAAGCTTTGCCCAGGCGGCGGCGAAACAGGGCGCCTCCGCTCTGTTGCTGAGCCCGGTCCATGCCATGTTCACCTCGGACGTGACGCGTTACGCGCCTTACTCGCCCTCCAGCCGGGTGGCGCTCAACGTGCTGCACATCGCCCGCGAGGGGCGGGATGAGGCAGGCGACCTTATAGACTGGCCAGCCGCCTCCCGGCGCAAGCTTGCCCTGCTTCGCCGGGATTTCGAGGTGGTCACGGATTGGCGGGGCTTGGAGGCGTTTCGCGCCCAAGGCGGCGTCGGGTTGGAGCGTCACGCCATTTTCGAGGCGCTGGCCGAGCATTTTGGCGCGCTGGGCGGCACCTCCTGCGATTGGCGCACCTGGCCGGAGGCCTATCGCGACCCCGACTCTTCCGCCGTGCGGGACTTCATGGCGGCCCATGCGCAAACCGTCGCGTTCCATGCCTGGCTGCAATGGCGCGCCGCCCAGGGCCTGGCGGGCGCGCAAAACGCCATGCGCGGGGCGGGTGCCCGCATCGGGCTCATTGCGGATCTCGCCGTCGGCACCGACCCCTCGGGCAGCCATTGCTGGAGCCGGCAGGATGAGGTTCTGGGCGGGCTGGAACTGGGCGCGCCGCCAGATCTGTTCAATCGCGAGGGGCAGGGCTGGGGCATAACCGCCTTCTCGCCGGCGGGGCTGCGGCGCAGCGGTTTTGCCGGTTTCCTGGAAATGGTCCGGCACGCCTTGCATCACGCGGGAGGGCTGCGCGTGGATCACGCGCTGGGCCTCATGCGCCTTTGGGTGATCCCGCCCGGGCGGGGGCCGGCGGAGGGCGCTTATCTCGCCATGCCCTTCCCGGATCTGTTACGGCTGCTGGTACTGGAATCCCACCGGCACCGCGCCGTTCTGGTCGGGGAGGATCTTGGTACCGTGCCCGCGGGCTTCCAGCCCCAGCTCGCCGCAGCCGGCATTGGCGGCATGCGGGTGATGTGGTTCGAGCGGACGCGAAGCGGCTTCCGCGCCCCCGCGCGCTGGACCCCCGAGGCCGCGGCGATGACCACCACCCATGATCTGCCCACCGTGGCGGGATGGTGGACGGGGCGGGATCTGGAATGGCGGGCGCGGCTTGGCCTGGCCGCTGAAAGCAAGCCGGAACGGGCCGCCGCGCGCCGGGCTCTGTGGACGGCGTTCCGTAAATCAGGGGCCACCTCCGCCCCGCAGCCCGCCGAGGATGACCCATTGCCGGTCACCGCCGCCGCGTCCCAGCATATCGGCAAAACCGCCTGTCATATCGCTTTGTTGCCGGTCGAGGACGCGCTTTCCTCCCGCGAGGCGCCCAACCTGCCGGGCAGCACCACCGAGCACCCCAATTGGCGCCGCCGCTTGCCCGGCACCGCCCAGGAACTCTTCAGCCGGCCGGATTTGCGCGCGCGTCTGGCAGCTCTCCATACCGCCCGTCAACAGGTGTCATGATGCTTACCACGATCCCCCGCGCCACGCTTCGCCTGCAATTCAATAAGGAATTCACGCTGGAGCACACGCTCCCGCTCATCCCCTATTTCGCCAAGCTCGGCGTCTCGCATCTCTATGCCTCGCCTTTGCTCACCGCCCGGCCCGGCTCAATGCATGGTTATGATGTCATGGACCCCGGTTCCATCAATCCGGAACTCGGCGGCCTTCCTGCCCTGCGCCGCCTCGTCGCGGCCCTGCGCGCGGAACATATGGGCCTGTTGCTAGATATCGTGCCCAACCATATGGGTGTCGGCACGGGCAATGCCTGGTGGCAGGACGTGCTGGAATTTGGAGAAAAGAGCCGTTACGCGGCGTTTTTCGATATCGACTGGCAAACCGCCGCCCCCTCCCTGCGCGGCAAAATTCTCGCCCCGTTTCTCGAGGCTCCCTATGGGGAGGTTCTCTCGGCCAGAACGATCAAGCTTCGGCTTGACCAGGAAAAAGGCGGGTTTCACTTTTCCTATTACGAGAATGAATTTCCGCTTTCACCCGCCAGCACCTCGGTGGTGCTGGGAGAAATTCCCGGCGGCGGGGAGTTGGCGGAGGCTTTCGCCCGGGCGGCGGCCCAGGCCGACCCCGCCGCCGCGGTCCTTTCCGCCAAACAGGAGATGCGCCGGTTCGCCGCTCAAGCGGTTGCGATCCAGCCCGTGCTCGACGCTCTCTCCGCCCCGGAGCGCCTGGGCGAATTGCTGGATCAGCAGCATTACCGCCTCGCCTGGTGGCGCACCGCCGGGGATGAGATCAACTGGCGCCGCTTCTTCGACATCAACACCCTGGCGGGGCTGCGGGCGGAGCGGCCAGAGGTGTTCGAGGCCAGCCATCGCTTCATTCTCGAGCTTTACGCCGAGGGGCTGATCGACGGCGTGCGCATCGACCATGTGGACGGGCTGGCAAACCCCGGCGCCTATACACGCAAGCTGCGGCGGGCCATGGCGGCTATGACCAGCCGGCGCCCGGCTGAGGCGGCTCAGGGCGAGCCTTATATCGTGGTCGAGAAAATCCTGGGCGCGGACGAAACCCTCGAGCCGAAATGGCGTACCGACGGCACCACCGGTTATGATTTCATGAACGAGGTGGGCGCGCTCCTCCATGATCCGGAAGGCGCGGGACCGCTCACCGCCGCCTGGGCGCGCCAGACCGGGCGGCCGGGAATTTTCGCGGTGGAGGAGGAACGCGCCCGCCGCCAGATCCTGCGGGAGAATCTGGCCGCCGAGCTGAATAGCCTGGCTGGGCGCCTGCACGGCATCGCGCAGGGCGACCCCGATACACGGGATTACACGCAGGAGGCTCTGCGCCGGGGGCTGGAGGAATTGCTCGCGCATTTCCCCGTATATCGCATTTACGCCAGCGCTGCGGGGGGCGGCCCGGCCGATATCCAGCAATTCGACCGCGCCTTGCAAGAGGCTGAGCGCGCCTGCCGCCACTCGGCGCGGCCTGTTCTGGCCTTGCTGCGCCGCTGGCTGCTGGCGGAGGCGCCGCGCGCCCTGCCCCCCGGCCCGGCGCGGCAAGAACGCCTGCGGGCGATGCGGGCCTTCCAGCAGCTTTCCGCTCCCACGGCGGCGAAATCCGTGGAGGATACCGCCTTCTACCGCTTCGGCCGCCTGCTTTCGCGCAATGAGGTGGGGGCCAATCCGGAACAATTCTCCTTAAGCCCCGAGGCGTTTCACGCCGCCATGGCCCGGCGCGCCGAGACTCTGCCCGGAGCCCTGCTCGCCACCGCCACCCACGACCACAAGCGCGGGGAGGACACGCGCGCCCGCCTCGCCGTCTTGTCGGAAATTCCCGAGGAATGGGAGCGGGAAACCACGCGCTGGATGAAGCTCAACGCCGGTCTCCGGTCCGGTGCCGCCCCCTGCCCTGCGGATGAGCTGATGTTGTACCAGATGATCGTCGCGGGGTGGCCGCTTTCCCTCGCCATCGATGACGGGGCCGGGTTGAAGGCGTATGCGGAGCGCGTCGCCGCCTGGCAGGAGAAATCGCTGCGCGAGGCCAAGCTCCATACGGATTGGGCCGCGCCGGACGAAGCCTATGAGGCCGCCGCCACCACCTTGTTGCACGCCTGTTTCGATCCCGATCGCCCGGCGCTCAAGGAGATGGCTACCTTCGCCGCGCGCATCGCCCCGGCGGGCGCCGTCAACGGTCTCGCCCAGACGGTGCTGCGCCTCACCGTGCCGGGCGTGCCGGACCTGTATCAAGGGACCGAGTTCTGGGACCAGAGCTTTGTCGACCCGGATAACCGCCGCGCGGTGGATTTCGCGGCCCGCGCCGCCGCCCTTGCCTGTCCGGAAACCGGCGTGACGGGCTGGCGGACCGGGGCGGTGAAGCAGACGGTGATCGCCCGGTTGCTGGCGGCGCGGCGGGCACTTCCCGCTCTCTTCGCGGCGGGCGGCTACACGCCATTGCGGGCGCAAGGCCCCCAGGCCGCGCATGTTCTCGCCTTCCGCCGGGATCATGAAGGCCAGTCGCTGGTCGCCGCCGTCACCCGGCTGGCCGGGCGGCAAGGGCTGCGGGAGCCTTTGCTTCCCGCCTCGTTCTGGCGCGGCACGGCGCTGGAGATCGGCGCGGGCCCATGGCGGGATCGCCTCACCGGGCAGGATGTCCAAAAGAATGGTGTCATTCCGCTGGAGACATTGTTCTCCACCCTGCCGGTGGCGGTGCTCGCCCGGCCCGAGAGCGGCTGATACAATTTTTCAGGCGGTCACGAAAACTTTTCAACCGGAGGGCGAATGTAGGGGTACGGCAACCCCAACCAAGGAGATTTTCATGTCCGCCGTCGGCTCCATCATGACCAATACCGGGGCGCTGCAAGCGCTCAACGCCATCGCCCAGACCTCCAACATCACCAGCAGCCTGCAGAACCAGCTGGCCAGCGGCCTGTCCATCAACTCCCCCGCCGATAACCCGGCCGGGTATATCACCGCCCAGGGCTTCACTTCGCAGTTGAACGGGTTGAGCCAGGCCACCTCCAACGCCAATCAAGCCGTCTCGCTGCTGCAGACCGCGCAGGGCGCCATCGGCCAGCAGATCGGCATCGCCCAGCAGCTCAACTCCATCGCCGTACAGGCGGCCAACGGCACGCAGACCCCGGCCGAGGCGCAGTCCCTGCAGACCCTGGCGGGGCAGCTGACCAGCCAGATCAGCACCATCTCCAAGCAGACCCAATTCAATAACATCAATCTGCTCGACGGCACCTTCAACGGGGTGCAGTTTCAGGTTGGCGCCAATGAAGGGCAGACGACGACCCTGACCATCGGCAGCACCGATGCCAGTAAGATCGGCATGTGGCACTCCTCCGCACTTGCTACAACTTATAAAGGAACGAATGGCAGTGCCAAAGATGGGGCCTTCGGCAGCGGCGCGGTAACGGTAGCGACCACAGGCGCGGCGTTCGCCGCCGGCTCCGCCACCATCACCGGCGCCAATGGCGGTACCCAGAAAGTGGCATCCACAGCCGGAGAATCCGCCGCCTCGCTCGCCTCCGCCATCAACACTCTGTCCAACCAAGGTGGTGTCCAGGCCCAGGCCTACACCAAGGCAACCTTCAAACTTACCGCCGGCTCTTCCAATCAGCAATATTCCTTTAGCATCCAGGCGGCAAAGGGGAGCGCCGCCGGCAGCGCGATCGGCACGAAACAGACGATCGTCGCTTCCTCCGCGGCGGGGGTGGTCTCAGAAATCAACAGCCAAACCTCGACCAGCGGCATCACCGCCGCCCTCGACAAAAATGGCAATCTCGTGCTGACCCAGGCGGCCGGTCAGAACATCAACATCACGGGCGTCAGCTCGGGTAGTTTGACGCAAGTGAAAGCGGACGGCACCGCCGTTGCTGGCGTTACGCTGAGCTCCACTAATGCCGCTGGCGTCATTCAAGGGCAAGTGCAGCTGCAATCTTCCGGGGCCTTCTCGGTCAGCAATGGCTCCGCCATCGGCGTTAAAGGAAATTCGGGCCTGGCCGATCTCGCCGACATCAATGTCTCCAACACCGACGGCGCCAACGCGGCGATCAACGTGGTTAAATACGCCCTCGCCGCGCTTAATAACGCGGGGGGCAATCTGGGCGCGGTCCAGCAGGGACTCACGGCCAACATCAACAACATGAACACCTCCAGCCAGAACATCACCACCGCGCTCGGCGTCGTGCAGGATGCCAATATCCCGCAGGTGAGCACGCAGCTGACCCAGCAGGAGATCAAGGCGCAGTCCGGCGTGGCGGCGCTCAAATCCTCCACCCAGTTGCAGCAGGCCTATCTTTCCCTCCTGCCGTAAGGGTTTGGTAACCGGACCGGGGCTTAAATGGCCCCGGTCCATCGCTTCATCCTTGTCTCCAGGTGCGTCATGACGTCCTCCGTATCCGCCCTCTCCTCCTCCGCGATCACCGCGCAGCTTACCACGGTGGCGCAGCGGCTTCAGGCGCCCATCACCAACCTGCAAAACGAGGTCACTTCGGATAAGGCGCTGATCTCCGCCTGGGGCAGCATCGCCGGGGCGATGTCCAGCCTGTCGGACAGTCTCGGCAATCTCAAGGATATCAGCACGATCAACAGCCGGGCCGTTATCTCCAGCAACACCGCCACCGCCACCGCCACCGTGGACAACACCGCCGCCACTGGCAATTACAACCTCACCAATATCGCCCTCGCCAAAGGGCAGGAGATTTATTCCGGCCTGCTCGGCTCGGCCAACGCCACCCTTTCCGGCGGGGCGGGCCAACTCGCCATCACCCTGGCCGGCGGCGGGAGCGAAACCATCTCCCTCGGCTCGGGCAGCCTGACGCTAAACAATGTGGCGGCGGCGATCAATCATCAAGCGGGCGGGGTGAAAGCCTCGGTCATCAGCAGCACCGGCGGCGCGCGCCTGGTTTTGCAAAGCAGCGGCACCGGCAGCGGCGCCGCCTTCTCCGTCTCCGGCACCGGCGCGCTGGCCCAGTTTTCCTATAGCAGCGCCACACCCGGCAGCGAAATTCTGGCGCGAACGGCGAGCAACGCCACGCTTAGTCTCAACGGCGTGCCAGTGACCAGCGCCACCAACACGCTGGACTCCGCCGTCGCCGGCGTCACCATCACCCTCGCCGGCTCCGGCAATGCCGATATCTCCATAAATTCCTCCCCCGCCGGCTTGTCGGGCGACGTGTCCCAGGTCGCCACCAGCCTCAACGCGGCGCTGGCCGCCATCTCGGCGCAGACCAAATACATTCCCGCCAAAACCGGCGCTTCGGCCTCTTCCGCCCAGGCCGGGCTATTGCTGGGCAATTTCTCCGCCACCAATCTCCGCAACAAGCTGATGAGCAGTGTCAGCACCCTCCAGGCCAGCGGCCTCAGCGCCAACGCCATCGGCCTTTCCATCACCAGCTCTGGCGCGGTCAAATTCAACAGCAGCTCTTTTTCCACCGCCTATGCGCAGAATCCCGACGGTGTCGGCAAGCTCATTTCCAAACTCTACACCAGCCTCCACGCCATCGCGGCGAGCGCCACGGGCGCCTCCAGCGCCGATTCGATCACCGGCACCAGCGTCACCGGCTTCATCACCGCGCAAACCAATTCCCTGAACGCTTCAATCAATTCCATCGAGCAGCAAATCACGCTGCTGACCAAGCAAAGCTCCGCGACGTTGCGGGCGTTATCCGCCCAGTACACCTCGGCGGTCAGCAAGCAGAGCTCGGCGAGCGTCACCAAGGCCTATCTCAGCATTTTCCTCGGTTCTTCCTCCAAAGGTTCGGGTTAAACCATGAGCGGCATGGACGATATCACCCTCACCTATCGCGCCGCCATGTTCGACGGCGAGCCCGGCCTGCATTGGCTGCGCCCTGGCTGGCGGGCGCTGCGCCAATATGGGCAGCGCGCCCGCTTGGCGATCGAGGCGAATGATCCCGCCACCAAGGCGCTGATGATCTCCCGCGCCGATGAGCTGCTCACTCTGCTTTCTGGCATCATCGCCGATGATAAAGGCGCCGCCCTGGGTTCGGCCCTGGGTACGGTCTATGCCGCTCTGCGCTTTACCCTACTGCGCGCCAACGCGGAAAACAGCGTGGAGGCCCTGCGGGATTACGACGCCGCGCTGACGCTGCTCTGCCGGGAAACCGGCGCCTCCCCTGAACATGAAATTTCTGCCAAAATGGTGGCCGCATGAGTAATACGATACAAAAATTCACCTCCGGTGCGGCGGCGGAAGGTCCCGGCGCCGCGGCCAAACCGCAGGCGGCGCAGGATATGAGCAAGACCACCCCGGCGGTGCCACCCCAAACCGATAGCGTTACGCTCAGCAACGCCGCCCAGGCCAGCACCGCCCTGCTCGCGGCGGCGCGCGACGCATCCGGCATAGACCAGCCGAATGTGGCGGCCATCAAATCCGCTTTGGCCAATGGCAGCTATAACGTGTCGCCCGAGACACTGGCTCAGGCGATCTCCACGGTTCTGCGCGAGACCCAGGCGTGACCGTTTCAGGCAGCTTCCGGCCGGTGCCGCTCCCAAAAATTGAGGACTCACCGCCGGTCGGCGAGTTGCTGCGCCATGGACTCGAGCTCGTCGAGGATCTGACGTGCAAGCTGCAATCCTTGGATTCGCTGCTACTAACCGGCAAGCCCAACGAAATATCAGAGGCGTCGGCCCATGTGGAGGCCGCCCTCAATGCCGCCGCCCCATCCTTCGCCCAGATCGCGGAGGCGCTGGGCCTGCTTGGCGTCTCCAACCTCGCCGCGGCGGCGGCGCAGCTCCGCCATATCGAGCAGACGGACGCCGCCGCCCTGGCCGAGGCCCTGCGCGGCGCCCTCTCTCGCTTCGCCAAGCGCTCCGTCACCGCCAATCGGCGCGCCCAGCAACTCAACCGGGGTCTCAGCGCCGCTTTGCGCGGTCTTCAGGCTTTAGGGGTGCAAGAAGCCGGCCGGCTCATCGCGGAAGCCTGAATAAGGCAAAGCGCCAACGGCAAGGCCAATGGGCGCTTCAGGGGGAGAACCCAGGGGCGAATCAGCCCTTGCGCAGACCAATCCCGGCGAATTTCTTGTTGAATTTGGCGACCTGGCCGCCCGTATCGACGATGCGCTGCTGGCCGGTCCAGGCGGGGTGGGATTTCGGATCGATGTCCAGCCGCAACGTGTCACCCGGCTTGCCCATGCAGGAGCGGGTTTTGAATTCCGTGCCATCCGTCATGATGACGGTGATCTCGTGGTAATCCGGATGAATATTGGCCTTCACCGCGCGTCTCCATGCAAAACAGCCGCCGATCCCGACCGGCGGCGCGAAAGATGGCTGACTTAAGCCGGAGCGGGGATAAAAGCAAGGCTCGGCTTGGATAAACCCCCATATGGCTGGCTTAAAGCTGAATTCCCGTTTAAGTTGTGGGCATGCAACGCATGCGGAGCTTGGATGGGGTGAGGGGGCTGCTGGCTGTCTACGTCCTGCTCGGCCACGCCATGCCTTTGACCATGGCGCCGCCCTGGCTCGGCGCACTCTGCGCCCACGGGCAGGCGGCGGTGGATCTCTTCTTTTGTCTCAGCGGCTTCGTCATCGCCGGCTCGCTGGAGCGCCATAACGGCCGCTTTTTCCCTTTCATGGCGGCGCGGGCGCGGCGGCTGCTGCCGGTTTATATCCTCGCCCTCGGTTTCGCCCTGCTGGCCGCCTGCCAGGGCGACCCTCTGCCCCGCCTGCCCTGGCGGCAGGAATCGGCGTGGGAAATCTTTGCCCCCACCTTGCCCGCCCCCCTTTGGCCGCATCTGCTGGCGCATCTCACTTTGCTGCACGGCGCATTACCACAAAGCTGGCTCCCTTATGGCTGGATGACGATCCTCGGCCCTGCCTGGTCCCTTTCCACCGAATGGCAATTCTACCTGGTCATCGCGCTTATCTCGCCGCGCCGGTTGGAGAGCTTCTCTTTGGCCCTGCTGGGCGCGGCCTTTCTGTATCAGGCCCTTCCCCATGGCGGGTTTTCACGCGCCTTCTTGCCGGACGCGGCGGGCTGGTTCGCGCTCGGCATCGCCAGCCGCGCCTGGGTGCTGGCGGGCCGTCCCGGCCCGTTTCTGCTGGCACTGGCGGCACTATGCGTTCTCGCTTCACTCACCGCCCCAGCCAAGAGCCTTACGGCATTGGCCTGGGCCGGGTTGATGCTCGGCCAGCGCCAGGGCTGGACCAAGACCCTGGCCGCACGCCCCTTGCTGTATCTCGGGGCGATCTCTTATCCGCTTTATCTAATGAACGAGCCGGTCGAGCGTTTGGCCGCGCTCTGGCTCGCGCCGCGCATGGCGGGGAATGCGCTAGGGTTCAGCCTCATTTTCCTGCCTTTGACGCTTTTGGTCTCTCTGGCATTGGCGGCCCTGCTGCATCACGCCATCGAGCGCCCTTTGCTGCGGCGCAAGACGGCCCCCCGCCTCCCCGCCCCGGCCCTGAGCGGTCTTTGACGGGGCCGTCGCTCCGCGCGAGAGTATAGAGCCATTCCTGAAAGGCCTCTCATGCGTCTCGCGGGCAAGCGGATCTTCCTCACCGGAGCAGGCGGCGGCATTGGCCGCGCTGCCGCCCTCAAATGCGCCGCCGAGGGCGCGCGGCTCATCTGCGCCGATATCAACCCGGCGGCGGCGGCGGCGGTCGTAGCCGCTGTCGAGAGCCAGGGGGGCGAGGCCGTCGCGGTCATCGGCGATCTCGCCGATGAAACCGCCGCCGCCGCCATGTTCGCTGAGGGAGCCGCCGCCCTCGGGGGGCTGGATGTTCTGTTCAACAATGCGGGGCTATGCCTAGGGAATGATGCGGGGCCGGTGGAAACGTCTCTCGCTGTTTGGCATCAGACTCTGGCGGCGAACCTCACCTCCGTGTTTCTTGGCTGTAAATACGGCCTCCCCCACCTGCTGCAATCCGGGCGCGGCGTCATCATCAACACCGCCTCGATCGTCGCATTGGTCGGCTCCGCCTTTCCCCAGATCGCCTATACCGCCGCCAAGGGAGGCGTGCTGGCGATGACGCGGGAAATCGCGATCATGTATGCCAGGCGTGGCCTGCGCGCCGTCGCCATCTGCCCCGGCCCCACCGCCACGCCCCTGGTCAAGGCTTTCCTGGCCGATGAGGCGGCCTGGAAGTTGCGCCGTCGTTATATTCCCGCGGGCCGGCTTGCAGAGCCGGAAGAAATCGCCAATCTTGTCGCCTTTCTTGCCTCGGATGAAGCGAGCTTCATCACCGGCTCGGCCTATACGATCGATGGCGGCATCACCGCCGCCTATGTCATCGACGATGAGGCCGGGTAGCCATGCCGGGCCTCTGCCGCGATTGTGACGCCCGCGCGGATACCGCGCCCTGCCCGCGTTGCGGCGGCGTGCGGGTGGTGCGCCATGCGGAGCTGTTTCACTTGGCCACCGCCCATATCGATTGCGACGCCTTCTACGCCGCCGTGGAAAAGCGCGACCATCCGGAGTGGCGCGACAAGCCCCTCATCGTTGGCGGCGGCGCTCGCGGCGTGGTGGCGACCTGCTGCTATATCGCCCGGCTTTCCGGGGTGCGCTCGGCCATGCCTATGTTCAAGGCGCGGGCCCTCTGCCCGGAAGCGATTATCGTGCCGCCGGATATCGCCCGCTACGCCGCGGTTTCCCGCCAGCTTCGCGCGATGCTGGAACGCCTCACCCCTCAGGTGCAGCCGCTTTCCATCGACGAGGCGGTGCTCGACCTCTCCGGCACCGAGGCGCTGCACGGCGCCCCGCCCGCCATCGTTCTCTCCGCCCTGGCCCGGCGTGCCGAAAAGGAGCTGGGCCTCACCATCTCCATCGGCCTCGCCCGCAACCGCATGCTGGCCAAGCTGGCAGCGGAGCGGGGCAAGCCGCGCGGCTTTACCGTTCTGGGGCAGGAAGCGGCAGCCCTGCTGGCGCAGGAATCCGTGGGGGTGCTGCCCGGCATCGGCCCGGCCCAGGCGCGGCGGCTCGCATCCCTGGGCGTTACCACCGTAGAGCAGTTGGCGGCGCTCGACGCCGGCATGGCGGCCCGGCTGGGCCAGGAGGGCGCGGCGCTGGTGGCCCGCGCCCGCTTGCAGGATCACCGCCCCGTACAGCCTGAGCGGGAGAGTAAATCCATCAGCGCCGAGACCACCTTCTCCACTGACATCGCGGACCGGGCCGGGTTGGAGGCAGAGCTTTGGCCGTTATGCGAAAAGCTGGGCCGGCGCCTGCACCGTGAGCACCAGGCCGCCGCCGGCCTGGTGCTGAAGCTAAAAACCGCCGGATTCGAGCAACGCACCCGCAGCCTGCGGCTGAGCGCGCCCACCCAACTGCCGGAGACGATTTTTGAATCCGTCTTGCCTTTACTCGCACGGGAGGCGGAGGGCACGCGCTTCCGCCTCATCGGCATTGGCGCGGCCCCCCTGGCCGCCGCCGCGCTGGCGGATCTCGGCGACCTTGCCGATACCGCCTCCCCGCGCCGCCGCGCCCGCCAGGAGGCGATCGACCGGCTGCGCGCCCGTTTTGGCGATCACTCCGTCCAACGCGGCCGCGCCCTGCGAAGCCTAGGAGGCTAGCCCCATCTGCTCCGAAATTATTGACTTCAAAGCAGACGACTGAATGCTCGTTAAAACAAGGTCGGAGTTTTTTTATGTGACGCTTCGTTCGCTCTGGCTGCCCGTGAAGCCGCCCAGCCAGATCGAGACATTGCTCTAGGATCAGGAAAGCCCTAGTTTCCCGGGAATGGATGGCCATGCCTGCCGCTGATATCGATCCCGCCCTGTTCCGCGAGGCCATGGCCCGGCTGGGCGCGGCCGTGACCATTCTCACCACGCGCGGACCGGAGGGAGATGTCGGCATGACCGCCTCCGCCGTCTGCTCGGTCACCGACACTCCCCCCACCGTGCTGGTCTGCATCAACCGTGCCGGCAGCCAGTACGAGACCTTCAAATCAACCGGATTCATCTGCATCAATGTGCTGGCCCATGAGCATGAGGAACTGTCCCCCATTTTCGCGGGGGTTGGCGATCTGCCGATGGAACAACGCTTCGCCAGAGGGGAATGGATCCGCCTCGTCACCGGCGCGCCAGCCTTGCGAACCGCCGCGGCCAGTCTCGATTGCAAGGTGACCCAGAGCGTGGATGTGGGGACCCATACCGTGTTTTTCTGCGAGGTTCAGGCGATTCATCTCGGCCCGGCGGGCTCCGGCCTCGTCTATCACGGCCGGGCCTATCATCAGATCCTGCACCGCTTCGGCTAGGCGGCCCCGCGAATCGCCTCGATTTTTTCCCAGATCGCGGCGGCCAGGTTGAGGTTTTCAAACCGTGCCACCTGCTGCAATCCGGTCGGGGAGGTCACGTTGATCTCAGTGAGATACTCACCGATCACGTCAATGCCGGTAAAGAGCAGGCCCTGCCGCTTGAGGGTCGGGCCGATGGCGGCACAAATCTCCAGGTCGCGCGCCGTGAGCTTCACCGGCTCGGCCCGCCCGCCCACATGCATATTGGAACGGGAATCCCCTTCGGCCGGCACACGGTTGATGGCCCCCAGCGGCTCGCCATCGATGAGGATGATCCGTTTATCCCCCTTGCGCACGGCGGGCTCGTAACGCTGGACCATCAGCGGCTCGCGCGAGGCGGTAAAAAACATATCGAGCAGGGAGCCGAGATTTTCGTCATCCGGCTTGATGCGGAACACGCCAATGCCGCCATTGCCAAAAAGCGGCTTCACGACGATGTCTTTGTGCCGCGCCCGGAACTCGCGGATGGCGTCGCGGTCCCAGGCGATGAGCGTCGGTGGCATCAGCTCCGGGAAATGCGTGACCAGGAGCTTCTCCGGCGCGTTGCGCACGGCGGCGGGGTTGTTGACCACCAATGTCTTGGGATGAATATGCTCTAGAAGATGGGTGGCGGTGATATAGGCCATGTCGAAAGGCGGGTCCTGGCGCATGAGCACCACATCCATGCCGCCGAGAGCGATCACCTCCTCCGGCCCAAATTGATAATGGGCACCCGCCACGTTGCGGACCGTCACCGGCTTGACGCGCGCCCGCAATACAGCGCCATCCAGCCACATATGGGGAACCTCATAATACCAGAGCCGGTGGCCGCGTGACTGTCCCTCCAGCATCAGCGCGAAAGTCGAATCGCCGGTGATATCGATGCGATGCAGCGGGTCCATCTGCACCGCGGTATTCAAAGACGCCATGTCATCCTCTGCCTAGGGCTTGCGGCACGCTATCAGGAGACGGGGTGTTGCTCCAGGGCCGCGGCAATAGCGCGCGTTTGCAATGCCTTTTCGAGGCACAAGATAGGCCAGCGTCATGTCGCAAACCCCAGGATGGGGCGATGACAATAAATGAAGAGTTATCAACAATTTTTTTTGCTGCAATGCGGCGTATAATTTGCCACATAAGCTTCAGAAGGCTGCCCCATTCGAGCCTTTATTATCGATTATCGATCAACCAATGGACATATCGTCCTGCAAGACCGAAAGGTGATGAGTGATGTCCGCGAATATGCTAAAAACCGAGGCTGAACTCCGCAATGCCGTCATCGACCGGTTGATCGCGGCCTCTTTGAGCGATGGCAAGCCGGCTCGCGAAGCGACGTTGGAACGTTGGCGGGCTTTGAGCCACATTAAAGCAGAAAAAACCAGCAAATAACCAGCTGAGGGCACTTCAGCGTGTCCTCGTCTAGTTTATGCTCATTCATACATTCACCGGGCTGACCCTTGGGGTTTGGCCCGGTTAATATATAGATCGGCCCTCGCTTGGTCACCTCGTCGGCGGCGCCTATATCAGGCGGCAGAGCGATGAGGAGAGCCGCGATGACAACCATAGAGACGCAATTTCCGTTTACGTTGAGCGACGAGGAATGGCGGCGGCGGCTGACCCCCGCGCAATATGCCGTTTTACGCGGTCACGCCACAGAACGTCCAGGAAGCTGCGCGTTGAATTACGAGAAACGCCCTGGCAGCTTCGCTTGCGCGGGCTGCGGCCAAACCCTTTTTATCTCCAATAGCAAATTCGAAAGCGGCACAGGTTGGCCGAGCTTCAATGATCCGGTCGAGGGCGCGATCGGGACCAGCATCGACCGCAGCCATGGCATGATCCGCGTGGAAGCGCATTGCAGCAATTGCGGTGGCCATCTCGGCCATATTTTTGAGGATGGTCCGCCCCCTACGGGGCTGCGTTATTGCATGAATGGCGAAGCGCTGGTGTTTCGTCCGGCGGAACAAGCAGATGCCGCTTCTAGCCTAATCTAGAACTTAACTGACGATAAATCTCTGCCTTAAAGATTTTTTGGCTGAGCCTGCCCTGAAACAAAAAAAGCCTGCCCCGGATGGGGCAGGCTTTTTTGCAGGCTTTTTGTATGCCTTAAAATTTACTGGCGATAGATCTCATGACCATTGTTAGCCACGGCGATCTGCGAGGTGGAAACGCCCTTCAGTGTGATCGTGGTCCCATCGGAGAGCAGAATCTGCGATCCGCCTCCGCCCAAAGCAGAACCCACCGTCTCCACGGTCGGGGCGCCTGAATCGAAGGTGCCGGAGCCATTGATCAGCCAAATCGCGTCATGCGCGCCGAAATCGGTGATGGTGAAATCGCCACCGGTGATGCTGACCTCTTGCCCGCCCAGGGTCGTATAGGTGCCTAACACGTTATAAATATTCGAGGCGCCTGAAACGGTCGAACCTGTGAGCGTGGTGGAGGATGCCTGGCCGATCAAGAAGTTCTGAGATCCGGAACCGCCGGCGGAAACGAGGTCTCCCACCGCCTTCACTGTTCCTATCCCGTAATTTTCAAAGCCCACAAAGAAATCGTTGGACCCGCCGCCGCCGATCAGAGATTCCTCGCCCTGGCCCGTATAGAGCAGGTTATTCGCGCCCGACGCGCTCAAGAGATCCTGGGCGCCGCCACCCACCAGCGTCACGTTACCCGCTCCGCCGACCAGTGAGTTGAAGCCCGCCCGGCCTCCGACAAAGAACCCGCCGGCATTGCCGCCCCAAGCCGTCACCGCGTTATTTGCGTAAACGACGTTCCCATTAATGATGTAAGTGCCGCCATAAACGGTCTGGGCCTGGGTCGAATTATTGATGAAATCCAGATTGCCGCCCGCCCCCGGCAGAAACGCCACGGATGCCACGGCACTATCCGAGGCGGTAACGGTGGCATTATCCGAATTGGCTACAAACACGCTCGTGGTGGCGTTGCCGACCGCATTCACATTGCCCGTGCTGCCCGTGGGACCGCTCAGGAAAACGGTATCACTGCCGCCCGTGGTGATATACTCGCCAGAAAGCGAACCGCCCCCAACCGAGATCACATCCTTTCCGCCCGCCGCGTAAATCGAGCTGAACCCGCCGGTGACATTATATGTCACATCGCTATTCGCGCCGAACAGTGCCAGATTGGTGAAGGCCGAGCCGTCAACCGTGACCACCCCAGGAAATTCTACCCAAAGGCTGGTGGCCGAGGCGGGGACGGAAACGGAATTCGTCATGGCCGGCCCGTTCGTAATGCCCCCCACACTGTTGAAATTGGAAATTTCAAACACAGCAGGAAACGCCGGCCCGCCACTATTAACCGTATCGCCCAAGGCAGGATTGTAATCAGCATAACCGACCATCCCCCCATAAATGGAGGAAGCCATCCCGCCAGCATACTGGTTTAAGAATGCATTAATGGAATCAGGCAGTGCGGACGGAATCGTTAAAATTCCGGACTGGCCGTTGAAAGCACCGTTAATCGTAATCTGCCCAACCATCGGAATCCCCTTCTCAAACCCACCTTATGCGGGGTGTTTAACGCTGCGTTGCGGAAAATGCAAACAAAAATCCACAGGCAGGGTTGTATTTTTTTCATATAAAAGACTCAAAATCAGATAATAGTCTTATTATTAATTTATATCCCTCAACCTTGAGGCAGCGCATTTTAATTAAAGCGGGGGAAATCCCCGGCTTTTGCCTTGGCGGGCATCTCATAGCTGAAGACGCTGACTACTATTTGAGAGGAAGCGGCAGCCGATCCGCAGAAGGTTCAGATTACAAATTTGAAACCAAATACAAGCAAGGCGCACTATCCCTGCCGCAGCCAAGCCTCGATCAGGCGGCGGGCGATCGACTCCTCGGGCGGAATCGAAAATCCCAGCGCCTCGCGGTTGCGCACATCCTCACGGGAGAACCAACGAGCATCGAGAATCTCGTTATCCTCCAGCACGATCTCCTCGCTGAGCCCCTCGCCATGAAATCCCAGCATCAATGAGGCGGGAAAAGGCCAGGGCTGGCTCGCATGGTAGGTCACGGCGCCTACCCGCACACCAGTCTCCTCCATCACTTCCCGGCGGACGGCATCCTCTAAATTCTCCCCCGGCTCAACGAAGCCCGCGAGAGTGGAGTACATGTTCTGCCTGGCCGGAAAATTTGCGGATTGGCCGAGCAGCGCCTTTTCCCCCCGCGTGATCAGCATGATCACCGCCGCATCGGTGCGGGGAAAATGCTCTTTTCCGCATTGCTCGCATTGGGCCATCCACCCGGCCTTCCGCGGCGTCAAAGCCCCCGCGCAGAGCGGGCAGAATTTATGCGTCGCCCGCCAGTTGAACATGCCGAGCGCGGTCAGCAGCAAAGCCGTGTGCGTCGCGGGCAGGCGGGTCATCAAACTTCGCAACCCGCGGTAATCGCCACCCTCCAGCGCCGCGGGCAGGTCCCGCCCGGTGAAATCCACGGCAAAAACCGGCCGGCCTTCCACCCGTCCCAGAAACAGGTCGGGCGCCTCGCCAAACGGCGGCAGCAGCGCGGCCCGCAGCCCCGCTGGCGTTTCCTCCACCAGCGCCCTGCCTTCGTGCAGCACAACGTAGAGGCTCCTGCCATCCTCCGCCGCGCGCGCCTGCCAGGCGGGGTCATCCCGCAGATATGCAGCCCGGTCCAGCGCCATTCCCACCGGTTCCGGGACGTTTTCGCTTTCATAAAGGGAGGTCATGCCTCACATGTGGCATGGCGGGTTTTTTCTGCCAAGCTTGCGCTTCCCCTCCGCAAAAGCGATAATCGGCGCGGGAGATCGGCGGCGGACATTGCGGCCCGCCAACCTGGTCAGGGCCGGAAGGCAGCAGCCATAACGGTGTTCGCGTGGGTCGCTGCCCGGTCTCCCGCCCGGTTTTCTTGCAAGGTCCGCACCGCTCATGGGTTTGTTCGACGACGATGCGCCAGACGCCCCGCCGCCGGGCCCGGGCCTCTTTGGCGATGAGCCGGATGCCGGGGCGCCCGCGGCGGCGGCCTATCGCGTTCTCGCCCGCAAATACCGCCCCCTCAGCTTTAATGATCTCATCGGCCAGGAGGCGCTGGTCCGCACCCTGCGCAACGCCTTCGCCATGCGCCGTATCGCCCATGCCTTCATGCTCACCGGCGTGCGCGGCGTGGGCAAAACCACCACGGCCCGGATTCTTGCCCGCGCGCTCAACTGCACCGGGCCGGACGGCCAGGGCGGCCCCACCCCCGACCCGTGCGGCGTCTGTGAGAATTGCCGGGCGATTCTCGCGGACCGCCACCCGGACGTGGTGGAGATGGACGCCGCCTCCAATACCGGCGTGGACGACGTGCGCGAGATCATCGAGGCCACCCGCTTCAAGCCGCTCGCGGCCCGGGTGAAGGTCTTCATCATCGACGAGGTGCATATGCTCTCCAAGGCGGCGTTCAACGCGCTGCTCAAAACGCTGGAGGAGCCGCCCCCGCATATCAAATTCGTCCTCGCCACCACGGAGATCCGCAAGGTCCCCGTCACCGTTCTCTCCCGCTGCCAGCGCTTCGATCTCCGGCGCGTGCCGGCGGACACCCTCGCCGCCCATTTCGCGGCGGTGGCGGCCCAGGAGCGGGTGGCCATCGCCCCTGGCGCCCTGGCGCAAATTGCCCGCGCGGCCGATGGCTCGGTGCGGGACGGGCTCTCCCTGCTCGACCAGGCCATTGCCCGCGGGGCCGAGGATGGCGGCGAAATCACCGCCCCGATGGTGGCGGAGATGCTGGGCCTCGCCGATCGCGGCATCGTCTTCGACCTGATGGACGCGGTGGCGCAGGGCGACATCCAGGCCGCGCTGAGGATTTCCGACGATTCCTACGCGCGCGGCGCCGATCCCGGCATTCTCCTGGCTGATCTGCTGGGCCTCGCCCATCTTCTTACCCGCATGAAATCCGTGCCCTCGCTGGCCCAGAGCCCCGCCCTGCCGGAGATGGAGCGCACCCGCGGCAAAACCCTGGCGGATATGCTCTCCATCCCCTTCCTCGGGCGGCTGTGGCAAATGCTGCTGAAAGGCTTGCAGGAGGTGGAGGCGGCTCCAGACCGCCGGGCCGGGGCGGAGATGATCCTCATCCGGCTCTGCCATGTCGCGGATCTGCCGCCGCCCGGAGATCTGGTCAAAAAACTCACCGAGTCCCAGGGCGCGCTCACCGGCCCGCCAGCGGGCAGCCCCGGCGGCGGCGCGCGGGCGGTGGTCAATGGCGGCGCGGTGGCTCAGGCGGCCCTGCCCCGCGCCCTCACCTTTCAAGACGTGGTGGCCCTGGCCCAGGCGCGGCGGGACGTGATGCTCTACGCCCATCTGCGCCAATCCGTGCATCTCGTGCGCTTCGCCCCGCCGGTCATCGAGATGCGCCTCGCCGCCGACCCCCGCGTGCCGCGCGACCTCACCGGCCGCCTCGCCGCCCTGCTGGAGGCGGAAACCGGCCGACGCTGGACCATCGTCCTTTCCCATCTGCCGGGCGAGCCGACCATTGACGAGGCGGAGGGGGTCGCCCGCGCCAGGGCAGAGGATGAAGCCTTGGCCCACCCCCTGGTGCAGGCGATTCTTGCCCAGTTTCCCGGCGCGCGTCTGGAAGCTCCCGCCCCGCCGGCGGAGGAGCCGGAAATGCCGGCGGATTGGGCCGCCCTGACCCCGCCCGACGACTCATATGAAGGAGAAGAGGAATGAAGAACATCGCCGGCCTGATGAAACAGGCCCAGCAGATGCAGCAAAAAATGGCCGATATGCAGGCCAGGCTGGAAGCGGCCGAGATGGAGGGTGTGGCGGGCGCGGGTCTCGTGCGGGTGGTGCTTTCCGGCAAGGGGGCGCTCAAATCCGTGAAAATCGATCCCAAGCTGATCGACCCGGCGGAGACCGAGATGCTCGAGGATCTCATCATCGCCGCCCATGCCGACGCCAAGGCCAGGCTGGACGCGATGATGGAGGCCGAAACCAAGAACGCCATGGGCGGGCTGCCGCTGCCGCCAGGGCTGAAATTGCCGTTCTGAGGTGGGCGGGCCGGAACTCGAGCATCTGATCGGCCTGTTCGGGCGCCTGCCGGGGCTGGGGCCGCGCAGCGCGCGGCGCATCGTATTGCGGCTGCTGCGCGAAAAAGAGACCGGGCTGGAGCCGCTGGCCGCGGCGCTGCGGGCGGCGGCGGCCTCGGTGCGGAATTGTTCGATCTGCGGCAATCTCGATTCCGCCGACCCTTGCGCCATTTGCGCCGAGCCCCTGCGCGAGGCCCGCATCTGCGTGGTGGAGGGGGTGGCCGATCTCTGGGCGCTGGAGCGCGCCCATGTCTATCGCGGCACCTATCATGTGCTGGGCGGCACGCTCTCCGCCCTTTCGGCGCGGGGGCCGGAGGATCTCGCCATCGCGCCCCTGCTGCGGCGGCTGGAGCAAGGCGGCGTGGAGGAGGTGATCCTCGCCTTGCCGGCCACGGTGGAGGGGGCGGCGACCACCCATTATCTCACGCATCAGCTGCGCCGCTTCGGCGTGCCCGTTTCCCGCCTCGCCCAGGGCGTGCCCATCGGCGGCGCGCTGGAGGTGCTGGATGAGGGCACGCTCGCCACCGCCTTGCGCGCCCGCGGCGCGGCCTAAAAAGATAAATATGGATACAGCCTGTGGGTTTTTGAAAATGAGCACTCAAAACCAAATTTTATATGACGATCACAACATCGTGGTAATCGGGCATATTGGCCAGTCCAACGAGTTAATCATAACTTTTGGAGATTTAATCAGCCTAGCCAATGGACTGAATTTTTTCGGAGAAAAGCTTATCAATAATTTGGCTCTTAACGCTATCGGCTTCATGGCGAAATATCCAAATTGGTACCCTTATGAGAGTATGGAAAACTCTTTGCTTTCCATTTCTAATTTTTTAGAAAAATTCGAAGAACGCATATTATATGGAGGATCAATGGGCGGGTACGCCGCCCTTAAATACTCTCGAATGCTCAAGGCTACTAATATTATCGCGTTGTGCCCTCAATGGACGATTGACCCGAACGAATGTGATGGAACGAATCCCGGTTGGCAAACGCACTTTAAAAGAGAAATGTCGGGAATGAGCATAAAACACTCCGACACATCGGGCTCAGCTTACGTGTTTTTTGACCCCTTTAATCCAACAGACACATTTCACGCGCACAAAATCTGTAATTATTTCGTAGACATAACATTGATACAGGTTCCATTTGTTAATCATAATGTTACTCCCTGCATGGCTGGAACCGAAGCGTTCCAGAACTTAAAAATCGCCTGCCAAGGAAAAAACATCAATGTTTTACGTCAAATATCAAGGCATCAACGGCGCCGATCCGGATATTATCGTAATGAATTAGCAACTAGGGCTGTGTCGCGTCGACCAAAATTGACTTTTAGTTTTATACTAAAACATAAAAACTCTACGGAAATTCCTAAACTGTGCTTCACCGGCCCCTATCTCATTGAATTGGCAGAACAGCTCTATAAACAAGGGCATTTAACGGAGAGTCTTATATGTTTTGATTTTTGCAAAGCGATTCTTCTCCCCCCTTCTCGCCGAGCCCTGGTTGTCTACCTCGCAGCAGAAATTTTTAAACGCAACTTTTTTCTATCTAGTTTTCATAAAACAGTTCTGGTTTATAATCTACGGTCATTTAATTGCCGACACGTTTCGATAGCAAACCTAGATGCGAAATTTGATATTCCCGTTTCCTTGGTTCTGAAAGGAAGGATGGGACATCTAGTAATAAAAAGAGATAACTTTGAAATATATTTAGGAGTCTCCCTGAAAGGAGAACTCCCCGTCGATGAAGATTCGGCCGCTGAGTTTAATATTAGCCGAACCCCCGACAATAAATTTAATTTCTCGCATAACAATAAATTTCTCTCTGCGGAACCCAACGGAAATCTCATCTGCAATCGCCAAGACGCCCGGGACTGGGAAAAATTTGATTTTGAAATTGTCTAGCGGATCCTTATTATGAACACGCTCGACCCCGCCGATTGGTCCGCCCTGCGCGCCCTTGGCCATCAAATGCTGGACGATATGGTGGACCATCTCGCCACCCTGCGTGACCAGCCGGTCTGGCGGCCCATGCCCGAGGTCCTGCGCGAGAGCTTCGCGGCCCCCCTGCCCGTCCAGGGCACGGCGCCGGAGGCGCTCTACGCCCGCTTCCGCGATGAGATCCAGCCTTACGTCACCGGCAATCTCCATCCCCGCTTCATGGGCTGGGTGCATGGCGGCGGCAACCCGGTCTCGATGCTGGCGGAGTTGCTGGCGGGGGCGATGAACGCCAATTGCGGCGGCCGCGACCATGCCGGTATCGTTGTGGAGCGGCAGGTGATCGCCTGGGCGGCGGCGATGCTCGGCATGCCCGCCGGTACCTCCGGCGTGCTGCTCACCGGCTCCTCCATGGCCAATTTCTGCGCCGTGCTCTGCGCGCGCCAGAAGGCGCTGGGCGAGGCCGGGCATGAGACCGGCGTGGCGGGGGCCCGCCTCACCGCCTATGCCTCGGCGGGGGCGCATCGCTGTATTCCCGCCGCGCTGGACATGGCCGGGCTCGGCCGCGCCGCCTTGCGAAAAATCCCGCTCGACGACCAATTCCGCATGGATATGGATAAGCTGCGCGCCGCCATCGCGGCGGATGCCGCGGCGGGGTTCCGCCCCTTTCTCGTCGCCGCCACCGCGGGCAGCGTTGATACCGGCGCGTTCGACGACCTGCACATAGCGGCGGAGATCGCCGCGGCGCATGGCGCCTGGTTCCATGTGGATGGCGCTTTCGGCGCGCTCGCCGCCCTCTCCCCCGCCACACGCCCCCTCACCGCCGGGCTCGGGCGCGCCGATTCTATCGCCTTCGATTTTCATAAATGGCCGCAGGTCACCTATTCCTGCGGCTGCGTGCTGGTGCGCGACCCGGCGATTCACACCGCCACCTTCGCCCAGCCCGCCCCTTATCTCGCCGCCGCGCCGCGCGGGCTGGCCGGAGGCTTCCCCTGGCCGTGCGATCTGGGGCCGGACCTCTCGCGCGGCTTCTCGGCGCTCAAGGTCTGGATGAGCCTCTCCGCCTACGGCACGCAGGGGCTGGCCCACGTGGTGGAAACGAGCTGCGCCCTGGCCCAGCGCCTCGCCGCCCGGGTGCGGGCCAGCAACCGGCTCACCCTGCTGGCGCCGGTGCCGCTCAACATCGTCTGTTTCGGCATCAAGGGCAAAAGCGACGATGAGGTGATCGATCTGGTCGCGGATTTGCAAGAGGATGGGCTGTTCGCCCCCTCCACCACCCGCATCGGCGGGCGGGTGGCGATCCGCTGCGCCATCGTCAACCACCGCACGCGGGCGGAGGATATCGATGCTTTGGTGGAGGAAATCCTGCGCCGGATTATGGCGCCCGCAGCCGGGTGATCCATTGGTCAAGCTGCGCCGCCGGCAGCCTGGCCTTACGCAAAAACATGAACTCCGGCCGGTTCAGCGCCTCGATCTCGGCAAGCTCGGCGAAGACGCGGGGCGGCTCGGGCGCGTTCCAATCCACATAGGTCAGTGGCCGGTTGACCGGCCCCAGGCTTTCCCCGATGATCGTCTGGAAATAGGATTCATCCGGCGCCTCGGAAAATTCGAAAGAGTCGCGCAGCCACGCATCATCCTCCCAGCTCCGGAGAATTTTATCCATCGCCGCCGCGGTCAGGGCCATCCACTGCGAGCCGTACCAGAAACGCTCCAGTTTTTTCTTTCCCCGATTCATCAAGGCTTCAAGCCGTTTCATGCGCGCGATCAGATCGGGCGTGACGGCCCGTTCCCGCAAGGGAATCCAGCGGATCTGTGTCGCCACGCTGTCGAAAAGAAAAAACGACTCGTACCGGAATCTGAAATCCTCCGCCTCGCGGGTGGTGATAAATTCCTCCGGCCCCGATAATTTGTTGCGGATCACATCCGGCGGCTGCAGCGGCAGCGTGTCGTCGGAGAGAATCACGTAACGCGCATAGGGTTTTTGGCCGTGCGCGGTCTGGATCAGGCTGATCATCGCGTCGATCATCGTGAAGCCGCGCCAAAACACGTTGATCCGTGGCGTGATGAACCGCACCGGCCAGGGGCGGGCCGCGTCCCGGAACCACGCCTCATCCGCCTTGGCGTCCACATGGACGAAGAGATCACACCCCGCGCCGGCGAAAAAACGCGCGAGCCCCGCCAATCCGCCGGGAGACGTATGGGCCAGGATCAAAACGGCGATATCGTTTCCGTCCGCCATCGCATCTTCCAGCTCTCCAATCCTAGTCTTTCGCCAGCCGCAGGGCGATGCTCGCCGCATGCGCCGTCAGCCCCTCCGCCTCGGCCAGCGCCACCGCGTGCGGCCCCAGCGCCGCCAACGCCGCCCCCGGCGCCTCGGCATAGGTGGTGCGCTTCATGAAGTCATAGACCGAGAGCCCGGAGGCGAAGCGCGCCGTGCCGGAGGTGGGCAGCACATGGTTGGGGCCGATGATGTAATCGCCCATCGCCTCCGGCGTGTCGCGCCCCAGAAACACCGCCCCGGCATGACGGATTTTGGCAAAGAGCGGCCAGGGTTCGGCCAGCATCAATTGCAGATGCTCGGGCGCGACCTGGTTGGCGATGGCCGCCGCCTCGTCCCAGCCTTGCACGAGGATGATCGCGCCGTGGCGCTCCCAGCTCGCCCCGGCGATCTCGCGGCGCGGCAGCGCCGTCAGCGCCGCCGCCACCGCGGTCTCGACCCGCGCGGCCAGGCGGCCGCTGGGGGTGACCAGGATGGATTGGGCGTCCTCGTCATGCTCGGCCTGGGCCAGCAGGTCCATCGCCACCCGGTCGGGGTCGTTCCCGTCATCGGCGATGATCAGCACCTCGGAAGGCCCGGCGATCGAATCGATCCCCACCTGGCCGAAGACTTGGCGCTTGGCCTCCGCCACATAGGCGTTGCCCGGCCCGACGATACGGTCCACCCGGGCGATGCTGGCCGTGCCATAGGCGAGGGCCGCCACCGCCTGCGCCCCGCCGACCCGGTAGATCTCGTCGAGTCCCGCCGCTTTCGCCGCAGCCAGCACCAAGGGGTTGAGCACCCCATCCGGCGCGGGCACCACCATGGCGATGCGCCCCACCCCCGCTACCCTGGCGGGAATCGCGTTCATCAGCACCGAGGAGGGATAGGCCGCCTTGCCGCCGGGCACGTATAGCCCCACCGCGTCCAGCGCCCCCCAGCGCATCCCGCACACCACTCCGGCCTCGTCGGTATATTCGATGCCGCGCGGCAATTGCGCCCGGTGAAACGCCTCGATCCGCCGCGCCGCCACAGCCAGAGCCTCGCGCAGGCGGGGCGGCGTCGCGGCCTCGGCGGCGTCCATCTCCGCCCTCGTCACCCGCAATTCCGCGGCCGTCAGCCTCTGGCGATCGAAGCGCGCGGTATAGCCGAGCAAAGCCTCGTCGCCCTCGGCCCGCACCCGGGCGATGATCTCCCGCACCTGGGCCGAAACCTCCGCCAATCCCTGGGCGCGGGTGAGCAGCCGGGCCAGGGCGGCGGCAAAATCCGGCTGGGCGGTGGAAAGCCTCATCATGGCGCCAACGCCTTTCTAAAGGCCTCGATCCAGCCGCCGATCTCCTCGGGCCGGGTCTTGAGCGCCACGCGATTGACGATAAGGCGGGAGGAGACATGGGCGATGACATCCGTCTCCACCAGCCCGTTGGCCTTGAGCGTGCCGCCGGTCTGCACCAGATCGACGATCAGGCGCGAGAGGCCGAGGCCGGGCGCCAGCTCCATCGAGCCGGAAAGCTCGACGATCTCCGCCTGGATGCCCCGCCGGGCGAAGTGGCGGCGGGCGATGTTAGGGTATTTGCTGGCGACACGTATGGCGGAGACGCGGGAGAGATCGGTCTGCCCGGCCTCGTCCCCCGGCTCGGCGACCGAGACGCGGCAGCGGCCAATGCCGAGATCAAGCGGCGCGTAGATCTCGGGATAATCGAACTCCATCAGCACGTCCGCGCCGCAAATGCCGATTTGCGCCGCGCCGAAGGCGACGAAGGTCGCCACGTCGAAGGAGCGCACCCGAATCACGTCCACGTCCGGATGGCGTGTGGAAAACCGCAGCTTGCGGGAGGATTCGTCCGCATGGTCCGGCTCGGGCTCCAGCCCGGCGCGGGCAAGCAGCGGCCCCGCTTCCTTGAGAATCCGCCCCTTGGGCAATGCGAGCACGATCGACATGGCCGTGCCCTGTACCACCCGCCCGGGCGGCCGGCTAGGCGGAGCCGTCCGCCCAGGCGGAAACGTGATTAATGCACCAGATAAGGGAGCATGTTGTGCTGAACAATCGCGGCCGCCGCCAAATCCGGGTTCGCCGCCAGCGCCATCGGCGTGCCGTCGGCGGCATGAATGGCAAAAGCCGGGCCGTGATCGGTCATCACCGGCTTGACGAAGGCGATCTCCTCCAGCCCGAGCATCGCCAGCTGGGCAGCGGAAATGTGATGAATGTCGAGCACCGTGCCGGGAACGAAATTGGCCGTGCCGTCATGGGTCTTGATGTTCATAATCTGTCCTTTCAGCCCCTCGGGGCGGCATATCCGGCCCAAGGTCCAAGCGTAGTTTAATTTGGTAAGGGCCGCCGTTTTGGCCAGCCCGCGCGGCGGCGCCAATGCGAAATCCGCCTTAATCTCCGTCCACCGTGCGCGGGGCGGCGACCTTGCCTTGCCCGCGGGAAATGGGAATGGTCTTCACCACCGGTTGCGGCGTGGGACGGATGAGGTCCACATGCAACAGGCCGTTATCCAGCCACGCGCCCTTCACCTCGATCCCCTCCGCGATCACGAAGGCCCGCTGGAACTGGCGCGCCGCGATGCCGCGATGCAGGAAGACGCGTCCCTGAGCATCGTCAGTCTGGCGGCCCCGGATTACCATCTGGTTATCCTCCAGGGTGATTTGCAGATCGTCCATGGTGAACCCCGCCACGGCGAGGGTGATGCGCAGCGAGACCGGGCTTAGCTGCTCTATATTATAGGGCGGATAGCCGTCGGATGATGTTTTCGCGGCGCGTTCGATCATCTGTTCCAGATGGTCGAAGCCGAGAAACATCGGCGAGGTGAAAACGCGTGTCGTCATGTCAAAAGCTCCCCCAAATGAGCGAAGCAGGCGTGGGCCCTCTGGCGAGGCACCCGGGTTCACATGTTGGCATGGTTTTCCTGCGATGCAAGAGGCAATGGTTGGCAGGGGCGGGCCGGCGGATTACATGCGTGGCATGTCCGAGACACAAACCGGCGCGCCGGTCCTGCCCATTCTCATCCACCCCGCCCCGGTCCTGCGCAGGACGGCGCGTCCCGTCACCGCCGCCGACGCGGAGGAAATCCGCCGCCTCGTTCCCGCCATGTTCGCCACCATGTACAAGGCGCCGGGCATCGGCCTCGCCGCCAACCAGGTCGGCAGCCTGTTGCGGGTGATCGTGGTGGATGTGGCCAAGGACGAGCCCGCGCCGCTCGCCCTCATTAATCCGGAGATCGTCGCCCGCTCGGATGAAACCGCCACCCAGGAGGAAGGCTGCCTCTCCCTGCCCGACCAATACGCGGAGGTCACCCGTCCCGCCCGGGTCCGGCTGCGCTATCAGGACCCCGAGGGCGCGCGCAAGGAGATCGAGGCGGAGGGCCTGCTCTCGGCCTGCCTGCAACACGAGATCGATCATCTCAATGGGATTCTCTTCGTGGACCATCTCTCGGCCCTCAAGCGCAACATCCTGCTGCGCAAGCTCGCCAAGGCGCAGAAGGAGCTGAAGGCGCGCGCATGAGCGGGCGGCTGAGGCTGGCCTTCATGGGCTCGCCGGATTTCGCCGTGCCGGCGCTGCGCGCCCTGGCGGCGGCGCACGACATCGTGGCGGTATATGCGCAGCCGCCCAAACCCGCCGGGCGCGGCCAGAAGCAAACCCCTTGCCCCGTCCATGCCGCCGCGCTGGCGCTGGGCCTGCCCGTGCGCAATCCGGCGCGGCTGCGCCGCGACGCGCAGGAGCTGGCCCATTTCCGCGCCTTGGGCCTCGATGCCGCCGTGGTGGCGGCCTATGGGCAGATTCTGCCGCCGGAATGGCTGGCCGCGCCCCGGCGCGGCTGTCTCAACATCCACGCCTCGCTGCTGCCGCGCTGGCGGGGAGCGGCGCCGATCCAGGCGGCCATCGCGGCGGGGGATGCGGAGACCGGCATCACCGTGATGCAAATGGAGGCCGGGCTGGATACGGGGCCGATGCTGCGGCGCGAGGCCACTCCCATCGGCCCGCGCGAGACCGCCGCCGAGCTGCAAGACCGCTTGGCCGAAAGCGGCGCGCGGCTGATCCTGCGGGAGCTGGCGGAGCCGAGTGCGCCCATCATCCAGAACGAGGCGCTGGCCACCTACGCTCCCAAACTCACCCGCGAGGATGCGCGGCTGGATTTTCGCCTGCCCGCGGCGGTGCTGGAGCGGCGCATCCGCGCTTATCAGCCCTGGCCCGGCGCGCTCGGGCTGCTTGGCGACGTGGTCGTCAAATTCCTCGCCGCCGAGGTGGTGGAAGGGTCCGGCATTCCCGGCACGCTGCTCCCGGGGGGGCTCACCATCGCCTGCGGCGAGGGCGCGCTGCGCGTCACCCGGCTGCAACGGGCGGGCAAATCGCCGATGACGGCGGAGGAGTTCCTGCGCGGCTACAAGCTGCCCGGGGGGGCGCGCTTCTATTGAGCCTTTGGGCGCTCGAGCTCGAATATGATGGCGGCCCCTTCATGGGCTGGCAGCGGCAGAAACACGGGCTCGCCATCCAGCAAGCGGTGGAGGAGGCCGCCGCCCGGCTGCGCGGCGGGGCGGAGCCGGGCGAGGCCATCGCCGCCGGGCGCACGGATGCCGGGGTGCACGCGCTGGCGATGATCGTGCAGATCGAGCTGCCGGACCTTTCCCCCTTCCGCATCCGCGAGGCGATGAATTTCCACCTCAAGCCCCACCCCATCGCGGTGCTGCGCTGCGGCCCGGCCCCGCCGGGCTGGAACGCCCGCTTCTCTGCCGTCTCGCGCGCCTACCGCTATGTCATCCTCAACCGGCCGCAGCCGCCCACGCTGGAGGCCGGGCGGGTCTGGCACGTGCGGCCCGGCCTGGATGAACAGGCCATGCACCGCGCCGCCCAGTTCCTGCTTGGCCATCACGATTTCTCCTCCTTCCGCGCCGCCGCCTGCCAGGCCAAAACGCCGATGCGCACGCTGGACGCGCTCGCCGTGCGCCGGGAGGGCGCGCATGTGATCATCGAGACCCGGGCACGCAGCTTCCTTCATCACCAGGTGCGCAACATGGCGGGCAGCCTCAAGATGGTGGGCGAGGGACGCTGGCCGGAGGAAAAGATCGCCGCGATCCTCGCCGCCCGCGCCCGCCCCGCCGCCGGGCAGACCGCCCCCGCCGCCGGGCTTTATTTCACCGGCGCGGCCTACGACCCGCCGCTTGAACTGGCCTGACCGCCGGACCACACTGCCGCGGAGCCCGAGGAGTCCCATGCCCCACGCCGATTTCGTGCATCTGCGCGTCCACTCCGCCTATTCCCTCTCGGAGGGCGCGATCAAGCCGGAGAAAATCGCCGCGCTGGCGGCGGCGGACGCCATGCCCGCCGTCGCCATCGCCGATACCTCCAACATGTTCGGCGCGCTCGAATTCAGCCAGGCCTGCGCCAAGGCCGGGGTACAGCCCATCATCGGCTGCCAGCTCGGCCTCGCCCGCCCCGGCGCCCCCACCCCGCCCGCCCCCGTGGTGGCGCTGGCGCAGACCGAGACGGGCTACGCCAATCTGCAACGCCTCTCCTCGCTCTCTTATCTGGATGGCGAGGCGGCAAAGCCGCAAATCAGCCTTGCCCAGCTGCTCGACCATGCCGAGGGCCTGTTCCTGCTCACCGGCGGGGCGCGCGGCCCGCTCGGCCGGCTGCTGGCCGAGGGCCAGATGGAGGAAGCCCGCGCCAGCCTGGCGGCGCTGAAAGAGGCGTTTTCCGGCCGCCTCGCCCTGGAACTCCAGCGCCATGGCGAGGCACTGGAGCAGGCGGTCGAGCCCGGTTTCCTTATCCTCGCCGAGACGCTGGATCTGCCCCTCGCTGCCACCAATGAGTGCTTCTTCGCCCATCCCGGCATGTATGAGGCCCATGACGCCCTGCTCTGCATCGCCGAGGGGCGGGTGCTGGCGGAAAAAGACCGCCGCCGCGTCACCCCTGAGCATTGGTTCAAGCCCGCGGCGGCGATGCGCGCCTTGTTCGCCGACCTGCCGGATGCCTGCGACAACACCCTCGCCATCGCCCGCGGCTGCGCGGTGATGACCGCCACCCGCAAGCCGCTGCTGCCCGTCTGCGCCAAGCTGCGCGGCGGCGCGGGCGAGGCGGAGACCCTGCGCGAACTGGCGCGGGAGGGGCTGCGCCAGCGCCTCGCCGCCGAGGCGATCCCCGAGGCGGAAGAACCGCCCTATTGGGAACGGCTGGAGTTCGAGCTCGGGGTCATCGCGCAGATGGGCTTTCCCGGCTACTTCCTCATCGTCGCGGATTTCATCCAATGGGCGAAATCCCGCCGGATTCCCGTGGGGCCGGGGCGCGGCTCGGGGGCGGGCTCGCTCACCGCCTGGGCGCTGCGCATCACCGATCTCAACCCGCTGCGCTACGCCCTGCTCTTCGAGCGCTTCCTCAACCCCGAGCGTGTCTCCATGCCGGATTTCGACATCGATTTCTGCCAGGAGCGGCGGGACGAGGTGATCAATTACGTCGTCAACGAATACGGCGCCGAGCGCGTCGCCCAGATCATCACCTTCGGCAAGCTCCAGGCCCGCGCGGCAGTGCGCGATGTCGGGCGGGTGCTCGGCCTGCCCTACGGCCAGGTCAACAAGGTGGCGGAGCTGATCCCCAACAACCCCGCCAAGCCGGTGAGCTTGCGGGAGGCCATCGCGGGCGAGCCCCGGTTGCGCGAGATGCGCGACGCGGATGAGGGGCTGGCGCGGCTGCTCGAAATCGCCCAGCAGATCGAGGGACTCTACCGCCACGCCTCCACCCATGCCGCCGGCGTGGTCATCGGCGACCGTGATCTGGTCGAGCTGGTGCCGCTTTACAAAGACCCGCGCTCGGATCTGCTCGTCACCCAGTATTCGATGAAATATGTCGAGCAGGTCGGGCTGGTGAAATTCGATTTCCTCGGCCTCACCACCCTCACCATCATCGACCGGGCGCTGAACTTCCTGCGCCGCCAGGGCATCGAGCTGGACATCGCCGCCATCCCGCTGGATGACGCCAAGACCTATGAGATGATCGGGCGCGGCGACACCGCCGGGGTGTTCACCTTCGAAACCGCCTTGTTCCGCACCGCCCTCGCCCAGATGCGCCCGGACCGGTTTGAGGATCTCATCGCCATCCAGGCTCTCAACCGCCCGGGGCCGATGGCCAATATCCCCGATTATTGCGAGCGTAAGCGCGGCGCGCCATGGGCGGCGCCCGACCCCGCCATCCACCCCATCCTCGCCGAGACCTACGGCATCATCGTCTATCAGGAGCAGGTGATGCAGATCGCCCAGGTGATGGCGGGCTACACCCTGGCGGGGGCGGATCTGCTGCGCCGCGCCATGGGCAAGAAAATCCATGCCGAGATGGAGGCGCAGCGCAAGATCTTCTGCGAGGGCGCGCTGAAAAAGGGCTTCACCGAGGCGCGGGCCAACGAGATCTTCGACCTGATGGCGAAATTCGCGGATTACGGCTTCAACAAATCCCACGCCGCCGCCTATGCCCTCGTCTCCTACCAAACCGCCTATCTGCGCGCCAACCATCCGGTGGCGCTGCTCGCCGCCTGCATGTCCCTCGCCCTCGCCAATACCGAGAAAATCGCCATGCTGCGGGCGGACGCGCTGCGCCTTGGCATCCAGGTCCTGCCGCCGGACATCAACCGCTCCGGCGCGGATTTCGAGGTGGAAACCGCCCCGGATGGCGGCGCCGCCATCCGCTACGCGCTGGGGGCGGTCAAGCGCGTGGGGGTGGGGGCAATGCAGGAGCTGGTGCGGGCGCGCGGCGATCGCCCCTTCGCCTCGCTCGAGGATTTCGCCGCCCGCATCGACCCGCGCGGCCTCACCCGGGCCCAGATCGAGATTCTCGCCAAGGCGGGGGCGTTCGACAGTCTCGAGCCCAACCGCGCCCGCGTCTTCGCCGCCGCCGAGGCGATCTTGCGCGCCGCCCAGACCCGCCTGGCCGAGCAGGAGAGCGGGCAGATCGGCCTGTTCGGCGGTGGCGGGCCGGAGCCGCTCCGCCTCACGCGCGGGCCGGACTGGCCGGAAATGGAGCGCCTCGCCTTCGAGGCGGAGGCGATCGGCTTCCATCTCTCCGCCCACCCGCTCGACATGTACGCCCAGGCGCTGCGGCGGCTGGAGGTCGTGCCCTCCCACGCCATCCAGCGCCGGGCCGAGGCCGGGGGCGGGCGCGTCAAGCTGGCGGGCACCGTCACCGCCAAAAAGGAACGCGTCACCCGCACCGGCAGCCGGATGATGTGGCTCACCCTCTCCGATATGCAAGGCAGTTTCGAGGTGACGCTGTTCTCCGAGGTGCTGGGGCGGGCGCGGGAGATGCTGGAGGAAGGCGCCGCGCTGATGGTCACCGCCGATCTGAAGCTGGAGGGCGAATCGCTGCGCATCACCGCCAGCGACGTGGCCTTGCTGGACGACGCCGCGCGCGAGGCGGGCGCCAGCCTGAAAATCTGGCTGGACCGCGAGGAGGCGGTGCCCTCGCTCAAATCCCTGCTGGAGCGCGAGGGGCGCGGGCGCGGGCGGGTGATCCTGGCGCCGCGCACCGGCGCCGCCGCCCGGCCGGAGCTGCGGCTGCCGGGCGGGTTCAACGTCTCGCCCCGGCTGGCCCAGGCGGTCAAGCTCATTCCGGGGGTGGAGCTGGTCGAGACCCTATAGGCTCCGCCGCCGCGGCGCGAAGAAAGGCATGGGCCATCTCATGATAGAGCGGGCGCCGGCACACCAGGCGCGATACCCCCATCCCCAGCATGGCGGCGACCATCACCGGGATCATCGCCCCGGTATTGCCGGTCATTTCGACAATGATGACGAAGGCGGTCATCGGCGCCTGCACCACGCCGGCGAAATAGCCGGCCATGCCGAGCACCGCTCCCAGGCTGGCCCCGGCGCCGCCCATTTGCGCCGCCCAGGCGCCGAACCCCGCCCCCACCGAGAGCGAGGGCGCGAAAATGCCGCCGGGGATGCCCGAGGCCGCCGTCGCCAGCGTCGCCACGAATTTGGCGGGCCAGTAAAACCAGGGCGGCGCCGCGCCCTCCACCGCCGCGCGGGCGATGGCATAACCGGCGCCGAAACTCTCGCCGCCTGAAAGCAGGCCCATCAGCGCGACGAGGCCGCCGCAAGCCAGAGGATAAAGCAGGCGGCGGCGCGGGTTTGCCGCGATCAACCCCCGCGCCCAGCCCATCAGCCCCAGCAGCCAGCGGCTGAACGCCCCGCCCAAAAAACCGCCCGCCACGCCGCAAAACACGGTCAGCCCCCAATCCCTCCACCCGGTGACGGTGGCGCTGGTCACGCCGAAATAGGTGTAGTTCCCCATCACCCCCAGCGAGACGAGGCCGCCAATGATCACCGTCGTCAGCACCAGGCCGTTGGTCTTGGCCTCGAAGCTGCGGCTCATCTCCTCGATGGCGAACACCACCCCCGCCAAGGGCGCATTGAAGGCCGCGGCGATGCCCGCCGCCGAGCCCGCCAGGATCAGGCCCCGCTCATTTTGCAGCCCGCGCAACCGGCTCACCTGCAGCATGATCCCGGCGCCGAGCTGCACCGTCGGCCCTTCCCGCCCCACCGAGGCGCCGCAAATCAGCGCCAGCACCGTCAGCGCCACCTTGCCGGCGCATAGCCGCAGGGAGAGCAGGCGGCGGCGGGCGAGGCCGCGCGGCAATTCCCGCGCCGCGATGGCCTGGGGGATGCCGCTGCCCTGCGAGCCGGGAAACAGGCGGAAGGCCGCCCAGGCGCAGAGCACGAAGCCGAGCGGCGTGATGAGCAGGGGCCAGAGGCTTCCCTGCGCCCGGATCTCGCGGAACAAAGTCTCGCCGCCATCGGCGGCCTTGGCGAACAGCACGCTCGCCAGCCCCACGCCCACCGCCCCGCCCCAGAAGGCCGCCCGCCGCCGCCAGAACCGGCTCATTAACCGGGGCAGCCGCCGCGCGGCGATCTCCCGCCACTTCCCCAAGCCCTTGCCTCCCATCCTCAACGCCGCTAGTAAGCCCGCACGGATATGGGCACATAGCTCAGCGGTAGAGCACCACCTTGACATGGTGGGGGTCACAGGTTCAATCCCTGTTGTGCCCACCATATCCTGCTATTGCAATATGTTAGCGCCCGGTTTTCCCGGCCCGCCGCCGCCGCGCCGGGACCCGCCCCTGCGCCCGCCCCATGGCTGCCAGCTTGACGCGGGCGGAATACCGGCCCATTTGGGCGCAGTTTCCCGGTTTTCAGCAAGATGAGGCGTGTTTGTCCAAAGAAGATATGATCGAATTCAGCGGCACGGTCACCGAATTGCTTCCCAACGCCATGTTCCGCGTCAAGCTGGATAATGACCATGTGATCCTCGCCCATACCAGCGGTAAAATGCGCAAGAACCGCATCCGCGTGCTGGCAGGGGACCGGGTGAATGTCGAGATGACCCCCTACGACCTCACCAAGGGCCGCATCACATTCCGCTTCAAGTAATTCTAGCCTCGGCCAGCCCCCGCCGCCTCGCGCTGCTGCGGCAAATCGGCATAGAACCCGCCCGCGTCCTGCCTCCCGATATCGACGAGACTCCCCGCCCCGGCGAACTCCCCCGCGCCTATGCCCGGCGCATGGCGCTGGAAAAACTGCGGCCCGAGCCCGATTCCTATGTAATCGCGGCGGACACCGTCGTCGCCGCCGGGCGGCGCATCCTTCCCAAAACCGACTCGCCGGAGGAAGCGGCCAGGCATCTGCGCCTGCTGTCCGGCCGCCGCCATAAGGTGTTTTCCGCCGTGGCGGTGCGCGCGCCGGATGGCCGCGTCGCCTGCCGGGTGGCGGTGAGCGTCGTCGGCCTCGCCCGGCTGGATGAGCCGCAGATCAACGCCTATCTCGCCAGCGGCGAGTGGCGGGGTAAGGCGGGGGCCTATGCGCTGCAAGGCCGGGCCGCCGCCTTCATCGATTTCACCGCCGGCTCCTGCTCGGGGGTGGTCGGCCTGCCCCTCCACGAGACCGCCGCGCTGCTGCGCGGCCTGGGCTGGCGGTGATCGCCGTCTCCGTCCAGGATACGTTCATCCGCATCGCGCGGCTGCGCGGCGATGCGCTGCTGGAATTTCATGTCTGGAACCGCGCCGCCCCGGATGGGGTGGGCGATGTTTATACCGGGCGGGTGGAAACCCGGGAAAAGGCGCTGGCGGGATGCTTCGTGGCCCTCGGCGGCGGCCTCTCCGGATTTCTACCGGACAGCGCCGGCGGCAAAACGCTCACCCAGGGGCAATATGTCACCGTCAGGGTCAGCCGCGCCGCCCAGGGGGATAAGGGCCCGCGCCTGGACCTCACCCCCGCGCCGCCCGGCGCCGCCCCCGGCCTCATCGCCCGCGGCCCCGGCCCGCTGGCTGACCTCGCGGCCCGCTACCCGGCGGAGGAGATCGCGATCGACGATCACGCCCTCCTGGCCGAACTCCGCCCGGAGCTGCCCGCCGCCCGCTACACGCCCCGCGCCTTCGACCCGGTGCTGGAGGATGAGATCGCCGCGCTGCGTGAAAGCCCGGCCCCGCTCCCTCATGGGGCGCGCCTGCACATCACTCCCGCCCCGGCCGCCACCCTGCTGGATATAGACGCCGCCGCGGCCAGCGCCATGTCGCCGCTCGCGCTCAATCGCGCGGTGATTCCGGAACTCTGCCGCCAGATCGTGTTGCGTAATCTCTCGGGCGGCATCGTGGTGGATTTCGCGGGACTGAAGCCGGCGCGGCGGCGCGGCTTGTTGCCGCCTCTGGCGGAGGGGTTGAAAAACGATCCGCTCCGCCCCCATCTGCTGGGCCTGTCCCATCTCGGCTTCGCGGAGATCAGCCGCCGCCGCGTCCGCCCGCCCTTGCATGAAATCCTGCCGCCATGACCTGCCCCGTCTGCCGCCGTCCCTCCCATCCCGCCCATAAGCCCTTCTGCTCGAAGCGCTGCGCGGGTGTCGATCTCGGCCGCTGGCTCAACGACAGCTACCGGCTGCCAGTGCCCGCCGGGCAGGAGGATGAGGAAGGTGGCGGCAAGGATTGAGCCGCCACCCCTCGCCCGTCAGGCGGCGTGCCGCGCCGGCCGGCTTTCCAGCATTTTAATCAGCGCCTTATTGAAGGCGGGCAGATCATCAGGCTTGCGTGAGGTGATGACCATGCCATCCACCACCACCTCCTGATCAACCCATTCCCCGCCGGCGTTCTTGATGTCGGTGCGCAGCGACGGCCAGGAGGTCAGCTTGCGGCCTTTCACCGCCCCCACCTCCACCAGGCTCCACGGCCCATGGCAGATCGCCGCCACTGGTTTTCCCGCCTCGACGAAATGGCGGACGAAGGCCATCGCCTCCTTGTTGGTGCGCAGTTCATCCGGGTTGGCGACCCCGCCCGGCAGCACCAGCGCATCGAAGCTCTTGGCGTCCACCCGGTCGAGCGTCTGGTCCACCTTCACCTTATCGCCTTTCTCATGATGCCGCATGCCCTGGATCTCGCCGCCATGCGGCGCGACCACCACCGGCTCCGCCCCCGCTTCGCGCAGAGCGCGCACCGGCTCTGTCAGCTCGGATTGTTCGAAACCATCCGTGGCCAGCACGGCGACTTTGAGGGATTTGAGATTGCTCATGTGAGATCCTCCTTTCTTTGGCGGAAACCGCCTCTGATGGAATGCAGGACCAATTGGGAGCCGCGCCGCGGAATCCAAGCCGGATGACGCCTTCCTCATCTGCCGGCCAGGATCGGCGGAGCGGAAGCTGTTATTCCATGGAGCATGGAGCAAACCAATTTTCTCTCCGAGGCCGAAAGGGAACGCATGCGCCACTATGCCGCCCAGGCCTGGCGGTTGATGGAGCGCGCCCGCCAGGAAGCGGAGCGCGCCGCGCGAGAGGCGGATACCCGCGAGCCCGCCCTGCACCAGCCGGCGGAGCGCGGCACCGCCGACCCGCTGGAAGACCCGGCCAGCTTCGGAGGGTTTTAACCCATCCATAGCCTGCGCACCGCCATTCCCCACCGGCTGGACCGGCTGCGCTGGAGCCGCTTTCACGCGCTGATCCTCGCCGGGCTGGGCACCAGCTGGATGCTGGACGGGCTGGAAGTCACCATCATCGGCGCCATGGGCGCGGTGCTCGCCAGCCCGCGCACCCTGGGGCTGGGGCCGGGCGATATCGGCGCGATCGGCTCATGCTATCTGGGCGGCGCGGTGGCGGGCGCGCTGGTCTTCGGCTGGCTCTCGGACCGTTTCGGCCGCCGCCGCATCTTTTTCATCACCCTCGGCTGCTATCTCGCGGGCGTGCTGCTCAGCGCCTTCGCCTGGAACGGCGTCTCGCTCGCCGCCTTCCGCCTGCTCACCGGGCTCGGCATTGGCGGGGAATACGCGGCGGTCAATTCCGCCGTGGACGAGCTGATGCCCGCGCGGCTGCGCGGCCGCCTCAGCCTCGGCCTCAACGGCACCTACTGGCTGGGCGCGGCGCTGGGAGCCGGGATGACGCTCATTCTCCTCGACCCGCGCTACCTGCCCGAGAGCCTCGGCTGGCGGCTCGGCTTCGGGTTGGGGGCGGCGCTCGGCCTGGTCGTCATCGCCCTGCGCCGCATGATCCCAGAAAGCCCGCGCTGGCTGGTGACGCATGGCCAGGCCGAGGCGGCGGAGGCGGTGATGAGCGAGATCGAGGCGAGAACCGGCACGCCTCCGCCCGGAGCGCTCCCCGCCCTCACTTTGCATCCCCGCAAGAGTTTCGGTCCCGGCCTCATCCTGCCCGTGCTGTTCGGCCAATATAAAAGCCGCACCGTGCTGGTGCTGGCGCTGATGGCGGCGCAGGCCTTTCTCTATAACGCCTTGTTCTTCACCTACGCGCTGATGCTCACCCGCTTCTACCACGTCCCCCAGGGGCGGGCGGGCATTTATCTCCTGCCGCTGGCGGCGGGCAATTTTCTCGGCCCGCTGCTGCTCGGCCATCTCTTCGACACTGTGGGGCGGCGGCCGATGCTGGCCCTCACCTACATCCTCTCCGGGCTGATGCTGGCCGTCACCGGCTACGGCTTCGCGCTGGGCTGGTTCAACGCCACCACCCAGACCCTCGCCTGGGCCGCGATATTTTTCGTCGCCTCCTCGGCGGCGAGCGCGGCGTATCTCACCGCCAGCGAATTATTCCCCTTGGAAATCCGCGCCATGGCCATCGCCCTCTTCTACGCCTTCGGCACGGCGCTGGGCGGGGTGGCCGCCCCCCTCGCCTTCGGGCGGCTCATCGGCTCCGGCCATCCCTGGAGCATCTGCGCCGGCTATGGCTTCGCCGGGGCGCTGATGCTGGGGGCGGGAATTCTCGCCGCCTTCCTGGCCGAGCCGGCCGAGGGCAAATCCCTGGAGGAGCTCTCCAAGCCGCTCTCGGCCGTCTAAGCGGCCTATCCGAGGTTGGAGAACGCCTTGCTCAGCACCTCCACGCCGGGGAGGATCTTGCCTTCCATCCATTCCAGGAAGGCGCCGCCCGCCGTGGAGAGATAGGTGAGATCGTCATGCACCCCGGCGAGCTTGAGCGCCGAAACCGTATCGCCGCCGCCGCCCACCGAGATCACCTTGCCCTCCTTGGTCGCCTTGGCGATGGCCTTGGCCAGCGTGTTGGTGGAGGCATCGAAGGGCTTGGTCTCGAACGCGCCGAGCGGTCCGTTCCAGATGATCGTCTTGATCTCCGGCAGGCGCTTGATGAAGGCGTCCACCGTCTCCGGCCCCACATCCAGCACCATGGCGTTGGGTGGAATGGCATCCACCCTCACCACCTGGGTGCGGGCGTTGGGCTCCAGCTTTTCCGCCACCACCACGTCCTTGGGCAGGATGACCTCGCAGCCCTTGGCGGCGGCGGTCTTCAAAATCTCCAGCGCCGCGGCGTGTAATTCCGGCTCCTGGAGGGATTTGCCGATATGATGGCCCTGCGCGGCGAGAAAGGTGTTGGCCATCGCGCCGCCGATCACCAGGATATCCACCTTAGTGACGAGGTTGTTGAGCAGATCGAGCTTGGTCGAGACCTTGGACCCCGCGACGATCGCCGCCACCGGGCGCTGCGGATGGCCCAGCGCCTTTTCCAGCGCCTGCAACTCCGCCTGCATCAGCCGCCCGGCGAAGGCGGGCATGTGTTTCGCCACCCCCTCGGTGGAGGCATGGGCGCGATGCGCGGCGGAGAAGGCGTCGTTGACGTATATATCGCCGAGCCTGGCCAGCTGCGCGGCGAATTCCGGGTCGTTCTTCTCCTCGCCGGGATGGAAGCGGGTATTCTCCAGCACCAGCACGTCGCCGTCTTTCATCCCGGCGACAGCCTTCTCGGCCTCGGGCCCCACGCAATCCGGCGCGAAGCCGACCGGGCGGCCGAGTATGCCTCCCAGCGCCTCGGCGACGGGTTTGAGGGAGAGCTCCGGCACCACCTTGCCCTTGGGCCGGTCGAAATGGCTGAGCACGATCACCTTGGCGCCTTTTCCGGACAATTCCCGGATCGTCGGCAGCAGCCGCTCCAGCCGGGTGGCGTCCGCCACCTTGCCGTCCCGCATGGGCACGTTCAAATCGGCGCGCAGGAGAACCCGCTTGCCCTTAACGTCAACGTCGTCGAGCGTGCGGCCCGGCATGGCCGCCTTCGCCTGGCTCACAGCGCACCAAAATAGGCGGCGGTGTCGGACATGCGGTTGGAGAAGCCCCACTCATTATCGTACCAGGAAAGCACGCGGGCGAGGCCGCCATCCACCACCGTCGTCTGCGGCGCGTCGAAGGTGGACGAGGCCGGCACATGGTTGAAATCCGAGCTGACCAGCTTCTCGGTGGAATAGCCGAGAATCCCCTTCAGCTCGCCCTCGGCGGCCTTCTTCATCGCGGCGTTGATCTCCTCCGCCGTCGCTTGGCTCCGCAGCACCGCGTCCAGCGAGATCAGCGACACGTTGGGGGTGGGCACGCGGATGGCGGTGCCGTCCAGCTTGCCCTTCAGCTCCGGCAGCACGAGGCCGACGGCTTTCGCGGCACCCGTGGAGGTCGGGATGATGTTGCAGGCGGCGGCGCGGGCGCGGTGCAGATCCTTATGCAGCGTGTCCACGGTCTTCTGATCGCCGGTATAAGAATGGATCGTCACCATATAGCCGCGCTCGATGCCGAAGCTCTCATGCAGCACCTTGGCGACGGGGGCCAGGCAGTTGGTGGTGCAGGAGGCGTTGGAGATCACCTGCATATCCTTGGTCAGCGTCTTGTGGTTGACGCCATAGACGATGGTGGCGTCCACCCCATCGGCGGGCGCGGAGACCAGCACCTTGCGCGCCCCGGCGGTGAGAAGCTGCGCCGCCGCCTCGCGCTTGGTGAACAGGCCGGTGCATTCCATCGCCACGTCCACGCCCTGCAAGGGCACCTTGGCCGGGTCGCGCTCGGCACTCACCTTGATCGGGCCGTAGCTGCGCCCGTTATGGGTGATGACCAGGCTGTCGCCCTTCACCTCGACGGTGCCGGGAAAGCGCCCATGCACGGTATCGTAGCGGAACATATGGGCGTTATCCTCGACCGAGCCGAGATCGTTGATCAGCACGGGCGTCACGTCGTCACGGCCGCTTTCGATCAGCGCGCGCAGGACGAGACGGCCAATGCGGCCGAAGCCGTTGATCGCGATTTTTACAGCCATTGAGTCAGTTTCCTTCTTTTTTAACCGCGGCGACGATCGCCGCCTCCGTGATGCCGAAATGCTCATACAGGATTTCCGCCGGGGCGCTGGCGCCAAAGCCGCGCATGCCGATGAACACGCCCTCGGGGCCAAGCCAGCGCTCCCAGCCAAAGCCGCAAGCCGCCTCCACGCCGATCCGCGGCGCGGTGCCCAGCACCTCGCGCTGATAGGCCGGGTCCTGCTGGGCGAAGAGTTCCAGGCACGGGGCGGAGACCACCGCCACCTCCACCCCCTGCTCCGCCAGCCTGCGCCTGGCGCCCATCGCCAGCGCCACCTCGGTGCCGGTGGCGATGATGGTGGCGGCGCGCGGCCCGGCCGCCTCGGCCAGCACATAGGCGCCGCGCCCGACGAGATTGCCGTTGGCCTGTTCGCGCAGGGCGGGCGTGGCCTGGCGGGAAAGGACGAGCAGGCTCGGCCCCTTCATGTTGCGGATGGCGATTTCCCAGGCCTCGGCTGTCTCCACCGCATCGGCGGGGCGCAGCACCAGCACGTTGGGCATGGCGCGGAAACTGGCGAGATGCTCGACCGGCTGGTGCGTCGGCCCGTCCTCTCCCAGCCCGATCGAATCATGGGTGAGGACATGGATGGCGCGCGTGCCCATCAGCGCCGCCAGCCGGATGGCGGGGCGCATGTAATCGGTGAAGACGAAGAATGTGCCGGCATAGGGGATCAGCCCGCCATGCAAGGCGAGGCCGTTGAGCGCCGCCGCCATGCCGAATTCCCGCACGCCGTAGAAAACATAGCGCCCGGCGTAATTGCCCGGCTCCACCGCCGCCATGCCCTTCACCAGGGTGAGGTTGGAGCCGGTGAGGTCCGCCGAGCCGCCGACGAGTTCGGGAATGGCGGGAACCAGCGCCTCCAGCGCCTTCTGGCTGGATTGGCGGGTGGCGAGCTTGGGCGCGGCGGCGGCCAGCTCCGCTTTATAGGCGCCCATCGCCTCGGCCCAGCCCTCGGGCAGCTTGCCCTGCATCACCCGCTCGAATTCGGCCCGCAGCGGGTGCCGGGCCAGCCGCTTCAGCCAGGCGCGGCGGGTGGCGGCCCCGCGCGCCCCGGTCTCGCGCCAGAGCCGCTGGATATCCTCGGGCACGGTAAAGGGCAGATGCTCCCAGCCCAGCGCCCGCTTGGCGGCCTCGGCCTCCGCGCCGCCCAGGGGCGCGCCATGCGCCGCCGCCGTGCCCGCCTTGTGGGGCGCGCCAAAGCCGATGATGGTCTTGCAGGCGATGATGGTCGGCTTCGCCGATTTCTGCGCGAAGGCGAGCGCGGCGGCGAGCGCGCCGAAATCATGCCCGTCCACCCGCCGGGTCGCCCAGCCATAGGCGGCGAAGCGCTTCAGCGTGTCCTCCGAGGTGGAGATGCTGGTCGCCCCGTCGATCGAAATGGAATTATCGTCCCAAAGCACCGTCAGCCGGTTCAGCCGCAAATGCCCGGCCAGGGCGGCCGCCTCGTGCGAGACCCCCTCCATCAGGCAACCATCCCCGGCGATGACCCAGGTACGGTGATCCACGAGGGATTTGCCGAATTTCGCCGCCAGCATCCGCTCCGCCAGCGCCATGCCCACGGCGGTGGCAAAGCCCTGGCCCAGCGGTCCGGTGGTCATCTCGATGGCGGGATGCTCGCCATATTCGGGATGCCCGGCGGCGGGGGAATGAAGCTGGCGGAAGCGTTTCAGCTCCTCGATGCCCATGCCTTCATAGCCGGTGAGGTGGAGCAGCGCGTAAAGCAGCATCGAGCCATGCCCGGCGGAGAGCACGAAACGGTCGCGATCCCACCAATCCGGGGCGGCGGCGTCGAATTTCAGGAATTTGCGGTAGAGCACGGTGGCGGCGTCGGCCATTCCCATCGGCATGCCGGGATGGCCGGATTTGGCCGCCTCCACCGCGTCGACCGCCAAAGCGCGGATGGCATTCGCCATCATCCGGTTTTCATCCAAGGGGCGCGCCAGCACCTCCGCCTGCCGCCTGAGCGCCGCCTCGTTCTCCGATTGATCCGCGCTGCTCGCCATCTCTCCGCCCGTTCAGGTCTGGCGCGTGCATAATCCTACACGTCGCGTCCTTCAACCCGCCGCGCAAGCGGGGGCGCGGATTTCAGGCGTTCTCCCCGCCGCCGCGGGCCATGGCGGCGGCAAGGCGGGTGAATGCCTCGTCGATCTTGGCGCGCAGCCGGGCATCGGTCACCAGCTCGGCCATCGCCGCGCGCATCGCCGCCACCCATTGGCCGGCGGTCTCCGCGGTGATGCCCATGCCCGCATGGCGCGACATCACGCAAAACCCGCCGCCGCGCGCCGCCAGCCAGTCGCGCGGGCCGCCGAGCCAGGTTGCGAGAAACCCGGCGAAGGAGTCCCGCACCGGGCCCAGATCCGGCTCGTGCATCGCGCGCAATCCGGCATAGGCCGGGTCGCTCTCCATGATATCATAAAACCGGTCCGCCAGGGCGCGCGTAAAGGCCGCGCCGCCCAGCCGGTCATAGATGGTTCCGCTTTCCGCCTCGCTCATGCCAGGCTCAGAGCACCAACCCCGCCCGCCGCCATTGATCCAGATCATGGCGCCGCCCGCCAAACGAAACCCCCTCCCGGCCGGGCCGGAAGGGGGGAGAGCGGCGCGAACCGCCAAAGCCTCAGCCGTGGGAGACGACCTCGCCATGCAGGGTGATGTCCAGCCCCTCGATCTCGTCCTCCTGGGTGACGCGCAGCCCCATGGTCATGTCGATCAGCTTGAGGATGATGAAGCTGAGCACCGCGTCGTACACGATGGTGACGATGATGCCCTCGGCCTGGACGAGAACCTGGTGCGGGTTGCCGTCGATCAGGCCGGAATGGCCCTGGCCGCCCACCGCGGCGACGGCGAACACGCCGGTGAGCAGCGCGCCGAGAATGCCGCCCAGCCCATGCACGCCCCACACATCCAGCGCGTCATCGTAGCCGAACATGCTCTTGAAGCCGGTGACGCCCCAGAAGCAGACCACCCCCGCGGCGAGGCCGATGATCAGCGCCCCGCCAATCGGCACGAAACCGCAAGCCGGGGTGATGGCGACGAGGCCGGCCACCGCGCCAGAGACCGCGCCCAGCATGCTCGGCTTGCCCTTCACCGCCCATTCCGCCAGCACCCAGGAGACGACGGCGGCGGAGGTGGCGAGCTGGGTGTTGATGGCCGCCATGCCGGCGAGGCCGCCCGCCGTCAGGGCGGAGCCGGCATTGAAGCCGAACCAGCCCACCCAGAGCAGGGAGGCGCCGATCAGCGCGTAGGCCATGTTGCCCGGCGCCATGTTCTCCCGCCCGTAACCGGAGCGCTTGCCCACCATGATCGCGGCGATCAGCCCCGGCACGGCGGAATCGATGTGCACCACCGTGCCGCCCGCGAAATCGAGCACGCCGAGCCCGCCGAGAAAGCCGCCCGGCCCCCAGACCATATGGGCGATCGGGCAATAGACGAGCAGCAGCCAGATGCCGACGAACACCATGGCGGAGGAGAATTTCAGCCGGTCGGCCGGGCCGCCCAGCATCAAGGCGGGGGTGATAATGGCGAAGGTGCACTGGAAAAAGGCGAACACCGTCTCGGGAATGGTGCCGGAAAGCCCGGTGAGGCCGGTGCCTTGCAGCATCACCCGCGAGAAGCCGCCGAAATAGGGCGCGAGCGGGCCGGAACCCGCCGTGAACGCCAGGCTATAGCCCACGATGCACCACAAAACCGTGACGAGGGCGGTGGTGAAGAAGCATTGCATCAGCATGGCGAGCATGTTCTTCTTGCGCAACAAACCCGCGTAGTACAAAGCGAGCCCGGGCACGGTCATCATCAGCACCAGCGCCGATGAGGTGAGCATCCAGGCCGTGTCCCCCGAATTGAGAGGCGGCGGCGGCGCAACGGTCTGCGCCAGCGCGGGCGCGAGGCCGAACGCTGCCAACCCCACCCCCAGAGCCACGCCCATGAAAGATTTTTTTATCATCGAACCCTCGTTCCTCATCGCGCCGCCTTGCGGCCCGGAGCCCTGGCAGGCCAGCGGCGCATAACGTGAAAGCTCCCAGTGCATCAGCGAGCTTCAGCAAAGCAATTAATGTGCCAGCCCCGGCGGGCGGGGCGACTCTGTCCCGCCTCCCGCGCCGCTGCCCGGCTTCGCCGTCCCCTCAAACAAATTTGCCGTTTTTTTAGGCGGGGACCGCCCGCCTCGTTCGCCATGGCCGCTGCTATCCGCCGGGGCGGAGTTCTGGCAAAGAGCATTCATGACCCAAGATTGCGACATCGCGGTGGTGGGCGCCGGCCCGGTGGGCGGCACCCTGGCCCTGGCCCTGGCGGCGCGCGGCCGCAAGGTGCTGCTCATCGACAAGGCCGATCTCAAGCCGATGGAGCATCCGGATTTCGATGGCAGGGCCTATGCCATCGCCCATGGCTGCCGCGCCGTGCTGGCGGAGGCGGGGCTGTGGGAGCGGCTGCCCTACGCTCCCTGCCCCATCCTCGATATCGACGTCACCGACGGCAAGCCCGGCCAGCCCCCCTCCCGCCTCAGCCTGCATTTCGGCCATAGCGCCATCGGCGACGAGCCCTTCGGCTGGATCATCGAGGCGCGCTCCGTCCGCGTCGCTCTCAACGCCGCCCTCGCGCAATCCAGCGTCATCCTGCGCGCCCCCGCCGAGGCCACGGTCACCCGCGCGGCGGAGGGCGTCACGCTGCGTGTCGGCCATGAGAATTTCACCGCCCGGCTGGTGGTGGCGGCGGAGGGCAGGCACTCGCCGCTGCGCGCCCAGGCGGGCATTCCCGTCACCCGCCTGCCCTACCGCCAGACGGCGGTCATCTTCGCCATCGCCCATGAGCGCCCGCATCACAATGTCGCCTGGGAACATTTCCTGCCCGGCGGCCCCTTCGCCGTGCTGCCGATGACGGGCACGATCGCCCATCCCCATCTCTCCGCCATCGTCTTCACCGAGAGCGACGCCAATGCCCGCCTCCTCCACGCCATGGATAACGAGGCGCTGGCCGCCCAGGCCCAGACCCGGCTCGGCGGCAGGCTGGGGGAGATCGAGCTGGCCGGGCGGCGCTGGCTCCACCCGCTCTCGGCCATGTACGCCGCCCGCTATTACGCCACGCGGCTCGCTTTGGCGGGAGACGCCGCCCATGGCGTCCACCCCATCGCGGGCCAGGGGCTGAATCTCGGCCTGCGCGACGCCGCCGCCCTCGCCGAGATCGCCGGCGGCGCGGCGGACCCGGGCGCGGAGCCGGTGCTGCGCGCCTACCAGGCCCGCCAGCGCCCCATCAACATGGCCATGCTGCTCGGCATGGACGCGCTGGACCGCCTCTTCTCCACCGATTTCCCGCCGCTCCGCCTGGCGCGCGATCTCGGCCTCGCCGCCGTGGAGCGCCTGCCCGGCCTCAAGCGCCGCTTCATGCTGGCGGCGATGGGCCATTAGCCCCTTCCCTCATTCCCCCGCGGCTTTAGAAGCGGCTTAGAAAGCGATCGGCCATGTTCCTGACCCTCGTCATTTTGCTCGCCGCCATCGTCATCGCCGTTCCGCTCACCCGCTATGCCGGGCTGGGCAGCATTCTCGGCTATCTCATCGCCGGGGTGGCCATCGGCCCCTCCGGCTTCGGCCTCGTCACCAATATCCATGAGATCAGCGACATCTCCGAGCTCGGCATCACCATGCTGCTCTTTCTCATCGGGCTGGAGCTGCGGCCGCACCGCTTATGGATTCTCCGCAAGGCCATTTTCGGCCTGGGGCTGGGGCAGATGCTGCCCAGCGCGCTCGCCCTGGGGGCCGTCGCCCATCTCCTCGGCGTTCCGGTGGCCGAGGCGGCGGTGCTGGGCGTCGGCCTCGCTTTGTCCTCCACCGCCATCGCCCTGCCGCTGCTCGCCGAGCGCAAGCTCCTGCCCACCATACCGGGTCGCGACGCCTTTGCCGTGCTGCTGTTTCAGGATATGGCGGCCATTCCCGCCCTGGCCCTGCTGCCGCTGCTCGCGGGTAGCGGCACGCCCCATTTCTCCTGGGAGGCCGTGGCGCGCGGCGTCGCGGTGGTGGCGGCCATCCTCCTCGGCGGCACTCTGCTCATGCCTTATCTGTTCCGGGCGGTGGCGCGGGCTAGAACGCCGGAGCTGTTCACCGCCACCGCCCTGCTCCTGGTGGTCGGCACGGCCACGCTGGCGGATTGGGCGAGGCTCTCCGCCTCGCTCGGCGCCTTTCTCGCCGGGGTCGTGGTCTCGGATTCTGAATACCGGCACGAGCTGCACGCGGATATCGAGCCCTTCGAGGGCCTGCTGCTCGGCTTCTTCTTCATCTCGGTCGGCATGTCGAGCGACCTCGCCCTGCTGCTCCGCCATCCGTTGCAGATCATCGGCCTCGTCATCGGGCTGGTGGCGGTGAAAACCCTGCTCGCCTTCGCCGTCTCCTATGTCCGGCGGCGCCTGCCCGGCGCGGCGCTGCGCTTCGCCCTTTCCCTCTCCGAGGGCGGGGAGTTCGGCTTCGTCCTCTTCGCCGCCGCGCTGGCGGCGGGCACGCTGGCCCCCGCCTATGCCGCCTGGGCCAATCTGGTCATCGCCCTCTCGATGATGCTCTCTCCGGTGCTGTTCGCCATGTCGGAGCGCTTTTTCATCCCCCGGCTGGAGACAAGGAAATCCCCGCCCCCCTTCGACAAGCTCGCCTCCACCCCTGCGGATGCGCCGGTCATCATCTGCGGCTTCGGCCGGGTCGGGCAGATCGCCGGGCGGGTGCTGGCCATGCAGAAGATCCGCTTCACCGCGCTGGACCGCAGCCCCGAGCAGGTGGAGGTGGTGCGCCGGCTGGGGATGAAGGTTTATTACGGCGACCCGACGCGCGAGGACGTGATGCGCGCCGCGGGGGCGGAGAGCGCGAAAATCCTGCTGATCGCGCTCGACGATGTCGAGGCCAGCCTCGCCGTCGCGGAGATGGTGCGGCGCAAATTCCCGCATCTGCGCGTGGTGGCGCGGGCGCGCAACCGCCACCACGTGCATCTGCTGATGGAGGCGGGGGTGGATCTCTTCGTGCGCGAGACCTTTTTCTCCGCCCTGCGGCTCACGGAAATCGTGCTGGAGGAATTGCACGTGCCCAAATCCCAGGCGGAGCGCGCCATCGCCCTCTTTCGCGAGCGTGACGACCGCATGCTGCGCGAATCCTTCACCTTCGCGCGGGATGAGACGAAGATCATCCAATCCGTCCAGGACACCAACCAGGAACTGCTCGACCTCTTCCAATCCGACAAGAGCGACACCCCGGCCGGCCCGGCGGTTTGACGCTCCGCAATTAGACGCTAAAGAAGCCGCGTGCGGGCGTGGCGAAACAGGTAGACGCAACGGACTTGAACGATTTGGGTGCGCGCGGGGAAACCCGCGGCGTAGAACTGCTCAAATTCGGGGAACCCTGTCACATGGCAACCCCGAGCCAAGCCGGAGCCGGACTCCCCGGCCCCGGAAGGTGTAGAGACTAGACGGGCAGCGCCTAAAGCGCCGCGGCGCCAGGGCGAAGGTATAGTCCAGACTCCAAACGGCCCCGCCGGGCCGGCGGTGAAAACCGTGGGGGTACGAAAATCCGTTGGGAGCAATCCCGTGCCGGTTCGATCCCGGCCGCCCGCACCACCCTCCTGCCTACCCCGGCTCTTCATCTTTGGCGGCCAGGGGGTTAAGAAGCACGCGGACCAGAATGCGAGGGAGGAGCACGCGAATGACGCAGGGCATGGAGATGGATTTCGGCCTGGGCGAGACCACGCTCGCCCTGCGCGAGACGGCGGCGAAATTCGCCCAGTCGCGCATCGCGCCTCTCGCCATCAAGATCGACGCCGAGAACCATTTCGACCGCTCCCTCTGGACCGAGATGGGCGCGCTCGGCCTGCACGGGATCACGGTGGAGGAGGCGGATGGCGGGCTCGGCCTCGGCTATATCGACCATGTGCAGGCGGTGGAGGAACTCTCCCGCGCCTCGGCCTCCGTCGGTCTTTCCTACGGCGCCCACTCCAATCTCTGCATCAACCAGATCCGCCGCTGGGCCACGCCGGAGCAGAAGCGGCGCTACCTTCCCCGCCTCATCGCCGGCGAGCATGTCGGCGCGCTCGCGATGTCGGAGGTGGGCGCGGGCTCGGACGTGGTCTCGATGAAATTGCGGGCCGAGAAGCAAGGCGACCGCTACATCCTCAACGGCAATAAATTCTGGATCACCAACGCCCCCATCGCCGACACGCTGGTGGTCTACGCCAAGACCGACCCGCAGGCCGGGCCGCGCGGCATCTCCGCCTTCATCGTCGAGCGCGGCTTCAAGGGATTCTCCACCGGCCAGAAGCTCGACAAGATGGGCATGCGCGGCTCGGATACCGGCGAGCTGATCTTCCAGGATTGCGAGGTGCCGGAGGAGAATCTCATGGGTCCGCTCAATGGCGGGGTGAAGGTGCTGATGTCCGGGCTGGATTACGAGCGCGCCGTGCTGGCGGCGGGTCCGCTCGGCCTGATGCAGGCGGCGCTGGACGCGGTGCTGCCCTACGTGAAGGAGCGCCGCCAGTTCGGCCAGCCCATCGGCAATTTCCAGCTCATGCAGGGCAAGATCGCGGATATGTACGTGGCGCTGAATTCCGCCCGCGCCTATGTCTATGCCGTGGCGCGGGCCTGTGATGCCGGCCACACCACCCGTTTCGACGCGGCGGGCGCCATCCTTCTCGCCAGCGAGAACGCCTTGCGGGTCTGCCTGGAGGCGATCCAGGCCTTCGGCGGCGCGGGCTACCTCAAGGAAACCGGGGTCGAGCGCCTGGCGCGCGACGCCAAGCTCTACGATATCGGCGCGGGCACCAACGAGATCCGCCGCTATCTCATCGGCCGGGAGCTGCTGGGCGCATGACGCACCTCACCTCCACCGTCGATACCGGCTCCGAGGCCTTCGCCCGCAACGCCGCCCTCAACCGCGCCCTGGCGGCGGAATTGCGGGAGAAGGCGGCGGCGGCGCGGCTGGGCGGGCCGGAACCCCTGCGCGCCCGCCATATCGGGCGGGGCAAGCTGCTGGCGCGCGAGCGGGTGGAGCGCCTGCTCGACCCTGGCGCCCCCTTCCTCGAGATCGGCCAGCTCGCCGCCAACGGTCTCTACGATGACGAGGCCCCGGGTGCTGGCATCATTTGCGGCATCGGCATGGTCTCGGGGCGGGAGGTGATGATCGTCGCCAACGACGCGACGGTGAAGGGCGGAGCCTATTTCCCCCTCACGGTGAAGAAGCATCTGCGCGCGCAGGAGATCGCGCTGGAAAACCACCTCCCCTGCGTCTATCTCGTCGATTCCGGCGGGGCCAATCTACCCCACCAGGCGGAGGTGTTCCCGGATAAGGAGCATTTCGGCCGCGTTTTCTACAACCAGGCGAATATGAGCGCGCGCGGCATCGCCCAGATCGCCTGCGTCATGGGCCTCTCCACGGCGGGCGGGGCCTATGTGCCGGCCATGTCGGATGAAACCGTGATCGTGCGCGGGCGCGGGGCCGAGAGCCAGGGGGCGATCTTCCTCGCCGGGCCGCCGCTGGTGAAGGCGGCGACGGGCGAGGTCATCTCCGCCACCGAGCTGGGAGGCGCGGACACGCATGGCCGCCGCTCCGGCGTGGTGGACCATGTGGCGGTGGATGACGAGCACGCCCTCGCCCTGGTGCGCGGCATCGTCGCCCGGCTCAACACCCGCAAGGCGGTGGATCTCGACCTCGCGCCCCCCAAGCCGCCCCGCTACGCGGCGGAGGAGCTTTACGGCATCATCCCCGCCGATGTCCGCGCCCCCTACGAGGTGCGGGAGGTCATCGCCCGGCTGGTGGATGAGTCCGCCTTCCATGAGTTCAAGCCGCTCTACGGGTCGAGCATCGTCACCGGCTTCGCCCGCATCTGGGGCTTTCCCGTCGCCATCCTCGCCAATAACGGCGTGCTCTTCTCCGAGAGCGCGCAGAAGGCCGCCCATTTCATCGAGCTCGCCTGCCTGCGCCGCACGCCGCTCGTCTTTCTCCAGAACATCTCCGGCTTCATGGTCGGCGGCAAATACGAGGCCGGGGGCATCGCCAAGGATGGCGCCAAAATGGTCACCGCCGTCGCCACCGCCAGCGTGCCCAAATTCACCGTGCTCATCGGCGGCAGTTTCGGCGCGGGCAATTACGGCATGTGCGGCCGCGCCTACGGGCCGCGCTTTCTCTTCACCTGGCCCAATTCCCGCATCTCGGTTATGGGCGGGGAGCAGGCCGCGAGCGTGCTGGCCACGGTGCGGCGGGATGGCATCGAGGCCAAGGGCGGCAGCTGGCCCGCCGAGGAGGAGGCCGCCTTCAAGGCGCCGATCCGCGCCCGCTACGAGGCGGAGGGCAACCCGTATTTCGCCACCGCCCGGCTTTGGGATGACGGCATCATCGACCCCGTTCAGACCCGCGACGTGCTCGGCCTCTCGATCTCGGCGGCGCTCAACGCCCCCATTCCCGAGGCGCCGCGCTTCGGCCTGTTCAGGATGTGACGCGCATGATCCCCTCCCTGCTCATCGCCAATCGCGGCGAGATCGCCCGCCGCATCATCCGCACCGCGCGGCGCCTCGGCGTGCGCGCCATCGCCGTCTATTCGGAGGCGGACGCCGCCGCCCCCTTCGTCGCCGAGGCGGACGAGGCCTATGAGATCGGCCCCGCCCCGGCGCGGGAGAGCTACCTCTCGGCGGAGAAGATTCTCGCGGCCGCCCAGCGCGCCGGGGCCGCCGCCATCCATCCCGGCTACGGCTTCCTCTCCGAGAACGCGGCCTTCGCCCAGGCGGTGCTGGATGCCGGGCTGGTCTGGGTGGGGCCAAAACCCGCCTCCATCCGCGCCATGGGCCTCAAGGACGCGGCCAAGGCGCTGATGCAGAAGGCGGGCGTGCCGGTCACCCCCGGCTATCTGGGGGAGGACCAGTCGCCCGGCCGCCTGCTGGCCGAGGCGCAGCGCATCGGCTTTCCCCTGCTCATCAAGGCCGTGGCGGGGGGCGGGGGCAATGGCATGCGCCGGGTCGATTCGGCCGAGGAATTTCCCGCCGCCCTCGCCGCCTGCCAGCGCGAGGCCGCCGCCGCCTTCGGCGACGACAAGGTGCTGCTGGAAATCTATGTCAGCCGTCCCCGCCATATCGAGGTCCAGGTTTTCGGCGATGCCCATGGCAATGTCGTCCATCTCTTCGAGCGTGATTGCTCCCTCCAGCGCCGCCACCAGAAGGTGATCGAGGAAGCCCCCGCCCCCGGCATGGGCGCACAGGCGCGCGCGGCGGTCTGCGCCGCCGCCGTGCAGGCGGCGCGGGCGGTGGATTACGAGGGCGCGGGCACCATCGAGTTCATCGCCGACGCCTCGGAGGGGCTGCGCGCCGACCGCATCTGGTTCATGGAGATGAACACCCGCCTCCAGGTCGAGCATCCGGTAACGGAGGCGGTCACCGGCCAGGATCTGGTGGAATGGCAATTGCGCGTCGCCTCGGGCGAGGCCCTGCCCCTGCGCCAGGAGGAGATCCGCTTCAGCGGCCACGCCATCGAGGCCCGGCTCTACGCCGAAAATCCTGAAACCGGCTTCCTCCCCTCCACCGGCGTGCTCGAGCATCTCGTCCTGCCGGAGGCGGGCGTGCGGGTGGACAGCGCCGTCGAGCCGGGCAGCGAGGTCACCGCCTATTACGACCCGATGATCGCCAAGATCATCGCCCACGCCCCCAGCCGCGAGGCCGCCGCGCAAACCCTGGCCCTCGCCTGCGCCGGGGTGCAGGTCTGGCCGGTGAAGACCAATGCCGCCTTCCTCGCCCGCACGCTCCGGCAGGAGGAGTTTCTCCAGGCCCGGCTGGATACCGGCTTCATCGCCACGCATCTGCCCGCCCTGCTCGGCCCCGCCGCGCCGGAGCCGAAGGTGCTGCAAGCCGCCGCCCTGGCGCGCATCGCCACGCTGAACGCGCCGCCCGGCCTGCGCGGCTTCCGCCTCAACGCCCCGCCGCATATCGAGGCGCGGCTGCAATATGAGGGCGAGACCCATGAAGTCATTGTGCCGCGCGGCGCCGCCCCCTCTCTGCCCGTCCATGTGGCGGGGGAGGAGATCGTGGTCTTCGCCCATGGCCGCGCCTATTCCTTCCGGGAGGCGGCGGCGTTTGACGACGCCCAGTCCGGCGGCGAAAGTGGCGGCCTCGTCCTCTCGCCCATGCCGGGGCATGTCCTCTCCGTCGCCGTCGCCCTGGGCGATAAGGTGAGGAAAGGCGCGCCCCTCGCGGTGATGGAGGCGATGAAGATGGAAATGACCCTCACCGCCCCGTGCGACGGGGTGGTGGCGGAACTCAACGTCTCCCCCGGCGCCCGCGTGGCCGAGGGCGTCGTGCTGCTGCGCCTTGACCCTGGAGAGACATCCAATGGCTGACCCCACCCGCATGATCCCCCGCTCCTGGCTGTTCGTCCCGGCGGACGCGCCCAACAAGCTCGCCAAGGCCAAGGGCTCGGGCGCGGACGCGCTGATCCTGGACCTCGAGGATTCCGTGGCGCTCGCCGCCAAGGACCAGGCCCGCGCCCTGGCAGCGCAAACCTTGGCCGGGCCGCGCGGCGGGCCGGAATTATGGGTGCGCGTCAACCCGCTGGCCACCGGGCTGACCCTGGCGGACCTCGCCGCCATCATGCCCGGCGCGCCCGACGGCATCGCCCTGCCCAAGCCGGATTCGGTGGCGGATGTCATCACCCTCTCTCATTACCTGGACGCGTTCGAGGCCGCCTCGGGCCTTGCCCCCGGCAGCACCCGCATCCTCGCCATCGCCACCGAGACCGCCGCCTCGGTGTTCAATCTCGGCGGCTACGCCGCGGCGGGGCCGCGCCTCGCCGCCCTCACCTGGGGGGCGGAGGATCTCCCCGCCGCCGTCGGCGCCACCCATAACCGCACGCCGGAGGGCGTGCTCAACGATCTCTGCCGCATCGCCCGCTCGCTCTGCATCGCCGGGGCGGCCAGCGCCGGGGTGCCGGCCATCGACACCGTCTTTCCGGATTTTCGCGACGAGGCGGGTTTGCGCGCCTGGGCGGAGGCCGGGCGGCGGGACGGCTTCACCGGGGTCATGGCCATCCATCCGGCCCAGGTGCCGATCATCAACGAGGTGATGACCCCCTCGGAGGCGGATATCGCCGCCGCGCGGGAAATCGTCGCCCTCTTCGAGGCCAATCCCGGGGCGGGGGTCGTGGCCCTCAACGGCAAGATGCTCGACATGCCCCATCTCAAACAGGCGCGCAAAACCCTGTCACGCCTGCCGCCGGGCTAGCGGGAAGCGGAGCGGGGCCGGTCCAGCCGCCAGGAGGCGCCAGAGCCATGGTCTCATTCGCATCCATCCGCTTCGCCCTCCGCCCGCCGCGCCGCGCCGCCAACCACCATGACCTCGACTGGCGGCGGGCCGTCCCGGTCGCGCTGTTCGGCGCGCTCGGGCTTTTCGTCATCATTCTCATGGCCACGGGCTATGTGCGGGGCGGCGCCCGCGCGCCGCTCGGCGTGGCGCGGCAGCTCAGCACCGGCCATCTGGTCGAGATGGATTCGCGGATGCTGAGCGGCGGGCGGTATCAGCTGGTCTCGGTGACCCCCGCCGGGCAGGCGCAAGGCTTCCGCCCCGGCCAGGTCATCGACATGACCGGCTGGACCCTGCGGGAGAAGCTCGCCTTCGCCTATCCCCTTCCGCGGCACCTTTCTGCCAGCGCCGCCCTCGCCGCGCATCAAGGGTTGGAGGACGAGGCGCTGGCGGAAGCCCTCAACCATCATGAGCGCGGCAATTTTGCCAAGCACGGGCTGGACATCCTCATCCGCCTGGCGCTGCTGATGTCCTCGCTCTGCATCCTCCAATTCGCCCATGGCCGCCCGGCCTTCTGGGCCGGGCTCTATCTCGGCTGCGGGGCGATGGCGGATAGTCCGGTGAGCACCTTCGCCGGGCTGCCCGTCAGCCTTCAGGTGGCGGGCCTCACCATCGCCACCCTGGCCCGCCCCGGCGCCTATGCCATGCGCACCGCCTTCGCCATGACTCTGTTTCCCGGCGCGCCCGCCCTCAAGCGCGCCACCTGGGCGGTCTTCGCCATCCCCCTGCTCTGCGTGGTGGGTCTCTCCGCGGGCCAGCTCGCCACCATACTGTTCAACGCGCCGCTCATCCCGGTTTCGCCCCTGCTGCTGCCGGTCGCGCAATGCCTGACACAGCTGAGCTCCCTCGCCATTTTCGCCGCCGCCGTCTGGAGCGCGAGCCCGGAGCGCAGCTTCGTCCTGCGCATCATCTTCATCTCCACCCTCGTCACCCTGTCCTCCTATATCATCCAGGAAATTTTCCTCCTCGCCGGCGCGCAGCCGCCCGGCTGGATGTTCTGGTATTTTGACACGGCGCTGCTCGGCGTGGGCATCGGCTATCCCTGGGCCATTTTCGCGCGGCGGATCGCCGGGGTGGATTTCATCATCAGCCGCGGCATCGCCTACGCGGTGTCGGTCGCGCTCATCTTCGCCATCGTCAAGCTGGCCGAGGAGCTTCTCGATACCCTCGCGGATTCGCACCGCGCCAATGAATGGCTGATTTACGGCATCCCCGTCGCCGTGGCGCTCTCGATGGCCTGGTTCCAGGGCCGGATGACGACGCTGGTGATCTTCCTGCTCGATGGCGATCTCCGCCATCTCGAACAGACCCTGGCCCGGCTGCAAGCCGCCCTGCCCGCCGCGCCCGACCTGCCCGCCCTGGCGCGGCTCGTTACCGGCGGCGTCGGCCGGGCCCTGCACATGGAGAGCGCGACGCTCTACACCAGAAACGCGGCGGGCGATTTCGAGAGCCTCTCCCCGCCTGGCCAGATCCTCCCCGCCCAGGATCCGGCGGTGGCGCTGATCGGGGATACCCAGCCGGTCGAGCTGGAGGAGACCGGCTCGCGCCTCGCCACCGGGCTGTTATTCCCGCTCGTCACTTTCGGCCATCTCATCGGCCTGCTGCATTGCGGCGCGCGCCCGCATGGCAAAGGCTATGACCGCATGGAACGGACCTTGCTGAGAGACCTCTCGCGCGACATCGCCATCGCCCTCGTCTGGTGCGATCCGCGCTGGCGCGTCCCCCGTCCCGGTCCGGGCCGTTAGGGCGGGTCACGGCCCGCAGACGAGACCGGGGCACTCCATCGCCGCCGCCTCGGCCCGGCTGGCGGCATCCGCGCGGATGGCGGCGCGCACCGCGCCGGGCGGCGGCGTCTCGCCGGGGCGCAGCAGGAGAATCCGCATCCCGTCCGGCGCGGCGGCGAT
>NZ_DAIEIF010000055.1 GCF_027352905.1 Acidocella sp.
GGGAATTTTGCCGGTGCCTGAATGGGCGCCAGCGACATATCGACCATTTCCGGCTTCAGATGCAGCATCAGCGATGTTTCGAGTATGCCGCCATGCTCGACATCCCATCCCGTAAAATCGTCAGGGAAAACCTTCTTGATCGTCTCCTGCGTCACGAAGTCCCAGTAGGAGATGATGATCACCCGAAAATCATCTATGCCGCTCCATTTGAGTTCCTGAATCGCGAGCTCAACCCCCTCGGTAGCAAAGGGAAGATTTTCGTAATGACCGTTGATCACGGCAATCCGGCGCACGCCATGGCGGCCAAACTCCTTCAGGACATCCTTCAGCGCGAGGCTCAGCGTGTGCCCGTCCAGACTGGTGGTGCCACACATATGATTGCCACCGCCACTCTTCTGCTGCGACTTGGCGCCATATGCGAAGGCCGGCGCGACGAGAGCGCCAATGTTCCTTGCCACGGCAGTAGAAATGGCAGAGGGGATGACTACATCCGGGTTCATCGACATATGCGGCCCGTGTTGCTCTAACGCCCCCAACGGAATCAACACAGGCTGGCGCTCGTCAACCACGCGGCGGCGGTATTCGGTCCACGCCAATTCATCGATCATCACGTTAACCATAAGAACATGTTCCTCGTATTGAAAACGGCGATCCGCCGTCTCGCGCGCTTTATCTTAATTGACCGGTTATTGGCCCGGCTTTCTGCTACGCGTTGCCATAAAAGACGCAAAACGTTGTCCCGCCTGAAAACCCCGCCCCAGCACACAACGATAAGGCTAAAGCGATTCGTTCAGGCTTGCTCTCGGAGAGCGGGGTTTGGCTCACGACCACTTGTTAGCAATAGATATTTTCTTTTGTTTGTAGACTTTTCCATTTCCCGTTTAATCCTTGCTTGCTTAACTCTTGCACCGGAAAATCCGGCTCCACCCCCCGGCCGCAACATCCACGGAGACATCGGAAAACCGTCGTTAGCGTTGGCGCTGCGGATATTTCCAAGGCGTTCAGGACATGCTATATTTAGTTTTATTCAATAGAAACCGCTTGTCAAAGGAGAAAATCTCACCGTATAGTGAGAAAATCTCAAGGAAAAGGGGCCGAGGGTGGGGTATGCGCCGTTAAACGCTCTAAAGGTATTTGACGCGGTGTTCCGGCATGGAACGTTCTACGGCGCTGCCGAAGAGTTGAGCGTCACGCCATCAGCGATTAGTCATCAGATGCGGCATCTTGAAGAATGGCTCGGGATAGGCCTGTTCGAGCGGCGTGGAAAGCAGCTTAAGTTTGCCGCTCACGCGGTTTCGTTGGCCGGCGCACTGCGCCTCGCGTTTTCCGACATTGACCACGCTTGCCAGGATGTACGCCGAAAAAACAAAAATCAGCAACTAACGGTTGCGGTTATTCCCTCGGTTGCGATTTGCTGGCTGATCCCCAGGCTCCCGCTCTTTCGCGAGTTTGAGCCAAAAATCGACCTGAAGATTATTTACGCCATTTTTGGCCATGAGATTAACTTTGAGGATGTTGATATCGCGATTATTTATGCAAGAGACATGCCCGTTATGCCGAAGATGCATGCGATACAAATCCTGTCCGGCGCGAGCGTGCCAGTTTGCAGCCAAAGTTTTGTCGACAGCCACCCAAGATTGAACGACACCGACGATGTTGCCCGCTGCAATCTGCTGCATGATACAGATACGGCAGGCTGGCGCGCCTGGCTTGGCGATGCATATCCGACAAAGACCGGCGCGGCGGCAGACATCATCTTCGAGGATTTCAACCTGCTGCGGGCCGCAGTGCTCGCGGGCCAGGGGGTTGCGCTTTGCCCCCCAGCCATCATTCAGGATGATCTGGAGACCGGGCGCCTCGTTAAATTATCCGATCGTACGATCAACGATGAGTATAATTATTTTGCGGTCTGCCGTGAGTCGCTCGATGGTGGCCCTGTCAGTATTTTCTTCGAGTGGTTAAGTGGCGCGACAGGATCGGCATAACGCCCGGCCTCATGGTCCTGCGCGGCCGCCTTCCGCAGAGACCGGGCGGGGCAGTCGAAGCACGTCATCGCGCATGAGATGATACCAGCGCCCTGGCGTGGCGCGCCACAGCAGACGCGCTCCAAACACCGCCGCCAGCACCAATCCAAAGGAAATATGCCCCACGATCATCAAGTGCCGGGCCGGTTTGGGAAAGAATCGCAGGTTTCCGCAAGCAAAAACTGAAGCACCACCAAAGTCGCGGTAAGCCAGTGGAGAGCTATGGTGAGGCCGTCGTGGCGCGTGGCTGACAAGCTGGCGGCGCTCGGCGTTATCTTTATGGTTATGTTCTTAACCTTGTGTTGTCACAACAAACAAATGGCCAATTCCAGCAGGCCGACCTTGGCGCGGATAATCTTCTGTTCCTTCGTTATCTTGGTTCTCCGTCTCCGCCGGTGAGCGGACGCGGTTCCTGCCTTGGGTGAAAAACGCGCCCGCCCACCGGCTCCAGCCTACGAAAACCAACACCAAATGTCAGATTAAATCTGAGCTATTGCAGATTAGTTGTCTGCAATAGGATCCAAATTTGATCTACGCCGCCGCCCGAGGTCGCACCTCCAGCATATCTAGCTTCCAGTTCTCACTTTCATCACCCATGGCACGCCATTGGCGGGCAAAAACCGTGGTCGGCAAAAGGGGCGAATTTTTGCTGGCCGGGTTGGGCCGGCACCGCCGCCGCAGACCAAATGATTTCCGAGCCCAAGGGTCTCAATATGCCATCTTCAGGCGGCGGGGCGGGCTTCGCGTCGCATGCTTCGCCTGCGCGTCGCTTTCGCAAGTTCCGAGGCAATGAAGATCAAGCTGGAGGCAATGAAACAGATGCCCAGCTCCGCCAAGCTGAGCGGGCTGGTGTGAAAGACATGGGTGAAAGGGGGGAAATAGATTACCGCAAGCTGAAGGAGAATTGTCAGGCCAATCGCGCCGAGCAGCGGCTTGTTGGTCAGCAATCCACACTGAAAGAGGGACAGGCGCAATGACCGGACCGAGAGGGCCTGCCACATCTGGATAATGGTCAGCACCGTGAACACCATCGTTTGCCAATGCGAATTATGATTGCGGATCGCAACGAATTCCGTCAGCAGGGTAATGCCCGTCATGATCACGCCGCTCCAGGCGATCTCCCGCATAAGCTCGCCGGTAAGCAATCCCTCGCGCGGCGGGCGGGGCGGGCGGGCCATGACATCCGGCTCGGCCGGCTCGGCCGCAAGCGCGAATCCCGGCAACCCGTCCGTGACGAGATTGACCCAGAGAATTTGAACCGGCAGGAGCGGCACGGGCATTCCTAAAAGCGGGGCCAAAAAGATCGCACCGATTTCAGCCGAGTTGCAGGCAACCACAAAGCAGACGAATTTGCGGATATTGTCATAAATACGACGGCCCTCGCGCACGGCGCTGACAATGGTGGCAAAATTATCGTCCAAAAGCACGAGACTGGCAGCCTGGCGGGCAACATCGGTCCCGCCCCGCCCCATGGCGATGCCGATATCCGCCAGCGCCAATGCCGGGGCGTCGTTGACGCCATCCCCCGTCATGGCAACGTTCTCCCCATTCGCGCGGAGCGCGGCCACGATTCTTATTTTTTGCTCGGGATCGACCCTGGCGAATACGCTCACCTCCTTCACCCTCCGGCGCAGCGCCGGATCGTCCAGGGCGGCGAGTTCCGTTCCGGTGATCACCTGCCCGCCCATTCCCAAAATGCCAACCGCGCGCGCGATGGCGCTGGCGGTCACCGGATGATCGCCGGTGATCATGACCGGCCGTATCCCGGCCTGCCTACACAGCGCGACCGCTGGCGCCGCCTCCGGGCGGGGCGGGTCGGCGAGGCCAACAAGGCCTAGAAATTCAAGCTTTGCCTCCATTTCCTCAGGAGTTCGCGGCGGTTGCGGGATCGTGGCGCGCGCCACGGCGAGGACCCGCAGTCCCGCCTCGGCCATCCTGGCGGCTGCCGCGCTGATCTCGTTCTGCCGCAGGGCCACTGGTCCGCTTGGGCTGGCCATGGTCGCGCAAAGAGGCAAAATAGTTTCAGGCGCGCCTTTGCTGCACACCAAAGAATGGCCGGCGTCGCGATAGAGCACAGTCATTCTTTTTCTAACGGAATCGAATTGAATTTCCATTTGGCGCCGCAGGCCCGCCATTCTCGGTCCCAATCCGGCGGCTTGCGCGGCGCGCCAGAGCGCGACCTCGGTGGGGTCACCCAAAGGAGTTCCGTTCTCATCCCAGGCAAGATCCGTGCAGAGCGCCGCGACTTCCAGCAAAGCCGCCCGGGCGGGATCGTCGATATCCAAATCTTCCACCGGCTGTTCCAGGCCTGGTATCCAGATCCGGGTCAGGGACATATCGTTGAGCGTCAAGGTGCCGGTCTTATCGGTGCAGATGGTGGTGACCGAGCCCAGGGTTTCGACGGCGGGCAGGCGCCTGACCAAGGCGTTTTGGCGGGCCATGCGGGCCGCGCCGAGCGCGAGCAACGCGGTGACGACGGCGGGCAAGGCCTCGGGGATCGCAGCGACGGCGAGGCTGATCGCCGTCAGCAGCATCTGCACGGGCGCCTCGCCGCGCCACAGGCCGACGGCAAAGAAAAGCAAACATATCCCGACGGCGAGCGTCGCGATTTGGCGGCCGAATTTCGCGAGACGCCGTTGCAGAGGGGTCTGGGTGCCCTCCGCGTAGGTCAACATCGAGGCAATCCGCCCGATTTCCGTTTCCATGCCGGTGGCGACGACAATTCCGCGGCCATGGCCGTGTAAAATCGTTGTCCCCTTATAGACCATGTCATGCCGGTCCGGCAGCGGCGCGTCGGGGGAGGCAGACGCGGTCTGTTTCTCGGCGCCCATCGATTCGCCCGTGAGGGTGGCTTCATTGGCGCGCAATTCACTCGCCGTGAGGAGCCTGATATCCGCGGGAACGGATTGCCCGGCCTCCAGCAGGACAATATCGCCAGGCACGAGCCCACTGGCGGGCAAGGTCCGCGCATGGCCGCCGCGCAGAGCCACCGCCTGCGGCGCCGCCAGCCGCCGCAACGCCGATATCGCGGTGGTTGCCCGCCACTCCTGAATGCTTCCGGCAATGCCGCTCAGCAGGACGATCATCAGGATCATGACCGTGTCCTCGATGTCACCAATAGCGCCGGAGATAATGGATGCCGCGATGAGCAGCAGGATCATGAAATCGGTGAATTGTCCCAGAAGAACGGATAGATAACTGCGCCGCTTCCCTTCCTGGATCTGGTTTGGGCCATAGCGGCGCAGGCGGGCTTGCGCCTCCGCTTCCGTCAGGCCGCGCTCCGCGTTGCTCTCCAGGCGGCTCAGAACCTCCTCGGCGCTCAAGGCATGCCACGCCGTCTTGGGTGGCGCGGGATCAGGGATTTGCTGCGATGACATCATATGATGCCTACCGGGCCGCGGGGCGGCGAATGGCCGAAAGCAGGAACAGGGAGATGGTCATCACGAGTGGGCCCAGTATGAATCCCGGCATGCCGAACACCATGAGCCCGCCGATGATCGCGATGAACGTTGGCAGGGTGGGAAGCTTCAACCGGTTGCCGACGAGAATCGGCCGCACGACATTGTCGATCTCGCCCACCACGAGCGCCCCCCAGAGAGCGAGAATGGCGGCTTTCACCTCTTCACCGGTCAAGGCCAGATAGATGGCCTGCGGAATCCAGATCACGAAGGTTCCCAGTACAGGCATGATCGCCAGAATGCTCATCACGACACCCCAGAACAGCGGAGCCGGGAGACCGAGAATCCAGAACATCAGCCCGGCCAGCGCCCCCTGGAGCGCCGCCACCATGAGCGTGCCATAGACAAGGGCTTGGACCGTATCGGCGATGCGCCGGAAAAGCTGCGTCGCCTCGCCTTCACCAAGCGGCAAAACCTCGCGTATGCCACGCAGAGCGGCATGGCGATCCCGCAAAAAATAAAAGAGCATATAGAATGTGAGCACGACATCAACGATTTGCTTGAACGACCCGCGGACGAACGAGGCGCCCGCCACGCTCAAGCTGTTGGAGAACCGGCTGATTAATCCAGGCAGATCAACCTGGGCCTGGATTTGGGCGATGAAGGGCGGCAATTCCAACCCGCCATTCGCCAGTTGCGACTGGATCAGCGCTGCCCCGGATATGGCGCCTTGCACCAGCCAGTTGATGATCAGCATCGCTGGTGTTCCGACGATGAGAATGGCGGCGAATACGGTGATGAGCGCCGCGAGGCCGGGACGGCGGAGAGTTTTCTCCAGCCGGGCCTGAACGGGGGAGAACACCACCCCCAGAGTGAGCGCCCAGGTCAGCGCCCCGAGAAAAGGAAGAGCGATCAGGCAGCAGAGCACCGTGCCGATGAGAAGCGCCGCGCTCAAGCCGATGAGGCGAATCTGCGGCGAAAACCGCTCGTCAGGGGGAGGCGAGGGGTCCGGTGGCTGCATTGGTTACGATTCTATAGACCAAAAATTGGTTTTGAAATACGGCCCTTGGCCCCATGAAAGGCTAGGCCGGTTCAGCCCGCCAAGGCCAGCGCCCCGCCACCGAGCGCGCAGAGCAAAACGACCAGAAGCGGCGGCGCCCTCCAGGAGGTGAGCAGCACGAAGCCGAGGGCGGCCAGACCGAAATCGGCGGAATCGGTCACGGCGCTGGTCCAGACCGGATTATAGAGCGCCGCGCCCAGAATGCCGACCACGGCGGCGTTGACGCCGCGCATGGCCGCCTGGGCGCCGGGGCGGCGGCGCAAGGCGTCCCAGAACGGCAACACGCCGAGCAGGATGAGCATGCCCGGCAGGAAGATCCCGGCCAGCCCCAGCGCCGCGCCGGCCAGACCGTGCGGCACGGGTTTGACGAGCGCCCCGAGATAGGCCGCGAAGGTAAAAAGCGGCCCCGGCACGGCCTGGGCGGCGCCGTAGCCCGCGAGAAAATCGCTGTCGCTCATCCAGCCTGGCGTCACGATCGCGTCGCGCAGCAGCGGCAGTACCACATGGCCGCCGCCGAACACCAGGGCGCCGGAGCGGTAAAACGCGTCGAACAGCGCCAGGGCATGGGAGCCGGTCACCCGCTGCGCCAGCGGCAAGCCGAGAAGCAAAATGAAAAAAGCGGCAAGGGCGAACCCGCCAACGCCGCGCGAGAGGGGCATGGCCAGATGGCCGAGGGGGGCGGGCGGCAGGCCGCGGCAGAGCGCCAGCCCGGCCAGCCCGCCGAAGAGAATAACGCCAAGCTGGGCCAGGGATGCGCCGCTGAAGAGGATCGCCAGCATGGCGAGCACGGCGATGCCCGCCCGCTGCCGGTCCGGGCAAAGCGTGCGCGCCATGCCCCACACCGCCTGCGCCACGATGGCGACGGCCACCAGCTTCAACCCATGCAGGACGCCATTGCCGGCCGCCCCGCCCAGCCGGTGCGCGCCGAGGGCAAAGGCCGTGAGCGCGATGGCTGAAGGCAGGGTGAAGCCCGCCCAGGCGGCGAGCGCGCCGGGCAGGCGGGCGCGCATCAGCCCGATGGCGAAGCCCAGCTGGCTGCTCGCCGGGCCGGGGAGAAACTGGCACAGCCCAACCAGCTCGGTATAGGCGTGCTCATCCAGCCAGCGGCGGCGGGTGACGAATTCATCGCGGAAATAGCCGAGATGGGCGACAGGCCCGCCAAAGCAGGTCAACCCCAGCTTGAGGAAGATTTGCAAAACCTCGAAGGCGGAACCGGCCGGAGGGGCGCGGCTTATGGTGTCGTCGGCGGCGATGCGCATCTGCCGTCTCCCGGGCGGAACTTGACGGATGGCGCCGTCCTTTGAATTCATGGTAGCTGGAGCGCCTTTGCTACGGGCGGCGGGCGGAAATTGCAAACCTTCAGAGGAAATTGACTTGAAAGATTCATCCAACGGCATGTCCGGCATCGAGGCGGTGACGGGCCGGCATTCGATCCGCAATTTTCTGCCCGATCCGGTGCCTGAGAAGGTGATCCGCTCCATTCTGGCGGAGGCCGCCCGCGCCCCTTCCGGCACGAATACCCAGCCCTGGCTGGTCCATGTCGTTACCGACGCGGCGCGGGACAGGCTCTCCCAAGCGGTGCTCGCCGCCGCCAGGGCCGGTGATGTGAACGAGGAATATAAATACGCGCCTGATACCTGGCGGGAGCCGTACCTTGCCCGCCGCCGCAAGGTGGGGTTCGATCTCTACGCGCTGTATGGCATCGATCGCCACGACATGGCGGGGCGGCAGCGCGCCATGTTGCGCAATTTCGAGTTTTTCGGCGCGCCGGCGGGGCTTTTCTTCACCATGGAGCGGAGCCTCCTGCACGGCTCCTGGCTCGATATGGGCATGTTCATGCAAAATGTTATGATCCTGGCCCGGCTGCATGGCCTGGAGACCTGCGCGCAGCAGGCCTGGTGCAATTATGGCCATGTCGTGCGCCGGGAGCTCGGCATCGGCGATGAATATATCCTTATTTCGGGCATGTCGCTCGGCCATCCCAACCCGGAGGCGCCGGAGAACACGCTCATCTCGGAGCGCGCGCCGGTCGAGCAGTTCACCACGTTTCATTCGGCGTGAATAAGAGGAGGAATCAATGGGTCACGATTGGAGTCGTTTGGCGGGGGATCTCGAACGCACGCTGAGGCTGCGCAGCATTCCCTTCGGCATGAAGCTCTTCGAGGACCGGGCGGAGATGGAGGCGATTCCGCGCATCCGCCGTCCTGGCAAGATCCATACGCTCGACCAGATCATCGGCCAGGCGGCGCGGCTGGGCTGGACCGTCGGCATCACGGCGGAGGATCTCGTGCAATCGCAATGCCGGGCCGTGGTCGGGCTCGGCAATGTCAAGGATGAGGCCTGGATGACCGGGGAGCATATGGTCGGCGTCTGGTTCAAGACCGTCGAGGATGCGAGCATCCACCAGCGCGCCATGTATTGCGTGCCGGACGGCAAGTATCAGGCCCTGGCCGTCGCTCCGCTCGCCTCCGGGCGGCTCGACCCGCCGGATATCGCGCTGTTTTACGCGACGCCGGGGGCGATGATGTATTTCATCAACGGGCTGCAATGGTCGGGCTATAAGAACTTCGAATGGGGGGTGGTGGGCGAATCGGCCTGCGCCGATTCCTGGGGGCGGGCGCTGGTGACGCGCAAGCCCAGCCTCTCCATTCCCTGCTTCGCCGAGCGCCGTTACGGCGGCGTGCTCGATGACGAGATGCTGATGGCGCTGCCCCCGGAATATATCGTCCAGGCGCTCGCGGGCATGGAGGCGCTGGCGAAGAACGGCCTGCGTTACCCCTTCCCGCAATATGGCATCCAGCAGGATGTGCGCGAGGGTATGAGCGCCAGCTATCCGGCATGAATCCGCTTGGCGGCGCGAGGGGCTCCGTGCTTACATTCCTCATCCGAATTTATGTTTAGCCGGAGGTATCCTTGCCCTATCGCCAGCCTGACGAGACGATCCGGGTTCCAGTCCATGGGCATGAGGTTGTCGCCTATTCCTTTGGCTCCGGCCCGGAGGTTTTGTTCTGCCTGAATGGCGGCCCCGGTTTGCCATGCGATTATGTGCGCGATAGCCATTCCTTTCTTGCCGAAAACGGCTACCGGGTGGTGGCTTTCGACCAGCTTGGCTGCGGGGCCTCCGACCGGCCCACCGATCCCCGCTTATGGACCCTGGACCGCTATGTGGAGGAAGTGGAGACCGTCCGCACCAGGCTGAACCTTGGCATCGTGCATTTGCTGGGACAATCCTGGGGCACCTGGCTGGGGATAGAATATGCGCTCACTTATCCCGAGGCGTTCAAGACGATCACCCTGGCGAATGGCGCGGCGAACATTCCCCATCTCATCACCGAGCTGGAGCGGCTGCGCTATGCGCTCGGCCACGAAACGGTGGCGATGATGCAGCGCCATGAGGCCGAGGGCACCACCGACCATCCGGAATATCAAGGCGCGATCGCCGTGCTGAATTATCGCCATGTCTGCCGGCTGCAAGACTGGCCGGAAGCCGTCAAAGCCTCGCTCGACGACTGGAATCAAGGCCCGTACAACGCCATCCAGGGGCCAAACGAGTTTTGCTATACCGGCTCGATCAAGGATTGGAACCGGGTGCCGGACCTACACCGCCTCACCCAGCCCGCCCTGGTGATGTGCGGGCTGCATGACGAGCTGACACCCGCCTGTTCGCGTCTCATTCATCAGAACCTTCCCCAGTCGCGCATCAAGGTCTTTCAGAACAGCTCCCACATGCCGTTTTGGGAAGAGCCGGAGGAGTATCAAAAGACATTGCGCGCTTTTCTCGACGCGCATCGCGGTTAGCCCGGCTCCGCCGGAAACAGCGCCGCCACCAGGGGCGCGAAATCAGTCTCTCCGGCGTGGCGGGGCACCGGCAGGATGGGGCAGGGGAGGTAGCGGGCCAGCGCGGCGCCGGTTTCCGCCAGGCTGACCGGCGCGGTCTCGCTCTCGTTCAACAAAACGGCGGCGATGGGAATGTCCCGTTTCAACAGAAACTCCGCCGTGGTCAGGCAATGGCTGATGCTGCCCAGATAGGTGCCGGAAACCAGGAGGGCGGGCAGGGCGAGATCCTTGATCCAATCGGCGGTCAGCCGCGCCGCGGTGAGCGGCACGGCGGCTCCGCCCGCGCCCTCGATCAGCAGGCCGCCCTTCGCCGCCGCGAGCCATCCCCGGCAGAACTCCAGCAATTGGTCGTAGGGGATGGCCTGCCCCTCGCGCGCCGCCGCCATGTCTGGCGAGAGCGGCGCCCGGAAGCGCCAGGGGGTGATGGCGGCGATGCGCTCCGGCGTGACCGGCTGGCCCATGGCGGCGAGGATGCGGCCGGAATCGGTGGCGGCGATGTCTTCCACCCCATAGCCCGAGAGCAGCGGCTTGATGGCGCCAAGCCCGGGCCGGGCGCGCAGCAGCCCGGCGGTGCAGAAGGTCTTGCCGGTATCCGTGCCGGTGGCGGTAACGAAATAACTTCGCATGGCGCCGTTTACCCGTCCTGCCAGGAAAAGCCCATGCGCTCTTTTCTTCCTGCCCCGGAGGGGCTAGCCTTTGGGTCCATAATAACCTGGAGATTGTCGCACCGTGCCCGAAAGCCATGTCGAACCCCGCGCCCGCTGGACTCGCGCCGATGTGGCGGCCTTGCTCGAATTGCCGTTTCCCGAGCTGATGTTCCGGGCGATGAGCGTGCATCGCGCCCATTTCGACCCCACGCGCGTGCAGATCTCCACGCTGCTCTCCATCAAGACCGGCGGCTGTCCGGAAGATTGCGGCTATTGCCCGCAAGCGGCGGAGTACGAGACCGGCACCAAGGCGTCCAAGCTGATGGCGGTGGAGACGGTGCTGGCGGAGGCCCGTGCCGCCAAGGAGAAAGGGGCGGGGCGTTTCTGCATGGGGGCGGCCTGGCGCAGCCCCAAGGAGCATGATCTCGACACGGTTTGCGAGATGGTGGAGGGGGTGAAGGCGCTGGGCATGGAAACCTGCGTCACGCTCGGCATGCTCAACCCCGCGCAAAGCCGCAAATTGAAAGAGGCGGGGCTCGACTACTACAACCACAATCTCGATACCTCCCCGGAATATTACGGCAAGGTGATCACCACCCGCACCTATCAGGATAGGCTCGATACGCTGGAGGCGGTGCGCGACGCGGGGATCAATATTTGCTGCGGCGGCATCGTCGGCATGGGCGAGGATGAGAGCGACCGCGCCGGGCTCATCGCCGCCCTGGCCAGCCTGCCCGTGCCGCCCGAATCCGTGCCGATCAACGCGCTGGTGGCGGTGGAGGGCACGCCGCTCGCCAAGGCCGAGCGGATCGATCCGCTCGATTTCGTCCGGGTCGTGGCGGCGGCGCGCATCGCCATGCCGCGCAGCTATGTGCGGCTCTCCGCCGGACGGGAGGCGATGACCGATGAAGCCCAGGCCCTCTGCTTCCTCGCCGGCGCCAATTCCATTTTCCATGGCGAGAAGCTGTTGACCACCAGGAACGCCACCGTGCCGCGCGACGAGGCGCTGTTCGCCAAATTGGGGCTGCAACCCGCCCAGGGCTAATCTCGCCATGTCCTGGCTCGAGGAGGGCTGGCGGCATGTCTGGCTGCCTTACGCCCAGATGGCGACGGCGCCATTGCCGCTGCCGGTGTCCCGCACCGAGGGCGCGCGCATCATTCTGGAAGACGGGCGCGAATTGATCGACGGCATCGCCAGCTGGTGGACGGCCTGCCACGGTTATAACCACCCGCATATACGCGCGGCGGTGGCCGGGCAGCTGGAGGCGATGCCGCATGTGATGTTCGGCGGCCTCGCCCATGAGCCAGCCTACCGTCTCGCCACCCGGCTGGCGGCGTTGATGCCGGGAGATCTCAACCGGGTGTTCTTCACGGATTCCGGCTCGGTGGCGGTGGAGGTGGCGGTGAAAATCGCCGTGCAATCCCGGCTGAACCAGGGGGAGCGCGGGCGGCACCGGATTCTCGCCTTTTCCGGCGGCTATCATGGCGACACGCTCGGCACCATGGCGATCTGCGACCCCGAGGAGGGGATGCACAGCCTGTTCGCGGGGCTGTTGCCCGAGCAGCCGGTGATTCCCCTGCCGCGTGACGCCGCGAGCATCGCCGCCTTCGAATCCTTTATGGAGCGCGAGCACGCCAGCCTGGCGGCGATCATTGTCGAGCCGCTGGTGCAAGGCGCGGGCGGCATGGTGTTTCATCCGCCGGAGGTGCTGCGGCGGCTGCGCGCGGCGGCGGATCATTATGGTTTGACGCTGATTTTCGACGAGATTTTCACCGGCTTCGGCCGTACCGGCAGCCTGTTCGCCTTAGCCCAGGCGGGGGTTGCGCCGGATATCGTCACCCTCTCCAAGGCGCTCACCGGCGGCACCAGCCCGCTCGCCGCCACCATCGCCAGCGACCGGCTCTTCGCCGCTTTTCTCTCGGCAAGCCCAGCCACGGCGCTGATGCATGGCCCCACCTTCATGGCCAATCCGCTGGGCTGCGCGGCGGCCAACGCCTCGCTGGACCTGTTCGAGCGCGAACCGCGGCTGGAGCAGGTGGCCGCCATCTCGGCCCAGATGGCGCAGGAGCTGGAACCCTGCCGGGGCTTGCCTGGCGTGCGGGATGTGCGGGTGCTGGGGGCGATCGGCGTCGTCCAGCTCGCGGAGATCAAGGACCCGCCAGGGCTGCGCCAAAAGTTGATCGCGGAGGGGGTCTGGGTGCGGCCCTTCCGCGACATCCTCTACCTTACCCCCGCCTTCACCATCACCCCGGCGGAATTGTCCCGCCTCACCGGCGCGATCCGCCGGGTGCTGAGCGCTTGACCTGCGGTTGCGGCGCATGCAACCTTTGCGCGCAGAATGCCCCGCCCCGCCAAAGAGCTGCTCCGCCCCGACTGCCCGGAAAAACCCGCCTGGGCGGTTTTCGACCGGGGATGGTATCTGCATCATTATCCCGAGGCGCGGGCGCTTTGCGCGGATAAGGAGCCGGAATTCGCCCTGCTCTATTATTTGCGGGTGGGCGGGCGCAACGGCCACAGCCCCTCGCCGCTCTTTGACGAAACTTATTATTTAGACAGTAACCCCGACGTCGCCGAGTTGGTGCGCGGCGGACATTATATTTCCGGATTCGATCATTATTGCCAGCATGGCTGGCGCGGCGTGTCGCCCCACTGGCTCTTCGACGACGCGCTCTATGCCGCGCTTTATGACGATATGACGCTGGAAAACCTGGAAATGCACGGGTGTTTCGGGCGCTATGACCATTATCTGCGCGCCGGCCAGCGGGAGCGGCGGCTGGGGCATTTCCTCTTCGATGGCCATTATTACCGGGAGCAGGCGCTTGCGGCGGGCATCGGCGCCGATGAGATAGACGGGCCCGGCCCTTACGGGCATTTTCTCGCCTGCCTGGGTTCGGGCCGGGATGAATTGCCGCCTTCGATCTATTTCGACCCGGCCTGGTACATCGCCCAGCATCCCACGGCGCGAGAGGAGGTGGCGGGCGGGCGCTATGTCGCCGCCATCCATCATTACCTCACCAACAAGACGCCGGAACTCTTCGACCCGCTCGCCCAGTTCTCGGAGGGTTTCTACCGCCGGCGCTATCCCGATATCGCCGCGGCGATCGAGGCGGGACTGTATCGCAACGCCTATCAGCAATTCGTCCAGCATGGCTGTTTCGAGCTGCGCCAGCCCTCGGCGGATATCGACCTCGCCTATTACCGGGACATGCACCGGCGGGTGCGCGATGACGTGAACGCGGGGCGGGCGCGGGACGCCTTCGCCCATCTGCGCCTGACCGGCCTGGCGGAAGGGCTGGACCATACCCCGCCCTTGCGCGTGCCGGTGCTGGAGGAACAGCCCGCGCGCGAGGCGTTTCTGCGCGCCGCGCGGGCGGAGCTTGCGCTGTTCGCCCGCCAGAAACTGGATTTCGCCTGCAAGCGCCCGGCGCTGGCGGTCATCATGGTGGCGTATAATAAATTCGAGCTGACCATGCGCAGCCTCGCCTCGCTGCGGCGCAATTACGCGGGGGGCATCCAGCTCGTGCTGGTCGATAACGGCTCGACCGACGCGACCAGGCGCATCGGCGATTATGTCGAAGGCGCCATCATCCTCCGCAACGAGCGTAATCTCGGCTTCCTGCGCGCCTGCAACCAGGCCCTGGAGAAGGTCTCGGCTCCGGCGCTGCTCTACCTCAACAATGATGTCGAGCTGGGGCATGGCGCGGTGGCGGCGGCGCTGCGGCGGCTGCGCGCCTGCCGGGACGCGGGCGCGGTGTGCGGCAAGATCATCCGCACCCATGGCCGCTTGCAGGAGGCGGGCTCGATCATCTGGAGCGACGGCACCGCCAGCGGCTATCTGCGGGACGGCCCGCCTTTGGCGCCGGAAGCGAATTTCCTGCGCGAGGTGGATTTCGGCTCGGCGGTCTTTCTGCTCTGCCGTGGCGCGCTGGTGAAACGCCTGGGCGGGTTCGACGAGGCGTTCACCCCCGCCTATTGCGAGGATGCGGATCTCTGCGTGCGGATGATCAAGGCGGGTTACCGCATTCTTTACGATCCGGTGGTGAGCCTCACCCATCTGGAATTCGGCAGCGCCGCCACCTCGGAGGCCTCGATGGCGCTGATGCGCCGGGGCCGGCGGATCTTCCGCGCCAAACACCCAGATTTCTTGAAAGAGCAACACTCGCCCGGCGAGGATTCCACGCTGTTCGCGCGGGCGCGGCCCGGGCGGCGGCGGGTGCTGTATCTCGAGGATACCGTGCCGCTGCGCCGGCTCGGCTCCGGCTTCGTCCGTTCCAACGATATCGTCCACGCGATCGACGCCGCCGGGTACGAGGTGCATGTCTTTCCCATCAACGGCGCCGCCTATGATATGATGAGTCTGCTGGGGGACATGCCTGAACGGGCGGAAACATTATACGATCGCGACATCACCCGGCTGGAGGAATTTTTGAAGGAGCGGCGCGGCTATTACGATCTGCTCTGGGTAGGCCGCACCCATAACCTGCACCGGACCCAGGGCATATTGCGAAAGCTGGCGTGGACCCTCCCGCTGGTGCTGGACACGGAGGCGCTGGCCGCCTGCCGGGATGCGAGCTGGGCCCGGTTGCAGGGGGAGGCGTTCGACCTTCCCGCCGCCCTGGCCGCCGAGTTCGCCGGCCTGCCCACGCCCGATCTCACCCTGGCGGTGAACGAGGCAGAGGCGGCATTGCTGCGCGCCCAGGGCCAGCTGCGCGTTGCCGTGCTGGGCACGGCCCGCGCCGCCAGCCCCACCCCCTCGGGTTTCGCGGCGCGGGAGGGGTTGCTGTTTCTGGGAGCCATCCACCTGCCGGGCGCGCCCAATGAGGACGCGCTGCGCCATTATGCCAAGCGGATCTACCCCGAGCTGGCCCGGCTGATGCAAGAGCCGCCAGTGCTCAACGTGGCGGGGCATTGGGCGCCGGAAATCTCCTTCGAGGATCTGGCCGCCTGCCCGGGCGTGAGCCTGCGGGGCGAGGTGGGGGACAGCGCCCCGCTTTACGATCGGGCGCGGATTTTCATCGCCCCCACCCGCGTCGCCGCCGGCACGCCCTATAAAATCTACGAGGCGGCGGCGATGGGCGTGCCTTGCGTCGTCACCACCTTGCTGGCCGACCAGCTGGGCTGGCGCCATGGCGAGGAGTTGCTGGCCGTGCCGGTTGGCGATGCGCGGGGCTTCGCGGCGGCGGTGGCGCGGCTCTATCACGACGAGGCGTTATGGACCCGGCTGCGCCAGGGCGCGCTCAAGCGGCTGGCGCGGGAGAACACTCCCGCCGTCTTCGCCAGGCAGGTTGGGCGGATATTGGCGCAGGCGCGGCACCGCCCGGCCCGCCAGCCCGCCCGGCTGGCGGGGTAGGCCTAACCCCCGCCATGGGCGTGGCGGTGATGCAGATCCGGATAATGGGGATGTTTATGGATGAGCGGCGCGTGGCTGTGCCAATGGCTATGCGGCTCGCCGGAGGGGTCGCCGGGGTGATGGGCGTGGCGGTGATGCGCATCGTGCCGGTGGCGGTGGGCATGCGCCAACGCTTCATGGGCGTGGTCATGCTCATGCCGCTCGGTCAGGTGCAGCCATAACCCCATGGCCATCAGCCCGCCCGCGGCGATGAGGCGCGGGCTCGGCGCCTCGCCCGCCAGCGGCAGCGCCAGCACCGCGCCCATAAAGGGCGCCAGGGAGAAATAGGCCCCGGTCCGCGCGGCGCCAAGATGCCGCAGCGCCAGCACGAACAAGGCGAGGCTCAGCCCGTAGCCGAAAAACCCGACCACCCCGGCGGCGAGAATGACGCCGCCCGCCGGCAAGGCCCCGCCCTGGCCCAAGGCGAGGAGCAGATTCACCAGCCCCGCCGTCAGCCCCTTCAACATGGCGAGTTGCAGGGGATCGGCGCCGGAGAGCCTGCGGGTGAGATTGTTATCCAGCCCCCAGCACAGGCAGGCGAGGGCGATGAGCCAGGCCCCGCCATCCAGCCTCGGCCCCCCACGCCAGGAGAGCAGCGCCGCTCCGGCGAGGATGGCGGCGGCCCCGATTAGCAACCGGCGGTCGACATTCTCCCGAAAGGCGAGCCAGGCGATGCTCATGGTGGCGAGGCCCTCCAGATTGAGCAGCAGCGAGGCGCTGGCCGCGTCCAGGCGGGCCAGCCCGGACATGAGGAAGACCGGCCCCAACACCCCGCCCGTGGCGATGGCGGCGGTGAGCCAGGGCAGATCGGCCCGGCGCAGCGGCGCTTCCGTCACGGCCAAACCCAGCCGGCGGCGGGCCAGCAAGGTGAGCGCCAGCCCGCCGCCGGCGCCCAGATACAGAAGCCCCGCCATCATCCACGGCCCGGCCGCGCCCAGCAGCAGCTTGGCCAAGGGCGTGCTGAGGCCGAACAGGCTGGCGGCGGCGAGGGCGAGGATGACGCCGCTTCGCGGCATGGGGCTCAAGCCCGGTCCAGCGTCGCGGCGGTGATCTCGCTGATCCTGGTCGCGCCGGTCAGCGTCATCGCCACCCGCATCTCCTGGGCGATGAGGCGGAGCAGCCTCGCCACCCCCGCCTCGCCGCCGGTGGCGAGAGCATACACATAGGCGCGGCCCAGCAGCACGGCCTCCGCCCCCAGCGCCAGCATCCGCACCACATCCAACCCGGAGCGCACGCCGGAATCGGCGAGGATGGCGAGATCCCCCTTCACGGCGTCCACGATGCGCGGCAGGGCGCGGGCGGTGGAGAGCACCCCATCGAGCTGGCGGCCGCCATGGTTGGAGACGACGATGCCATCCGCGCCGAATTTGACCGCCTCGCGCGCGTCCTCGGCATCCAATATGCCCTTGATGAGAATCTTGCCTTTCCAGAATTCGCGAATCCATTGCGCATCCGCCCAGGCAATGGCGGGGTCGAAATTGCGGGCGATCCAGGCGGTGTAATCATCGAGCCCGACCGGCCGGCCGAGATAGGCGGCGATGTTGCCGAGACTGTGCGGGCGGCCCAACAGGCCGACATCCAGCGCCCAGCGCGGATGGAGGAGCGCCTGGAAAAACCGCCTCGCCGGACCGCGCGGCCCGGCCAGGCCGGAATGGGCGTCGCGGTAGCGCGCCCCTGGCACCGGCAGGTCGACGGTGAAAACCAGCGTGGTGATTCCTGCCGCCCAGGCGCGCTCCAGCGCGCTTTTCATGAAGCCCCGGTCTTTCAGCACGTAAAGCTGGAACCAGATGGGCCGCCTCACCGCGCGCTGCACCTCCTCGATCGGGCAGAGCGAGACGGTGGAGAGGGTAAAGGGGATGCCCGCCCGCTCGGCGGCGCGGGCGGCCTGCACCTCGCCGCGCCTGGCATACATGCCCGCCATCCCCACCGGGGCGATGGCCACCGGCATCGCCATCTCCTCGCCCAGCACGGTGGTGCTGAGCGCGCATTCCGCCACGTTTTTCAACACGCGCTGGCGCAAGGCGATCTCGCCCAGATCCGCGACGTTGCGCCGCAGGGTATGCTCCGCATAGGCCCCGCCATCGGCGTAGTGGAACAGGAAGGGCGGCAGCCGCCGGCGCGCCGCCTCGCGAAAATCGGCGGTGGAAGCGATGATCATGCCGTTGTTTTACGTCTTGAATGGCGCGTCTCAAAGAGCCCGCTCACAGCCAGGGCATGGCAAGCCGTTATCCGCCTCTAGGCGCTGAGCATCACGGAAACCGGCACGTGGTCCGAGGGCTGGGGCCGGGCGCGCTCGTCCTTATGGATGGTGGCGGCGACCAGCCGCTCGGCCAGGCGGGGGGAGAGCAGGGCATGGTCGATCCGCAGGCCGATATTCCGGTCCCAGCGGCCCGCCTGATAATCCCAATAGGTATAGAGCGCCTCGCGCGGGTGCAGGGCGCGCACCGCATCCGTGAGCCCGGTATGTAGCAGGGCGTGGAAGGCGGCGCGGGTGGGCGGGCGGATCAACGCGTCGTCTTTGGGCAGGGAGCCGGGGGCGAGATCCGCCTCGGTGGGACAGACATTGTAATCCCCGGCCAGGACGAAATCCTCGTCATCCTCCATCAGCGCCGCCGCGTGGCCGCGCAGCGCCGCCATCCAGTGCAGTTTATACTCATAGCCGGCCTCGCCGCCGGAATTGCCGTTGGGCAGATAAAGCCCGCCCACGCGCATCCCCGCCGCGCGAATTTCGATGAAGCGGGCATGCGCGTCCGCCTCGTACATGCCCGGCAGGCGGCGATGCGTGACCTCCACCCCGCCGCGATGAAGGATGGCGACCCCGTTATAGGATTTCTGGCCGACGATCTCGGCCTGATAGCCGAGCGCGGCGAAGGTCATGGCCGGGAATTGGTGCGCCTCGCATTTGATCTCCTGGAGGAGGAGGTAATCCGGCTGCTCGCGCTCCAGAAAACTCACCACCAGCGCCTCGCGGGTGCGGATGGAGTTGACGTTCCAGGTGGAAATCTTGAGCATAGATACTTCCTACGTTTTTTCGCATTTTGGCAAAATTTGCGTTTTTACCAAGCGTTCCATGGCTTTTTGGCCCAAAATCCGCTGGTCCGCCGAGCGGGTATAATGCGGCACCATGCCCAAGGTTTCGTGGCCGGTGATGGCCGCAATCTCGTGTGTGCTGCACCCGGCGTCGGCCAGGCACGCCGCCGCCAGTTTGCGCAGACCATGAATACCCAGCCCGCTCGGCAGGCCGATCCGCTGCAACTCCTTCGGCAGCCGCACGCTTAGGCTGGCCGGGGATAGCGGCTTGCCGTTGGGTTGTTGCAGGATGGTCGATCCCTGCGAGTCCTGACGCCAGACGGCCAAAGCCTCGGCCAGCGGCGGCGCGACGGGAATGAAGAGCTCCGCGCCGGTTTTTTCCTGGATCACGTGGATTTCATCATCCCGGTAATCGGCCCAGGCCATGCGGCACAGATCGCCGCGCCTTTGCGCTGTCCATCGGGCCAGGAACACGGCGCGGGCATAATGCCGGGGGAGTGCTGCCTCGGCCTTGAGCGCCTGGTCCAATGTCCATGCCGTCCATTCGCCGCGCCGGAGGGGGCCTTTCAGGTCAAAGGCGGGCGAGGATGAGACAAGATCGCGGTCGGCGGCCCAAGCGAAGAAGACCGCCATTATTTTGCAGAATTGGAGCGCGGCGCCCTGGCCGCGCGTAGCGGCGATATGGTCGCGTATGGTGAGAAGGTGCCGGCGCTTTACCTTGCCGATCTCGGCGGATTTCAGCGCATCATATAGGGGCGTGGCATAGCGGATATATGCCTTGGCGGTGTTGGGGCCGAGAGCGAGAAATTCCTGGCTGCGCTCCCATTGGCCAAGAATGAGCGCGACGGTCTTGGTGGAGGCGCGAACTGAGCGTGGGCCGTAGCGGTATTCAGCGACGGTCCCGTCCGCCAGGGTACGGCGCTCAACCCGCTGCTTTCGCCTTTTCTTTGGCAAGATACGCCTCTACCATGGCATCTGGATCCCGTGACGCTTCCGCCGCCGCCATGGCGGAGTCAAGGGCTACGAGATCATAGCGCGGGCTGCGCGGTCCGAGGGCATAGCTTGGCGGCGGAAGTATTCCCTCGCGCACCAGGCGGCGCAGGCGCTCAGGGTGGATGCCTAAACGCATGGCCGCCTCGCCAGCCGTAAGCCACCGGCTATTCATCGCCGCGCTCCAGGAAAGCGCCGCTTGATCATTCCTCTCGCGCCGCATATCGCGCCATTGCCGCTATTGCGGCGGTTCTTGGGAATCATTGAAAATCTCCAGGAGTGTGGCGGCGTGGCAGAGATCGGGCTCGCCGGGCGCTGGCAGGGAACACCAGCAGGCGAGGTTCTTGCCGCGCATGTGCGGGATGGCGGCGTGAACGGCGTGATTATGGGCGCGCTGCTCTTCGATCGTCGCCTTGCTGGTTAAGGATAGTAGCCCCGCTATCAGCGCGCGGTGCAGATGAACGCACTCCCGCCGGGCGCCGTCGATGCCGACGCGGAAGGGATTGCCCAGCTCGGTGGTGCGATCTACCTTCACGGTATTCTCGGGCATCCGCCAGCCTTTGGCGCGCGATAGCCGGATGCGCAGCGGGGTCATCTTGTCGCTCCAGGTATCGCGCCAATTGCTCGCAGGTGGTCGATCTGCCTAGCGGCTTCTTCGATCATGGCGCGGGCCTGATCTAAATCACTTTGAAACGCTCCACGAGATAAGCGCCGCCGCATCACCTCAATATCGCCGTCACTTGCGAGCCGTGGCGCCAAAATCTTCGCGGCGGCTTCTAAAATCGGGGCTTCTAGCGCGTTCGCGGATTTCTGCATCGAGGCTACTGCGAGCCGCTCTTTTTCCAGCGCGTGCTCGGCTTCAACCAGATCGGCTTCGGCCTCATCCAGCGCCTCACGGAGAGAGCGTAGCATGGCGGCACTCTCTGCACCAAGATGAACATCGCGTAGAGACATCCGCAAAGCCAAGCGCCCAACGAGCTAATCAACATCTTTCCAAGTTGGCACGGTCAATTTTATTCCTCCCGGTCCGCCCCAACCAGAGGCTGGATATCCCTCCCGCACAGCGCGCACGGCTCGATTTTATTGGTCATCACGGTGCTTGGTTCCGCATCAAAATCGTCAAACTTCGATGCCGCTTCCTTGATGGCGGCCTTAACGACCTCCTCAAGTTCGGCTTTATTGGGAGGTTCAATGCCAGAAAATGTCCAATCTCCGCCCGCAAGAATTTTGTTTGCGGTATATATAGTATGTCCGATACTGTCGGCCTCGAATTTCACCACTCGATAGCCAGAATTTATGTGTGTGATGTTCCAAAGATTGGTTACTCCTGTTTCTTCATCGAAATATGGACCAGAAATAAATAATCCGCCGCAAGCCAGGCCATCTATAATTTTTTCCACTCCCGCAAACGTGATGGATTTGAATTGCCAGTTGTTTTCAGTCATTGGTCCACGCTCCTCTCGGCTTTTCCTAAGTCGCTGCCTCGCGCTGCCTGACGGCTAGTCATCGTCCGGCACCGGAAGCGGAAGCGGCAAATAATGGGTAAACTTAGCCTCTGAATTAACGCTCCAATCCACTCCGGTCCATTTATCGGCGGCAATCGCCGGGGGATCGTATCCTGGCTCATAAAGGATATACGCCCCGCCATTCCACGGCGCTTTGCTTGGGTCAGGCCCGCCGGAAATTGGCCGCCAGTCGAAAACGGCGCGGATGGCGGCCTCCGCCTCGCCCAAACAAAAAGACCATTCATTGTGTTCGCCGGCAATCGCCCGCGCCACAGTCTCGAGAAGTTGTCGCTGTATGGCCATCTTCGATCCTTCGCTTTTCCCGCGCCTGCTTTCTCCCATTGCGGTCACTGGGTTTTTCCATAAGTCGCCGCCCGATACCGTTCATCCATCTCGCGCCGCATATCGCGCCATTGCTGCCATTGCGGCGGTTCCTGCCCCGGCTTGCCCGCGCGCTGGGTTGGCGTGTCGGCAGCGCTTGGCGGCGCGGGGGATTGGGGAAGCAGCTTGATCATGCGCCCCCCTTCGGAGTGTCAGATTTTTCTCTCGCGAAATCAGGCGCGGCATCGCGCAGATCGCGCTCCACGCGGCTCACGGTATCGTGATAAAGCGAGCCCTCGCCCAGGGCGTCGCGCATTTCCGCCAGGGCATCGGCCAGCGCCAGCACCAGATCGGCCGTGGCGGCGGGGTTTTTGAGCGAGTACATGATCAGCCGCCCCGCGCCCCAGGGCAGGCCGCCAAGGTCGAGCGTCCGCCCCGGGCGGTATTCAACAAGGCCGCTCATCAGGGTTTCCTGGCGATGATGAAGCCCATTTCCTCGAGCGTGAAGGCGATGAGCAGGGCTTGTTCGGTTGTACAGGGGCCGACATGCACCTCGATAGCGCGGCAAAGCGACACGATGCCGTGCAGCATATCGGCCGATGAAGCGCGCGGCATTGGCAACGGATCATCCTTGGCCGCGCCGGGAACGCTGGGAGAAATAAAATCGGAGTCTTCCATGATTTGCTCTCGTCATTTTGATAAGTCTTATAAATATGATGGTTATTAATACGCTTTCGCTCACGCCGCGCCCGGTGATGCCGGCGCGATTGGCGCTGCCCGCCGCCAAATGCCGGCGGAAGGGGCGCAGACATTCGCGGCATGGAAAATCTGGCAGGGCGCGACGGTAAGGCGCGCGCCGTTTGCAAGCTCCACGCGGTAACCCGTGAGGCGGCCATCGAGCGTGAGGCGATGGGTGACGATGCCGAGGCCAAGCGGCGCGCCGTTCATCTCCAGCACCATGGCGGAAAAGGGCTCGATGCTGGCGGAGAAAAAGCAGGGCGCGCGCCCGGCGGGCGTTGGTTGCGCGGTCATGATCAAGCCCCCGCGCCGAGAGCGGCTCTTGCGGCTCGGGCGGCGATCAGACGCTCGCAAATCTTGTCTATATCACTTTCAATCTGACGCTTGAGGTCCTCATCCGTGGGGTTTTGCAAGGATGAAGCGTCGGTGGCTTCTTCCCCGGCGCGATGAGCGCCCTGGGTTAATCGTTCAAGAGCCAGCCTTCTGAGGCGAACTTCATCCATGACGCGCTCTTCGAGTACGTCATCCCAATAATCGCGTTCGCGCCCGGCGGGCGGGGCTGGCTTGTTTTCAGGGGAATGAAAGGGGTTCAAGGCGTGTCTCCATCGGTGGATGGAGACGAAGTTGCCATGAAGGCAACATAACTGTCAATATTAAATTGCCATCATGGAAACATCATTCGGGCGGTTTAATTGCCTCTATTAAAGAGTTCGCTCGATCAAGGCCGATTTGATCAATTAGTTTCGCAAAATTGTGAATTGTCTTAGCCTTCTCATAATCATCTGGCGACAAGAGCAAAGCGAACGGTTCTATGCCAAATATAGCAGCGATTTTCTTGATATCTTCAAGACTCATTTGGCGCTCGCCGTTTTCCCACCGCGATATGGCAGATTTACCTACGCCCAATATGTTCCCTAATTGTTCTTGGGTAAAGCCTTTTTTTCTACGCCAGGTCGCAAGGTGAAGCCAGGAAAGGGATGCCGTATTCATGGCAACATTGTACGGTGCCGCGAAATGGCGGTCGTCAGCCGTAATTGCAACATTGGCAATTTTAAGATTGACAACAAAGTTGCCGATATGACAACAATGGCCTCATGAAACTCATAGATTATCTCTCTGAGACCAAACAGACGTATCGGGAGTTCGGCGCGCTGTTGGGGCAATCCGCACCTAATATATGCCGATACGCCCTCGGAAAACGGTTGCCTCCTGTTGGTGTGGCGGTGGCAATTCAACGCATTACAGGCGGCCTCGTTACTCCGGAAGATTTTGTTCGCGCGGCTGATGAGGCTGCGTAGGCTGGGGGATCGCATGAGCGCAAAATTCCATCTGAAACATAGGCTTGTCATGCGGAAGCCGTCCTTTGCGCGGGTTTTTTCCCATGCCGCTTGAGCCAACTCTTACCCCGGAGGAAAACATGAGCCCGCCGTCAGGCTCCAGCAACCAGAACCCCGCCGATGGCATCGCTGCCATCCGCCACCTCCATTATCGGGTGGAGGTGTTGTCCTATGACCGGACGGTTTTGCTGCGACTCAGGCGGGACGAGGTGGAGGATTTAACATTTCATCTCTCGCCCGCGCTTGCCGAGCGCCTGGCGAACCGCCTGCTCGAAGCGGCGCGGCTTGGGCGGAAGGCCAACGGTTCGGCAAAAGCAAGCGAGCCGGCAAGCAGCGCCCCGGCAGGAGAGTTTGTTACCGAATCCATGCCTGATGGCCGGTCTCGCATTTCGTATGATGGTAAAACCATCGTTCTTTCCGCGCTTCATGCCAGAATCTGGCACCGCTTGATCGATGCGAAAAACAAGGAAGCGGCGGCAATAGCCTTCCGCTGCCGCGATCCTGAGGTTTTCCTTGAAGGGCATTCCCTGGGCCTTTCTGATGCTACGGCTTCGGACGCCGATCGCGCGCTGAGAGAAAGTCTTCGGGAGAGTATTGGGCATATTGCATCGATATTCCCGGCGTTGTCTCGCTCACAATCCATAAATCCGCCGCTATGACCGCTCCGCCCAAGCCGGTTTCACGCCAAAGAGGCGGTTATTTGAATTGCAAAAACTTCGATCAATCAGGGGGGTATTGATGGCCCGCAAGTGCAATCCCGAGCATGTCAACGCGCTCAAGACCGCCTTCAAGCTGTGGTGAGCGATGTGGGCGGGGTGGATGCCGCCGCCAGCTGCACGCGCGTCGGCAAGAGCCAGATTTCCGCTTACGGCGATATCCATACGCCCGAAAAACTGGCGCCGCTCGATGTGGCGGTGGATCTGGAGGCGATTGGCGGCACGCCGCGGGTGACCGCGGCGATGGCGCGGATATTGGGCTATGAGCTGATGCCGCTGGATGGCCGCGCGCCGCATGAGCTGGCCGCCTGCCTCAAGGAAGTCTCGATGGATAGCGGCAAGCTGCTGGCGGATGTGGTCGATCTGATGAGCCAGGCCAAGCATGAGCGCAGCCGCCACGCCGTGGAGGCGGTGCTGCGCGATCTGGGGGAATTGGCCCGCGCCTCGCTCGAAGCGCTGATCGCGCTCAAGGCCGAGGAGGGCGGGGAATGAGCCTGGAAGCAAGCGTCTTTCTGATTTTTAGCGGAAATCCGAAGGAAATTACCCGGCTTTCCGCAGATTGCGGCATGTTGGAGGCGGTTTGATGGAACCTTCGTTGTTTGGCGCTTATGCAGAAGCTGTCTTAGCAGAAATTGTGCAATCCATGGCCCGGGCGCAGGATATGGACCGGCTCCAGAATTCTTCATTTATTGCTTATGAAGAAGCTGTCTTAACAAAGATTGTGCAATCTCCAGGCCGCGCGCAGCGATTTGGAGCCCGTCTCCAGAAATGGCGCGCTGAGAAGCAGCGGCGATGTGTGCGTTGTCGCAGCGCTCAATCAGGCCCCGCTTTTTCACGAAGCCGGCGTTCACCAAGGATTGGAGAGCCATAGTGATTAGCATGCTGTGGGCGTGGATGGCCGCGCGCGTCTCGATCTCGAAATCAGTCATGTTATTGCCGCCTGTTGCTGGTTTGGACGCCGCAACGGCGAGCGATGGCGGCGGGGGCGGGGAATGAGCCTGGAGGCGAGCGTCAAGCTGATCGAGATCGATGCGCTGATCGCGCGAATGCAAACCAATCTGGCGCAGGCGATTCTCGCGCATAGCCGCATCTCTCCCGCCGATGATTATGCGCCGTTTCGCCGGCAAGCCTGGGAAAGCTGCCGCATGATCGAGCGCTGCGTGGATACGGTGCGTCAGCTGCGCCGGGTTTTCGAGCTGGCGGCGAGCGCGCCATGACAGGGCGGAGAAGCAGCGACAGGATCAAGGCGCGCATCCGCGAGCTATGGCCAACGGGCATGAGCGTCGCGCGCATCGGCGAGGCGCTTGGCATTTCCAAGAATGCCGTGGTTGGGCATGCGCATCGCATGGATCTGCCCAGGCGGCCATCGCCCATTATCCGCAAGGCTGGCCCCGAACAAACCGCATCCGCCGCGCCGGCAACCCCTCCAGCCGCGCCGCCAGCGTCCAAGGTCGAGCGGCTCGATCGCGGCGTGACGCTGGGGGCGGTGATCCCGATCGAGCGCGTGCGCGCGGCGCAGGCCGAGAGCCCGCCTGTTGCCCCCAAGGCGGCCAAGACGCGCGCGTCCCCGTGCTGCTGGCCGCTGGGCGATCCCAAGCAGCCGGATTTCCGGTTTTGTCAGGCTCCCAGCGCGCCGGGGCGGGTTTATTGCCCGGCGCATGTTGCCATCGCCTATATCCGCCCGGAGAGCCTGGATAAGGCGGTGCAGGCCCATGACGATGCGCTCGCGTTGCCAGGCGAACGGAGCCGGGCGGCATGATGGATATCACCTTACGCTTGGCGGGGCTCACCACCGCGCAATTTGAGATTTTGATGAAGGCGCTCCGGGCTTGCCTCGTTCCGGCAAATATGGCTTTCATGGAAGGACCGGTCCCAGATCGCCCAGGAGCCTCCGTATCCTCTCTGGGCGAGGCGCTGGCGGGAGGAGCAGTCCCAACCAGCCCCACACCCGCCAGCGCCACACCGGCCCGGGGCGAATCGGGGCAAAACTCCCGCGACTCCTCCGTAACTTCCCGCTTATTGCCGCCGGGTGGCGCGGCGAAATCAGCAGCTTGCGCCGCGGGCGCGGCTGACGCGGCCCCGCCCCCGAATCCTCCCCCGCCGCCGGCGAAACCCGCCGCCAAGGGTGAGATGACGCCGGAGCGCTTGCGGCTCATGGTCGATCTGCGCGCGCAAAATAAACCCTGGGGCGAGATTCTGGCGGCGGTGAACGCGCTGCCCGGGGCGCGGATAGGCTCGACCAGGGCGCTGGCGGGCATGTATTTTGGCCGCAAGTCGCATGGAACCCTGCCGCCGGCCAGCGCGGCGGAGCGCGCGCTCTCCCCGCGCGAGGTTGCGGAGCCGCCCGAAGCCGCGCCCGCCGCGGCC
>NZ_DAIEIF010000007.1 GCF_027352905.1 Acidocella sp.
GGGGGGCGCGGGCAGGCCGGGCGGCGGGCTCCGGCGGCAGGATGGTGATCTCCGCCGGGGCGGGCAGGCGGGCCTCGGCCAGGGTGGCGAAGGCGGCAGCGATGACCTCTGGGCTGGCGCGCGCGAGCAGCTTGCGGGCGAGGGCGAGCGCCGCCTCATCCGGCGGGGCGGCGAGCAGCGGGTGGGAGAGCAGCCTCTCCTCGTCCCGCGCGCGGATATCGGCGGGGGTGGGAGGAGGCAGCCAGCGGGCGGTGGCATTGGCCTCGCGCAGCAGCATCTCGGCCCGGCGGCGTTTCTGGGGCGGCACCAGCAGCACGGAGACCCCCTTGCGCCCGGCCCGGCCGGTGCGTCCGGAACGGTGCAGGAGGGTGGCCTTGCTGGCGGGCAGGTCGGCATGGATGACGAGATCGAGATCCGGCAGGTCGAGCCCGCGCGCCGCGACATCCGTGGCGATGCAGAGCTGGGCGCGGCCCTCCCGCAGGGCGGCGAGCGCGGCGTTGCGCTCGGCCTGGGATAATTCGCCGGACAGCGCCACGGCGGCGAAGCCGCGCGCCAGCAGCCGGGCATGGAGGTGCCGCACCGCATCGCGCGTGGCGCAGAAGATGAGGGCGCGGCTCTCCTGGGCGCGAAGGATGTTGACCAGCGCCGCCTCGGTCTCGTTGGCGAGAACCGGGATGGCGCGGTATTCGATATCCGCGTGCGGCTGGTTGGCGGCGGCGGTGTCGAGCCGCAGGGCGCGGTGCTGATAGGCGCGGGCGAGGCTGACGATCTCCGGGGCGATGGTGGCGGAGAAGAGCAGGGTGCGGCGCTGGGCGGGCGCGGCGGCGAGAATGAACTCCAGTTCCTCGCGAAAGCCGAGATCGAGCATTTCATCCGCCTCGTCGAGCACCACCGCCCGCAGCCCGTCCAGGCGCAGATGGCCGCGCTCGATATGGTCCTTGAGCCGCCCGGGCGTGCCCACCACCATGTGGCAGCCCGCCGCCAGCAGCCGGGCCTCGCGCCTGGGGTCCATGCCGCCCACGGAGGCGGCGATGCGCGCGCCGGTGAATTCGTACAGCCAGGCGAGTTCCGCCTGGACCTGCAAGGCCAGCTCCCGCGTTGGGGCGATGACGAGCACCAGCGGGTCGCGCGCGGGCGGCAGGGCCTGTGCCTCGCCAAGGATGAGGGGGGCGAGGGCGAGGCCGAACGCCACGGTCTTACCCGAGCCGGTTTGGGCGGAGACCAGCAGATCCCGCTCCTCCGCGGTGGCGGCGAGAACCGCGCTCTGCACCGGGGTCGGCTCCGCATAGCCGCGCGCGGCGAGCGCCCGCGCGAGGCTGGGGTGAAGGCTGGGAAAGGGCATGGCCCGCTCTTACGGGCTGGCTGGGGGCGGAACAAGCGGCAAGGCGGCCCGCACAGCGCCGCCATGCGAAAAAGGCGGGGATGGCCGCCGAGTTGCCCGGTTTTGGCCGCATTTCGGGATTGATGGCCGCCCCGGCGTGGCCTATGGTACACGCGCTCGGCTTTTGCCCGGTGCCTTGAGATTTAGTTTTAGGTCCAGTTTAAGGATAGTTTTTATAGTGCGCTCCCCCAAGAACGACCGCCAGCGGCAGAATCGCCGCCGCGGTTTCGACGACGATAATTTTTTCGGTAACGCTCCTTCGTTTCCGCCTTCATTTGCAGGTTTCGGGCCGGTATCCTCCGGGCCGGAAGCCAAAGCCACCGTGAAATGGTACAATCCTGAAAAAGGTTTCGGCTTCGTCGAGATGGCCGATGGCTCTGGCGACGTCTTTCTCCACGCCAATTCCCTTCAGAGCGCCGGGTACCAGTCGGTCACGCCCGGTTCCGTTCTCCAGATTCGCGTGGGCCAGGGCCAGAAGGGCCGCCAAGTGGACCAGGTGATCTCCGTCACCGAGGGCGAG
>NZ_DAIEIF010000015.1 GCF_027352905.1 Acidocella sp.
GCGCGGCTCGCGGCGGGCGGGCGGCTGTTCTATGCCGGGGCGGGCACGTCCGGGCGGCTCGGCCTGCTGGACGCGGTGGAATGCGGCCCCACCTTCGGGGTGGAGCCGGGGCTGATCGTGCCGCTGCTGGCGGGCGGCCCCGGCGCCTTCCTGGAGGCCGTGGAAGGGGCGGAGGATGACGAGGCCGCGGCCCCCGCCGCGCTGGCGGCACGGGGCTTCACCGCCCGTGACGCGCTGGTGGGCATCGCCGCCTCCGGCGCCACCCCCTTCACCCTGGCCGCCTTGCGCCATGCCGCCGGGCTCGGCGGCCTCACCGGCGCCATCGTCAACAACCCCGCCAGCCCCATGGCCGCGGCGGCCGGAATCGCCGTGGAGATCTGCTCGGGGCCGGAGATCATCGCCGGCTCCACGCGGCTCTCGGCGGGCACGGCCCAGAAGATCGCCCTCAACATCCTTTCCTCGGCGGTGATGATCCGCCTCGGCAAAACCTACGGGCCCTATATGGTGGATATGCGGGCCAGCAACGCCAAGCTGCGGGCGCGCGCTTTGCGCATGGTGCGCGCCCTCACCGGCGCGGATGAGCGACAAGCGAGCCTTGAACTCGCGGCCTGCGATGGGCATGTTAAACTCGCCGTGCTCGCCTTGAGGCTCGGCCTGGCGCCGGAGGCGGCGCGGCGGCGGCTCGAGGCGGCGGGTGGCTCGTTACGGCGGGCCTTGGGCGAATAGCGGATTCGGGACAGCGGCGTTGGCTGGAAACATCACCGCCTGGGCGCGGAAGACGGATGATTTCATTATCGACCGGGTGTTGCAGCCGGGCGTGAATCGCGCGGAATGGTGGCTCGGCCTCTCGCTCTTCACCCTCGCCCGGCTCTGCACCGGGGCGGGCGCCCTCGCCGGGCTGCTCTGGGTCCATAGCTTCGACCTGCCCTACTCCACCGGTTTCTATGAGGACATGCTCTGCCTCGCCATCATGGCGGGGGCGGCCTATGTCCAGATCAACACCCAGCACAGCCGCGCCCCGCGCCAGGCCGCCATCGCCCCGGCGGTGCGCCTCACCGGGCTGGTGTGGCGCACGCTCTGGCTGCTCGACCTGGCGCTCTTCCCCACCCAATGGCCGCTGGAGCCGCACCGGCAGTTTCTCGGCAGCCTCGGCTGGACCTTCCTGCTCGTGCTGCCCTACTGGCTGATCTGCTGCCGCGACGCGCCGCCGCCGCAACGCAGCCGCGAATTGCGCTACGCCACCATTCCGGTGCGCTGAGCCGGGCTGAACGCCGCCAGGCGCAACCTCCCGGGTTGCGCCTTTTTCAACGGTTTAACCCCACCGGGTTGCGCCGCCCCCGCCCGCCGGGTTGCGCCCGGGCGGCGAGCCGGGTTGCGCCGCCCTCATTTATCGCGGAAATGATGTTCCTTGCGCTCGATGGCGGCCTGCGCCGCCGCCAGCCGCGCCACCGGCACCCGGTAGGGGGAGCAGGAGACGTAATCGAGCCCGGTTTCCTCGCAGAAGGAGATGGAGGCGGGATCGCCGCCATGCTCACCGCAAATGCCGAGCTTGAGGCTGGGTTTGGCCGCCCGCCCGCCCTCCGCCGCGAGGCGCACCAGCGCCCCCACCCCCTCGATATCGAGCGAGACGAACGGGTCCTTGGGCAGAATGCCCTTCTCGACATAGAAGGGCAGGAATTTGCCCGCGTCGTCGCGCGAGAAGCCGAAGGTCGTCTGGGTGAGGTCGTTGGTGCCAAAGGAGAAGAAATCCGCCGCCCCGGCGATCTGACCGGCGGTGATCGCCGCCCGCGGCAATTCGATCATCGTGCCGACCGAATATTCGATCGTCCTGCCCGCCTCGGCGAACACCGCCTGGGCGGCGGCCTCCACCTGCGCCCGGGTGATGTCCAGCTCCTTGCGGGTGCCGACCAGCGGGATCATGATCTCCGGCACCGGCGCCTGGGCGGTTTTGCCCACCTCCACCGCCGCCTCGAAAATGGCGCGGGCCTGCATCTCGTAGATTTCCGGGTAGGTGACGCCGAGACGGCAGCCGCGATGGCCGAGCATCGGGTTGGTCTCCGCCAGCTCGTGGGCGCGCTCGCGTATGGCCGCCGCGTCCATGCCCAGCGCCTCCGCCACCTCCCCCAGCTCCGCCTCGCCATGGGGGAGGAACTCGTGCAGCGGCGGGTCGAGCAGGCGGATGGTGACCGGCAGCCCCTCCATGATGCGGAAGAGGGAGACGAAATCATCGCGCTGGAAGGGCAGCAGCCGGGCGAGGGCGGCGCGGCGCCCGGCTTCGTCCCGGGCCATGATCATCTGGCGCACGGCGCCGATGCGCTGGGGGTCGAAGAACATATGCTCGGTGCGGCAAAGGCCGATACCCTCCGCCCCGAATTTGCGCGCCGTCTCCGCGTCCAGCGGCGTCTCGGCATTGGCCCGCACCTTGAGGCGGCGGGCCGTGTCCGCCCATTCCATCAGCGTGCCGAAATCGCCGGAGAGCTGCGGCTCGATCATCTTGACCGCGCCCGCGTAAATCTCGCCGGTGGCGCCGTCTATGGTGATGATGTCCCCGGCATGCAGGGTGACGCCGCTGGCCGAGAGCGTCTGCGCCCCGTAATCCACCGAGACGCCACCCGCCCCGGCGACGCAGGGGCGGCCCATGCCGCGCGCCACCACGGCGGCGTGGCTGGTCATGCCGCCACGCGTGGTGAGAATGCCGCGCGCCGCGTGCATGCCGTGAATATCCTCGGGGCTGGTCTCGATGCGCACGAGGATGACCGCCTCGCCCTTCTGGGCGCGCAGCTCGGCCTCATCCGCCGAGAACACCACCGCGCCGGAGGCCGCGCCCGGCGAGGCGGGCAGGCCCTTGGCGAAGAGCTTCTTCTCCGCCTTGGGATCGAGGGTGGGGTGGAGGAGCTGGTCGAGCGCCGCCGGGTTCACCCGCATCACCGCCGTGTTCCTGTCGATCAGCCCCTCATTCGCCATGTCCACGGCGATGCGCAGGCTGGCGGCGGCGGAGCGCTTGCCGGAGCGGGTTTGCAGCATATAGAGCTTGTTCTGCTGCACGGTGAACTCGATGTCCTGCATGTCCTTGTAGTGTTTCTCAAGGATCTCGCGGACCTTGCGCAGCTCCTGATAGGCCTCGGGCAGCGCCTCCTCCATGGAGATCTCGCCGGGCTTGGCATAGGCCTTGGAGAGCGGGCGCGGGGTGCGGATGCCCGCCACCACGTCCTCGCCCTGGGCGTTGACCAGATATTCCCCGTAAAATTCATTGACGCCGGTGGACGGGTCGCGGGTGAAGCAGACGCCGGTGGCGCAATCCTCTCCCATATTGCCGAAGACCATGGCCTGCACGTTGACGGCCGTGCCCCAATCCGCGGGGATGTCGTGCAGCCGGCGATAGACATTGGCGCGCGGGTTCATCCAGGAGCCGAACACCGCGCCGATCGCGCCCCAGAGCTGGTCCTGCGGGTTCTGCGGGAAGGGCTTGCCGGTCTCCTCCTCCACCATCCGCTTGTACTGCTCGACAACATCGCGCCACTGGCCGGGCTTGAGGGCCGTGTCCTCGGTGACGTTGGCGTCCAGCTTGGCCTGCTCGATGATCTCCTCGAAGCGGTGATGATCCACGCCCAGCACCACCGAGCCGTACATCTGGATGAAGCGGCGGTAGCTGTCCCAGGCGAAGCGCTCATCGCCCGAGGCGGCGGCGAGGCCGGAGACGGTCTCGTCGTTGAGGCCGAGATTGAGGACGGTGTCCATCATGCCCGGCATGGAGACGCGAGCACCCGAGCGCACCGAGACCAGCAGCGGCTTGCGTTCATCACCGAATTTGCGCTCGACCGCCGCCTCGATGCGGGCGAGCGCCGCGTCCACCTGCGCCTTGAGATCGGCGGGGTATTGGCGGCCGTTCTTGTAATATTCCGTGCAGACCTCGGTGGTGATGGTGAAGCCGGGCGGCACGGGCAGGTCGAGGCTCGCCATCTCCGCCAGGTTGGCGCCTTTGCCCCCCAGCAAATTGCGCAGCGAGGCGTTGCCGTCATTCACGCCCGCGCCGAAATTATAAACCCATTTGGTCATCGCTCTCTGGTCTCCCTCAACCCTCGATCCGGGAAAAATCCGCCACCTGGTTCACCGCCGCCGTGAAGCGCGCGAGCAGTCGCAAACGATTGCGGCGCAATTCGGGCTCGGCGGCGTTCACCGTCACCTTGCCGAAAAACGCGTCGATATGGGGGCGCAGGGCGGCGAGGCGGATCATCGCCGCCTCGTAATCCTCGCGGGCGAGATCCCCGGCCACCGCCTCCTCCGCCAGCGCCGCGTGGAGCCGCCGCTCCTCCTCCTCCCGGAACAGGGCCGGGTCGGGCGGGCCCTCATGCGGGCCGTCCTTGGCGGTCTCGATCCGCAGGATGTTGGCGGCGCGCTTATAGGCAGCGAGCAGGTCGCGCCCATCGGCGCTGGCGAGCAGCGTCTCCAGCGCCGCGACCCGCTTCATCAGCCGCACGAGGTCATCATCCTGCCCCGCCGCCAGCACGGCGTCGAGAATGTCGAAGCGCTTGCCCTCCCCCCGCAGCTTGACCCGCAGCCGCTCGATGAGGAAGGCGAAGAGCTCGGGCTGCTCCCCCAGCAGCGGGCGCAGATTGAGGCGCAGCCCGTTTTCCAGGATGATGCGGATGACGCCGAGGGCGCAGCGGCGCAGGGCGAAGGGGTCGCCCGCGCCGGTCGGCGTCTCGCCGATGCGGAAGAATTCGCGCAGCGTGTCCAGCTTGTCCGCCAGCGCCACGGCCACCGCGACGGTGCCGCGCGGCACCTCCTCCTGCGGGCCTCTGGGCTGGTAATGGGAGCGGATGGCCTGGGCGACGATGCCCGCCCCCTGGGGCTGGCCCGGATTTTGGGCCTGCACGTAATAGCTCCCCATGATCCCCTGCAATTCCGGGAACTCGCCGACCATCTGGGTGACGAGATCGGCCTTGGCGAGCAGCCCGGCCAGCCGCGCCAGATTGGGTGCCTCGGCATTGCCCGGCTCCAGCCGCGCGGCGAGGCTCTGCGCCAGCTCCGAGATCCGCACGGCCCGCTGATATTGGGTGCCGATCCTGGCGTGGAAGGTGATCCTTTCCAGCTTGGGCAGCAGGGTGATCAGCGGCGTCTTGAGATCCTGTTGCCAGAAATGCCGGGCATCGGCCAGGCGGGCGCGCAGCACCCGCTCATTGCCGGCGATGATCGCCCGCCCCCCATCCTCCGCCGCCAGATTCGCCACGAAGGCAAAATACGGGGCGGGAGCGCCGTTTTCATCCCGCAGCGCGAAATATTTCTGATTGATCTTCATGGAAAGCTCGCGCACCTCGGGCGGCAGCTCCATGAATTCCGGGGCGATCTGGCCGATCAGCGGCACCGGCCATTCGACAAGGCCGGTCACCTCCTCCAGCAGATCCGCGTCCGGGGCCAGGGTGAGGCCAAGCGTTTTCGCCGCCGCGGCCACGCCCTCGGCGATGAGGCGGCGGCGCTCATCCGGGCGGGCGATGACGTGATGCTCGCGCAGCCTCTCCTCCCAGACCGCCGCCGAGGAGACCGCGAACGGGCCGGGGCCGTGGATGCGGTGGCCCTCCGTCTCATCGCCCGCGCTGACCGGCCCGAGGCGGAAGGGGATGACCGCGCCATCCAGCAGGCTGACGACGCGGCGCAGGGGCCGCACCCAGGTGAAATCACCCGACGACCCCCAGCGCATGGATTTGGGCCAGGGCAGCCGGGCCAGCGCGTCCGGCAGAACGGCGGCGATGAAGGCGGCGGCGGGCTGGGCCGGGCGGCGGCGGTTCAGCACCCAGAACCCGCCCTCCTGCTCCAGCGCCTCGCGAGCCGCGCCATGCTTGCGCAGAAACCCGGCCACCGCCTGGTCCGGCGCCGTGAGGCGGGGACCACGCTCGGAGAGGACGCTCTCCGGCACCTCGGCGGCCACCTCCATCGCCACCGCGATCCGCCGTGGCCCAAAGAGAGGGCCGGAAGCCGGGGCGGGGGCGAGAGGGGCGAGAGCGCCCAGGACGATCTTCTCCAGCTGGGAAGCGCCCTCCGCCTGCATGCGCGCCGGAATTTCCTCGGAAAACAATTCCAGAAAGAACTCGGCCATCTCACTCCCCCGCCAGCCAGGCCTCGGCGCAGGCCCTGGCGAGATTGCGCACCCGCGCGATATAGGCGGCGCGCTCCGCCACCGAGATCACGCCCCGCGCATCGAGCAGGTTGAAGATATGGCTGGCCTTGATGCATTGGTCATAGGCCGGCTGGGCGAGGCCGGCCGCCACCAGCGCCTGGCACTCCCGCTCGGCATCCTCGAAATGGCGGATGAGCATCGGGGTGTCGGCCAGCTCGAAATTATATCTGGAATAGTCGCGCTCGGCACGGAGGAAGACATCCCCATAGGTCACGCCCTGGCCGTTGAAATCGAGGGCGAAGACGTTCTCCACGCCCTGCACGTACATGGCGAGGCGTTCCAGGCCATAGGTGAGCTCGGCGGAGGGGCAGACGCAGGCGATGCCGCCCACCTGCTGGAAATAGGTGAACTGGGTGACCTCCATGCCATCGCACCACACCTCCCAGCCCAGCCCCCAGGCGCCGAGGGTGGGGCTCTCCCAGTCATCCTCGACGAAGCGGATATCGTGCCGGTGGCGGTCGATGCCGATGGCGTCGTAGCTCTCCAGCAGCAGGGCCTGGATGTCGTCCGGGCTCGGCTTCAGCAGCGCCTGGTATTGATAATAATGCTGGAGGCGGTTGGGGTTCTCGCCATAGCGGCCATCGGCGGGCCGCCGCGAGGGCTGCACATAGGCGGCGCGCCAGGGTTTGGGGCCGAGGGCGCGCAAGGTGGTGGCGGGATGGAAGGTGCCCGCCCCCATCTCCACGTCATAGGGCTGGAGAATCACGCAGCCCTGGCGCGCCCAGAAGGCGTGCAGGGTGAGGATGATGTCCTGGAAGCTTTTCGGCTTATCCGTGGCGTTATGGACTGTCATGGCCCTTTGGTTAAAACTGACGCGCCGCAGCAATAGGGCGCGGGGGCGGTTAGGGCAACCGGCAAGGATGGCGGAATGGCGGGCTGGATATGGACGAGGCGCGACGGGGCCGGGGCGGCGCTGGCGGCGGTGATCGGGGGCGGGGCCTTCGCCTTCCGGCATTGGGCCATCGTGCCGCGCGCCACGGTGGGGATTTGCGCCGCCGCGCGGCCGCCCGGCTGGTGCGCGCCGCGCGGCTGGGTGCTGCATTGGCAATATCTCGGCGCGTTTGGCTGGGCGGCGCTGCTGGCGGGGCTGGCGGCGTTCTTTTGGGGCGGCCGGGTGGCGGCCGGGCTGGCGGTGGGGCTCGGCATCGCCGCCATGGTAAATTACAACGGCACGCAAGGGGGGATCGGCGCGGCGCTGGGGCTCATCACCTGGCTGAGCCTGCTCAGCGGCCGGCCGGGCTGGCAGGCCTCAAGGCAGGGCGCGTAGATAACGCGGCCGCCGCCCGGCGCTCACCGCCTGGGCGGCGTGGAGGATGGCGTTCGCGTCCAGCCCATAATGGCGGTAGAGATCGGCGATGGTGCCGGTCTGGCCGAAATGCTCGACCCCCAGCGCCTTGACCCGGTGGCCATGCACCCCGCCCAGCCAGGCCAGCGTCGCGGGGTGGCCGTCGATCACCGTCACGATCCCGCATTCGCGCGGCAGGGGCTGGAGCAGCCGCTCGATATGGCTCATCGCCAGGGGCGCGCCGCGCTGGCGGCCGCGCTCCGCCGCCTGCCAGCCCGCCTGCAGCCGGTCCGCCGAGGTGATGGCGAGCAGGCCGATATCGCGCCGGTCCTCGCCGAGCAGGCCGGTGGCGGCGATGGCCTCGGGCGCCACCACGCCTTGATAGGCGATGATCACGCTGGCATTGGGCCCGGGCGGGCGCAGCCAATAGGCGCCATTGATGATATCCCGCGCCAGATCGCCGCCGACCACGCGTTGCGGCTGTTCGAGGGGGCGGGTGGAGAGGCGGAGATAGACCGACCCTCCCGCCCCGTCCGGCAGCCAGCTGGCCGGGTCGGGCGTGTCATCCCCCTCGCGCTGCATATAGGAGAAGGCGAAGCGCATGATGATCGCGAGCTCGTCGAGAAACGCCGGCTCGAAGGCGCAAAGCCCGTCCTGGGCGAGGCCGAGCAGCGGGGTGCCGATGGATTGATGCGCGCCGCCCTCCGGCGCCAGGGAGATGCCGGAAGGGGTGGCGACGAGCAGGAAGCGGGCATCCTGGTAGCAGGCGTAGTTGAGCTGGTCGGCGGCGCGGTAGATGAAGGGGTCGTAGAGCGTGCCCACCGGCAGCAGGCGCGCGCCGTTGATGGAATGGGAAAGGCCCAGCGCGCTCAGCATCAGCATCAGATTCGCCTCGGCGATGCCAAGCTCGAAATGCTGGCCCTGCGGGCCGAATTCCCAATGATAGGTGGAGGGGATGCGCTCGGCCTTGAAAACATCGGCCAGGCTCTCCCGCGCGAACAGGCCGCGCCGGTTGACCCAGGGGCCGAGATTGGTGGAGACGGTGACATCCGGCGAGGTGGTGACGATGCGCTCGGCGAAGGGCGTGCGCGCGCGCGCGATCTCGTTGAGGATCTGGCCGAAGCCCATCTGGGTGGAAACCGGCTTGCCGCCGGGCGGGGGGAAGGCCAGCCTCTCCGGCACCTCCACCGGCGGGGCGGAGAGCCGCCGCCTGCCCTCCCGGAAAAACGGAACCTGGGCGATGAAGGAGTCAAGCTCCGCCGCTTGCAGCCGCGCCGCGGCCCATTTCTCCCATTCCTCGCCCGGCCGGACCCCCATCTGCTGGCGGAATTGCTCCATCTGGGCGGCGTTCATCTGGCTGGCATGGTTGTCCTTATGCCCGGCCAAAGGCAGGCCGTAGCCCTTGATCGTGTAGCAGATGAAGCAGACCGGCCGGTCATGCGCCGCCGCCTGGGCGAAGGCCTCCAGCAGGCTCGGCAGGTCATGGCCGCCGAGATTGACCATGAGCGCCTGCAGGTCCTCGTCGGAGCGCCGCTCGATCAGCCGCGCCACCGGGCCTTGATCGCCGAGCTCCTCCATCAGCCGCTTGCGCCAGGCCGCGCCGCCCTGGAAGGTGAGGGCGGAGTAAAGCTGGTTGGGGCAGCGCTCGATCCATTCGCGCAGCCTCTCGCCGCCCGGCTCGCGGAAGGCGGCCTGCTGCAAGGCGCCGTGGCGCAGGATGACCACCTCCCAGCCGAAATTGCGGAACATCTGCTCGAACCGCGCCCACAAGCCCTCGCGGATGACGCCATCCAGCGATTGCCGGTTGTAATCCACCACCCACCAGCAATTCCTGAGACCATGCTTCCAGCCCTCGATGAGGGCCTCGTAGATATTGCCCTCATCCATCTCCGCGTCGCCGATGAGGCTGACCATGCGCCCGGCGGGGCGGCCCGGCATCCAGCCATGGATGGAGACGTAATCCTGCACCAGCGAGGCGAAGAGCGTCTGCGCGACCCCCAGCCCGACCGAGCCGGTGGAGAAATCCACGTCGTCGGTGTCCTTGGTGCGCGAGGGGTAGCTCTGCGCGCCCTTGAAGCCGCGGAAATTCTCCAATTTCTCGCGGGTCTGATGGCCGGCGAGATATTGGATGGCGTGGAAATTGGGGGCGGCGTGGGGCTTGACCGCCACCCGGTCCTGCGGGCGCAGCGCCGCGAAATAGAGCGCGGTCATGATGGTGACCGAGGAGGCGCAGGAGGCCTGATGGCCGCCCACCTTGACCTCATCCCCCGCCCGCACGTGGTTGGCGTAATGGATGGTCCAGGCGGCGAGCCAGGAGACGCAGCGCTCGATCTCGGCCAGAGGCGCCAGTGCCGCGGGCGCGGACCGGGAGGGTTGGGTGTCCATGCCCCGCAGTATCGGGGTGTTTCCGCCCCAAGCCAAGAGAGGGGCGGCGGCACCCCCCTCCGCCTGGCTCAATATTCCTCGTCGGCGACGTAGGAGCCGATGCGATGCACCAGATCCGGCCGCGAGCGGGAGAGCAGCGCGCCATAGATGAGGGAGAAGATCAGCAAGCCGAGCGCCAGCTTGGGGTAGAGGTTGAAGGGGTAGGGCTGCCCCGGCTCGACGAGCCCCCAAAGGGGGAACAACATGCACACCGTGCCCAGGAGCGGCAGGATGAGATGGGTGAAGAGGTTGAACTCCTCGCGGTGATAGCGGAGCATGTAGACGGGCAGGGCGAGATTGGTGAGCAGATAGGTGACGATCACCGGGATCGTGCCGAGCGTGCCGGTCTCACCGAACAGGGTGACCGGGTCGATTTTATACACCGTGCCGAAGCCCAGCACGATCAGCAGCGCGACGACGATATAGGTCCACATCGCCGTGTGCGGGGTGCGGTGCCGCGGGTGGATCTTGCCGAAGAATTGCGGCAGCAGCCCCTCCCGCGCCGAGCTGAAGAGAATGCGCGCCTGCGCGTTGGTGAGGCCGATGAGCGAGGAGAAGATGCTGGTGACGCCCGCGAGATAGGCGATGATGAGAAGGCCGGCGGCGGAGACCTTGAAGGCGTCCACGAAGGGAATGGCGGACGCTCCGATGGCCTTCACGTCGTTATGGAACGCGGTTTCCGTGGCGAAGGCCAGGAACATGTACAGGATGCCGATGGAGAGCGTGCCGGTGATCAGCGCGCGCGGCACGTTCCGGCGGGGGTTGGTGGTTTCCTCCGCCAGCATCGCCGAGTTCTCCCAGCCGATGAACAGATAGATGGCGAGGGGAAAGCCGAGGCCGATTCCCTTCCAGCCGCCGGTGACGGATGAGATCATGAACGGGGCGGCGGAGATGCTGTCCCGGTTGACGACGAGCATGATCACCGCGCCGATCAGCAGCAGCGCCAGCTCGAAATAAAAGAAGATCGCCGCCCAGGTGGTGGAAAGCGAGATACCGCGCGAGACCAGAAGACCGACAATGGCGGTGGCGAGGATGCTGAGCACCTGCCAGGGGACGTTGATGCCGAGAAAGACCTGCAGGGTCTGCGCCGCCCAGCCGCCGGAGATAACCACGACCGAGGCCGCCGCGATGCAATAGCCCACCACCACGAAGATGGAGGCCGCGGCCCCCGCCCAGGGACCGAAGGACATGCCGATGAACGTGACGAAGGAGCCCGTGCTCGGCCGGTAGCGCGAGAATTGCGCCAGCGTGTTGGTGAGAAAGAGGATCACCACCATCGCGGTGAGGATGGTGAGCGGCGCGCCCACTCCGGCGCCGGAGACGATGAGGCCGAAGCCGAAGAAAAAGCTCATCGCCGGGGCGATATTGGCCAGGGTGGAGGCGATGATCTGCGACAGTCCCAGGCTGTCGCGCTGCAACCGCTCGCCGGTTCGTGGTGCGATGCTCATTATTTATGCCCCCTGCCGCGTTGGTTATGACGAATCGTTAATCCTCGAACCCTCCACGTCTTTGCCGGAGCCGTCAATAGCCGGGCCTCATTGGCCTTCTTTGTCCCAGGGGGCGTTGCCCAGATTCACCTGCTGGGGCGTGGTGTTGGCGCCGCTGAGCGCCCCCGCCCCGGCGCCGATGCCCGCCCCCACCACCACGCCGATGGGGCCGCCAATGATGCCGATGGCCGCGCCGGTGGCAGCACCGCCCGCCGCCGTGCCGGTGGTGCGGCCGGTGCCCTTGCCGCAGCCCGCGAGGGCGAGACCGGCGGCGAGGGCGAGGCAGACTCTGAACATTCTGGTCTCCTGGAGCGGTGGCCCCAGGCTTGTTTCAGACCCGGCCCGCGCCGGGCAAGCTCAATAATGCCGGTAGGGGAGGAATTTGCCGCTCATGACGATTCTCACCCGGTCGCCCTTGGGGTCGGGCTCGCGCTCCAGGCTCATGCTGAAATCGATGGCGCTCATGATGCCATTTTCATCCTTGCGCGCTGGGATGGTGTTGGCCATGTTGCGCGGAAACCATAGCGGAGCAAGCCATGCCGGAGACCCGGAAATTCCCCGTCAGCCTGAAAACACCCGGCTGGGTGGATGATTTCAAGGCGTTCATCATGCGGGGCAATGTGGTGGATCTGGCGGTCGGCGTGGTCATCGGCGCCGCCTTCACCGGCATCGTCAACTCGCTGGTCAAGGACATCATCAACCCGCTGATCGGCCTGCTGACCGGGGGCGTGGATTTCTCCAATCATTTCATCATCCTGCGGGGGGCGCCCGCCGCCACGCTGGCGGAGGCGCAGAAGGCCGGGGACGTGACGATCAATTACGGCCTGTTTATCAACGCCCTCATCAATTTCCTCATCGTCGCGGCGGCCATCTTCTGGGTGGTGCGGCTGATTCAGAAGGTTTACAAATCGCCGCCGCCCGCCGCCGCCGCGCCCAGCCAGACCGAGCTGCTGCTCACCGAGATCCGCGACCTGCTCAAAACCCGGTAGGACCGTCCAGGCGGGCCGGGCTTTCCTCGGCGGCGATATGTGCTAAGCCCCCCGCCCATGCGCCAGTATCTGGAATTCGAGAAGCCGGTCGCCGAACTCGAGGGCAAGATCGATGAGTTGCGGCGGATGAACAACGCCTCGGGCGAAATGAACATCGCCGATGAGGTCGCCAAGCTCTCCGCCAAGGCCGACGCGCAGCTGAAGACGATCTACGCCAAGCTCACCCCTTGGCAGAAGACCCAGGTCGCCCGCCATGCCGAGCGCCCCAAGGCGCTGCAGGTGATCTCCACCCTCATCGAGGAATTCACCCCGCTCGCGGGGGACCGCGCCTTCGCCGATGACGCGGCGATCATCGGCGGGATGGGGCGCTTCCGGGGCGAGGCGGTGGTGGTGATCGGCACCGAGAAGGGGGACGATACCGAAACCCGGCTCAAGCATAATTTCGGCATGGCCAAGCCGGAGGGCTATCGTAAGGCCCGCCGGCTGATGGAGCTGGCCGGGCGGTTCAACCTGCCCATTCTCACCTTCGTGGATACCGCGGGCGCGTTTCCCGGTATCGAGGCCGAGGCGCGCGGCCAGGCCGAGGCCATCGCCCGCGCCATCGAGGCCTGCCTCTCCGCGCCGGTGCCGCTCATCGCCACCATCATCGGCGAGGGCGGCTCGGGCGGCGCCATCGCCCTGGCCACTGGCAACACCGTGCTGATGCTGGAGCACGCCATCTACTCAGTGATCTCCCCCGAGGGCTGCGCCTCGATCTTGTGGCGCGATTCCGTCCAGGCGCCGACCGCGGCGGAGGCGATGCGCGTCACCGCCCAGGATTTGAAAAGGCTGGGGCTGGTGGATGAGATCGTGCCGGAGCCGGTGGGCGGCGCGCACCGGGACCCGCAGGCGGCGCTCGCCACGCTGGGGGACGCGGTGGAGCGGGCGCTGGCGCCGCTGCTCAGCCTCACCCCGGAGGCGCTGAAGACCCGGCGGCGGGAGAAGTTTCTTACCATGGGCAAAACCGGGCTTTAGAGCGATATCCGAGCAAATGGACTCATTTGACCGGATAAAGTGGCCCGTCCAGAAATCATCAGAGCGTTTTGCCTGAACCGAAGTGAAGGAAAATGCGCTAGACCCCCAGGCGGCGGAGGAATTCCGGCACGCCCTCCCCCGCGGGGGCGGCGATGACATGGTCGAAATACCGCTCTCCGGTGGGCGCCGGATTGATCTCGTAGAGAATGCAGCCGCGGCCGTTCCGCCGCGCCTGGGCGGCGAAGCCCGCCGCCGGATAGACCACACCCGAGGTGCCGATGGCGCAAAAGACATCCGCCCGGTCCAGCGCCGCCAGGATGGGCTCCATATGGTAGGGGATTTCGCCGAACCAGACGACATCCGGGCGCAGCCCCGTCTCGCCGCAGGCGGGGCAGGAGGTGGCGGTATCCGCCTCCGTGAGCCAGGGATGCCGCGCCCCGCAGGCGGCGCAGAGCATCTGGCGCAGCTCCCCATGCATATGGAGAAGCCGGCGGCTGCCGGCGCGCTCGTGCAGATCATCGACGTTCTGGGTGACCAGGAGGAAATCCCCCCTCCCCTCCCAGGCCCGCTCCAGCGCCGCCAGGGCGAAATGGGCCGCGTTGGGCGCCACGCCATGCAGCGCCGCCCGGCGGGCATTGTAGAAACCATGCACGAAGTCAGGGTCGCGTAGAAAGGCCTCGGGCGAGGCCACGTCCTCGATGCGGTGATTTTCCCACACGCCATCCGGCCCGCGAAAAGTGGGGATGCCGGATTCGGCCGAAACCCCCGCTCCGGTCAGCACGACGATGTTCATGCGCGGTCTCCTTTACTTAACAGGCGGCGGGGCTCTGCTTCCCGCTCCGCCGGGGATGATTTACAGTGAAGGAAATATATACTTTCCTGACCTAAAATTCCCTGGGACACGATGCCAAAGCCGGATGAACTGATTTTCGCCTTCAAGGCATTTACCGGGGCCATGCTGGCTTTATATTTGTCTTTCTGGCTGGGGCTGGACAATCCCTATTGGTCGATGGCGACGGCCTATATCGTCGCCAACCCGTTCGTCGGCGCGATGCGCTCCAAGGCGCTCTACCGGTTCATCGGCACCATCACCGGCGGCACCGCCGCGGTGATCATGGTGCCCAACCTCGTCAACGCGCCGGTTTTGCTTTGCACCGCCATGGCGCTGTGGGTGGCGGTTTGTCTTTACCTGTCGCTGATGGACCGCTCCGCCCGCTCCTATGTCTTCATGCTGGCCGGCTACACGGTGGGGATCATCGGCTTTCCCGCCGTCATGGACCCCGCCCATGTGTTCCAAACGGCTCTCACCCGCTGCGAGGAGATTACGCTCGGCATCGTCTGCACCACGCTGGTGGGCACGATCATCCTGCCGCGCTCGCTGGGGCCCGTGCTGGCCCTGCGCGTCTCCTCCTGGGTGAAGCCGGGGATCGAATGGGCGAGCGCGGCGCTGGCCGGAGAGGGCGAATCCCAGGCGGCGCGGCTGGCCCGCCGGCGCCTGGCCTTCGAGGCGGCGGATACCGCGGTGATGGCCGGCCAGCTCGCCTATGATTTCACCCATATGTCCGCCCCCGCGCGGGAGGTGACGCGGCTGCGCGCCTATCTGGTCAGCTTGATGCCCATTCTCTCCTCCGTCAGCCAGCGGGTCGCGGACCTCAAGCGCATGGAGGGTCTGACCCCGGCCTTGCGCGGGGCGCTGCGCCGGGTGGATGAATGGATCAAATCCGGAGAGGCGGAAGGGGCTGATCCGCTCGTGCACGAATTGCAGGAGCTGGAAGAGGATACGCCCGACTGGCCGGGGCTGCTGCGCGCTAGCCTGGCGCTGCGGCTGGAACAGCTCGTGCGTCTCGTCCACCAATCCCGCCGCACCCGGCAATATGTGCTGGAGGGTGGGGCGGCTCCCGCCGGCCCGGCGCTGGAGGCCGAATACGTCGCCATCGTCAAACACGCCAAGGACCAGAAACTCGCGATCTATTCCGGGTTTTCGGCGGTGATCGCGATTTTAACCATCTGCGCGATCTGGATACAGACCTCCTGGATCTATGGGGCGGGGGCCGCCACCATGGTCGCGGTCGCCTTTTCCTTTTTCGCCGCCCAGGACGATCCCGCCCCCGCCATCGCCGATATGGTGCGCAGCGCCGTGATCGTTATGGCCGGGGTGTTCGTCTTCGATTTCGGCATCCTGCCCCGGGTGGTGGATTTCGGCCAGCTTTTCCTGGTGCTGCTGCCGCTGGGGATGATCGTCGGCATTCTGGTGGCGCGGCCCGAGACCTTCATGACCGGCATGATGCTGGGATCGTTCGGCGCGACGCAGCTCGCCCTCAGTAATGGGTATAACGCCAATTTCACCAGCTTCGCGGAAGGGGCGCTCAGCCTCGTCATCGGCTTGGGCAGCGCCTATGTCATCACCAAGCTGATCCGCTCCTTTGGCGCCGCCTGGGGCGCGGAGCGGCTGATGCGGGCCAACTGGCTGGATGTGGCCGCCGCGGCGGAGGCCCGCACCGCCCCGGATGGCGCCGCCCTCACCGGGCTGATGATGGACCGGCTGGGATTGATGATGCCCCGCCTGGCCGCCGCGGCCGCCGGGGCGGACAGCGCCGCCTCCTTGACCCTGCGCGATTTGCGGGTGGGGCTGGACATGATCAAGCTGCACCGCGAGCAATGGCGGCTGCCGCCGCGCGCGCGGAACGGCTGCCGGAAGATTTTTTCACTCATCGCCAGCTATTACCGGGCCGACCCGCGCCAGCCCGCCCCGCCGGAGCTCGCCCGCGCGCTCGATGAGACCATCGAAACGCTGCGCCATGATCCGCAGGAATACCGCTCCACCCTTCTCGTCCTTTCCGGTTTGCGCACGAGCCTCTATCCGGAGGCGCCGCCCCCGGCGCTCAACCCGCAACCCTTGCTGATGGCGGAAGCATGATCGGCGAAGTCGATATCTATGGCGTTCTGTTTCCGCCGCTGCTCATCTGGATCGGCATCGCCCTGCTGATTTCCGCCGTCCTCCGGCGCGGCCTCGCGGCGCTGGGGTTGTACCGTTTCATCTGGCATCGGCCGCTCTTTGACCTGTGCCTCCTCGTCATGCTGACCGGCCTCGTCAATTTTTTAGCGAATCATTATTTTTGACCCGCGTGGAGTGTTATGAAACCCGCCTCCTTCATCTACCGTTTTCTCGTCACTCTCGCGGCGGTCGCGCTCGCTTCCGTCATCGGCTGGCAGCTTTGGGTCTATTATATGGAAAGCCCCTGGACCCGCGATGGGCGCGTGCGCGCCGATGTCGTCTCTCTCGCGCCGGATGTCACCGGGCCGGTGGTGCAAGTATTCGTCCATGACAATGAGACGGTGCAGACCGGCGAGCCCTTGTTTCAGATTGACCCCGCCCGCTTCACCCTCGCTCTGGCCCAGGCCAAGGCGGCCCTGGCGCAGGCAGAGGCCACGGTGGCGAAGGCGCACGCGACGATGCTGAACGCGCAATCCAACGCCCAGCGCTATGCCGCGCTCTCCAATAACGCCGCCTCGGCCGTCTCGCGCGATGACGCCACGACGACAGCCCGCGAGGCTCAGGCCTCCTACGCGGCGGCGCAAGCCTCTCTTGCCGCGGCGCAAGCGGATCTCGGCGTCGCGGAACTCAATCTCGACCGGACGACGGTGCGCGCCACGGTGAACGGCAACGTCACGAATTTTTCGATGAAGCCCGGCGATTACGTCGCGGCGGGGACTCCGGTGATCGCCATCGTCGATACGGATTCGCTGTATGTGGACGGGTATCTTGAGGAGACCAAGCTGCGCAACATCAATGTCGGCGACAAGGCCACGGTGGAGCTGATGCAGGGCGGGCCGCCCATCCAAGGCCATGTGGCCGGGATCGCGGCCGGGATCGCGGATAGCGAGCGGATCGCCACCTCGACCTTGCTGGCGGATGTGAACCCGACCTTCACCTGGGTGCGGCTGGCGGCGCGCATACCGGTGCGCATCGCGCTCGACAAGGTGCCCGAGGGAGAGAAGCTGGTGGCGGGCATGACCTGCACGGTTTCCATCCAGCCCGGGCCCCGCCAAAACGCCACGGCCGCTACCGCTGACGCGTCACCCTGACGGCGCGGTTCAGTTAACGGCGTAGAGAACGCGCAGCACCACGAACCAATTCTCGTTCTGATCGGCGATGAGCCCCCGCGCGTCCACCGCCACCGGCTCCATCATCACCGCGTCTTCGACATTGCCGCCGATGAGATCGATCTCGCCGGCGGCGGTGCTTGTGACGATGCCGCAATGGGCGGGAAAGGAGGCGGCCGCGGGCAGATCCGCGAAGGTGAGGTGGCGCGCCCCGCCCCGGGGAAAACAGACGAGATCGCCAAGGCGCGGCGCATAGGTCGCGGGATTTTCCGCCACCAGCAGCTTGCCGGGGTGATAGGGGCGGGCGGCCTCGTTGATATAGGTGGCATGGTCCGGCGCGTAGGGAAAATCCGGCCCGGCGCCGGCGATGCGCATGACATAGGAGATGAAGGCGGCGGACCAGGCGTAGTTGCCATTCGCCGCCACCGGAAAAATTTTGCCGCTGGCGTCATGCTTGCCGGTCCAGCGCGAATCCGGCTCATCCGCGTTCATGCCTTCCCACCAATACTCGCCGACGCGCTGCCATAATCCTTGCTGGCGCTCCGCCATGGTGGCCTCGCTTTGCACGTAAGGCGGGGAGCCGGGCTGCTCCACCCCCCCGCCCCATAACCGCCATTCGCGCAGCGCCACCGCCACCGCCGCGGAACGGGAAAACGGCTCATACGGCACATTGGCGAAAGGCGGCGCATGGTTCCCCGCCGCGCAGGAGGCGAGAAGCAGCAAGCCGCACCACGCCGCCCCGCCGCGCGCGCGCCTCATGCGAGGTCGCGGAACATCTGGGTCAACGCCGCTTCCCTCGCCTCGCACAGCCCGCGCTCGGTGATGAGGCCGGTGACGAGACGCGCGGGGGTGACATCGAAGGCGGGGTTGGCGGCGGGGCTGGCGCTGGGCACGATGCGCACGGTGGTGATCGAGCCGTCCATGGCCCGGCCCGTCATCGTCGTCACCTCCGCCGCCGCGCGCTCCTCGATGGGAATATCGGCGAGACCATCGCGGATGGTCCAGTCTATGGTGGAGGATGGCAGCGCCACCCAGAACGGCACGCCATTATCGCGCGCCGCCAGCGCCTTCAGATATGTGCCGATCTTGTTGCAGACATCGCCCTGGCGCGTCACGCGGTCGGTGCCGACGATGACCAGATCAACATCGCCATGCTGCATGAAATGGCCGCCCGCGTTATCGGCGATGACGGTGTGGGGAACGCCGTGCTTGCCAAGCTCCCAGGCGGTGAGGGAGGCGCCCTGGTTGCGCGGGCGGGTTTCCTCCACCCAGACATGCACGGCGAGGCCGGAATTATGAGCCATGTAGATCGGCGCCAGCGCCGTGCCCCAATCCACCGTGGCGAGCCAGCCGGCATTGCAATGGGTGAGAATGTTCACCCGCCCGCCCTCGCGCGCCTTCTCCTGGATGAGGGTGAGGCCGTGCCGGCCGATCGCCTCGTTCACTCCCACATCATCATCGCAGATGCGGGCGGCCTCGGCATAGGCGGCGGCGGCGCGCTCGGCGGGCGGCAAGGGCGCGAGGCGCGCGCGCATGCGGCCCAACGCCCAGCGCAGATTGATGGCGGTGGGACGTGTCGCGGCGAGACATTCGATCGCCTGATCCAGCGCCGCGCCGGAGGCATCCGCCCGCATGGCGAGCGCCACGCCGTAAGCGGCGGAGGCGCCGATGAGCGGCGCGCCCCGCACCAGCATGGCCTTGATGGCGTGCGCCATTTGCTCCAGCGTGGTGAGGCGGACGAGATCGACGCTCCACGGCAGCTTGGTCTGGTCGATGATGCGGACGGACCAGCCATCCTCCTCGTCCACCCAGATCGAGCGGTACGGGGTGCCGTCAATTTTCATAACGCGAAATCCTTAAGCTTTCTGATACAAGGCGCAGACGAGGGTGAATAGACGCCGGGCGGTGGGAAAATCAATCACCACCTTGCCGGCAAGACGCTCGATCATCAGCTCCGCTCCCTCGTTATGAAGGCCCCGCCGCCCCATATCGATGGCCTGGATGCGCGCCTCGCGCCCTTCCGCCACCGCGCCCGCATAGGAATCCAGAAGCATGCGGTAATCCCGCACCAGCGTTTTGAACGGGCCCAGAGCCAGCATGACCGCTTGCACCGGATGATCGTTCTCGTCCCGTATGTCGAACACCAGCCGGCCTTCCTGGATGGAGAGATGAAGAACGCTTTGCAGATCAGGATGAGACGGGAGATGGAATTTATTGTCCGTCTCTAGATCTCTCACGGCCTGCTCGCGGTCCGCCCGCTGCAAATCAGAAATGCGATGCAGCGCCTCACCTTCCAGAACCACTCGCGTCAGCCTGCCGTTTGCATCATCCATATCGACTCTCCGCGCGCCAAAGCAGGGGGAAGCATAGCCGTTGTCAAGCACGCCGCCAAACATTGCGTGGCGGATTCTCAACACTGGGCACCCCTGCCGTGCAGTTCATCTCACCGTAATCTTTTCAGCGTGGCCGGACTTCCGGCGGAAAAAATCCCCAGTTAATTTCTATTTTCCGGCTCGATCTCTTCATCTTTTTCAACACGAATGGATCCGTCTCGATGAGATGGAGCGATGCAGGGTATGTCCCATCGCAAAAAAAACGCATGAGGCTGAGCGTTTTTTGACGCTTTTTGTTGACAGCGCGAGATCAGAGGCGGAATAGCGATTCTTGCGTGCATGGCGCGATTCGCGCCGCAACCGTGTCCGAAGTCTGCCCGGTCGAGAGTCCCGCACGCGAAATGAAGAAGGACGGCCCGCCGCCGTGAGATGACGTTTCTGTACAGGACCACGACCAACCGGACATCAACTTTATTTGAAGGAGTATGCTCTCGTGACCTCTGAAGACCAGACAACCGCACGGCGGGCCCAGCCCTTGGCCGTGCGGGCCACGGCCAAAAAAACCGCCGCGAAAAAACCCGCGGCGAAGAAACCCGCCGCCGCCAAGAGGACGGCGGTTAAAAAACCCGCGGCTAGAACGGTGGCGGCCAAAAAGCCAGCGGCGAAAAAGGCGGCTCCGAAGCGGGCGGCGGCGGTGAAGAAACCGGCGGCGAAAACAGCCGCCACCAGAAAGAGCGCGACGACGAGAAAAACGACCGCAGCGAAGAAGCCCACCGCGCGCAAGACCACGGCCAGCACACGCAAGACCGCGACCGCCGCCACGCGGAAGACAGCCGCCACGCGGAAGACGACCACAGCCAGGAAGACGGCGGCGACCGCGCGGACAGCCACGGCGAAAAAACCCGCCGGGCGTAAAACCGCCACCACCGCCCGCAAGACGGCAACCGCCGCGCGCAAGACGGCAACCACCGCCAGAAAAACGGCGGCAAGCCCGCGCAAGACGGCGACAGCCGCGAAGAAACCCGCCTCCGCGCGGACAACCACCGCGAAAAAACCCGCGGCGAGCCGCGCCGGCGCCGCGAGCAAACCCACCGCGCGTAAGACGGCGGCACCGAAAAGACCCGCGACGCGGAAGACCACGCGGCCAACCCGCCAGCCCGAGGCCGCGATACATGACGATGGTCACGAGGCGAATATGGATATGCCGGGCGCCGAGGAGCACATGGCGGAAACATCTTCCCCCATGGATGACTTCAACTGACATCATACGACGCCAGCCGGTTTCCCCGGCTGGCAGCGATGTTTTTAATTTTCGGCAACATGCCTGATTTCGCTTGAGTCCGCCGCCGCTCGTTCCAAATGCTTCTGATGATGACGGAGAAACGAATGGCGCAAGAGCTATCGGAGAACAGCCCGCTCATGGGCACCCTATGAACCGCGCCGGGCGGGAAGAACAACCGGACCGGTAGGCAGCCACGCGCCGCCTCAACTGGTCTTCAGGGATGGAAGCGGATATTATTTTTATATGAAGTTCCATTCGCTTTACACGCATGGGCTGGCAAGGGTCGCGGCCTGTTGCATTCCGATCCGGCTGGCGGACCCCGGCGCCAACGCGAGGAACGTGCTGAGCCTCCTCAAGGATTGCGCCGAGAAGGGCGCCGCCCTTGCGGTGTTTCAGGAATTGACCCTCTCTGGTTATTCCATCGAAGATCTCATTTTGCAGGACGCCCTGCTCGATGGCGTCGAGGCGGAAATCCCGCCTCTCATCGCCGCCACGCAGACCCTTCCCACCGTGCTGGTGGTGGGCGCGCCCCTGCGGCACCAGCAGCGGGTTTATAATTGCGCGCTGGTGATCCATCGCGGCCGGCTTTTGGGCGTGGTGCCGAAATCCTATCTGCCGAATTACCGGGAATTTTATGAGAGGCGGCAGGTGGCCCCTGGCGAAAAGAGCCGGGGGGAAATTTGTCTCGCGGGGCAGACCGCGCCGTTTGGCCCGGATTTATTGTTTCACGCCACGGACCTGCCGGGCTTTGTTCTCAATGTGGAAATTTGCGAGGATTTATGGGTGCCGGTGCCGCCCAGCGCCACCGCCGCCCTGGCGGGCGCCACCATTCTCGCCAATCTTTCCGGCAGCCCCATCACCATCGGCCGGGCCGATAGCCGCCGCTTGCTCGCCCAATCCTCCTCAATGCGCTGCCTTGCCGCTTATATCTACTCGGCGGCCGGCATGGGCGAGAGCACCACGGAGGTGGCCTGGGATGGCCAGATGATGATCTTCGAGAACGGCGTGCTGATGGCCGAGGCCGAACGCTTTTCCCAGCGGGCCGGGTTGATCCTCGCGGATGTCGATCTCGATCTTCTTCGCCAGGAGCGGATGCGCATGGGCACGTTCGACGAAAACCGCCGCGCCCACGCGGAGCAGCTCGATTACCGCGCCATTTTCTTCACGCTGGCCCCGCCCATGGAGGATCTCGGCCTGCGGCGTCCGCTCGAACGCTTTCCCTTCGTTCCCGCCGACCCGGCCCGGCTGGAGCAGGATTGTTATGAGGCCTATAACATCCAGGTCGCGGGGCTGGTGCAGCGCTTACGCGCGACGGGTATCACCAAGGTCGTGCTCGGCATATCGGGCGGGCTGGATTCCACCCACGCGCTCATCGTCACCGCCAAAGCCTTCGATCTGCTCGGCCTGCCCCGGCGGAATATCCTCGCTTTCACCCTGCCTGGTTTCGCCACGGGGGACGCCACCCGCGGCAATGCGTGGCGGTTGATGGAAAGCCTGGGCGTGAGCGGGAGGGAACTCGACATCCGCCCCGCGGCGCGGCAGATGCTCGCCGATCTCGGCCACCCCTTCGCCAGGGGCGAGAAGGTCTATGACGTGACCTTCGAGAACGTGCAGGCCGGGCTGCGGACGGATTACCTGTTCCGCCTCGCCAACCAGCATGGCGGGATTGTCGTCGGCACCGGCGATCTCTCCGAGCTTGCCCTGGGCTGGTGCACCTATGGGGTGGGCGACCAGATGTCGCATTACAATGTCAATGCCGGCGTGCCGAAGACTTTGATCCAGCATCTCATCGGCTGGGTCGCCCGCAACGGGGAATTCGCCGCCGGAGTGAATGAGACGCTGGAGGCGATTCTCGCCACCGAAATCTCGCCGGAACTCGTGCCCAGTGAACAGGGCGCGCCGCCGCAAAGCACGGAAGCCAAGATCGGCCCCTACGCCCTTCAGGATTTCAACCTGTATTATACGCTCCGCTTCGGCTTCCGCCCCTCCAAGATCGCGTTTTTGGCGATGCATGCCTGGGCGGACCCCGAGAAGGGCGGCTGGCCCGCGCATTACCGCCAGGACCGGCGGGTGGCTTTCACGCTTCCGCAAATCCGGCACTGGCTGGGCGTTTTTCTCGACCGGTTCTTCGGGTTCAGCCAGTTCAAGCGGTCGGCGATGCCGAACGGCCCCAAGGTTGCCGCCGGCGGCTCCCTGTCCCCGCGCGGGGATTGGCGCGCCCCCTCCGATGGCAACGCGACAATCTGGCTGGAGGAATTGAACCGCAACGTGCCGGAGGAATGAATGGGGCGCGAACTCGATGGACCGTTGGGGCCAAGCTGCGTGCATGTGGCCGTGGATTGCCAGCGCATGTTTCTGGAACAGACCGATTGGCATGTGCCGTGGATGGGACGGGTGCTGCCCATGATCGCCAGGATAACCGAGGCGCACCCCGACGCGACGATTTTCACCCGGTTCATTCCGCCGCGCCATCCCGGCGAGGCGCGTGGCGCGTGGCGGCGTTATTACCAACGTTGGTCCTCGATGACCATCGAGAAACTCGGCGAGGCGATGCTGGACCTGCCGGATGAATTGCGGCGCTTCGTGCCCCCGGCGCAGATCGCGGATAAGCACGTGTATTCTCCGTGGCTGGACGGAGATTTGGAGAAAAAGCTCAAAGCGCGGCGGGCCGATACGCTGGTGGTGACGGGCGGGGAAACAGATGTTTGCGTATTGGCCACCATATTGGGGGCGGTCGATCTCGGCTATCGCGTGGTGGTGGCCACCGACGCGCTGTGCAGCTCATCCGACGAAACGCATGACTCCTCCCTCAAGGTGTTCGAACACAGGTTCGGACAGCAGGTGGAGGCGGTGAAAACGGCGGATATCCTGGCCGCCTGGACGTAGCCGCGCGGCGCCCGGCGGCGATGATTTCTCCCTCGTAATGCCCTGGTGAACTAAGCCGCGCCGATGCTAACGGTTTTCCCTCGAAATATGCGGTGTCATCGCCATATCAAAGCGATCGTGCCGCCCGGAAGGGATGTGGGGGAAGATGAGGAAACGCTACATAAGCCTCCTTCAGGCGGCGCTGGGTTTGTTTTTATGCATGGGCGCCGCGAAAGCGCAGGTCGTCGTATCCTCGAAGATCGATACCGAGGGCAGCATTCTGGGGACGATGATCATCGACGTTCTCAACGCCCACGGCATCCCCACCGTCAACAAGCTGCAACTCGGCGGCACGCCCATCGTCCGCAAAGCCCTGCTGGCCGGGCAGATCGATATTTATCCAGAATATACCGGCAACGCCGCCTATTTTTTTCATAAAACCGACGAGCCCATATGGAGCGACCCCTCCAAGGCTTATAACGAGGCGAAAACCCTCGATATGGCCGTCAATCATATCGTCTGGCTGACGCCGGCGCCGGCGGATAATAGCTGGGCCATCGCCCTGCGCAAGGATGTCTCCCAGCCTCATCACATCGTCACGTTCAGCGATTTCGCCAGGTATCTAAATAATGGCGGAAAGATCAAGCTCGCCGCCTCCGCGGAATTCGTCAATTCCCCGGCCGCCCTCCCGGCTTTTGAAAAAGCCTACGGATTCACGCTGAAACCGAGGCAATTGCTCATTCTCTCCGGCGGCGACACGATGGCCACCATCACCGCGGCGGCGCGCAACACCAATGATGTCAATGCGGCGATGGTCTATACCACCGATGGCGGCATCGCCGCCTCCGGCCTGGTCGTGCTGGCCGATGACAAGCATGTCGAGCCGGTCTATCAGCCGGCACCCATCATCCGGGCGGCGGTGCTGGCGCGCTACCCGGCCATCGCGGATCTGCTCAAGCCGGTCTTTCTCTCTCTCACCACCCCGGTTTTGCAGGATCTCAACGGCAAGGTCGAGGTGGGCGGCGAGGCGGTGCAGGCGGTGGTGGGCGCGTATTTGCACTCCAAGGGCTTTCTCAAGTGACGCGCGGTTATCTCCGGCCCGCCGCGTTCAGCCGGCTGGGCTTCGTCGTCACCGGCTTGCTGGCCGCCGCCCTGGCGGGGCCGCTCGTCAGTTTTCATGCCAACCGGATTCTGCCGGGCGATCCCCGATCCGTTTTCGCCTGCCTGCCGCCCGCCCTGGCCGCGGGGCTGGTGCTCATTCTAGCCGCCGCCATGGCGGCGGCGTTTTTTGGCGGCGGCTGGCCGAGGCTCGCCATGGCCAGCCTCGGTATCGCCGCCCTCGGCATCGCCTGCGGGGTGGCCGCCAGCCGCCTCACCGCCACGGGCGGGTCCTGGTCGCGCGTGTCGCCGGGCATGGGGTTCTGGCTCGGGCTGTTCGGGCTGGTCGTGTTGTTCGCGGACGCGGCGGTGCGCATCCGGTTTTCCCCCCGCGCCCGGCTGTCTCTGGTTTTTTTGGCCGGGCTCTGCCTCGCCGGTTTTTTTTATTCCGGTATCTGGCGGGATGTGTCGGTGGTGAGGGAATATGACGCGCGCGCCGCGGATTTCTGGCGGGAGGGCGGCATTCATATCATGCTCGCCGCCGGGTCGCTCATGGTCGCCTGCCTCATCGGGATCCCCCTGGGCATCGGGTTGAAATTCAGCCAGGCGCTGCGCGCCCCCATCCTCAACCTGCTCAATGTCATCCAGACCATTCCCTCGATCGCTTTGTTCGGCATGCTCATCGTTCCGCTCTCCTGGCTGGCCGCGCATCTGCCGGCGCTGGCCAAGGCGGGCATTAACGGGGTGGGGGTGGCGCCCGCCTTTCTCGCCCTCGTGCTGTATTCCTTGCTGCCGGTGACGGCGAACACCCTCATCGGCTTGCGGGGCGTGCCCGCCCCCGTGCTGGACGCCGCGCGGGGGATGGGCCTCACCTCGCTGCAAAGGCTGGGCCGGGTCGAACTTCCTCTGGCCCTGCCGGTCATCCTCACCGGGGTCCGGCTCGTTCTCGTGCAGAATCTCGGCCTGGCCACGGTGGCGGCGCTGATCGGCGGGGGCGGGTTCGGCGTCTTCGTCTTCCAGGGCATCGGCCAGGGCGCGCCGGATCTCATTCTGCTCGGCGCGCTGCCCAGCGTTATCCTCGCCCTGGCCGCCGCTGTCGTCATGGATGCGTTGATCGCCCTCACCGCGAGGCCCGCGCCATGATCAGCTTCGAGCATCTGACCAAGCGATACGGCGAGGCGACGGTGGTGGACGACATCTCATTCACCGTTCCGTCCCGCACGGTCACCGCCATCGTCGGCGCGTCGGGCTCTGGTAAATCCACCCTGCTGCGGATGGTGAACCGGCTGGTGGCGCCCAGCTCCGGCCGGGTGTGCATAGACGGAGAGGATATCGCCCGGATCCAGCCTTACATGTTACGGCGGCGGATTGGTTACACCATCCAGAATTACGGGCTTTTTCCCCATTATACCGTCGCGGAAAACGTCGCCACCGTGCCGAGGCTGCTCGGCTGGCCGCCCGCGCGGATCGAGGCCAAGGTGGATGAGTTGCTGACGCTCTTCCGTCTCGACCCCGGCGAGTTCCGCAACCGCTTTCCCCACCAGCTCTCGGGCGGGCAGCAGCAGCGCGTGGGCGTGGCCCGCGCCCTCGCCGCGGAGCCCAACATCCTGCTCATGGATGAGCCTTTCGGCGCGCTCGACCCCATCATTCGCGAAAAAGCGCAGGATGACCTCAAGGCCATCCAATCCCGCTTCGGCACGACATTGCTGCTCGTCACGCATGACATGGAGGAGGCGATCAGGCTGGCGGACCATATCGCGGTGATGGAGGGTGGCAGGCTGGAGCAATACGCCCCTCCGGGCGAGATGTTGCTGCACCCCGCCACCCCGCTGGTGGAGCAGCTGATCGGAACCAGTGATAAGGCCTTCCGCGTTTTATCGCTGGTGACGCTGGAGGCGGCCGCCGCGCCGGGGCCGCCCCCGCCCGGCGCCTTGCCGCTCCCGGCCAGCCTCTCCCTGCGCGAGGCCTTGTCCGAGCTTCTGTGGTCGCGCCGGAACGCGCTGGCGGTGATCGGCGATGACGGCGCGCCCAAGGGGAGCGTGACGCTGGAGGCGATTTTGCGCCGCGCGGCGGGGCCGGAAGCCAGCCAGGACGGGCCCGCGGCGGAGAGGCGGTGATGCGCTATGCCGGCCTTGCCCTGCGCCTGGCGGTTTTCGCCCTTCTGGCGGCCTTCCTGTTGCGGCCGCAGAGTTTCGCGCCGCTCCTGCAACCTTTCGCCGCCAATGGCGCCCCCGCGATTTACACGCAAAGCAGCCTGCTCTCGCTCGCTCTCTCCCATCTGGAAATCGTCCTGGCGGCCAGCCTCCTCTCCACGGTCATCGCGGTCGGCTGCGCCATTTTCGTAACCCGGCCCGCGGGGGCGGAATTCCTGCCCTTGCTGCGCTCGGTCGCCAATATCGGCCAGGCCTGCCCGCCGGTCGCGGTGCTCGCTCTCGCCGTCCCCGCCCTGGGCTTCGGCACCGCTCCCACCCTGGTGGCGTTGTTTCTCTACGGGCTGCTGCCGATTTTCGAGACCACGCTCACCGGCCTGTCCAACCTGCCCGCCGCCGTGGTCGAGGCGGCGGACGGCATGGGCATGACCAAGACGCAGAGATTATGGCATATCGAACTGCCCCTGGCCCTGCCCTTGATCCTGGGCGGCATTCGCCTGAGCGTGGTCATCGGCATCGGCACCGCCACCATCGGCTCGACGGTGGCGGCCCATACCCTGGGAGAGGTCATCATCGCCGGGCTGCTCACCAACAACCTCGCCTTCGTCGTGCAGGGCGGGCTGGTCGTCGCCGCGTTCGCGGTGCTGGTGTTCGACCTGCTCGTGCTAATCGAGCGCCGGGCCGCCCGCCGCGCGGGGCTCATCCAGGCCGATCTCGCCTTCGGCTGAGCGGCGGCGTTAGAACGTGATGACGTGGCGGACGGTTTTACCCTGCGCCAGCTGGTCCAGCGCCGCGTTGATGCCGTTCAGATCGCTCCGGCTGGTCAATAATTTATTCACCGGCAGATCGCCGCTCTTATAGAGCGTGATGAAGCGCGGAATGTCGCGCACCGGCACGCAGCTGCCGACATAGCTGCCGCGCAGCGTCAGCTCCTCCCCCACCAGCCTGACCGGCGGAAACGCGAAATTATGGGCCGGGTTGGCGAGACCGGCGGTGACGGTGAGACCGCCGCGCCGGGTGATCGCGAAGGCGGTCTCGAGCGCGCGCACCGAGCCCGCGAGCTCGATGGCGACATGGACGCCGCCATCGGTGGCCTGCTTGACCGCCGCCGCCAGGCCTTCGTCCCGGGCGTCGAAACAATGCGTCGCGCCCAGCTCCTTGGCGAAGGCGAGTTTCTCGGGCGAAAGGTCGACGGCGACGATGGGGTGGGCGCCGGCGGCGACAGCGCCCAGCAGCGCGCTGAGACCGACACCGCCAAGCCCGACGACCGCGACGCTCTGCCCTGGCCGCACCGCCCCGCTATTGATGACGGCGCCCACGCCCGTGAGCACGGCGCAGCCGAACAGGGCGGCGATTTCGAACGGCACGCTGTCATCGATCTTCACCAGCGAGTTTTCCGAGAGCACCGCATGGGTGGCGAAGGCGGAGACGCCGACATGATGCTGCACGGGCTCGGCCTTGAGGCTGAGGCGGCGGCCGCCGCCGATCAGCTCGCCACGGCCATTCGCGGCATTGCCGGGCTCGCAGAGCGCGGGCCGGCCCTCGGCGCAGGGAATGCAATGGCCGCAGGACGGCACGAAGACCATCACCACATGATCGCCCGGCTTGAATCGGCTGACATTGGGGCCGATCTCGCGCACGATTCCCGCCGCCTCATGGCCGAGCGCCATGGGCACCGGGCGCGGACGGTCGCCATTGATGACGGAAAGGTCGCTATGGCAGAGCCCGGCGGCCTTCACCTCCACCAGCACCTCGCCCACTTGCGGCGGGGCGAGCTCGAGCTCCTCGATCCTGAGAGGCTGGGTCTGGGCATAAGGGGCGGCGACTGGCGATTGGTGCAAGACAGCGGCGGTGATTTTCAAGGCAAGTCCTCCTGACCGAATATTTATCCAGCCGGATCCCGCGCCCTTCCCGTGAAAGGAGGCGCGGCGGGCTGTTACCGCTATTTTACGTTAAACGGCGCGTTCATCAACTTCGGGCTGAGCCGGGGACGGGTTGTGCGGCCCCGTGCCGGCGGGTTAGCCTGGGCGCGCTAGAGGAAACAGCAAAGCCACGATCCGAGGACAAAATGAGCGCGCAACAGCAAGATCAATATGAGTATGGCAACTTCATTGCGGATGAGGAAATAAAACCGGCGAGCCGCCGCTTCACCTCCTACAATCCGACGACGGGCAAGGTCTGGGGCTCCTTCGCCGATTCGACGGCGAGCGAGGTCGGCCAGGCGGTCGATGCGGCTCACGCGGCCTTCAAGGGCCCCTGGGGCGCGCTCTCGCCCACACGGCGGGGACGGTTGCTGATGGCGTGGGGCGCGAAAATCGCGGCCGAGGCCGACCGCATCGCCGCGCTGGAAACCGGGCAGAACGGCAAGCTCTTCGCTGAAATGCGCGCCCAGCTGCGCGTCGCCGAGGATTGGCTCGTTTATTTCGGCGGGCTGGCGGACAAGGTGGAGGGCAGCGTCATCCCGCTCGACCGCACCAGCGTCCTCAACTACACGCTGCGCGAGCCCTATGGGGTGATCGCCATCATCGTGCCATGGAACTCCCCCACCTTTCTGACGGTCATGGGCGTGGCGCCCGCGCTCGCCGCCGGCAACACCGTGGTCATCAAGCCTTCGGAGGTCACCTCCGCCTCCGCGATCGAGCTGGCGCGGCTGGCGGTCGAGGTCGGCATTCCGCCGGGGGTCGTCAATGTCGTCACCGGCCTGCGCGAGGCGGGAGAGGCGCTGGTCGGCCACCCCAAGGTGCGCAAGATCAATTTCACCGGCGGCGATAGAGGCGGGCGCGCCATCGCCAGCGCCGCCGGCCAGCGGCTGATCAGCTCCGTGCTCGAACTTGGCGGCAAGAGTCCCAACATCGTCTTCGCCGACGCCGATCTCGACCGCGCCGAGGCGGGGGTGCTCGCGGGCATTTTCGCCGCCGCCGGACAGACCTGCGTGGCGGGGTCGCGCGCCTATATCCAGCGCCCGGTTTATGAGGAGATGGTGGAGCGCCTGCGCCGCCGCGCCGCGGCGATCCGCATCGGCGACCCGATGGACGCCGAGACGCAGATGGGGCCGATCGCCACGCAGGCGCAGCTCGCCAAGGATGAAGCCATGGTGAAAAAAGCGGTCGCCGAGGGCGCCGAGATTCTCCATGGCGGCGAGCGCCTGAGACTCGACCCGTTTCCGGAGGGATATTTCTTCTCCCCCACCATCATCCATCGCCTCTCGCCGGCCAACAGCCTGCTGCGCGAGGAGGTGTTCGGCCCGGTGCTGGCCGTCATTCCCTTTGATGACGAGGAGGAGGTCATCGCCGCCGCCAACGGCACGGATTTCGGCCTCGCCTCCGGCGTGTGGACGCGCGATTTGCGGCGGGCGCATGTGATGGCGCGGCGGATCGAGGCCGGAACGGTCTGGATCAACACCTACCGCGCCATGGCCTTCAACTCCCCCTTTGGGGGTTATAAGGATAGCGGCATCGGCCGCCAGAACGGCCAGGAGGCCATCTATCAATACCTCCAGACCAAGAGCGTCTGGGTGGAGCTCAGCGACGAGGTTCAGGACCCCTTCGTCATCCGCGCGGGGCGCTGAACAAGGGCCGGTTTTGCCGGCCTTGCCTTCGCGCCAGGGATGACAATATCCACGGATGAACAGAAAGGGCCGCGCCGATGATGACACTGACCGCCGCCGACGGGCATCAATTCCAGACCTTCGAGGCCGGCAACGTCAACGCCCCGCGCGGGCTGGTGGTGTTGCAGGAGATTTTCGGTGTCAACCACCATATCCGCAAGGTGGCGGAGCGGCTGGCCGGCTATGGTTACAGGGTCCTGGCGCCGGCCTTGTTCGACCGGGTGCGGCCGGGCATCGAACTGGGCTATACCGAGGCGGATATCAAAGCCGGGCTGGAGGCCAGGGCTCAGATCCCGCTGGAAAAGACCCTGGCCGATATCGAGGCCACGGCCGCCGCCTTTGGTGAGGGCAAACCGGTGGGCGTCATTGGCTATTGCTGGGGCGGGACGCTGAGCTGGGAGGCCGCGACCCGCACCCGCGCCTTCAAGGCGGCGAGCTGCTGGTATGGCGCCGGCATCGCCGCCCGCAAGGACGCCAGGCCCAACTGCCCGGTGCAGATGCATTTCGGCGCCCTGGACAAAAGCATTCCGCTCAGCGATGTCGAGGCCATCCGCGCCGCCCAGCCGGGCGTGGAGATCTATGTTTACGAAGGCGCCGATCATGGCTTCGGCTGCGAGGAACGGGCGAGTTTCAGCCCGCGGGATTGGGAATTGGCGGAGCTTCGCTCCCTGGTGCTGTTCGCCGAGCATCTGCGCTGAAAGCCTTGCTCCGCCCTCTTGCCGGGCGGGCGGGCGGCGTGGCACCAACGCCCCGATGAACCGGAGCCGGAGCCTTTGAGCGATTTGTTTGAGAGCCCCGCCGCGCGCGGCTATGGCGCGGGGGATATCGAGGTGCTGGAGGGGCTGGAGCCGGTCCGCCGGCGCCCCGGCATGTATGTTGGCGGCACGGATGAGACCGCGCTGCACCATCTCGCCGCCGAGATTCTCGACAATGCGATGGACGAAGCGGTGGCGGGCCATGCCACCACCATCGAGGTCAACCTTGCCGCTGGCAACCGGCTCACCATCCGCGATAACGGGCGGGGCATACCGGTCGAGCCGCACCCCAAATTTCCCGGCAAATCGGCCCTGGAAGTCATTTTCACCACGCTGCATTCCGGCGGCAAATTTTCCGGCAAGGCCTATTCCACCTCGGGCGGGCTGCATGGCGTCGGCTCCTCGGTGGTCAATGCGCTCTCCCTCAGCCTCACCGCCGAGGTCGCGCGCGAGCGCAAGCTCTACCGCCAGCTTTACGCGCGCGGCGCGCCGCAGACCGGGCTGGAGGAGGTGGGCCCGGCGCCCAACCGGCGCGGCACCTCGATCAGCTTCGTCCCCGACCCCGAGATTTTCGGCGGGCTGAAATTTTCCCCGGCGCGGCTCTTCAGGCTGTGCCGCTCCAAGGCCTATCTGTTCCGCGGCGTTAAAATCCGCTGGTCGTGCGATGCCGCCTTGCTCAAGGCCGAGGCCGAGGTTCCGGCCGAGGCGGAGCTGCATTTCCCCGGCGGGCTGCGCGATTCGCTGGCGGCTGAGCTGGGCGAGACGCCGCTCGCCTTACCCGAGATCTGGGCGGGCGAGGCGAAATTCGCGCCCGCGCGGGGAGAGGACCAGGGCCGGCTGGAATGGGCTTTGGCCTGGACAGAGCAGGGCGAGGGCGGGATCGACACCTATTGCAACACCGTGCCCACGCCGCTCGGCGGCACGCATGAGGCCGGGATGCGCGCGGCGCTGCTCAAAGGGCTGCGCGCCTGGGCGGAGACGCGCGGCAATAAGCGCGGGGCCGCCATCACCGCCGAGGATGTGCTGGGCGGGCTGCGCGCCAAGCTCTCCCTGTTCATCCGCGAGCCGCAATTCCAGGGCCAGACCAAGGAAAAGCTGACGACGCCGGAGGCCGCGCGCCTGACCGAAACCTCATTGCGGGACCGGTTCGACCATTTCCTGGCGGGCGACCCCGCCAATGCCGATAATCTGCTGGCCTATGTGATCGACCGGGCCGAGGAGAGGCTGCGCCGCAAGGAGGCGAAGGACACGCCCCGCAAATCGGCGACGCGGCGGCTGCGCCTTCCCGGCAAATTGGCTGATTGCGCCACGGAAAATGCCGAGGGCACCGAAATCTTCCTCGTCGAGGGCGATTCCGCCGGCGGCTCCGCCAAGCAGGCGCGCAACCGCAACAGCCAGGCGATTTTACCGTTGAAGGGCAAGATCCTCAATGTGGCCTCCGCCTCGGTGGAGAAATTGCGGCAGAACCAGGAATTGAAGGATCTGATCGAGGCGCTGGGTTGCGGCGCGGGACCGGGCTTCAACCGCGCCAATCTGCGTTATGAACGGGTCATCATCATGACCGACGCGGATGTGGATGGCGCGCATATCGCCTCGCTGCTGATGACCTTTTTCTACCGGGAGATGCCGGAGCTGATCCGGCATGGGCATGTCTATCTGGCGCAGCCGCCGCTTTACCGGCTGACGCAGGGCGCCAAAAGCGTGTACGCGATGGATGACGCCGCGCGCGAGAAACTTCAAAAGACCTTCAAGCCGGGAGCCAAGATCGAGATCAGCCGTTTCAAGGGGCTGGGCGAGATGCCGCCCGCCGTGCTGAAGGAAACGACGATGGACCCGGCCAAGCGCACGCTGCTGCGAATCGTCGCGCCGCCGGAATCGCGGGCCGAAACCTCCGGACTCGTGGATAGCCTGATGGGCAAGCGCCCGGAATTGCGGTTTCAATTCATCCAGGAAAACGCGGGAAAGGTCGAGGAGGTCGATATTTGAACCGGCCGCCCTACGCCCTGAAATTCACCTCGTAGATCACGGTATCGGCGGTGAACCGCGCCTCGTGCCAGACATGGGGGGCGAAGTGGATCACCACACCTGGACGCAGCGCGATCTCCCCTTGCGCGCAGGTGAGCACGCCCTGCCCTTGCGCGACCATGAAGAATTGCTCGAAATCATGCTCGTGCCGCGCCGCCACCGTGCCGCCCGGCACCGCGACCCGCTTGAAATCGCCAGCCTTGCCGGGGATCAGCCGGCGGTCGGCCTTCTCATCACCATAAGGCGTGATGTCATCCCAATGGAAAACCTCGGTGCCGGACACAGACCCTGTCCTTTTATAAAAAAAGCCCGGGAATTTCCCGGGCTTTTATAAATCACACCATCTTCTTCAGCGAGGGCGATGCCTTGAAGCGCACGGTCTTGCCCGCCTTCACCTTGATCTCCTCGCCGGTGCGGGGATTGACGCCCTTGCGCGCCTTGGTCTTGCGCACGGTGAACGTGCCGAAGCTCGGCAGGGTGAACTTACCGTTCCTCTTCATTTCCTTAACGATCGCCTCGATCAGCTCGCTGGCGGCGCGATTGGCGGCCACACCGGTGATCTCGGCGGAATTCTGAATGATTTCGGCAATGAACGCTTTCGACATATGCAAGCCTCTTCCTGTTGGCCCGGTTTGACTTGACTTTGCCGACCGGGAACTCCCTTTGGTTCAAATTGATAGAATCGACGACCAGAGCTGGCAATTCTTTTACCATACCGGATCGAACGCAAACCCTTTAGCCTTGGCCTCAATAAAAAACCAGGGGTATTCGCCGCTCTGTCAGATTTTTTTACAATTCTCCCGCCGGGGCCAATGAACCGGATGGCGGGCGCGGCCAAAATGGGAGAATGGTGCCCAGGGGCGGAATCGAACCACCGACACTGCGATTTTCAGTCGCATGCTCTACCAACTGAGCTACCTGGGCGCCTGGGTCCGGGTGCCTAAACCATCGGCCTTCCCGTTGCAAGCCCGCTGGTGCTGTCACTGGGAATTGAACCCAGGACCTCTTCATTACCAATGAAGTGCTCTACCCCTGAGCTATGACAGCATATCCGGCGGATACGGGGCGGTTCCTAACCGTTTGCGGCCTGGCCCGCAAGGGCGCGGAACCGAAAATCCCGCCCGGCGCCGGTCAGTCCGGCCGCAGCATCCGCCCGGCGACGGCGTCCAGCTTGCGCAGCGCGGCCGGGTCGCGCGCCTCGGGCGCGGTGATCAGCGCATGGGTCAGGGCCGTGTCGCACCCGTGCGGGCAGGCCGGGCGCGGCGCGGCCAGGCGCGGCAGCACCTCCCTCACCAGAGCGCGGGCCTTATCGGCATTGCCGAGCAGCACCTTCACCACCTGCTCCACCGTCACCGCGTCGTGATCCTCGTGCCAGCAATCGTAATCGGTGACCATGGCGACGGTGGCGTAGTCGATCTCCGCCTCGCGCGCGAGCTTGGCCTCCGGCATGTTGGTCATGCCGATCACCGCGCAGCCCCAGGAGCGGTAGAGATTGCTCTCCGCCAGGGTGGAGAATTGCGGCCCCTCCATGACGAGATAGGTGCCGCCGCGCGTATGCGGCAGGCCGAGCGCCTTGAGGCTCGCCTCCAGCGCGTCCCCCAGCCGCCCGCATACGGGATGCGCCATCGAGACATGCGCCACGCAACCCGGGCCGAAGAAGCTCTTCTCGCGGGCGAAGGAGCGGTCGATGAACTGGTCCACCACCACGAAATGCCCGGGCGGCAACTCCTCCTTCAGCGAGCCGACGGCGGAGAGGGAGATGATGTCCGTCACCCCCAGCCGCTTCAGCCCGTCGATATTGGCGCGGTAATTGAGCGCGGTGGGCGAGGTTTTATGTCCCCGCCCGTGCCGGGGCAGAAACACCACTTTCTGAGTCTCGTACCGGCCGGTGAGAAACTCGTCGGAGGGCTCGCCCCACGGCGTTTCCACCCTCACCCATTTGGTGTCGGTCAGGCCCTCGATATCATAAAGTCCCGAGCCGCCAATGATGCCGATGACCGGCTGCCTCGTCTCACCCATAACCGCGCTCCCTTTCAGCGATGCCGCGGCGCTTCATGCCACTTTGCGCTTTTCCTGGTAAGGCGGGCGGCGCGGTTTGATCTTGCGCACCTGCATGTCCGGGTGGCGCTGGGGTTTGCGCGGCGGCAGGGCCTGGCGGGGCCGCTCGCCCCCGGCCACGCGCAGCCTGACACCGGTGAGCTTCTCGATCTGGTTGAGATAGGCAAGCTCGGTCGCGTCGCAGAAGGCCACCGCCATCCCGTCCGCGCCGTTGCGGGCCGTGCGGCCGATGCGGTGGACATAGCTCTCCGGCTCATTCGGCAGCTCGAAATTGATGACATGGCTGACGCCGCTCACATCGATGCCGCGGGCGGCGAGATCGGTGGCGACCAGCGCCCGCACCTCCCCGGATTTGAACGCCTCCAGCGCCCGCTGGCGCTGGCCCTGGCTGAGATTGCCATGCATCGCCGCCGCCGGAATGCGCGCGGCGTTCAGCATCGCCGCCACCCGGTCCGCCCCGCGCTTGGTGCGGGTGAAGACGATGGTCTTGGCGAAGTCCGGCTGCTGAAGGAGATTGACGAGCAGCGTCCGCTTCTCCGCCGACTCGGCGAAATACACGCTCTGCTCGATCCTCGCCGGGGTGGAGGCGACCGCGGCGATTTCCACCCGCACCGGCTCACGCAGCAGGCCATTGGCCAGCTTGGCGATCTCCGCCGGCATGGTGGCGGAAAACAGCGCCGATTGCCGGCGCTGCGGCAGCGCCGCCACCACCTTGCGGATGTCCGGCATGAAGCCGAGATCGAGCATGCGGTCGGCCTCGTCCAGCACGAAGAACTGGCATTGGTCGATGATCAGCTCGCGCGTGTTCATCAGATCCACCACCCGGCCGGGGCAGCCAACCACGATATCCGCGCCGCGCGCCATGCGCTGCACCTGGCCGAAGCGGCCGACCCCGCCCACCACCAGCACCGTGCGCAGCCCCAGCCCGGCGCCGAATTTCCTGATCTCCTGCTCGATCTGCACGGCCAGTTCCCGCGTGGGGGCCAGCACCAGAGCGCGGGTGGAAAAACGCCGGTTGTGCAATTTCTCGGTCGCCATGGCGTTGAGCATGGGCAGGGCGAAGGCGGCGGTTTTGCCGGTGCCGGTCTGGGCGATGCCCAGCACATCGCGGCCCGCCAGCCCGTGCGGGATTGCCCCGGCCTGGATGGGGGTGGGCTTGATGAAGCCCGTGGCTTTCAGCGCCCCCAAAATTGGCGTGGCGAGACCAAAAGACTCAAACGTCAAATCATTCACAATAAACAACTCCGCCGCCAGGGCGTGTGCCCGGCGGTCAATGTCCGCAATCCCATGCGCGAAACTGGAAAAGGACGGTGCAAACAGCCCGTTGAGGGCGTCCCCGCCCTGTCAAAGCAAACGCCGCCATGTCTCGTTCGCGCCATGGCGGCGGCTGGCTTCTCCTTACGCTCGTTCCTGCCGGCTGCGCAAGCCGCAACGCGCGCCGCTGCCATGCGGCTGGACTTCATCCGCCCCGCCCCGTAAGAAACATGATCCCCGGCGGGCTTCACACCTCGAAGGATCCAGAGCGTTGGATAGCGAATTGCCCTCCATCATCCGCACGGCCTGGCGCGCGGCCTCCGTCTGGGCGGGTGAGCGGGCGCCACGGCGCCCGCCCGCTCAGCCGGCGCGGATTCTCATCGCCCCGCATCTGCGCCTGGGCGACGCCATCCTGCTCACCCCTCTGCTCGCCAAGGCGCGGGCCCGCCACCCGCAAGCGGAAATCGTGCTGCTGAGCGCGCCCCCGCTCCTGCCGCTTTACGCGGTCCGGCCATATGGAGTCACCGCCTGGCCTTATCATTGCCGCCGGGCCGACACCATCGGCGCGATGATGGCGCGGGACGGGTTTGATCTCGCCTTGCTGCCGGGTAAGAACCGGCTGAGCTGGCTGGCGCGGGGGCTGCGCGCGGGCTGGATCGTCGCCCATGGCGAGGACCGGCCCGGTTTCGTCAATTGGCCGGTGGATGACCTCCGGCCCTACCCGGACACGCCCATGGCGCTCGGCGAGATCTTCGCCTCTCTGCTCGACGGGCCTGAGCCCCCGCCCTTCCGGCCAGGAGACTGGCCAGCCCCGGGCTGCGCGCCGTTCCCGCTGCCGGGCGCCCCCTATGTGGCGCTGCATGTGGGCGCCAGCACGCGGCTGAAGCATTGGCCCGCCCCCGCCTGGCGGGACCTGGCGGCGTGGCTGACCGCGCGGGGGCTGGGCGTGGTGTGGAGCGGCGGGCCGGGGGAAGAGGGGGTGGTCCGCGAGATCGACCCGGAAGGCCGCTACCCAAGCTATGCGGGCCGGCTCGACCTCGCCCAGATCTGGCATCTCATCAGCCAGGCGGCGGGCTTCGTCTCGCCCGATACCGGGGTGGCGCATCTGGCGCGGCTCACCGGCACCCCGGCGGTCACCCTGTTCGGCCCCGGCCATCCGGCCTTGTTCGGCCAGGGCGCGTTCTGGCGGGAGACCCCCTGCGCCGAGCTTTTCATCCCCGACATTCCCTGCCGGGACGATGACCGGGTTTTCACCCGCCGCCGCGCCTGGATCAGGCGCTGCAAGAAAACGGAGCGCCAATGCCAGATGAAGGCGGCCTGCATGTCGCGGATCAGCGTGAGTTCGGTCACCGCCGCGCTCGAGGGATTATGGCGGCGCGGCGGAACCGCGGCGCCGGCGCCTCGCCTCACCCCGGCGGATGGCTGAAAAGCCCTCCCGCTCAGAACAAAAAATATCTCTGCGCCATCGGCAGGCTTTCCGCCGGCGCGCAGACCAGCAATTCCCCATCGGCGCGCACCTCGTAGGTTTCCGGGTCCACCTCGATCCGGGGCAGGGCGTCGTTATGGATCATGGAGGCCTTGCCGATGCCGCCACGGGTATTCTCCACCGCCACCAGCGGCCGGGTCAGCCCCAGCCGGTGGCCGATCCCCTGATCCAGCGCCGCCCGCGAGACGAAGAGCAGTGAGGATTCCACCAAAGCGCGCCCATAGGCGGCGAACATCGGCCGGTAATGCACCGGCTGCGGCGTGGGGATGGAGGCGTTGGGATCGCCCATCCGGGCCATGGCGATCGACCCGCCCTTGAGCACCAGATCCGGCTTCACCCCGAAAAACGCCGGCGACCAGAGCACGAGATCGGCGAGCTTGCCCGCCTCGACCGAGCCGATCTGGGCGCTCATGCCCTGGGCGATGGCCGGATTGATGGTGTATTTGGCGATATAGCGCTTGATGCGCGCGTTATCCGCCGCGCCGTCCCCCGGCAGGGGGCCGCGCTGCACCTTCATTTTATGGGCCGTCTGCCAGCAGCGAATGATCACCTCCCCCACCCGGCCCATGGCCTGGCTGTCGGAGGAAAACATCGAGAGCGCGCCGAGATCGTGGAGGATATCCTCCGCCGCGATGGTTTCCCTGCGGATGCGCGATTCGGCGAAGGCGATGTCCTCGGGGATGGCGGGGTCGAGATGGTGGCAGACCATGAGCATGTCGAGATGCTCATCCAGCGTGTTCACCGTGTAGGGGCGGGTGGGGTTGGTGGAGCTGGGCAGCACGTTGGGCAGGCCCGCCACGCGGATGATGTCCGGGGCATGGCCGCCGCCCGCCCCCTCGGTATGGAAGGCGTGGATGGTGCGGCCCTTGAACGCGGCGATGGTGTCCTCGACGAAGCCGCTCTCGTTCAGCGTATCGGTGTGGATCATCACCTGCACATCATATTCATCGGCCACCGCGAGGCAGCAATCGATGGCGGCGGGGGTGGTCCCCCAATCCTCATGCAGCTTCAAGGATGAGGCGCCCGCGCGCACCATTTCCGCCAGCGCCGCCGGCTGGCTGGCATTGCCCTTGCCGGTGAAGGCGAGATTCATGGGGAAGGCCTCCGCCGCCTGCAGCATTCGCCCGAGATGAAACGGCCCCGGCGTGCAGGTGGTGGCGAAGGTGCCGGTGGCGGGTCCGGTGCCGCCGCCCACCATGGTGGTGACGCCGCTGCTCAGCGCCTCCTCGATCTGCTGCGGGCAAATGAAATGGATATGGCTGTCGATCCCGCCCGCGGTGACGATCTTGCCCTCGCCGGCGATGATCTCCGTGCCGGGGCCGATGACGATCGTCACGCCCGGCTGCACATCCGGGTTGCCCGCTTTGCCGATGCGGGCGATGCGCCCGCCGGCGATGCCGATATCCGCCTTGACGATGCCCCAATGGTCGATGATGAGCGCGTTGGTGATGACCGTGTCCATCGCCCCCTCCGCGTTGGACATCTGGGACTGGCCCATGCCATCGCGGATCACCTTGCCGCCGCCGAATTTCACCTCCTCGCCGTAAATGGTGAAATCCGTCTCCACCTCGGCGAAAAGCTCCGTATCCGCGAGGCGCACGCGGTCGCCCGCGGTCGGGCCGAACATACCGGCATAGGCGGCGCGGCCGAGCCGGGCCATTATTCCACCCCGCCCATGGTGAGGCCGCGAAAGCCGAAAATCCGCCGCGCCCCGCGATAGGGGACGAGGCTCACCTGCCGGCTCTGCCCGGGCTCGAAACGGATGGCGGTGCCCGCCGCGATGTCCAGCCGCTGGCCCCAGGCGGCGGCGCGGTCGAAAACCAGCGCCGCGTTGGTTTCCGCGAAATGGTAATGGCTGCCGACCTGGATGGGCCTGTCGCCGGTATTGGCGACGCTGAGCACGGTCGTCTCCAGCCCGGCATTCAAGTCTACGTCTCCCTCAGGGGTGATGATCTCGCCCGGGATCATCGGACCGGCTCATGCACGGTGACGAGCTTGGTGCCATCGGGAAACGTGGCTTCCACCTGCACGTCCGGGATCATCTCGGCCACCCCCTCCATCACCTGCGCGCGGCTCAGCACATGCGCGCCCGCCTCCATCAGCTCCGCCACGCGCCGGCCGTCGCGCGCGCCCTCCACCACGAAATCGGTGATCAGCGCCACCGCCTCCGGATAATTCAGCCTCACCCCCCGCTCCAGCCGCCGCCGCGCCACCTGCGCGGCCATGGCGATCAGCAATTTATCCTTCTCGCGCGGGGTCAAATCCATCCCTGTCTCCTATCCCTGCCAGATACGGGGCAGGTCGCCACCCCGCAACGCAAGCAACGCCCGTGCCAGGAGGCTCCGCAGCTCCGCCGCGTCGCGGGCGAGGATGCGTCCGAGCAGAGCCCCGCCGCGCCAGCTCGCTCCCGCCACCGCCCCCGCCAGCGCCGCGCGCAAGGCGGGGAGCTTTTCCTCCACCCCCGGCCCGGCGGCGAAAATGCTCGCCATCGCCCGGGCTCCCGCCGCGATGCCCGCCCGGCCGAGCTGCGCCGCGATCGCCCCCTCCAGCCGGGTCACGTCCCGCCACAGCAGCCGGCCGTGCCGCCGCAAGGCGATCCGGTCGTCCAGCCGGCCCGCGCGGATCGTCTCTCCCATCGCCTGCCGGCCGAAAACCAGGCTTTCCACGCCTAGAAATTCGGCATCGCCGTGCAGCTCCACCTCCAACCGCCGGCAAAGGGCGAAGCCGTCGAACAGGATCATCTCCTGGGGCAGATAATGCAGCCGCGCCCCGGCTTCCACGCAGAGCCGCGTGGCCACGCGCGCGGGCGCGCCCGGCGACCTATAGGCCCGTTCCGCCGCCTGGGTGGTGAAGGTCACCGCCGCCCCCGGCCCAACGGTGAGTTCCGTGGCCAGCGCGTCTCCTCCGACGAGGCCGCCCGAAATGTTCAAGGCGACCGCCTCCACCCCCTGCCCGCGCGGCAGCCGCGCCTTGAGACAGCCCTGCTGGTAGAGCCGCTCGAGCCGTGTGCGCCCGCCCTCCTGGCGGAAGGCGAGATCGAGCCGCCCCACCGCCCGCTGCGCCGGCAGGGGCGCTATGTCATCACCAGCACCGCGGCGCCCTCCAGCCGGCCGGCCCGCAAATCCGCCAGCGCGGCGTTGGCGTCCTCCAGCCGGTAGGGCTTCGTGGTGGTTCGCACTGGAATCTTGGCCGCGAGGGGTAGAAACTCCTCGGCATCGCGCCGGGTGAGGTTGGCGACCGAGCGTATGCTCCGCTCCTTCCATAGGATGTCGTAAGGAAAAGAGGGAATATCGCTCATATGGATGCCGCCGCACACCACCACCCCGCCGGGGGCGAGGGCCCGCAGCGCCTGCGGCACCAGCTCTCCCGCCGGGGCGAAGATCAGCGCCGCGTCGAGCGGCGCGGGCGGCATCTCATCCGAGCCCCCCGCCCAGCCGCCGGTGATGGAACGGGCGAAATCCTGCGCCGCCCGGTCGCCGGGGCGGGTGAAGGCGTAGACCTCCCGCCCCTCATAACGCGCCACCTGCGCGGCGATATGCGCCGCCGCGCCGAAACCATAAAACCCCACACGCCGGGCATCCCCGCCGGCGCGCAAGGTACGGTAGCCGATCAGCCCGGCGCAGAGCAGCGGCGCGGCCTCGGTATCGGAGAAGCGCTCCGGGATGGGGAAGCAATAGCGGGCATCCGCCACCGTCTCCTCGGCATAGCCGCCATCGATCTGGTAGCCGGTGAAGCGCGCTTTTTCACAGAGATTTTCCCGGCCCGCCCGGCAATACGCGCATTCCCCGCAGGTCCAGCCCAGCCAGGGGATGCCGATGCGCTGGCCGGGGGCAAACCGCTCCACCCCAGGGCCCACCGCCACCACCCGGCCGACGATCTCGTGGCCGGGGATGAGGCCTGGCTTCGGCTCGGGCAATTCCCCATCCACGATATGCAAATCCGTGCGGCAGACGCCGCAGGCGCAAACCCGCACGCGGATCTGGCCAGCGCCCAGTTCCGGCGCGTCGCATCGCCGCAATTGCAAGGGCATGCCCGCCCGGGTGAATACCATCGCTCGCATGACGGGCAGGCTAGGCCGGGCCCTGCCCCCGCACAACCGCGAAAATCACGCGCCGCCCAGGCCGGATGTCATAGCCAGGTGCCGCCCTGGCGCTCGGCGGGGGTCGGCGTGGCCGGATCGGGAGCGAGGGTTTCCGTTTGTAAATTCCCATTTCATGCCGGCGCGGCGTGGCCGTCCTTACATAAGTTCGCGTATGCATGAAGGAGGTAAGGATGAAGGCGCTCTGCTGGCATGGCAAAAACGACATCCGCTGCGAGACGGTCCCCGACCCCATTATCCAGCACCCGCGCGACATCATCATCAAGGTCACCTCCTGCGCGATTTGCGGTTCCGACCTGCATATCTATGACGGCATGATGCCCGGCATGGAGCGCGGCGACGTGATGGGCCATGAGACGATGGGCGAGGTGGTGGAGACCGGCGGAGAGATCACCAGCCTCAAAACCGGGGACAGGGTCGTGATTCCCTTCACCATCTCCTGCGGCGAGTGCTTCTTTTGCAAACGCGGATTTTTTTCGGGCTGCGAGCGCACCAACCCCAACCACCAGGCGGCGGAGAAGATGTGGGGCCATTCCCCGGCCGGGCTGTTCGGCTATACCCATATTCTCGGCGGCTATGCCGGTGGCCAGGCGGAATATCTGCGCGTTCCCTACGCGGATGTCGGCCCGGTCAAGGTGCCGGATTCCCTGACGGATGATCAGGCCTTGTTTCTTTCCGATATTTTCCCCACCGGCTTCATGGCGGCGGATCATTGCAACATTCAGCCGGGCGACACCATCGCGGTCTGGGGCTGCGGGCCGGTGGGGCAATTCGCCATCAAAAGCGCCTTTCTGCTGGGAGCGGAGCGCGTCATCGCCATCGACACCGTTCCGGAGCGGCTGGCGCTGGCAAAATCCAGCGGCGCGATCACACTCGATTTCAAATCCGAGGATATTTACGAGCGTATCCAGGATCTCACCCGCGGGCGCGGCGCCGATGCCTGCATCGACGCGGTGGGAACGGAGGCGGACGCCACGGCCTCGGCGGATTCGCTGCTCGACCGCGTGAAGGTGGCCACCTTCCTGGGCACAGACCGCCCGCATGTGTTGCGGCAGGCGATTCATTGCTGCCGCAATTTCGGCACTGTCTCCATTGTCGGCGTCTATGGCGGGCTGCTCGACAAAGTGCCCATGGGTTCCGCCATCAACCGGGGCCTCACCTTCCGAATGGCGCAAACGCCCGTGCAATATTATCTGCCAAAATTGCTGGCGCGCGTGGAAGCGGGCGAGATCGACCCCAGCTTCGTCATCACCCATCACGCCTCGCTGGAGGCCGGGCCGGAAATGTATAAAAAATTTCGGGACAAGGCGGATGGGTGCATCAAGGTCGTCCTCAAGCCCTGAAGGTGGCGCCGAAGGCGCCGTCCCGCCTTGAGCGTTTTGGTAAGCAGGCCGTGATTTTCGGTATAGCCATCCTCCCTCGGGACGGTTAGCCTCTCCCTGTCCAAGTAAGATAGCGGCTCCGCGCGTAAGGGCCGCCAGTGAGAGGAGACATGCCCATGTCCGCGATACGGCAAGCTTCGGCCCCCGCCACCCCTTATGACGCGATCATCATCGGCGCCGGTTTTTCGGGCCTCTACCAGCTGCATAAACTGCGCGACGAGCTGGGCCTCAAGGCAAGGGTGCTGGAGGCCGGAGGCGGGGTGGGCGGCACCTGGTACTGGAACCGTTACCCCGGCGCGCGCTGCGATTCGGAGAGTTTTTCCTATTCTTATTCATTTTCCAAGGAATTGGAGCAGGAGTGGGAGTGGAGCGAGCGTTATCCCAGCCATGAGGAAATCCGCCGCTATCTGAACCATGTCGCCGACCGTTTCGATCTGCGGCGGGACATTCAGCTCAATACCCGCGTCAAGGGCGCCGCGTTCGATTCCGCCAGCGATCTCTGGACCGTGACCACCGAGGCCGGCGAAAGCTTCGTCACCCGTTTCCTCATCACCGCCGTCGGCTGTATTTCCGCCGCCAATGTGCCGGACATACCCGGGCGGGACAGCTTCGCCGGGCAATGGTACCATACTGGGCGCTGGCCGCATGAAGGCGTGGATTTCACCGGCAAGCGGGTGGGATTGATCGGCACCGGCTCGACCGGCATCCAGGCCGCGCCGGTGATCGCGGACTCGGCCGCTCATCTCACCGTGTTCCAGCGCACCGCCAATTTCAGCATTCCCGCTCGCAACGCGCCGCTCACGCCGGAATTCATCCAGGAGATCAAATCCAACTACCCTGCTTTGCGGGAGCTCATGCGCGGCACGACCAACGGCCACCCCTTCGCCATCAGCCCGGATTCGGCGCTGGCCGTGCCCGAGGAGGAGCGGCGCGCGCGGTATGAACGCGCCTGGGAGGTGGGGGGGCTGCGCTTCCGCGCCGAGTTCGGCGACCTGCTGACTGACAAGGCGGCCAATGACACGGCGGTCGCGTTCATCCACGACAAGATCCGGGAGATCGTCAAGGACCCCGCCGTCGCGGAGAAGCTGATCCCCCGCGACCATCCCTTCGCCACCAAGCGCCCGCCGGTGGACACGGAATATTTCGAGACCTTCAACCGCGACAATGTCCGGCTGGTGGATGTCAAGGCGGACCCGATCGAGGCGATCGTCCCGGAGGGCATCCGCCTGAAGAGCGGGGAGATCGTCCCGCTCGACATCATCGTCTTCGCCACCGGCTACGATGCCCTCACCGGCAGCCTGCTCGCCATGGATATTCATGGGGCCGACGGGCATAGCCTGCGCGAGGATTGGGCGGCGGGGCCGCGCACCTATCTGGGGCTGCAAGCCCCGCATTTTCCCAATATGTTCATCATCACCGGCCCGGGCAGCCCTTCCGTGCTGTGCAACATGCCGGTGCCGATCGAGCAGCATGTCAACTGGATCACCGACTGCATCGCCTATATGGACGCGCAGGGCTATTCGCGCATCGAAACCGGCGAGCCAGAGGCCGAGGCCTGGGTCGCGCATGTGAACGAGGCGGCCAACGCCACCCTGCTGCCCCAGGCGGGAAGCAGCTGGTATCTCGGCGCCAATATTCCCGGCAAGCCGCGCGTCTTCATGCCCTATGCGGGCGGCATGGCGCGTTACGCGGCGCTTTGCGACGAGGTGGCGCAAGCCGGCTATCGCGGCTTCCGGTTTTCCAGCGGCCAGGCCCAGCGGCGGCAAAGCCTTTAGGAGATGCCGGTGCGCGCCCTCCATCCGGACGTCCTCCGGCTGATCGCCCTGACGCGGGCGGCGCAGATCGCGCCGCTCGACGCCCTGCCGCCGGCGGAAGCGCGGCGCAATTACGCCATCCGCCGCGATTTGGTGCAGCCGCCGCCGCCGCCCATCGCCGTCAGGCGGGAGCTGACGATGCCGGGGCCGGGCGGGGAGTTGCGCCTGCGCCTCTACCGGGACGCGGCGGAGGATGGCGCGCTTTTGCCGGGCCTCGTCTACTTCCATGGCGGCGGCTGGGTGCTTGGCGATCTCGACAGCCATGAGGGCTTATGCCGCCAGCTGGCGCGCGGCGGCGGCTGCGTGGTGCTCTCGGTGGATTATCGCCTGGCGCCGGAGCACCCCTTCCCCGCCGCGGTGGAGGATGCCGCCGCCGCCTTCCGCTGGGCCGCCGCCGAGGCCGGGACGCTCGGAATCGATTCCAGCCGCTTGGCCGTGGGCGGCGACAGCGCGGGGGGCAATCTCGCGGCGGTGGTGGCGCAAATGGCACGGGACGGCGCATTGCCGCCTTGCGATTTCCAGCTCTTGCTCTATCCGGCGACGGATCTGGCGGCGGACACGCCGAGCTATGTCCGCGTGCCGGAGGACATGCCGCTCTCGGGCCGTATCATGCGCTGGTTCATCAACCAGTACACGCCCGACCCCACCCTCCGCGCCGACCCGCGCGCCTCGCCCGCGCGAGCGGCGAGCCTGGCCGGCACCGCCCCCGCCCTGGTGCTCACCTGCGGCGAGGACCCGCTTTGCGATGAGGGCCGGGCCTATGCCGACCGGCTGGAGGCGGAGGGGGTAGCGGTCACCGCGCTGCATCTCGCCGACCAGATCCACGGCATTCTCACCATGGGACGGCTGATCTCGGCGGTCTCTGGCGTGGTGGAGTTCTGCGGCGCGACCCTGCGCCAGCATTGGGCCGGCAAGGAAACGCAATCCGCCTGAGAAGAAGCTCAGACGCGCTGGAGCCGGGCGGCGCGGCGGGGCAGCAGCGCTGGCAGCTGGGCCAGCACCAGCGCCGCCAGCAGCAGCGCGCAGCCCAGCCAGCCGTTAAGACGCAGCCGCTCGTGCAGGAGAATCGCCGCGAAGATCGCGGCGAACAGGGCCTCCGCCATCAGCATGACCGCCGCCTCCGCCGCCCCGGTATAGCGCTGGCAAAGCGCTTGGAGGAGAAACGCGATCCCGCCGGAGACGATGCCGCCATAGAGTAATTGCGGCAAGCAGCGGGAGACCGCGTGCCAGGGAAGCGGACCGCCTGCCGCTCCGATCACGCAGCCCAGCGCCACGCAGGCGGCGGACTGACTCAAGGCCGCCGCCACGGGCCGGTCGCCTTGCTGGGCGGCGCGCTGCATGAGCAATATCTGCACGGCAAAGCCGAGGGCGGACAGAACGATCATGCCATCGCCGCGAGAAAAATGGTCGAGCCCGCCGCTTAGCAGCCAGGTCCCCGCCAGCGCCAGCACGGCCGCCAGCCAAAGAAGGCCGTGCGGGGCGCGGCGCAGGAAAATCATCTCCAGCAATGGCACGAAGATCACGTAAAGCCCCGTGAGAAATCCGGCATGGGTGACACTGGTGAAGCCGAGCGCCCATTGCTGCAATAAGGTGGACGCGGCGAAAACCACGGCGAGCGGCAGGAGTTCCGGCAGCCCCTGCCACCAGCCGCCCGGGGCGCGCCGCGCCTCGGCAATGCCGAGCGGCAGAACGGTGAGGAAGGCCAAAATGAAGCGCAAGCCGGTGAACCAGCCGGCGCTGAGATAGGCGCCCGCCTCCGATTGGGCGACGAAGGCCGCCCCCCAGAGCGCCGCGGCGAGAAGGAGGAGGGAGTTGGCGAGAATGCGGGACATCGGCCCCGCTTTTCCCAGGAAATTGGCAAGGCCTCAAGCCGAGGCTGACCAATTACCCCCTGCGCCTTGTACAAAAGCCGATTCCTTATGTCTTTGCGGCCTGGCGCGCCTTATGCTGATCAAATCGAGGCAGGCGGCGCTGTTTTAATTTATGAAGGACATGATGTGGCGCGAAGCGCGGCATACCCAGACCCAAAAGCGATGGATCAACCTCTTAAGTATCCTTCAGGAAAACCAACGCAAAACGGACGATTTTGGGACCTATATACCTGACTAGCCGCAAAAACTGCAAAAGGCCTCCCGTTAATACGGGAGGCCTTCGGTTTTTCATTCAATAATGCGGTTCATATCATCAAACATATAAGGGGCGATTGAAATTGCCCGCTGCTTTCTTGATACTGACTTAAAATTCTCAATATCACTACACATTTCCATCAATCCCTGAACGCGCCCAATCTGATGAATGAGCATATTTCGCCCTTCACCGGATAACCACTGATGGAAACGAGCCCTGCGCCTTCCTTGCTCGTCAATATTGAGGCGGTTTAGTTCAGCTTTGACATAGCCATGCTCAATCGGTTCATAAACATATTTGTTTATGAACTTGCCATAATATTGCGGGCGATTTCGCGGAGCCGTTGTGTCGTTGTCATACAGACGGTCTAGTTCTTTAAAAAAAGCATCTGGGAACGTTTTAAGCCATTTTTGCAGGCCTTCGGCGATATACTTAGAAAGCAGGAGCCTGAGAGCATCATGAGCCCGATCACGCTGATAGCCGGTTGCTTCGTCAACGAGAGCAACAATGCCTACCTTGGCAAAGGCCTCCATTAACACTTCAGCTTGATTCGCCAGATGCTCCTGGGACGGATGCAATTTTCCGGCCCTTCTCGCTGCCAGAAATACACCACAAATCTCGGGCAACAGCTCTGCTTTGATACCATTCGCCGACGTTCCGCCTGCTGCGGAGTACGCAATCGGAGACATTAGCGCCGACGCTAATTCATTAGAAACAAAAGGAAAATAGTTGTTTGCAGACAGAAAAGACGGCATATTGGCGCCATCCTGTCCCGCCTTTATTCGGCGCCAATGGGAGCCGCCCCTTTTGCTGCCAAATGCCCTATGAACAGCGCGTTCGGATAAGACGCGAGTGCCATCTTCAAGCACTGCACAATCAAACTCTATTTCTCCAATAGGTATTGACCCTATATATAGAGCGGTTTTTTGCTTTTTATTCTTATCCATCCCTAAAAGGGCATGAGCGACATTCTCAAGCGTATCTGGGATAGGCTTGATGCTTTTGTCTTCAGGCGGCATGGATCAACTCCCGGTAGGAAAGGCGTTTGTTGACGGCGCGGGCCACGGTCAGAGCGATAAACTCCATAGTCCCGGCCTTGGCCGTGTTGTGGCGGAAGAGAACTCGCTCACGTAGCGGTGAAGGTGCTTCACGCTCATGTGGTGGTAAATCCCATAGTAGCCGCGTTTGAGGAGCGCCCAGAAGCTCTCAATACCATTGGTATGCGCCATCTCGCGGAGATACTCGCCTACCGTGTGGTCAACGGCAAGGTGGGTATAGCCACGCATACCGCGATAGGTTGGCAGGCTGTCTGTGAAGACCGTAGAGCCGGGGCAGACATTGCGGGCAATATAACCGTGCAGAACGTGTTGATGGACGGACGGAATGTGAACGGCACGGACTTCGCCAGTGCGGGCTTTGATACCTAGAACCGCCGCCTTGCCGTGGGAGCCACTGCCTTTGACCTTCTTATCCGCGTGCCTATTCTTGTTTTTGCCGCCGATGTAGGTCTCGTCCACTTCAACATGCGGTCCCATATCGTTGTTGCTAGCCTCTTGGCTAGCGAGCCAAGTCTCGCGGATGCGCTGAGCAAGGAACCAAGCCGATTTCTGGGTGATACCAAGCTCACGAGCCATCTGCGTAGAGGGTATCCCCTTTCGCGCCGTGGTCATCATGTAGATGGCCATGAGCCACTTATGCAGCGGGAGCTTGGATTCTGTCAGGACGGTGCCAGTGCGAACGCTGAAATGCTTGCGGCACTCACGACAACGGTAGGGCATCGGGATATGACCGGCGCACTCTGCCACGTTGGCGCTGCCACAATGGGCGCAGGCAACGCTAGGTGGCCAGCGCTTGCCCTCGAAAAAACGGCGAGCCGCATCCTCATTCGGGAACTTCTGGAAGAACTCGTAAAGGCTGAAGGACTCGCTCATGAGTACTTTACTAGCCAAAATCGAGCGGCTAATAAAGCAAAATATGGCTAGTCAGGTATATGGGTCAACGCGTTGTTTGTAAATTCAAACTCGTGGCTATTGAGGCAGACAAGACGCCAGGCGAAATAGGAAAAAATGACCTACCCGTCCGTCGCCTCATTCCTTCGTCAGTCAAACAAGAAGTTTGGAAACGTGATGGCGGAAAATGTGTGCTCTGCCAATCTTCAGATAATCTTCACTTCGATCATATCGTGCCTTTTTCCAAAGGTGGAACTTCCATCGCAGCCAAAAATATTCAGCTTCTGTGCGCCCGACACAACCTAAATAAGGGCAACCAAATCATTTGAGACCCGGTTAACACCCGGGTCTCTTTATCAAGCTAGAGTTAAAGCGCTTCCTCGGGGGCACGCTCGTCATCACCATCTCCCTCGGTCTCCGGCTTGGGCAAGGCCAGGGTGGGCGCCTCCGAAATATCGAAGACCAGTTTCCCATCCTTCACGCTCACCTTCACCGCGCCGCCCTTCGCCAGCTTGCCGAAAAGCAGCTCCTCCGCCAGCGGCTTCTTGATCTGCTCCTGGATCACGCGGGCTAGCGGCCGGGCGCCGTAGAGCGGCTCATAACCCCGCTCGGCCAGAAACTCTTTGGCGGCCGAGGACAGCTCGATGGTCACGTTGCGGTCGGCCAGCTGGGCCTCCAGCTGCATGACGAATTTCTCCACAACGCGGCCGACGATCTCCGGCGTCAGCGCCGCGAAGGGGATGATCGCATCCAGCCGGTTGCGGAATTCCGGCGTGAACAGGCGCTTCACCGCCTCCTCATCCTCGCCCACCCGCGCCGCGCGGCCAAAACCCATCGCGGGTTTCTGCATATCCGCCGCCCCGGCATTGGTGGTCATGATGAGGATGACATTGCGGAAATCCACCTGTTTGCCGTTATGGTCGGTGAGTTTGCCGTGATCCATGATCTGCAAGAGAATATTGAACAGGTCGGGATGGGCCTTCTCGATCTCGTCGAGCAGCAGCACGCAATGCGGATGCTGGTCGATGGCGTCGGTGAGCATGCCGCCCTGGTCGAAGCCGACATAGCCGGGCGGCGCGCCGATGAGCCGGGAGACCGAATGCCGCTCCATATATTCCGACATGTCGAACCGCGTCAGTTCGATGCCTAAGGTGGAGGCGAGCTGGCGCGCCACCTCTGTCTTGCCGACGCCGGTGGGGCCGGAGAAGAGATAGTTGCCGATCGGCTTCTCCGGGTCGCGCAGCCCGGCGCGGGAGAGCTTCATCGCGGCGGAAAGCGCCTCGATGGCCGCGTCCTGGCCGAACACCATGCCCTTGAGGTCCCGCTCCAGATGGCGCAGCACCTCCTTGTCGTCTGTCGAGACAGATTTGGGCGGGATGCGGGCGATCTTGGAGACCATGTCCTCGACATCCTTGAGCGTCACTGTCTTGCGGCGCTTATTCTCGGGCAGCAGCATCCGCGCCGCTCCCGCCTCGTCGATCACGTCGATCGCCTTATCCGGCAGCTTGCGGTCATTGATGTATTTGGCGGAAAGCTCCACGGCGGCGCGGATCGCGTCATCCGTGTAACGCACCTTATGGTGCTTCTCGTAGGAACCTTTCAGCCCTTTGAGAATCTTCACCGCATCCTCGACCGAGGGCTCGTTGACGTCGATCTTCTGGAAGCGCCGGACCAGGGCCCGGTCCTTCTCGAAATAGTTGCGGAATTCCTTATAGGTGGTGGAGCCGATGCAGCGCAGCGTGCCCTGGGCCAGGGCGGGCTTCAACAGGTTGGAGGCGTCCATAGCCCCGCCGGAGGTCGCCCCCGCGCCTATCACAGTGTGAATCTCGTCGATGAAGAGAATGGCGCCGGGATTGGCCTCCATCTCGGTCACCACCGCCTTCAGCCGCTCCTCGAAATCCCCCCGGTAGCGGGTGCCAGCCAGCAGCGCCCCCATATCCAGGGCGAAGATGGTGGCGTTCTGCAACACTTCCGGCACATCCCCATCCACGATCCGCTTGGCCAGCCCCTCGGCGATGGCGGTCTTGCCCACGCCAGGGTCGCCCACGTAAAGGGGGTTGTTCTTGGTGCGGCGGCAGAGGATCAGGATGGTCCGCTCGATCTCGTGCTCGCGGCCGATCAGCGGGTCGATCTTGCCTTCCTTGGCCTTCTTGTTGAGCTTGATGCAATAGGTCGCCAACGCGTCCTGGCCGCGCTTACCGCTGGTCTTTTCCTCCCGTTCGCCGGATTCGTTCGGCTCGGAGGAGCCGGTGGGCGGCCGCGGCGCGGATTTGCCGGGGCTCTTGGCGATGCCGTGGGAAATGAAATTCACCGCGTCCAGCCGGGTCATATCCTGCAATTGGAGGAAATACACGGCGTGGCTCTCGCGCTCCGAGAACAGGGCGACAAGCACGTTCGCGCCCGTCACCTCATCCCGCCCGGAGGACTGGACATGGATCGCCGCCCGCTGCACCACCCGCTGAAAGCCCGCGGTCGGTTTGGGGTCGCCGCCGCGATCCGTGGCGAGGCCGGCCAGATCCTTGTCGAGAAACTCGACCAGCTCCTTTTTCAGCTTCTCGATATCCACGCCGCAGGCCCGCAGCACCGTCAACGCATCCGTGTCCTCCACCAGGCCGAGCAGGAGATGCTCCAGCGTGGCGTATTCGTGCTTGCGGTCGGCGGCGAGGGACAAAGCCCGGTGGAGAGTTTGTTCAAGGTTGCGAGACAGCATGGATTTAAACCGTTCCTTCACGCCGAGACCCGGCGCTCTCGATTCCGGACACTCGATCTGCCTGTCCGGCCGGCATTTTCAGGGCACGCCCGCCTTGGGCCGCTCTATAGATTAAGGACTCATCTGGTAATCGGAACGTAAACTTCCGAATCATTCTTTTTCAATCGTGCATTGCAGCGGATGTTGATTCTGCCGCGCGAGGTCCATCACCTGGGTCACCTTGGTCTCCGCGACCTCATAGGTATACACCCCGCACACCCCCACCCCCCGGCGATGAACATGCAGCATGATCTGCGTCGCCTGGTCGCGCGACTTCTGGAAGAACCGCTCCAGCACATGCACAACGAATTCCATGGGCGTATAGTCGTCGTTGAGCATCAGGACCTTGTACAAGGTCGGCTTGCGCGTCTTCGGCCGGGGCTTCGCCACCACGCCCGTATTGGCCGACTCTGATCCCTTCCGCTTGTCGTTCTCACTCATTCACCAAAACACCTTGTAGCGATGCCTTTTACCGCCCGGAAAAGCCGTGCCATGGGCATTTTACTCCACCTGGGAACCAAGCATATCGAAAGCAAGGCCCGAGATGAAAGAGCGAAATGCGGCGCGCCGGGAAAAACCTTGAAAAATCCGGCGCCGGAGACGCAAATGGCCAGCCCCCTGGGGCTGGCCATTCTGCCGCCAAACTTGAAAAGACGGGGTCAGTGCGTCTTGCTGAAGGTCTCAACGGCCTTGGTGATCCGGGCGGTGAGAGGGGCCAGGGCTTGCTCCGTCAGCTTCACCGCGGCGTCGGTCAGCTTGTTGCTCTCCGTCACCGCCTTCTCGATCGCGGCTTTGGCGAAGCCGGTCTGAAGATCAACCGCCTCTTTAACCGATTTCACGCCCATCAGGGACTTGCCGAAGCTCATCGTCTCCTCGAGCGAGGTTTTGGAGGAAGCCGCGACATGCTTGGAGATGTCCTGCACGCCGGACGCGTAAATCTGCGAGGCCTTGAAGAAGGCCTCAAGATTGCCCTGGCTAAACGCCAGCAATTCCTCAGAGGTCTTGACCATTTTCTCGAGCCCTTCCTTCATCTTGGCCTGAGAGGTCTCGAAGCCCTTGGTCGCCTTTTCCATGCCCTCGCGCAGGGCGCCGAGCGATTTCTCATAGGATTGCACGGAGGCTTCGTAGGTCTTTGCCGAGGTGTCGGCGGCGGTATCGATGCCGGCGGCGACGGCTTCACCCGCGGCGATTGAGGGTTTAGGTTTGACAGCGCTCATCTGATTTCTCCCATTTCGTAACGGTGACTGCATGGGCTCCAATCCGGCGAGCGACGCGCGGCACGAAAGTGCCGCGATGCAGCAATTCCATATTATTATAAGCCCGCCCCGCATGCGTCAAGAAAATTTGTGCATTGCACAATACTTCCTCCCAACCCCCCGGGAGGCCCGGCCGACCCAGCCGCGGCGCCAAACTGGATGGCGCGGCTTCAATGACTTGCGTTAACCCTTTCAGTTTTTTGGTCTTTGTGCGGACAAAACAATGCGAAACTCCTAGACATCTCCCAGGCGAGGCGGCTAGATAGGCGAAGAGGCTTTAAAGCGGGGTGGCAGGCATGCATTTGTGGAGCAACGTTCGTACCGCCATGCTCGGGCTTGCCGGTCTGGGCTGGGCAAGCCTGGTCACCGCTCCGGCGGCCTTCGCATATGACAAGCATCACCATCACCACACGCACCACACCCTGCGCCCCGCCGCGCCGGCGGCCAGCCTGGACAATGCGGGTTTCGGCCCCACCTCTCCCGGCGTCAGCTCCATCGTCATCGATGCCCGGACGGGTCAGATCTTCTCGGCGATCGATGCCGACACCCCGCGCTACCCGGCATCCCTGACCAAGTTGATGACGCTGGATCTGGCTTTCCAGGCCCTCGCCGCCGGAAAATTGAGTCTCGATACCCGGATCCCCATTTCGGCCTATGCCGCCTCGGTTGAACCCGTCAAGCTCGGCCTGCGCCCCGGAGACACGATCTCCGTCCAGGACGCGATTCTGGCGATGACCACCATGTCCGCCAATGACGCGGCGACGGCGCTGGGCGAATATCTGGGCGGCGGCTCGGAGGCGCGCTGCGCCCAGATGATGACGCTGCGCGCCCATGCGCTCGGCATGGCTCAAAGCCAGTTTGCCAATGCGTCTGGCCTGCCCAACCCCAACCAGGTCACCACCGCGCGCGATCTCTCCCTGCTCGCCCGGGACCTCGTTATCAATTTCTCCCAATTCCAGAGCTTTTTTCAGGTCACGTCCTTCAATTTCCGCGGACGGCAGATCTACAGCAATAATGGAATGCTGAAATCCTATGCCGGCACCACGGGAATGAAGACCGGCTACACCAATCTCGCCCGGCATAATCTCATCACCTCGGCCCAGCGCGGCGGCCAAAAGCTGATCGGCGTCGTTCTGCATGAGCCAAGCTGGGGGAGCGCCTATCAGCAAATGACCGCCATGCTCGATGGCGGCTTCGGCGGGCATGTGCCGATGACCCCCGCCATGGTCGTCGCGGCCAACCGCCCGGCCAAGCCGTCGCCCGCCCCGGCGGCGCGCCCCGCCCCGGCGCCGGCCGTGGAGAAGGTCGCGAGCCAGACGGTCCAGCGCGCCAGGCCTTTGCCGGGGACGGCGAGCGCGGGGGTGAGCAAGCTCTGGGCCGCTCAACTCGGCTTGTATGAATACAAGACCAACGCCCGCTCGGCGGCCCTGAAGGCGCGGGCTCTGCATGGGCGCGGCGTGGCGCAGATCCAGCATGTCCAGCGCAAGGGCAAGGATTTCTGGCTGGCGCAGCTGACCGGCCTCACCTATGACGGCGCGCACGCCACCTGCCGGGCGATGAACGCCCATGGCCGCCAATGTGATGTTCGCTCTCTCGCCTCGGACCATCTGGCCATGGCGGCCGAGCCGGACGGGACCTGACCCGCTGCCCTTCTTCGCCGCGCCTGGCGAGCGCGGCCCGGGCGGATTGAAACCGGTTTCAAATGCCGCTTCCTAGCTTCACGGCGCTCCTGGCCGCGGCCGCGGGGATGAAATCCCTGCAGGCGGTAACCATCGTCTCGGGCACCTTCATCCTGGAGGACGCCGCTACCCTGCTCGCGGCGATGCAGGTCGCCTCTGGCGCGCTGTCCTTGCCGCTGGCTTTGGGCTCGCTCTACGCGGGCATCGTGCTCGGGGATCTCGGCCTCTATGGGCTGGGCTGGCTGTCCGCCACCCATGGCTGGGCCAAGCGGCTGGTCCCTCAGCAGAGACGCGATATCGGGCATGATTGGGTAAAACCCCGCGTCATCCCCCTGGTGCTGGTCAGCCGTTTCGTGCCGGGTCTGCGTCTGCCCACCTATACCACGCTCGGCTTTCTCCACGCGCCATTTTGGCAATTCTCCCTGGCCGCCATTCTCGCCACCCTGGTCTGGACCACCGGTCTCTTTTTCATCAGCCTGCGCCTCGGCGCGCTGATGATGCATTATCTCGGGATTTGGCGCTGGGCCGGGCTTGGGGTATTCCTCATCATCATCATTCTCGTGGGCCGTCTGGCGACGAAGCTCTATAACCAAAGGACACCGCCATGAGCGGAGCATCTCTGGCCGGCGCCCTTGGGCAGCGCGACCATACCGGCCGCAAACGGTCCGTCTCCTTTTTCGAGTTTTGGCCAGACTGGCTGTTTTACGCTCCGGTGGTGCTATTCTGGCTTCTCCAGTCCCTCCGTTACCGCAGCCTCACTTTGCCCTCTCTCGCCAATCCCCGCATCGCCGCGGGCGGCATTTGCGGCGAATCCAAAAACCAGATCCTGGGTCTGGCTGGCCCCAAGGCGCGGCCCTGGGTCGCGGATTACGTGGCGCTAACCACGCTCGGCCATGGCGAGGCGGGAGATTTGCCCCGGGCCCTCACGGCGCTGCGCGCGGCGGGGCTCCGCTTCCCCCTGGTGGCGAAGCCGGATATGAGCTGCAATGGCGTCGGCGTGCGGGTGGTGCGGGACGAGACGCAGCTCGCCGCGTATCTGGCCGCCTTTCCGCGCGGCGCCGGGCTGCAATTACAAGCGCTGGTCGAATATCCCGGCGAGGCCGGAATTTTCTACATCCGCCATCCCGGCGAGGCGCAAGGGCGCATCACCTCGGTCACCCTCAAATTTCCCCCCGTGGTGGTGGGGGATGGCCGCCGCAGCGTTAAGGCGCTGATCGCCGCGGATGACCGGCTCAACGCCATCTCCCACCTTCTCCTGCCCAAGCTCGGCAGCCGCGCCGCCAGCATTCCCGCCCCGGGAGAGCGCGTCGCGCTGGTGTTCGTCGGCAATCACTGCCGGGGCTCCACCTTCCGGGATGGGCTTGCCATCGTCACCCCCGCCCTCACCGCGCGGATCGACGAGATCATGCGCGACCTGCCGGATGTCTATTTCTCGCGCATCGATCTGCGCTACGCCACGCTGGAGGCGCTGCGGGAGGGGCGGGAGTTCAAGATCATCGAATTCAATGGCTCGGGCTCGGAGGCCACCCATATCTGGGACCCGGAGATGAGTTTGCGCCGCGCCTACCGGGACCAGTTCTTTCACTACGGCGAATCCTTCCGCATCGCCGCCGCCATGCGCGAAACCGGCCTCAAACCAGTGGGGGCGTTCAAGCTGCTCGCTCTCTGGCGGCACCAGAAACGGCTGATGCGCGCCTATCCCGCGAACGATTAAACAGGAAGCGTGAGAGGGGCGGGTATCGCCCTTGGCCACGGCACGCGGCAAGTCCCCGGGGACCGGCGCCATACTGCCCCTTACATGAACGAAACCGGGTCCACGTCCACGTCCAGCTTGACGGAGCGGGGCAATTCCACCCGCGCGAGCCAATCCCGCAGCAAGGGCTGGACCGCGATCTCCCGCCGGGTTTTGAGCAACAGGCGGCGGCGGAACCGCCCGCGCAGCAGCGCCACCGGCGCCGGAGCCGGGCCCAGCACCTCCACCCCCGGCGCGCGCGGCGCCGCGCGGGCCAGCGCCCGC
>NZ_DAIEIF010000056.1 GCF_027352905.1 Acidocella sp.
CCTCGGGGCGGGCCGCCGCCGTCTCGGGCCGGGCGGGGGCGTGATGACCCTCGACATCCGCGCGGACGATCCGCCCGTTAGGCCCCGTGCCCTTGATCGTCGAAAGATCGATACCCGCCTGCTTGGCGATGCGGCGCGCCAGCGGCGAGGCGAAGATGCGCTCGCCTTGCGGCGGCGCCTTTTCATGCTGCGGTCCTCTTTCCGCCGGGGCCTCGGCGGGCGGGACAGGCGGTTTTTCCGCCTCCGGCTTGGATGGCGGTGGCGGTGCCGCCGGGGCGGCGGGCTTGGCGGGGATTTCCACCTTCTCGTCGGGACTCGCGGCCAGCAGGGCGATCACGCTGTTCACCGCCACGCCCTCGGTGCCTTCCGGCACCAGGATCTTGGCGAGATAGCCTTCATCCACCGCCTCGACCTCCATCGTCGCCTTATCGGTCTCGATCTCGGCGATGACATCACCCGATTTAACCGGGTCGCCCTCCTTCTTCACCCATTTGGCGAGCTTGCCCTCGGTCATGGTGGGGGAGAGGGCGGGCATGAGAATTTCAGTGGCCATGTGCGGACCCTCCCGTCTCAAAAGAATTTTTTTACGGCGTCCACTACCCAGCCGGGCTGGGGCAGCGCCAGTTTTTCCAAATTCGCGGCATAGGGCATCGGCACATCCACCCCGGTCACCCGCGCGGGCGGCGCGTCCAGCCAATCGAAGCAATGCTCGATGACGGTGGCGATGATCTCGGAGCCGATCCCGGCATATGGCCAGCCCTCCTCCACACTCACCACCCGGCTGGTTTTCTTCACGCTATTGACGATGGTCTCCACATCGAGCGGCCGCAGCGTGCGCAGGTTGATGACCTCGGCGGAGACGCCTTGCTCGGCCAGCGCCTCGGCGGCCTTGAGCGCCACATCGACCATGATCGAGAAGGCGATGATCGTCACATCGGTGCCCGCGCGCTCGACCCTCGCCTTGCCGAGGGGAAGAATGAAATCCTCGGCCGCCGGCACCTCGAAGCTATGGCCGTATAGAATCTCGTTTTCGAGAAAGATGACCGGGTTGGGATCACGGATGGCGGCGCGCAGCAGGCCCTTCGCATCCGCGCCGGACCAGGGGGCCACCACTTTCAACCCCGGGCAATGCGCATACCAGGAGGCGTAGCATTGCGAATGCTGGGCGGCGACGCGCGCCGCCGCGCCATTCGGCCCGCGAAAGACGATCTGCGCCCCCATCTGCCCGCCCGACATATAACGGGTTTTGGCGGCGGAATTGATAATCTGATCGATCGCCTGCATGGCGAAATTGAAGGTCATGAACTCGAGGATCGGTTTCAGCCCATTGAAGGCGGCGCCGACGGCGAGGCCGGTGAACCCATGCTCGGTAATCGGCGTGTCGATGACCCGCTTCGGCCCGAACTCGTCCAGCATGCCCTGGCTGACCTTATAGGCGCCCTGGTACTGGGCCACTTCCTCGCCCATCAGGAACACGTCCTTATCCGCCCGCATCTCGGCCACCATGGCCTCGCGCAGCGCCTCGCGCACCGTCATTGTCTTGGTGGGCCCCCAATCCTTGTCCACCGGCTCCTGCACGGTGGCATGGGCGCCCTTGGGCTGGGGCGGGGCGGCGGCGCGCGGCGCCTCCATGGCGGGGGCCTGGGGCGGAGGAGCGGTCTCGCGCGGCTTGCCCGTCTCCGCGCCGCCGGAAAGCCGGGCGATGACGGCGTTTACCGGCACGCCCTCGGTGCCTTCCGGCACGACGATCTCCGCGAGCGTGCCCTCATCCACGGCTTCCACCTCCATGGTCGCCTTATCCGTCTCGATCTCGGCGAGCACATCGCCGGCCTTGACCGGGTCGCCGACTTTTTTCAGCCATTTGGCCAGCTTGCCCTCGGTCATGGTGGGGGAGAGGGCGGGCATGAGAATATCGGTCATGGCGCGCTCACCCCTCCGCCAGCACGTCGGTGTAAAGTTCGGCGGGGTCAGGTTCCGGTGAGGATTGGGCGAATTCCGCCGCCTCCTGCACCCGGGTTTTCACCGAGTCATCGATCTTTTTCAACTCGGCCTCGCTCACACCCATTTCCTCGAGCTTCTTGCGGGCGCCGTCCAGGCAGTCATGCTCGGCGCGCATCTTCTGCACCTCCTCCCGAGTGCGGTATTTGGCGGGGTCCGACATGGAATGCCCGCGATAGCGGTAGGTCTTCATTTCCAGCAAAAACGGTCCCTTGCCGGCGCGGCAATGCGCCACCGCTTGCTGGCCCGCCGCTTTCACGGCGAGCACGTCCATGCCGTCCACCGCCAGGCTGGGCATTCCCCAAGGTTCGCCATTATGAGAAAGATCGTGCGAGGCGGTGGCCCGCTCGATCGAGGTGCCCATCGCGTAACGGTTATTCTCGATAATGTAGACCACCGGCAATTTCCAAAGCGCCGCGAGATTATAGCTCTCGTAAACCTGGCCTTGGTTGGAGGCGCCCTCTCCGTAATAGGTGAGGCAGACGCGGTCATTGCCCCGGTACCAGTTGGAAAAGGCGATGCCGGTGCCGAGCGAGACCTGGGCGCCGACGATGCCATGCCCGCCGAAAAAACCTTTCTCCTTGGAGAACATATGCATGGAGCCGCCTTTGCCCTTGGAATAGCCGGTGGCGCGGCCCGTCAGCTCCGCCATCACCCCCTTGGGGTCCATCCCGCAAGCCAGCATATGCCCATGATCCCGGTAGGAGGTAATGACCTCGTCTCCCGGCTCGAGGCAATGCTGCATGCCGATGACCACCGCCTCCTGGCCGATATAAAGGTGGCAGAACCCGGCGATAAGGCCCATGCCATAAAGCTGACCGGCCTTTTCCTCGAAGCGGCGAATCAGCAGCATCTGCTCATAGGCGGCCTGCAACTCGTCCCGGCTCATCACCTCGGCAGGTTTTTTCGTGGGTTTGCGCGTTCTTTCAGGGCTCGCGGCCATGCTCTTGGCTCCCGTTTGGCTCCGGAGCAGAGCTAGGCCATTGTCGCGCCGGCGCGCAAGAGGTAGATGCGCAACCTTCTATAGCACAAATGAAAAGTTGGAAATTAACCGGGAACTGGTTAATTTTGGCGGCGGAGCGGGAGAGATTCCGTCTTCATAGGAGCGCGACCCAGCGCGCCGGACTTAATATTATCAAATACATGCCGGCATTTAGGCGATCATGACGCGGAGCTCAGGTAAAACGCAAGATTACTTGCTCTCATTGGCGCCGCCCAAATCGATCACCATGTCGTTGGTTTCGGCGAGGTTCAACACGGTGCGAGCCTGCGCATCCAGCATGTCCGGCTGAATGGCTTGGTTGGATAGCCCGGCGACCTTCATCTGCCAGGTCACGAGCCGCTGATGGGTTGAGGCCGCCTGTTGCTGAGCGCTTAGCAATTGCTGGCGCTGGGCGGCCTGGGCCTCCAACCCGCTCGGGCCATGCACCGCGTTCCAACCGAAATAATAGGTGAGAGCGAGAAGAAGGGTGGGGGCCACCAGCCCGCGGAGCCGGTTTTTAATCACACGGAGCAAGCCTCGTCTCCTCGCTAAAGATACCGAACGGCGGCAGCTTTAGAGTTGGGGCGGAATTTTGCAAGAGTTTTTTGCAATATCTTCATGATTTTTAAACTTTCATCGATGGATTCAGGCGATGGGAGCCAAGCCGGCCGACACGTGGGACCCACAGGACGTCAGGTCATGATTCCGCCTTGCTTATGGCGCAGTGTCGCCATCCGCGCGGCGCGTTTAAGAAGGTTGAGAGAAAGGGGCGACCCATGAATGTTTCGAGATGGTTGCGGGGCGCGGCGCTGGCGGCGGGGCTGATGGGTGGCATGGTTTTTCCAGCCTTCGCTCAAGGCGGGCATGGTCCCGGGGGGCCAGGCCCGGGCGAGTGGCATGGCGGCGGCCCCGGTAACTGGCATGGGGGCAACTGGCATGGCGGCGGCCCCGGCGGCTGGCATGGCGGCCCGCCTCCCGGGCATTGGGATCATGACAATGACTGGCATGGCCATGGCTGGTGGGATGGGGATCGGCACTGGCATTGGTTCGCGGGCTGGGGCCCGGCTTACGGCTATGTTGGTCCGGCGCCGGTTTGGGTGCCAGGGGCGCCGGTTTATTACGGGGCGCCGCCTCCGCCCCCGCCGGTGTATTACGCGCCGCCCCCGCCCCCGCCGCCGCCTGTCTATGTCGCGCCCCCGCTGCCGCCGCCGGTGATGATCGCGCCGCCGGTCCCCTATATCATGGTCACGCCGGGGGGCGTCGGCATCGTCCCTTAATGGAGGATCAAGGCCATTTGACCTCTGGCGGCAGCGACATCAGGATCGCCTCCGTATTGCCGCCGGTTTTCAGCCCGAAGATCGTGCCCCGGTCGTAGAGCAGGTTGAATTCGACATACCGCCCCCGCCGGATGAGCTGCGCCTCGCGCTCCTCCGGTGTGTAGGTCTCGCGCATGCGGCGCTCGACGATGGCCGGATAGGCGGCGAGAAATGCCTCGCCCACGTCGCGGGTGAAGGCGAAATCCGCTTCCGCGTCACCGCTATCCAGGTAATCATAGAAAATTCCCCCCGCTCCGCGTTTCTCGCCCCGGTGCGGCAGGTAGAAATATTCATCGCACCAGCTTTTGAATTTTTCATAGTAAGCCGGGTCGTGCCGGTCGCAGGCGTGTTTGTAAGCGGCGTGGAAGGCGGCGGCATCCTCAGCCGCGGCGGCTGTGCCGGGTTGCAGCGGGGTGAGATCGCCGCCGCCGCCGAACCAGCCCTTGGCGGTGATGATCATGCGCGTATTCATATGCACGGCCGGTACTTTGGGACTGCGCGGGTGAATGACCAGCGAGATACCCGAGGCCCAGAAGCCTGCCCCCGCCTCGGTGCCGGGAATGCGGGCCGCGAAATCCGGCGTGAAGTCTCCCGCCACGGTTGAAATATTCACCCCTGCCTTCTCGAACACGGCGCCGCGCAGCACGCTCATCACCCCACCCCCACCGCCGGGGCGGTCCCAAGCCGTGCGGAGAAAACGGGCGGGGGCCTGCGCCGGCGATCCTGCCGCTTCCAGCGCCTCGAGCCGGGCGCAGATGCGGTCCCGCAACTGCGCAAACCATTCAATGGCCCTGGGTTTCAGGCTCTCATGGGCGGGGCGCTCTGTCATGCCGACCGCTTTAAGCCAAGCGGATGTGACGATCCACACTTGAAATTTTTTCAGTCCGGGGTCACGCTACGCTCACAGGGAGACGATCTTCCAGGGAGTAAAATCATGGTCGACCACACAGCGGACGCAAACTCAGTGCCCGTGGGGGAATCCCGGCGCGGTTTTTTGGCGATTCTCGCCATGGCAGGCGGAGCGGTGGGAGCGGCCACGATTCTTTGGCCGGTGATCGATGCGCTCAACCCCGATGCGGGGAGCGAGGCGGCGGCTCGGCCGGTGGTCACCGTTTCCGACATTCCCGAGAATACCGCCCGGCAGGTGATGTGGGGCGGCTTGCCGATTCTCATCCGGCGGCTGACCGATAAGCAGCTCGCCGATAACGAGACGGTCTCGATGGATGATCTGCCCGATCCGGCCTCGCTCGAATCGCGGGTGGCACCCGCCAACCGTCACTTTGTCGTGGTGGTGGGGCTGAACACCGCGACACCCTGCGCGCTGGAGGGTAACACCCCCTCTGAGCCGCGCGGCGATTTCGACGGCTGGCTCTGCGCCTGCGATGGCAGCCAGTACGACCCGCTGGGCCGGGCGCGGCGGGGGCCCTCGCGGCGCAACCTGCCCATTCCGCGATTCACTTTCATCAACGAAGCCCAGATACAATTGGGCTGAAGGGGGCGTGCCGACCATGACGACGGAGACGAAACAAGGCGGGCCGCGCGCCGCGACGCCCTGCCTGGCCGGATTGTGCGCCGGGCTCATGCGGCGGGATCTGGCTCCGGGCGCGCCCTGGCTTTCCACCCTGCCGGTGCTGCTGGGGGCGGTCCTCGCCCTTCTTCTCGCTTCCGGGATGGCGCTCGCCGTGTTCTACGACCCGCGCGCGGCGCAGGCTTCGCTGCGCTTCATCGCGCTGGAGGTACCGGCCGGCTGGATCATGCGCGGCTACCATGTCACCGGCGCCGGGCTCGGCTTCGTCCTGCTCTATGTTCATCTATTCCGCATGCTGCTGACTCGGGGGTATCGCGGCCCGGCGGCGGCCGGTTGGATGCTTTGGGTCACCCTGTTGGCGGCGCTGTTGCTCGCCGGCTGGCTCGGCTTCGCGCTGAATGGCGGGCTTGGCGGCTATTGGTCGCTCATCGACGCCATTTCCGCCTCTCTGGCTCTCTCCGGCCCGGCCGGGGGAGTGGCGATGTGGTTTTTCGGCGGCGCGCCGGGGGATGGCACGCTGGCGCGGCTGCTGGTGTTTCACGCCGTGCTGGGCGTGGCGGCGGCGGGCCTGCTCTGGCTCGCCTGCGCCGCCACGCGGCAAGCGCGCCCGGCCCCCGCGGGGCGGATGGTGGCGTTCTGGCCGGTCTACGCCGCCCAGGCCTTCGCCGCGCTGGCGCTGCTGGCTCTGGTCTTCGCGCTACTGATGTGTTTCGCCCCGCATTGGGGGCAAGGGGCGCAGAGCCAACTGCCTGCCTCCAGCCTCGCGGTGCCGGCGGCGGTCTCGTACCCTTGGTATCTTACCCCCCTCGCCGGCCTTACCGCTCTGTTTCCCGGCGCGGGCGGGCACGCTCTGGCGGTAATCGCGGCGGCGGCGGCGCTTTACGCGCTCCCCTGGCTGGACCGGTCCGGCGGCGGCGCGCCAGGTGGACTCTACCGCGCCTTGACCTGGCTGCTGGGGCTGGATGTGCTGGGGCTTGGTCTCAGCGCGGTTTGTCCGCTGGCCGCGGGACTCCAAATCTTGTTGTTCGTCTGGTTTTTCATTCATTTTCTCGTGCTCACGCCGGCCGTGACCGCGATGGAGGCCGCATGATGAGGCACCGTTTTCTGGCGCCGCTGCTGGCGGCCGGGTTGCTGGCTTGCGGCGCGGCGCGGGCTGAGAACACGCTCACCCCTCTGCATTTTCAGTCAGATGGATGGCGGGGCAGCATCGATAAGGCGGCGGCCCAGCGCGGCTTCGCCGTGTATCAATCCGTCTGCGCCAGCTGCCACGGCATGAGCGGGCTGCATTACCGGGATTTGGAGGGGATTGGGCTGACGCCGGAACAAGTGGCGGGCATAGCCGCCAGCATCAAGCTGGCGGATGGCAGCGCGGCCACACCGGATTCGCTTTTCAAGCCGCCGGGGGCGGTGAATATGGGCGGGGCGGTGCCGCCGGATCTCGGCGCGATCGTGGCACAACGGCCGGGGGGAACCCGCTATGTCTATGAATTTCTCACCGGTTTCGGTCCCGCCCCGGATGGGATGACGCTGTTGCCCGGACATTTTTACAACCGGGCCTTTCCAGGCGGGCAGGTTTCCATGCCCAACGTCCTGCGCGATAATGCCGTGACCTACGCTGACGGCACCAAAGCCAGCGCGGCGCAGGAGGCGGCGGATGTGGCGGAGTTTTTGACTTGGTCCTCGGACCCCGATCTCGCGGAACGGCATATCATCGGCCTGCGGACCGTGATTTTCTTCGCCCTGCTGGCGATGGTGGCGCTGGCGGCGAAGCGGAGGATTTGGCGCGAGGAGGGCTAGAGCCGCTCCTCACGCGGGTTCGCGCCTGCCGTCTCTGCCATGGGGCGCTGCCGCTGGGTGCGCGGCCCGTGGTACGGGTCTCGGCTCTTGCCCGCCTCCTGGTCATCTCGCAGGCGCCGGGTACCAAAGTCCACGCCAGCGGCCTGCCTTTCGATGACGCCTCCGGCGACCGGCTGCGCGGCTGGATGGGCATTGACCGCGATACATTCTACGATATTGCCAAACTCGCCTTCATGCCGATGGGCTTCTGCTATCCGGGCCGCCTCGCCCAGGGGGGCGACGCCCCGCCGCGCCCGGAATGCGCGCCCCTCTGGCACGAGGCGCTGCTGGCGCAGATGCCCCGTATCGAATTGATCCTCCTGGTCGGCGGCTATGCGCAGCGGCGCTATCTCGACGCGGGCAATGTCACCGAGACCGTGCGCGGGCAAAACCGCGGCGGGCGGTTTCTCGCCCTGCCGCATCCCTCCTGGCGGACGGGAGGATGGGAGCGGCGTAACCCCTGGTTTGGCGCGGAAATCCTGCCCTGGCTGAAAACGGAGGTGGCGCGGCTGACCGGGCCGGGCTGAAGGAGGGACATATGGCCGAGACCTTGGCGACCGCGTTCGACGCCCGGCGAATCCACACGATCATGGTGAGCCTGGTGGTGACGATGTTCATCGGCTCGGTCGAGCAGGCCATCGTCTCTCCCGCCCTGCACGCGATGGGCCTCGCTTTCCATGCGCCCGGCGCCGTTTCCTGGATTGTCACGGGTTATCTGCTCTGCGCGACGCCCGGCACGCTCATCGCCGGGGCGGTCAGCGATATCTGGGGGCGGCGGGCGACGCTGATCGTCTCCCTCGCGATCTTTATTTTGGGTAGCGTCCTCTGCGCGGCGGCGGGCAGCATGGCCATGCTGGTGGCGGGGCGTATGATGCAGGGATGTGGCGGCGGCGGCCTTCTCGCTGTGCCCAATACCATCATCGCCGATCTCGTCGCTCCCCGCGAACGCGGAAAATATCAGGTCTATATTTCCGGTACCTATGCTTTCGCCGGGCTGTTCGGCCCCGTCGCCGGCGGCTATCTCGCCAATACATTGTCCTGGCGCGGCGTGTTCTGGGTATTCGTGCCGCTGGCGGCCCTGGCGGTGCTGGCCGCCGGGCGCAGCCTGCGCGGCTTGCCGCCACCCAAGGCGAGGCGCCGGTTCGATGGATTGGGCGCGGCGCTGCTTGCCGCCGTTATGGTCTGTCTGCTGCTGGCGGTGCATGCGCTGGGCGCGGGGGCATGGCCGCGATTTGCCCTGCTGCTGGCTTTGAGCGCGGGGCTTGGCTTCGCCTTTATCCGCTGGGAAATGAGCCGGCGCGATCCGCTATTGCCGGTGGCGATTCTGGGCAGCCGCATCGCCTCGGCGACCTCGGCGGTGGGGTTCTGCGTGATGGCGGTGAACGCCAGCCTCGCCGCGTATCTGCCGTTATATTACGAGACACGATTTGGGTTTTCCATGTCTGCCGCCGGTCTGGCCCTGACCTTGCCGCTGGTGGGGATCGTCGCCGGGGCGTATGGCGCCGGCCAATATATGCGCCTCACCGGGCGCTATAAGCTGCCGCCCGTGGCGGGCTCTATGATTTCCGGAGCGGCCTATCTGGGCCTGGCCGCGGGCGGGGCCGCCCTGCGGCCGGAAATATACGGGCTGACCCTTCTGGCGGGGGTGGGGGCGGGGTCCTGTCTGCCGCCGATGCTGGTCGCGCTGCAGAACTCCGTGCCGCGGCAGCTGATGGGCGTGGCGACGGCGCTGCAAATGTGTTTCCGCTCCGTGGGCGGAATGATGGGCGTCGCCATTTTCGGGCTCGCCGTGCTGGCGCCGAAGCCGGGCACGTGGGGGTTTGAACTCTTCTTCACCGGAAGCGCGGCGGTGCTGGCGCTGGCCGCCCTGGTCTCCGCCCTGCTCCTGCCCGAGCGGCCTTTCCGGGCGATGGCCGCCGTGTTGGAGGAGGCGGATTAGCCACGCCTGGCCTGGTGTCTTTTCTCCGGTCTCGGCCAAGCCGGGCTTCGTTGACACGGCAGTGAAGCTGACTTAGCCTTTTCAACAAGTAAAATGATATTCGCTTTGAATATTATTATTGGGAAACGTTCTGCTTCTTCCATCGAACAGAGGATGGGTTGATGAATTTTGAATTTTCGCCTCAACAGGAACAGGTGCGCGAAACTGTCAGGCGTTTTGCTTTGCAGGATATCGCGCCCCGTGTGGCGGAGGCGGAAGAGAGCGAGGTTTTTCCCCGTGAATTATTCCGCAAATGGGGAGAGGTCGGGCTGATCGGCGTGCGTTATCCCGAGGCGGATGGCGGTGCTGGTTTCGATAAGGTGAGTGATTGCATCGTGCGGGAGGAGATGAGCCGTGTGTCGCAGGCCTTCGCCTCGTCATGGTCAGCGCATACCCACCTTGCCCTTTGGCCGATCTGGCGCGCCGGCACTCCCGCGCAGAAGGAGCGCTTCTTCCGGCCGGGGCTGGCGGGAGAAAAAATCGGCGGGTTCGCGCTCTCCGAACCGGATGGCGGGTCCGATGTCCGCGGCCTTAAAACCCGGGCCGAGAAGGTCGCGGGCGGCTGGCGGATCAATGGATCGAAACTTTATATCAGCAACGCGCCGCAGGCTGATTTTCTCACTTTGGCGGCGCGCACGCATCCAGGCCATGGCGCCGAGGCCATCAGCCTGTTCCTGGTGGAGCTTCCCAATCCGGGTTTCTCCATAACCAAGCTGAAGAAAGAAGGAATCCGCGCCTCGGAGACGGGGCTTATCCATATCGAGGATGCCTTCGTGCCGGATGACTGCCTGCTGGGCGAGCGGCTTGGAACCTATGGCGTGGTGCTGGAATCCCTTTCGGAAAACCGCGTCGGTGTCGCCGCGAATTGCGTCGGCATGGCGCGCGGCGCGTTCGAGGCCGCGCTGGATTTCGCCAAGACCAGGATCGTCCGGGAAAAGCCGATCATCGATTATCAAGCCATCGCCCACAAACTCGCTGACATGGCGGCACAGATCGAGGCGGCGAAATGGTTGGTTTATTACGGCGCCTGGCGGGTGGATCAAGGGACGATCGACAGCGCGACCGCATCGAAGGTCAAGCTTATCGCCTCGGAGACGGCGGTGCGTGTCACTGAGTCCGCGATCCGCATTTTTGGCGGCGCGGGCATCATGCGGGACTATCCGGTGGGGCGGTTTCATCGCGATGCGCTGGTCTATGTCATCGGCGAGGGAACCTCCGAAATTCAACGCAACATCATCTCCCGCGAGTTGAAATTATCATGACCGCCTTCAACGCCATTCGCTTCGATATTGAGAACGAGATCGCGCGGCTGGTCCTCAACCGCCCGGATCAGCGTAACGCGCTGGATCTCACCATGCGCGGGGAGATCGAACTCGCCTTGCGGGAATTGCGTGCGCAGGGCGGGGCCAAGGCGCTGGTGATCACCGGGGCCGGCGGCGCGTTTTGCGCGGGCGGCGATTTGCGCGCCTTGTCGGAGAGCCGGCGCCCCGCCATGGCCAATCGAGAACGCATCAGGCGTTTGCATCTCTGGTTCAGCGAGTTGCTGGGCCTGGAAATGCCGGTGGTCGCGGTGGTGGACGGCCCGGCTTTTGGCGCCGGGTTCAATATGGCCCTGGCGGCTGATTTCATACTGGCCACGCCGCGCGCGCTGATGTGCGCGGTGTTCATTCGCATCGGTCTCGTGCCGGACCTGGGCGGGCTGCACTTGCTGCCCCGCATCCTGGGCCTGCAACGCGCTAAGGAGCTGATTTTCTCCGGGCGTGTTCTCGGGCCCGAGGAAGCCTGGAAACTGGGAATCGTTCACGAGATCGTCCCGCAAGGCGATCCTCTGGCGGCGGGCATGGCCTTCGCTGAACGTTTCCGCCATGCCTCGACCGACGCGATCGGCATGGCCAAGACCATTCTCAACCAGTCATTCAATCTCGACCGGCATGCGCTGGCTGAGATGGAGGCCTACGCGCAGGCGGTGGTGATGGAAACGCCTTATCATCACGCGGCCGTCGCGAAATTCCTGGATAGAAAACCATTGGATTTCGTTTGGGATTCGTTTTCATCACCCCAGCGGAAAGGCGGCGACGATGCCTAGCCCCGTCATCACCGGCGCCGCCGATACGGAAGTGGGAAAGCTCGAAGGCTCGACATCGCTTGGGTTGCAGGCCCAGGCCGCCATGGCGGCAGTGGAGGATGCGGGCTTGTCGCTCGCCGAGATCGACGGGGTTTTATGCGCGTATTCCTTCACCGAGCCGCATCTGATGCTCTCCTCGGTGGTGAGCGAATTTCTGGGCATCGCGCCGTCTTATTCGGTTGCCGTGCAGGCTGGCGGGGCCACCGCCTGCGCCCAGCTGGTGCACGCCGCCGCGCTGGTCGAATCAGGAAGATGCCGGCATGTGCTCGTGGTCTGCGGAGATAACCGTCTCACCGGCATGACACGGGACCGGGCCGTGGCGGCCCTCTCCGAGGTGGGGCACGCGCAGTTCGAACGGCCTTACGGCATCAGCGTGCCTTCCGCTTACGCGCTGGTGGCGCGGCGTTACATGCATGAGTATGGGGTGACGCTCGAACATCTCGCCGGGGTGGCTGTCGCGCATCGCAAGAACGCCATGCGCCACCCCAAGGCGCAGATGCGCGAGCCGATCACGCTTGAGGACGTTGCCAGATCCCGGCCGATCTCAACGCCGTTGCGGCTGCTCGATTGCTGCCTCATCTCCGATGGCGGCGCCGCCGTGGTGGTCAGCGCCGCCGATGCGGCCCGGGATACGCGCAAGCCCGGGATCGCCATCCTCGGCACCGGCCAGATGAATACGCATGAACACATCGTCGCGGCGCCATCCTTCACCGATTTCGGCTGCAAGCAATCTTCCGCCCAGGCCTTTGGCCGGGCGGGGATAAAGGCAGCGGACATCGATGTCGCCGAAATCTATGATAGCTTCACCATTACCTTGCTGGCCGAGCTCGAATCGATCGGCTTCTTCGGCCGGGGCGAGGCAGGGCCGGCAATTCTCTCCGGCGCGCTGGACCTGGATGGCAAGCTGCCCTGCAATACCCATGGCGGGCTCTTGTCTTACGCCCATTCCGGCGCGGCGGGCGGCATGTTCCATGTGGTGGAGGCGGTGCGGCAATTACGCGGTGAGGCCGCGGGCCGCCAGGTTGCCAATGCCAGGCTTGGCTTCGTGCATGGGGATGGCGGCATTCTCTCGGTTCATTTTTCGCTGGTGCTCGGGAGGCTTTGAGCATGACCAAACCGCTACCTCACCCCAACGCGACGACCCAGCCCTTCTGGTCTGGCTGCCAGCAGGGACGTTTCGAGCTCCAGCGTTGCGAGGCGTGTGGCCATATGCAGTTTCCGCCGCGTCTGGCCTGCACCTCCTGCCATAGCGGCGCGTTGGGCTGGGTCAACGCCAGCGGGCGCGGCACGGTATATTCCTTCACCACGGTGTACCGGGCGCCGATCGAAGCCTTCAAGCCAGACCTGCCTTATATCATCGCGATGATCGAATTGGAGGAAGGGCCGCGCGCGATGATGAACCTGCGCGGGGCTGACCCCGAGCGGATCGCGATAGGCATGGAGGTTGAGATCTTTTTCGAGCCGCCCGCCGCGGATGGCGGCTACCCATTGCCGCAGGCGCGGCTGAGGAGCTAGGCATGTTTCTTTTCGACGATTTCGTTCCCGGCAAGACGATCGGCAGTTTCACCCTGAAGCTGGAACATGATCTTTTGGAAGAATGGCTGGAAATCTTTCCAGAAGATCGGGATGGTGCCCGCATGCCGCCAGGCATGATGGCGGCGGTGCATATCCGCGCCTATGCCCAGGTTGTGCACCCGCGCCCGCCCGGAAATGTGCATGGCAAACAGGTTTTCCGGCTCGCCAAACTGCCCGAAGCCGGCCAGGATTTGTGCACGACGGTCAGCTGTGAACGGAAGGAGCTGAAAGGCGAGCGCCGCTGGGTGACGTTTTCGCTCGATACAAGAGGCGAGGATGGCAAGGAGATGTTTTCCGGCCTGATGACAGCTTTATGGGCAAAATGATATGAGCTACAGCAAACCAGAACTCGAAAGCGTCAGCAAAGTCATCGACCGGGCGACCATACGCCGGTACGCGAAAGTCACCGATGATTTCAATCCGATCCATCTCGATCCGGAATTCGCGGCCCGCACCCCGATGGGAGGCATCATCGCTCACGGCATGCTGTCCCTCAATCTCATCTGGCAGTCGCTCCGCAAAACCTACGGTCCGGGCGCCGCTGAGGGCGCCTGCCTGGATGTGCGGTTTATCCATCCGGTGAGAGAGGATGATACCGTGCGGGCGGGAGGCCGCGCCAAGTCTGACGCCGCGGGTGTTTATGACGTGACGGTGGAAAACCAGAAGGGCGTCATTGTGATCTCCGGAACTTTGACGCTCAACAAATAGGAAAACGAAGACAAAATGTCTGGGTATTATCTCGATGATTTGAATGTGGGAGATGAATTCAGGAGTTATGGCCGGACCATCACGGAAACCGACATCGTAAACTTCACCTGTCTAGCTGGGATAAAGGTACCGATTTTCATTGATGAGGAATTCGCGAGAACGACGAGTTATGGCGGAAGAATTGTGCCGGGGCTTTTGACCGCCGCGATATCGATCGGGATGATGGAGGAGGTTTTGGGGCCTTCGCTGATCGCCGGGCTGGAGCTGAACGGTTTTAAGTTCTCTTTTCCGGTTCGACCGGGCGACACGCTGCAAACGATCGTGGCAGTGGAGGATAAAAAATTATTATCGGACCAAATGAGAGGACTGTTCTTTGGCCGAATAAGGGTAAACAACCAAAATAAAATTCAGGTGCTTGAATTCACGCAAAAATTAATGATGTGGCGGTCTCCCAACAAAAGCGGAACGGGATAACGGGACATATTGGCTGAGCGGCCATTCATCGGTTGAGAGGTAAAAATTATGCAGTTTGACGCCGTTTTGCTACCCCCTCGCCGCGCCGCCATGGTGGCGCAGGGTTATTGGCGGGACATCACCATCAATGATGCGCTTGATTCCGCCCTGAAAGAATGCCCTGACAAGACCGCCCTCACCGCCTACCGGGCCGAGACTGGGGAGGTGAGGCGCTTTACCTATGCCGAGCTGGCCCGCATGGCGGACCGCATCGCCATCGGGCTGTCACGGCTAGGCATCGGCAAGAACGACGTTGTCGCCTGCCAATTGCCGAATTGGTGGCAATTCACCGCCACCTATCTCGCCTGCGCGCGCATCGGCGCGGTCATCAACCCGCTCATGCCCATCTTCCGCGAGCATGAGCTGCGCTTCATGCTCGGCTTCGCCGAAACC
>NZ_DAIEIF010000021.1 GCF_027352905.1 Acidocella sp.
GGGGTGGGCGGCGCCGGGGTGGGCTTCTCCTCCGGCGCGGGCGGCGGCGGCGGTGGCGGCGGCGGCGGCGCCTCCACCGGCTGCGGTTTTGGCTGGGTCGGGTTCACCGGCCCCTGATGCGGCACGGGCGTGTTGCTGGGCGCGGCCACCTTGCCAGTGGTCTGCGCCGTTTGCGGCTGGGTGGGCCCCACCAGATCCACATCCACGCTCTCATCCGCCGAGGTGTCGAGCGGCTGGAGCGGCAGCGTCACGATCGCGGCGATGATCACCGCCGCGTGGATGATCAGCGAGATGGTCGCGCCTCGGCGCAGATCCCGGTCCAATGAGAAAATCCCCCTGCCCCGGCTATTGCCCGGGCTGCTGGGCGAGAAGGGAAACCTTGGTGAAGCCGCCCTGCACCACATCGGCCATCACTTGCAGCATCGTGCCGTAATCCACGTCCTTGTCGCCCCGGATGAAGATGCGCTGCTCGGGGTTGTTCTGCGAGGCCTGCTGCAAGGTGCTGACGAGGTTGGAAAGCTGGATCTGGCTGTTGTTGAGATAGACATTGCCCTTGCTATCCACCGTGATGGTGATGGGCTTGGAATCGGCGTTGGTGGGCTTGGCGTTGGCCTGGGGCAGGTTGACCTGCACGGAGGAGGTGATCATCGGCGCGGTGATCATGAAGATGATCAGCAGCACCAGCATCACGTCCACCAGCGGGGTGACGTTGATCTCCGCCATCGGGCGGTAGCGGCGCCGGCCATTGCCATTGCCGCCGATCAGCCCGCCGGCCATTATTTATGCTCCTCGGTCTGGCGGGAGAGGATGGCCGAGAACTCGGTGGCGAAGCCCTCCAGCCGGCCGGCGAAGCGGGCGAGGTCGTTGGAGAGCTTGTTATAGGCGAGCACGGCGGGCACCGCCGCCACCAGGCCGATGGCGGTGGCGAACAGCGCCTCGGCGATGCCGGGGGCGACGACCGCGAGATCGGTATTATGCATCGCGGCGATGGCGGAGAAGGAATGCATGATGCCCCAGACCGTGCCGAACAGGCCGATGAAGGGGGCGGTGGCGCCCACCGAGGCGAGAAAGGTCATGAACCGCTCCAGCCGCTCCATCTCGCGCATGATGGTGACGTTCATCGCCCGGTCCACCCGCTCCTTCACGCTGGTCTTGCCGATCTCGGCCCCGGCGATGCGCGCGGTGCGTTTCCATTCGCTCATCGCCGCGCCGAACACGGCGGCCATCGGGTTGGTGGGGTCGGCGCCCTCGCGCTCGTAAAGCTCGTCCAGGCTGCCGCCGGACCAGAAGCCATCCTCGAAGGCATCGGCCTCGCGGTTGACGCGGCGCAGGGTCATCACCTTCTCGATGATGATCGCCCACACCCACACGCTGGCGAGCAGCAGGATGACCATCACCAGCTTCACCACCAGATCCGCCTGGAGGAACAGCCCCAGCAGGGAGAGATTCGCCTGCGGCGCGGCCACCGCCGCCTGAGACACCGTTTGATCCACTATTTTTCCCCGTTCAAAGTTTCAGCCGCGCCGCCCATTCGCGCGGAATGCGCGCCGCCCGGCCATCCTCCAGGCGCACGCAGCCCAGGCCGAGATCAAGCACGGCGAGCGAGTCGCTGTCGCGCAGGAATTTCTGGCATAATGTAACGCGCGCGCCGCGCAATTCCGTGAATTCGGTCTCCACCGTGATCAGCTCATCGATCCTTGCGGGGCGCTGATAGAGCAGATTGACGCGCCGCACCACCAGCATCACCCCATAAGCCGCCACCATTTCCGCATGCGGCGCGCCCATTTCCCGCAGGGCCTCCGCCCGGGCGCGCTCGGCGAACATGAGATAATTGGCGTGATAGACGATGCCGCCGGCATCGGTGTCGTGATAATAGACGCGCGTGGTATAGCGGTAGATCATCGCCGCCTCCTATTCGCCCAGGAGGTCGAGGAGGTCGGGTCCGCGCTGTGGCGGCGCCAGGCCCAGATGCCGCCAGCCCGGCTCGCCCAGCATCCGCCCGCGCGAGGTGCGCAGCAGCAGCCCCTCCTGGATCAGATAGGGTTCGACCACATCCTCCAGCGTGTCGCGCGCCTCCGCCAGCGCCGCCGCCAGCGTCTCCACCCCCACCGGCCCGCCATTATGGTGCTCGGCCAGGCGGCGGAGATAGCGCATATCCATCGCGTCCAGCCCCTTCTGGTCAACATCCAGCCGGGTGAGGGCGGCGTCCGCCAGGTCGCGGGTCACCTCCGCCGCCCCCGCGGCGGTGGCGAAATCCCGCACCCGGCGGGTGAGCCGCCCGGCGATGCGGGGCGTGCCGCGGGAGCGGCGGGCGATCTCGAACGCGCCCTCGGCGGTGAGGCGGAACTCCAGCTTGCGCGCCAGCCGAGCGACGATGCTGGCCAGCTCCTCCGGCGTATAGAAGACCAGCCGCAGCGGAATGCCGAAACGGTCGCGCAGCGGCGTGGCGAGCAGCCCGGCGCGGGTGGTGGCCCCCACCAGGGTGAAAGGGGGCAGGTCGATGCGCACGGTGCGCGCCCCCGGCCCCTCGCCGATGATGAGATCGAGCTGGAAATCCTCCATCGCCGGATAGAGGATCTCCTCGATGGCGGGCTGGAGCCGGTGGATCTCGTCGATGAACAGCACGTCGCGCGGCTGAAGATTGGTGAGAATGGCGGCGAGGTCGCCCGATTTCTGGATCACCGGGCCGGAGGTGGCCTTGAATCCCACCCCCATCTCCTGGGCGACGATCTGCGCCAGGGTGGTCTTGCCGAGGCCCGGCGGGCCGTGCAGCAGCACATGATCCAGCGCCTCGCCCCGGGCGCGCGCCGCCTGGATGAAGATGGCGAGATTCTCGCGGGTGGCGGCCTGGCCGGTGAAATCCCCGAGGCTTTGCGGGCGCAGCGCCGCCTCGCTTGCCTCGCCGGGCAGGCGTTCGCCGGAGGTGAGGCGCTCGCTCACCGGGCCAGCGCCTTCAGCCCGGCGCGGATCAGCGCATCTAGCGGCGCATCCTCACCCAGCGCGGCGGCGGCGCGGGCCAGGGCGGGCTCGGCCTCCGCCCGCCGGTAGCCGAGATTGACGAGGGCGGAAAGCGCATCCGCCAGCGGGCCCGGCGGCGCGGGGGGAAGGGCGGGCGGAACCGCGCCGCCGGCGCTGGGCAGCGCCCCGGCCTTCTCGCGCAGCTCGGTGAGCAGGCGCAGGGCGAGCTTGGCCCCCACCCCCGGCGCGCGGGTGAGCGCCGCCTTGTCCTGGCCGGCGATGGCGGCGGCCAATTGCTCCGGCGAGAGGGCGGAGAGAATCCCCAGCGCCACCCGCGCCCCTACCCCTTGCACCGTGGTCAGCAGGCGGAACCAGCCGCGCTCGGCGGCGGTGAGAAAGCCGTAGAGGCTGATCGCGTCCTCGCGCACCTGCGTCTCGATCAGCAGCGTCGCCACGCCCTCGGGCAACGCCGCCAGGGTGCGGGAGGAACAGAAGACCAGATAGCCGACGCCATTGACGTCGATGACGCAGCGCCCCTCCTCCAGCGAATCCACCACCCCGCGCAGCCGGGCGATCATGGCGCCGCGGCCCAGAGCCGGGCGGTGGCGCGGTGATGGGCATGGCAGATGGCGACGGCCAGCGCGTCCGCCGCGTCGGCGCGCTGGCGCGCCGCGCCGGGCAGCAGCCGCCGCACCATCAGCCCCACTTGCTCCTTATCCGCGCCGCCCGTGCCCACCACCGCCATCTTCACCGTCTTTGCCCCGTATTCGAACACCGGAATCCCGGCCCGCGCCGGGGCCAGCAGCGCCACCCCCCGGGCATAGCCCAGCTTGAGCGTGGCGGCGGCGTTGCGGTTGACATAGGTCTCCTCCACCGCCGCCTCCCGCGGCTGGAAGCGCACGAGAATCTCAGCCAGCGCCTCGTCCAGCGCCTTGAGGCGCAGCGCCACCTCCCCGCCCGCCGCGACGGCGATGACGCCATCCGCGACATGGCGCAGCCGGGTACCCTCGGCCTCGACCACGCCCCAGCCGGTGAAGCGCAGGCCAGGATCGATGCCGAGCAGCCGCATCAGGCCGAGAGCCTGGCCAGCACGTCCTCCGCCACCTCGAAATTGGCGTAGACATTCTGCACGTCGTCATCCTCCTCCAGCGTGTCGATCAGCTTGAACAGGGCCGCCGCCTTCTCCTCGTCCACCGCCACGGTGGTGTTGGGCCGCCACTCGATCCCGGCCTCCGCCGGGTCGCCGAAGCGGCGGGCCAGGGCGTCGCGCACCGCGAACACATTCTCCACCGCCGTGCGCACCTCGTGCCCCTCTTCAGTGCTCGCCACATCCTCGGCCCCGGCCTCCACCGCGGCCTCCAGCATCGCATCCGCATCCGCCGCCTGGGGCGGGTAGCGCACCACCCCCAGCCGGGTGAACAGGAAGGAGACGGAGTTGGTCTCCCCCAGCGCCCCGCCCGCCTTGTTGAAGGCGGCGCGGATGGCGGCGGCGGTGCGGTTGCGGTTATCGGTCAGCGCCTCGACGATCACCGCCACCCCCGCCGGGCCATAACCCTCATAGCGCACCGCCTCGTAATTCTCCGCCCCGGCCGCGCCGGCGGCCTTCTTGATCGCACGGTCGATGGCGTCGCGCGTCATATTCTGTTTGAGCGCCGCCGCCACCGCCGCGCGCAGGCGCGGATTGGCCGCCGGGTCCGGCAACCCCTCTTTGGCGGCGACGGTGATCTCGCGGATCAGCTTGGCGAAGATACGGGCCCGCCGGGCGTCCTGCGCCCCCTTGCGGTGCATGATGTTCTTGAATTGCGAATGTCCGGCCATGCCCGGGATTTAGCACCCGCCGCGCGGCGCCGGAAGCCGCGCCCTTACGCCCGCCCGGCGAGGATCTGCCGCACCCGGGCGGCGAGCGCCTCCATGGTGAAGGGCTTGGGCATGAGGTCCATGCCCGGCTCCAGCCGTCCCTCGCCGATCACGACCGTCTCGGCGTAGCCGGTCATGAATAAAATTTTCAGCCCGGGCCGGCGCAGCCGGGCCGCCTCGGCGATCTGGCGGCCATTCAGCCCCGGCAGGCCGACATCGGTGATCAGCAGATCGATCCGCTGGCGGGATTGTAGGATCTCCAGCCCGGCGGGGCCGCCCGCCGCCTCCAGCGCGGTGTAGCCAAGCCCGGTGAGCGTTTCCACGATCAGCCCGCGCACGAGCGGCTCGTCCTCCACCACCAGCACCGTCTCGCTGCCTGGGGTTTCGTCATGCGCCGCCGCCTCTTCCTCCTCGGCAAGCTCCTCCTCCGGCTCGCCGTCATGGCGGGGCAGATAGAGCCGCACGGTGGCGCCCCGCCCCGGCGCGGAGTCGATCTCGACATGGCCGTTGGATTGCCGGGCGAAGCCGTAGATCATCGAGAGGCCGAGCCCCGTGCCCAGCCCCACCGGCTTGGTGGTGAAGAAGGGCTCGAACACCTTGGCGAGGGTGTCCGCATCCATGCCCACCCCGGTATCGGTGACATCGATGCACACATACTCTCCCGGCGCCAGCCCGCCCGGCGCCGCCTTGCCGAAGGTCACGTTGCCGGTGCGGATGCTCAGCCGCCCCCCCTCCGGCATCGCGTCCCGCGCGTTGATGGCGAGGTTGAGCAGCGCGTTTTCCAGCTGGTTGGGGTCGCAGAGAACGCGCCAGAGATCCTCCTGCAACTCCAGCCGCAACTCCGAATGCTCGCCCAGCGTGCGCTGGAGCAGCATTTCGATCGAGGCGATGAGGGGGTTGACCTCCACCGGCTTGGGGTTGAGCGGCTGGCGGCGGGAGAAGGCGAGCAGCCGGTGGGTGAGCGCCGCCGCCCGGTCCGCCGCCTCCGCCGCGATGCTGATGAACCGCTCCAGCCCGCTGGTCTCGCCCCGGGCGAGGCGCTTGCTCAGCAATTCCAGGCTACCCTTGATCCCTTGCAGGAAATTGTTGAAATCATGGGCGATACCGCCGGTGAGCTGGCCCACGGCCTCCATCTTCTGGGCCTGGCGCAGCTGCTCCTCCGCCTCGCGCTGGGCGCTGACATCGCGCCCGACCATGTAAATATAGCCGTCTTGCGGGTCGGCGGACCAGGAAATGAGCGGCCGCCGCCCGGCCTGGTCGATCATCCGGCATTCGAGATTGCGCATCGCCTCGCCTTGGCTCAGGGCGCGGATCGCCGCCATCACCCGTCCCCGGTCCTCCGGCACCACGAAGGAGAGGGCCCGGGCGCCGAGCAGGTCGCTCTCCGCATGGCCAAGCAGCCGGGTCCAGGCCGGATTCACGGCCCGCAACCGGCCGTCCACCTCCATCGTCGTCATCAGGTCGTTGGTGGAGGTCCAGACGCGCTCGCGCTCGGCGCTGGCCGCCGCCGCCGCCGCCGCCGCCCGCCGTTCCGCCGTCACATCCCGGCCGAAGCCGTAAAGCAGCCCGCCATCGAATATGCTGGTCCAGGTGATGTCGCGCTCCTCGCCCTGGCGGGTCAGCATGGTCAGGCCGAGCGTGGCGGCGGGGCCCTGCTCCTGGCGCAGCCGCGCGCGCATTGCTGGAATGTCCTTCGCCGCGATGAACTCATAAATGCTCCGCCCCAGCGTTTCCGGCTCGCTCCAGCCCAGGGATTTGCTCCAGGCGGGGTTGACGGTGATGATGCCGCCATCCGGGCGCAGCACGAATTTCAGCACGGGGGAAAGCGCCCAGGTGCGCTCCAATTCCCGTCTCGCCTCGTGCTGCTCGGTCAGGTCGCGCCCCACGGCCTGGTTCAGGCCGCCATCCGGCACGATCTCCCAATCCATCACCCGGTAGGCGCCGCTTTTCGTGCTGACCCGGCACTCGAAGCCTTCGACCACCTCCTTCCGGGCGATCCGCTGAAGAGTCTCCCGGGCGCGTTCCGCATCTTCGGGATGGACGAAGGAGAGCAAATCCCGGCCCTCGATCTCATCCGGCCGCCAACCCATCGCCCGCTGGAGGGCCGGATTGGCCTGGCGGATTTTCCACTCATTGTCGAAGATGAGCATGAAGACCCGGCTCAGCGCCCAGATGCGGCTGCGCGCCCGCCCCGCCTCGCGCTCCGCCAGCTTGCGGGCATGGATGTTGGCATTGCTGCCAATCCAGCCGGCGATACCGCCGCCCGGCTCATGCAGGGCGGTGGCATGGATGAGATGCCAGAAATATTCGCCCGAGGCGCTGCGCATCCGGCACTCCGCCTCGTATATCCCGCCTTTCGTCAAGGCCTCCGCCCAGAGCCGGGTGATGCGCTGGCGGTCGGCGGGGTGGACCAGCCCTCCCCAATCCTCCCCGGCCTCCCCGCCCCCGGCGAGGCAGGCGCGCAGGGAGTCGCACATCCAGTTCACCCGGCCGTCGGGGCCGGCGGTCCAGAGATAGCCCGGCAGGGAGAACGCGGCGGCGCGGAAGGCGGCGAGCATCGCCGCCCCGTCACATTCGCCATCGGGATTCCGCCGGGTATCGTCTGCCATCGCTCCCATTCTGGCCGTTTTTGTCCCTTCAGGCAAAAGCCGCGGGACGGATCATTGACAGCCCCGCCGCTTGCCCCTATCCAGCGCCGCGCGGCGGGCGCGTAGCTCAGCGGTAGAGCATTCGCTTCACACGCGAAGGGTCACAGGTTCAATCCCTGTCGCGCCCACCATGTCCCTCATCCGCCTTCCGGCGTAGCGCCGCGCGCAAAGCCGCGGCCTCCCCCACCACCGGCCCGCACATTCCGGCCTGGCAGATATAGGCGGCGCGCGCCCCGGCCGGTTTGCCATGGGCCGGATGCCCGGGCGCCAGCTCGCCGCCGCCGCGCAGCACCAGCACGGCGGGGTCGGCGGCGGCGAGAGCGGTTTCCAGCAGATCCTCCGCTTCGCCCGTCACCACCACGCAGGCGGCATTGGCGAGCAGACCCGCCGCCAGGAGCAGGCTGGGGGCGGCGGCGAGGGCGCGGGCATCGCCGCCATAGGCGGCCAGCGCCGCCTCGGCGCGGGCGCGGTACCCATCCCGCCCGGTCAGATGGTAGAAGACGGCGTAATTGGCCGCCATCATGCCGATGCCGGAGGGGGTGGGACCATCCTGGGCGCTGCGCCCGCGCGGGGTGAAGACATCCGCCGCGTCATCGGCGGTGGTGAAGAAGGCGCCAGCGCCATCGCTGAAACGCGCCTCGGCGGCGGCGAGGATCGTCTCCGCCGCCCCGAGATACGCCGCCGCCCCGGTCGCCTGGTACAAAGCCAGCGCGGCGCGGATCATCGCCGCCTGATCCTCCAGCAGCCCGGCGGCGGAGACCCGGCCCTGGCGCATGGCGTGGGCGATGCGGCCATCCGGCTGGCCGAGCCCGGCTCGCAGCGCCGCGAAGACCTCCGCCGCCAGCCTCACCCAGCCCGGCTCGCCGAACACCACCCCGGCCTTGACCAGCGCCGCCACGGCCAGGGCGTTCCAATCCGCCAGCACCTTGTCGTCGCGCCCCGGCCGCACCCGCTTCTCCCGCGCGGCGAGGAGACGCGCCCGGCAGGCGGCGAGCCGCGCCTCCTCCGCGCCGAACCCGCTGCGCCGCTCCAGGATGATCTTTCCCTCCCAATTGCCCGCGGCGGGCAGAGGATAGTGGCGGGCGAAAAATTCGGTCTCGCCGCCCAGCACCGCTTCGATCTCGGCGCGGCTCCAGACATAAAACCTGCCTTCCTCGCCCTCGGAATCCGCATCCTCAGAGGCGGCGAAGGCGCCCTCCGCCCGCATGTCCCGGGTGAGCCAGCCCACCGTCTCGCGCGCCCGCGCCGCGTAGAGCGGACCCGGCCGGTCGGCCTGCGCCAGCGCCAGCATTTCGAGGATAAGGGCGTTGTCGTAGAGCATCTTCTCGAAATGCGGCACCAGCCAGGCCGCATCGGTGGCGTAGCGGGCATAGCCGCCGCCCAGATGGTCGTAGATTCCCCCCTGGCTCATCCGCTCCAGCAGCAGATGCGTGGCGCGGGCGCAATCCGCCTCCCCGGTCCGGAAATATTCAGCCCAGAGGAACCGGAAAACCGGGATGTTGGGGAATTTCGGCGCGCCGCCCAGCCCGCCTTGCTCCCAATCCACCCCGCGCAGAAACGCCCCGCGCACCGCCGCCAGCAGGGCCGGGCCGGGCGGGTCGCCCGGGCGGGGCGCGGCGGCCTCCCCCAGCGCCGCGCCGAACGCCGCCGCTGACTGGAGAAGGCGCTCGCGGTCCTGCGCCCAGGCGCGGGCGAGGGCTACCAGTACCTGGGGGAAGCCCGGCTGGCCGAAGCGCGGCGCGGGCGGAAAATAGGTGCCGCCCCAGAAAGGCGCGCCCTCCGGGGTCAGCGCCATGGTCAGCGGCCAGCCTCCCGGCTGGCCCATGGCTTGCAGGGCGGTCATATAGATCTGGTCGATATCGGGCCGCTCCTCGCGGTCCACCTTGATGCAGACGAAATGCTCATTCATCAGCGCCGCGATGGCGGGGGATTCGAAGCTCTCATGCGCCATCACATGGCACCAATGGCAGGCGGCGTAGCCGATGGAGAGCAACACCGGCACGTCGCGCGCCCGCGCCTCGGCGAAGGCCTCCTCGCCCCATATATGCCAATGCACCGGATTATCCTTGTGCTGGAGCAGATAGGGAGAGGACGCCTCTCCCAGGCGGTTGCGCATGGCCGTCTCCTCCGCGGTTGGGCTTCGGTCGCGATACCGCTATCACATGGGGATCACGCCAGAGGAGACCAGAGTTGGGCGAAAGAATGGCCGGCGACCCGCCGCTTTTTTATGAGACGCACGTTTTTGTCTGCGGCAACCGCCGTCCGGCGGGGCATCCGCGCGGGGATTGCGCGAGCAAGGGCAGCGAGAAGATCCGCGATTACATGAAGGCGCGGGTGAAGGAGCTGGGGCTGCAAAATATCCGGGTGAACCAGGCGGGCTGCCTCGACCGCTGCGAGCTTGGCCCCTGCGCCGTGTTCTACCCGGAAGGCGTCTGGTACCGGCTCGACAGCTTCGCCGCGGTGGATGAGGTGATCGAGACGCATCTGCGCCGGCATGGCCGGGTCCGGGCGCTGATGCTGCCCTGACCCGGCTCTAGCTCGCCATCTTCTTTCCGTACTCGGCCTTCAGCTCGCGCTTGAGCAATTTGTTGGCGGCGCTCACCGGCATGGTCTCACGGAAGAAGATGTATTTCGGCGTCTTGAACCCGGCCAGCCGCTCGCGGCAATAGGCGATCAGCTGCGCCTCCGCCGGGTCGCTGCCGGGCTTGACGATGACCGCGGCGGCCACCGCCTCGCCCCAATGCGGGTCCGGCACGGCGAACACGGCGCATTGCATCACCTCGGGATGGGTGCCGAGCACGCTCTCGACCTCCTGGGAGTAGACATTCTCCCCGCCGGTCTTGATCATGTCCTTCACCCGGTCGGCAAAGAAATAATTCCCCTCCGCGTCGCGGATCAGCACGTCGCCGGTATGGAACCAGCCGCCCCGAAAGGCGCGGCGATTGGCCTCCTCGTTCTTGTAATAGCCTTTCATGATGATCGGCCCGCGCACGATCTGCTCGCCCGGCTCGCCGATGGCGACATCCTTGTCCTCGTCATCCACCAGCCGGACATCCACGCCGAAGGAGCAGGCGCGGCCCACCCAGCGGCCATCGCCATTGGGCAGGTCGCTCCACTCGCCGAAGAAACCGCCGGTGAGGATCGCGGCGGTGGATTCGCTCATCCCCTGGCCGGAGAAGAAGCGCAGCTGGGGCGAGACGGAGCGCCAGCCATCCACCATCGCCTTGGGGATGGTGGATGCCCAGCTCAGGCATTTGGTCACGCAGGTGAGGTCGGAAGTGCGGAAATTGGGCTGGGAGATCATCGACACGTAAAGGGTGGGCGGCAAGGCGGTGCCGGTGAGGCGGTGGCGCGCCATCAGCTCGATCATCTGCGCCGGCTGGGGGGTTTGCGTCATCACGATGGTGGCGCGGTTGGCGAGGCAGAGGGTGGAGAACAGATACCCCGCCATGTGGATGAGCGGAATGCTGAGGAGAAACCGGTCCTGCTCGGATAAATTGAAATTGAAGGACCAGCTCAGATGCGCGGCGCAATAATTCGCGTGCGACAGCATCACCCCCTTGGGAGCGGATTCCGTGCCGCTGGTGAATAGCAGCGTGGCGACGTCATCGCTCTCGATGAGGATTTCCGGCTCCTCGGGCGGCGCGGCGAGCAGCTCGTTGAACTCGCGCCAGCCGGCGGGGAGCGGCGCTCCATTGCCGATCTGCACGAAGGCCTCGACATGGGGGATGGCGGCGATGATGGCGGTGACCTTGGCGGCCTGCGCGTCCTCGACAAACACCCAGCGCGCTTCCGAGAATTGGATGAGATGCTGGACATCGGGCGGCGGCAGCATGAAATTCACCGGCACCGCCCAGGCGCCGATCTTGTGCAGCGCGAAGCTGACGATGAGAAACTCGATGCTGTTGCGGGACAAAATCACGACGCGGTCACCATGGCGGACGCCCTCGGCGAGCAGCGTCTGGGCCACGGAACAGGCCCGCGCGTTCATCTGGCTAAAGGTGATCGTGCGGCTGGCGCCCTCGGTGGTGTAAAAGATCACCGCCGCCTTGTCTGGCGCGGCAAAGGCGGCGCGCCGTAACGTGTCGCCCAAATTCTGCCGGCGGATGAGATTCATCGCGAGTTCAGTCATCGTGTCCGCTCCTCTGTCCTTTTTTGTGAAACGCTAACAAAGACGGCGGAACCAGACAATAGCCAACCGCGTCGAGGGGGCGGGCGGCCCCGGGTTCCGCCGGCCCGCCCCTGCGGTCAGGCGGCGCGGTTGTCCACCAGCTCGGTTACCACGCCGGGATCGGCGAGGGTGGAGGTGTCGCCCAGGCTGTCGGTCTCGTTGGCGGCGATCTTGCGCAGAATGCGGCGCATGATCTTGCCCGAGCGGGTCTTGGGCAGGCCCGGCGCCCATTGGATCACATCCGGCGCGGCGATCGGCCCAATCTCCCGCCGCACCCAGGCGATGAGCTCCTTGCGCAACTCCTCGTTCGGCTCGATCCCCTCCTTCAGCGTGACATAGGCGTAGATGCCCTGGCCCTTGAGCTCGTGCGGGTAGCCGACCACGGCCGCCTCCGCCACCGCCTTATGGGCGACGAGGGCGGATTCCACCTCGGCGGTGCCCATGCGGTGGCCGGAGACGTTGATGACGTCATCCACCCGCCCGGTGATCCAGTAATACCCGTCCGCGTCGCGGCGGGCGCCGTCGCCGGTGAAATACAAGTGCTTGAAGGTGGAAAAATAGGTCTGCACGAAGCGGGCATGGTCGCCATAGACGCTGCGCATCTGCCCCGGCCAGCTTTCCTTGATGCAGAGATTACCCTCCGCCACGCCGCTCAGCTCCTTGCCCGCGCCATCCACGATGACCGGGAGCACGCCCGGCAGCGGCTTGGCGGCGGAGCCGGGCTTGAGCGCCATCGCCCCTTCCAGCGGCGACATCAAGATCCCGCCCGTTTCCGTCTGCCACCACGTATCCACGATCGGGCAGCGGTCCTCGCCGACGACGTGATAATACCAGCGCCACGCCTCGGGGTTGATCGGCTCGCCCACCGAGCCCAGCAGGCGCAGGCTCTTGCGGGAGGTTTTCTTCACCGGCCCCTCTCCCTCGCGCATCAGCGCGCGGATGGCGGTGGGAGCGGTGTAGAAGATATTGACCTGGTGTTTGTCCACCACCTCCCAGAAGCGCGAGCTGCTGGGATAGCTGGGGATGCCCTCAAACATCAGCGTCGTCGCGCCATTGGCGAGCGGCCCGTAGACGATATAGGTGTGGCCGGTCACCCAGCCGATATCGGCGGTGCACCAATACACCTCGCCGGGCCGGTAATCGAACACGTATTGGTGGGTGTAGCTCGCCCAGACCATGTAGCCGCCGGTGGTGTGGAGCACGCCCTTGGGCTTGCCCGTCGAGCCGGAGGTATAAAGGATGAATAGCGGGTCCTCGGCGTTCATCTCCACCGCCGCATGGGTGGGGGCGGCCTTCGCGGTCTCCTCATGGTACCAGAGGTCTCGCCCGGCCTGCATCTCCACCGCGCCGCCGGTGACCCTCGCGACGATGACGGTCTTGACGCTCGGGCAGGTTTTCAGCGCCTCGTCCGCATTCGCCTTCAACGCCACCCGGCGGCCGCCGCGGCGGCCCTCATCGGCGGTGATCAGCGCCACCGAGCCGCAATCCTGGATGCGGCTGGCGAGGCTGTCCGGCGAGAAGCCGCCGAACACCACGGAATGGATGGCGCCGATGCGCGCGCAGGCCAGCACCGCCGCCGCCGCCTCCACCACCATCGGCAGATAGATGGTGACGACGTCCCCCTTCTTGATCCCCTGGGCGGTCAGCACATTGGCGAGGCGGCAGACCTGCTCGTGCAGTTGCCGGTAGGTGACTTTGTGGGACTGGCCGGGGTCGTCCCCCTCCCAGATGATCGCCACCGCGTCGCCGCGCTCGGCCAGATGCCGGTCCAGGCAGTTGGCGGCGGCGTTCAGCGTGCCGTCCTCGAACCATTTGATCGAGACCTCGTCCGCGAAGCTGGCATTCTTTATCCGGGTGGGGGGCTTCATCCAGGTGATGCGCTTGCATTCCTCGGCCCAAAATCCGTCCGGGTCCTCGGCGGCGCGCTTGCACATCTCCTCATACCGCGCGGCGTCGATGAAGGATCTGGCGGCGATTTCCGGCTTGACCGGAATGAGATCGGTGTCGGACAAAGCGTGGCCCTCCAGCTTGTTTTTTGGCTTCAACGATTATGGCAAACTTCCCGCCGGCGTGAAAGCGCGTTCCGCATCTGCGCCCGGTTCTTGCCGAGTCGTTGACAAACCCCCACATTTCTGTGCCTGATTTTGCCGCAATCGATTTCAGACTTTGGCTTGAGTTCACGCGCGCTTCGCGGGCCGGACGCAGACAAGGCGGCAAAACCCCCGATTGTTCCGGCCAGCCTTTTGGCCGGGCCCGCAGAGTTGGAGGAGCGAAGACTATGCCAAGCGGCACCGTGAAATGGTTCAACACGACGAAGGGTTACGGATTCATCGTGCCGCAGGATGGCGGCAAGGATGTGTTCGTTCATATCACCGCGGTGCAGGCCGCCGGCCTGCGCGGGCTGGATGAGGGCCAGCAGGTGAGTTTCGACATCACCAAGGAACGCGGCAAGGACGCCGCCATCAACATCAAGCCGGTCTGAGCGCTCACCCCTTTGGCCGGTTGGGCCGGTAGGCGGTGGCGAATTGCTCCACCGCCTCGGCCACCTCGCGCTCGCTGAGCAGCACAGGCCCGCCCGCCTGGAGCGAGAGCAGATAATGCTGGGCCAGCGCCTCCAGCTCGGTGGCGGCGGCCAGCGCGCCATGCACGTCCGCGCCCAGGGCCAGCCCGCCGTGATTGGCCATCAGGCAGGCCGTGCGCCCCGCCAGCGCCCGCAGCAGGGCCTGGGAGAGGGCGGCGGTGCCGAAGAGCGCATACTCCGCGCAGCGCAGCGGCGCGCCGCCGAACCGGGCGATCATGTAATGGCAGGCAGGAATTTCCCGCCGCGCCATGGCGAGCGCGGTGGTATGCGGCGCGTGGTGGTGGACGATGCCACCCGCCTCGGGCCGGGTGAGATAGATGTCGAGATGAAACCGCCATTCCGATGACGGGCGCCAGCGCCCCTCGAAACCGCCATCCTCATGGAGCACCGGGATCATCTCCGGGGTAAGCTCCGCGTAAGGCACAGCCGAGGGGGTGATGAGAATCCCCTCCGGCGCGCGCAGCGAGACATTGCCGGCCGTGCCCACCGCCAATCCGCGCGCCGCCATCTCCCGCGCCGCGGCGATCAGCTCCCGCCGCCAGCCAGCGCCGCTCATTGCGCCGGGGCGGCGAAAGCGAGCTCGGGAGAGACGCTGACGCTCTTGCCATTCCAGCGCAGATCGAGCGCCGCCTTCCGCTCCGGGGCGCTGGGGAAATCATGCGCGGCGCAGGCGGTTTTGGCGTCGCTGGCGCTTACGTAGACGATATGGGCCAAGGCGCCGCCCGGGACGGGGGCGAGATTCTCGATGGCCAGCAGCACCGCCCGCCCCGCCCCCAGCGTTTGGCAATTGGCGTTGGGGTCGAGCGTGCCGCGCAGATCGCTGGCGCTCAGCACGTGGCGCGTCTGGCCGGGCGGCAGCGTTTCCTGGGTCACGGCGCTGTCCGCCTCGCCCTGGCCCTCCCAGCTGGTGAGGCAGAGAAACACCGCCTGGCCGGTGGGGTTGAGGGAGACGCAGCGATCCGCCTGGCCGCCCGGATACCAGCCCTGGCGCCGCCAGCCCTGCGGCCCGCGCCTGAAGAGAATGCCGCCGCCGAAATTGGTGGCGTGCGGCTCGAAACTGCCTTCATAGGTCACATAGGCCTCATCCGCGCCCGCGCTGGTGAGATGGCCGAGAATAACGGTGTCGAGGCTGATGCCGAGACCGAGCCCGGCCCCGCCGTAATCCTGGGAGGGATAGCCGGGCAGCGAGGCGCATTGATGCGCGAAGCCTTGGGCGGGGCCGCCGGCCCCGGCGCAGACCAGCGGCAGAAACGCCGCCTGTTCGGCGGCGGTGAGGGGGCGGGGGTCGTGATTGGCCGCCGCCGGGGGAGGGCCGCCGCCCGGATGTTTTTCTTCGCCGCCGCCCTGCCCGCGTGGCCAGAGCAGGAAAGCGCCGGCGGCGATGATGACGAGCAGCGAGAACAAGGCGGCGAGACGGCGCATGCGAAACCCCCGGTGAGTCGGGATTCGCTTTGCCGCGTTTCCCGGCTCCGGTAAACAGGGCGGGAGATACGGGAGTTTATCCGCATGCTGTACCGGCGCGGCGTTTTCGGCGGCCTGGCCCTGCTGCTCTCCGGCTGCGCCTCCTGGCGGGCGCCCGGGGCGCATCTGCCCCCCTTGCCCGCCCCGCCGCCCGGTCCCTACCGGCTGGGCCCGGGCGACGCGCTCGCCATCCGCGTCTATGACCAGCCGCAGCTCTCCGGCAGCTATCACGTGGATGACAGCGGCGCCGTCGACATGCCCTTGCTGGGGCCGGTGCAAGCGGGCGGGGCCAGCCCGGATCAGCTCGCCGCGCGCATAGCCGCCGCGCTGCGCCAGCGCCAGTTCATTCTCAACCCCTCGGTGGCGGTGGAGGTCGCGGCCTACCGGCCTTTTTATATTCTGGGCGAGGTCAACGCGCCCGGCCAATATCCCTTCCGCCCGGGCATGAGCGTACTGACGGCGGTGTCCATCGCGGGCGGCTTCACCGACCGGGCGGAGACGGGTTATGTCGGCGTCACCCGCGGCGGCAGCCAATACCGCGCCTCGCCCGCCGCGCCGGTGCAGCCGGGGGATGTCATCACCGTGTTCGAGCGTCGGTTCTGAACGGATTCAGGAGCGGAAGCTCACCGGGCGGCCGATGGGCTCGCCGGTCACCTGCCCCTCATACATCACCACCTGGCCGCGAATGATCGTCGCCACCGGCCAGCCGGTGCATTCCACTCCGTCGAAGGGCGTCCAGCCGCAGGGGCTGGCGATCCAGCGGTTTTCGATCCGCCGAACCGCGCGGAGATCCACCACCGAGAAATCGGCGTCGTTGCCGGCGACGATGCGGCCCTTGCCCACCGCGCCGTAAATGCGGGCCGGGCCTTCCGCCATCAGCTGCGCCAGCCGCAGCAAGGAGAGCCGGCCCGCATGCACCTGCGTCAGCATCAGCGGCAGCAGGGTTTGCACCCCGGTCAGCCCGGCGGCGGTGGCCGGCCAGGGCCGCTCCTTGGCGGCGCGGGGGTGGGGGGCATGGTCGGAGGCGATGTTGTCCACCGTGCCATCCGCCACCGCCGCCCAGGCCGCTTCCATATGGCGCTTCTCGCGCAAGGGCGGGTTCATCACCGCGTAGCCGCGCAGGCGCTCATATACTTCCGGCGCGCATTGCAGCAGATGGTTCACCAGCACCTCGCAGCCCACCAGATCCTTCTGCCCGCGCAGGAAGGCGAATTCCTCGGCCGTCGACACATGAAGGATATGAGCGGGGCGGCCGGTGCGCCGGGCGATGGCGGTGATGCGGCGCGTGCCTTTGAAGGCGCATTCCACGTCGCGCCACTGGCAATGGTCGCTATAGGGGCCGCCCTGGGCAAAAAGGGGCTTGCGCTCCTGCAGCCGCTCCTCATCCTCGGCATGGAAGGCGACCCGCCGCCGCCCGGAGCGCATCAGCCGCTCGATGCTCGCATCGTCCGCCACCAGCAGGTCCCCGGTGGAGGACCCGGCGAAGACCTTCATCGCGCAGATGCCGGGCAGGGTTTCCAGCGCGCCGCTCTCGTCGAGATTTTCCCTCGTCGCGCCGGCGAACAGGCCGATTTCGCACCAGCTATGCCCGGCGATATAGTGGTGCTTGGCCGTGAGGCTGGCCGCGTCCACGCCGGGCGGAGTGGTGTTGGGCATGTCGAAGGCCGCCGTCACCCCGCCCAGCACCGCCCCGAGCGAGCCGGAGCGCATGTCTTCCACCCCCGGTATGCCGCCCTGGCCGCCATCGCGGAAATGGACATGCGGGTCGATGATGCCGGGCAGCACGTGCAGCCCATAGGCGTTGAAGCGCGCCGCCGCCGCGCCGAGCCGGGCGCCGATGGCGGCGATCCGCCCGTCCTGGACCGCCACATCCGCCGCCGCTTCGCCCCAGGGGAAAAGCACGGTGCCGTTTTCCAGGATCAGATCGTAGCTCATGAATTATGGTCCTCGGCCGAGAAGCGCCAGGGCGGCGGCGGCGGCGGCCTCGACGCTGAGCCCGGCCATCGGCGCCTCGCCCTCCGGCCCCGGCGCCACGGCGATGGCGGTGCGAGGCCCGGCGGGAGCGTACTCGCTGGCGCGCGAACGGCCAAACAGGCCGAGCGTCGGCGCCCCCGCCGCCGCGGCGAGATGCATGAGGCCGGAATCATTGCCGACGAACAGGCTTGCCCGGCGCAGGCAGGCGGCGGCCTCGGGCAAGGTGAGCCGCCCGGTGAGGTCGAGCGCGCCGGGCAAGCCGGCGAGAACCGGCGCGGCCATCGCGGCCTCCGCCGCGCCCGGCCCGCCGAACACCGCGGCGCGCGCCCCGGGAAGGGAGCGCCGCAATTCATAAAACAAATTTATGAATCGCTCCGGCGGCCAGAGCTTTCCCGCCCAATTGGCGGTGGGGGCGAGGGCAATGAACGGGCCTTCGCCCAGCAGGGCCGCCGCCTTGGCCTCGTCGGCGGGGGCGGTCCAGACCACCGGCAGGGGCGGCGGGTCGTAGCCCAGCGCGGCCGCCAGCTGGGCATAGCGGCGGCCCGGGCGGCGGCCGCCGCGCAGAATCCGCCGCTTGCGCGCGGCGAGAGCCAGGGTGAGGCCGGAGCCGCGCACATCCACCGCCAGATCCCAGATCTGCGGAACGAGCTTGGTCCAGAGCCGCGCCCAGTGCAGGTCGAACCGCTCTTTTTTGAAAATGATCAGCCGGTCCAGCGCGGGAAAGCGGGTGAACACCCCCGCCGCCACCGTGCCGCAGGCGATGGTGAAGCGGGCCTGCGGATGGGACTGACGCAGCGCCTCGAGTATCCCGCAGGAGATAACGGCGTCGCCGATGCGCGAGGAGGTGACGAACAGAATCCGCATGGGCAGCGGCTGTAGCCCGCCGCCGCCGCCATCGCAAACCGGCTTGCGCCCGGGGCGGGGCGTGTCCATCTTGCCGCCATGGATAAGATGGCGTTTCTGCCGGAGCGCGGCGTGGTGGAGCTGAGCGGGGCGGACCGGGTGGGTTTTCTCAACGGCCTGGTCAGCAACGATGTCGCCCGGGCCGGGCCGGGCCGGGCGGTGTGGGCGGCGCTTCTCACCCCGCAGGGCCGCTATCTCGTGGATTTCTTTATTTTTTCCGACGGGGAGAGGCTGTGTCTCGATACGCCCCGCGCCGCCATTCCCGGGCTCATCCAGAAGCTGCGCCGCTTCAAGCTGCGCGCCGCGGTGGAGATCGCCGACGTCTCGGAGCGGCTCGGCGTCTATGCGCTCTGGGGCGGCGGGCCGCCGCCGGCGAAAGACCCGCTCGCCGCCGCCGATCCGCGCCTGCCCGCCGCCGGGTATCGCCGCCTGCTGCCGCCGGGCATGGCCGCGAACGCGACGGCGGCGGAGTATGCGGCGCATCGCATCCCGCTCGGCCTGCCGGACGGGCCGCCCGATCTGGAACCCGACAAGACCCTGCTCTTGGAGGCGGGGTTCGACGAGCTGGGCGGGGTGGATTGGCAGAAAGGCTGCTATATGGGCCAGGAGCTGACGGCGCGGACCAAATATCGCGGTCTCGTCAAGCGCCGCCTGCTGCCGGTGCGGCTGGCCGCGCCCGGGGCGCTGCCCTGCACGCCGGTGCTGGCCGGGGAGCAGGAGGCGGGCACGCTGCGCTCCGGCGCGGGCGATATGGCGCTGGCGATGTTGCGGCTGGACGCGCTCGCCCGGCCGCTGGCGGCGGCGGGCGCGCCGCTGACCCCTTGCCCGCCCGCCTGGCTGAAATTGCCCTAGCCTGCTAGGCCGTCAGCGCCGCGCCATCCGGCCCCCGCACGGTGACGGCGACGGCGATCCCCTCCCGCACGCTGGCGGTGACGGTGCAGAAATCCTCGAAGCTCGCCAAGGCCCGGTCAAGATGCGGCAATTGCGCCGCCGCCGCGCCGAGGGTGATTGTGACATCGACCTGGCGCACCCGCACGCGGTTGCGCTCGTTGCGGCCGGTGCGGCAGGTGACGGTGGCGGAGACCTCGCCGGGATTGCCATGATATTTGGCGCAGGCGAAGGTGAGGCTAGCGCAGAGGCAATTGGCGATGGCGGCGGCGAGCAGATGCTCGGGGGAGGGGCCGGAATCCTGGCCGATCGGCTCCGGCTGGTCCGCGATCAGCGTCGCGTATTGCGGTCCGAACTCGACAAGATAGCGGTAGCCTTCCTGGCGGGTGATGTGGATGGTGACCTCGTCGCTCATCGGCTCTTCTCCCTGCTCGTATCGTTCAAGGCGGGCTCCTCCTCCGCCACCGGGCCGAAATGGCCGCGCAGCCAATCCTCGCGCGCCGCGGCGATCCGCTCTGGCGAGGAGCTGACGAAATTCCACCAGATGTGACGCGGGCCGTCCAGCGGCGCGCCGCCCAGCAGCAGCACCCGGCTCTCGGCCAGGGCGCGCAGGGTGATGGCGTCGCCGGGGCGGAAGATCAGCAATTGGCCGGTGGTGAAGCGCTCCCCCGCGATCTCGATCTCGCCCTCGATGATATGGGCGGAGCGTTCCTCATGCTCGCCGGGCAGGGGCAAGGCGGCGCCGGCCTCCAGCCGCGCATCGGCGTACAGGGTGGGGGAGAAGACCCGCACGGGGGAGCGGGCGCCATAGGCCTGGCCGGCGATGACCCGCACGGCGAGGCCGGTATCCTCCAGCAGCGGCAGATCGGTGCCGGGGTGGTGATAAAAACCGGGCTCCGTCTCCTCCGCCGCGCGCGGCAGCGCCACCCAGCTTTGCACGCCGAGCAGGGAATGGCCGTGGCGGCGCGCCTCGCCGGGCGTGCGCTCGGAATGGGTGATGCCGCGCCCGGCCGTCATCCAATTGACCTCGCCGGGGACGATATCCTGGTCGCTGCCCAGCGAATCCCGGTGGCGGATGCGCCCCTCCAGCAAATAGGTGATCGTCGCCAGGCCAATATGGGGATGGGGGCCGATATCCAGCCCCTCGCCGGGGGCGAAGCGGGCCGGGCCGATATGGTCGAGAAAAACGAACGGCCCGACCATGCGCCGCCGGGCATGGGGGAGGGCGCGGCCGACGCGCAGCCCGCCCAGCTCATGGATGACGGGGTTGATGATGAGGGCCGCCCCGCCTTGCGGGCCGGTGGGATGATGCAGCCAGGACATGGTGGATCTCCGCCCGCTTGATTAAGCGACGCATAGCCCAGCGCTCTCCCCCTGCCTAGCCAGCCTGGTTTTAACGAGCAATTTCAATCATCTGATTTGAAGCCTGTGATCATTCAAATCAGACGAGACGGCTCTAGGCCGGCCTAGAGCCGGCGCAGGACGAAGACCTCGGCCAGCGAGGCCTCGATCGCCTCGCCATGGCCGGCATCGCGCGCCTCGATCATCACCTCCAGCTGGGCGTCCTGCACCGAGGGGCTGGAGAACAGGCGGTGATGCGCCACCTCGAGGATGTTGCCGCCGAGATCGCCGATGCGGCGGGAGACCTCGGCCAGCATGCCGGGCCGGTCCGGCAGTTCCAGCACCAGGCGCAGCATGCGCCCGTCGCGCAGCAGGCAGCGCATCAGCGTGTTGGCGAGGATGCGCGGATCGATATTGGCGCCGCAGATGGAGATGCCGATCTTGCGGCCCCGGAAATGCTCGGGAAAGCTCATCACCGCCGCCAGCCCGACCGCGCCCGCCCCTTCCGTGATCTGTTTGGCGTTTTCGGCGAAGGCGGCGATGGCGCTCTCCGCCGCGTGCTCGCTGACCACCAGCACCGGCACGCCGAGCGCCCGCAGCACGGCGAGCGGGCGCTGGCCGATATCGCGCACGGCGATGCCCTCGGCGATGGTCGGGCCTCCCACCTTGATCTCCTGCCCGGCGAGCGCCTGGGCGAAGGCGGCGTAACGCTCGACCTCCACGCCATAGACCTTGCATTGCGGGCGCATGTGCCGGGCGACGATGGCGCTGCCCGCCACCAGCCCGCCCCCGCCGGTCGCCACCACCAGCGCGTCGAGATCCGGCACGTCCTCCAGCATTTCCAGCGCCATCGTGCCCTGGCCCGCCATCACCGCCGGGTCGTCATAGGGGTGGATGAAGACCAGCCCCTCCTCGCGTTCAAGCCGGCGCGCCTCGGCGGCGGCCTCGGCCAGGGTCTCGCCATGCAGCACCACATTTGCCCCCCAGCCCGCCGTGCGCGTGACCTTGGTGGCGGGGGTATGGCGGGGCATGACGATGGTGGCGCCAATGCCCGCCAGCGCGGCGTGGCGGGCCACCGCCTGGGCGTGGTTGCCCGCCGACATGGCGACGACGCCGCGCTCCCGCTCCTGCGGCGTGAGCAGGGCGATGCGGTTGGCCGCGCCCCGCTCCTTGAAGGCGCCGATGGCCTGGAGATGGTCGTATTTGACGTATAGCTCCGCCCCGGTGAGACGGGAGAGCGACTCCGAGCGCAGGAAGGGGGTGCGCACCACGCTGCCCCGGATCCGCTCGCGGGCGGCCAGGACGTCCTCGAAGCGGAGCATCTCAGACGTAGGAGATTTTGAGGATTTCGTAAGAGCGGTCGCCGCCAGGGGCGGGCACGGAGACCGTATCTCCCACGCGCTTGGAGATCAGCGCCTTGGCGAGAGGCGAGGTGATGGAGAGCTTGCGCTGTTTCACATCCGCCTCGTAGAGCCCGACGATCTGATAGGAGACTTCCTGATCGTTATCCTCGTCCACCAGATGGATGGTGGCGCCGAATTTCACCGTATCGCCGGAGAGGGCGGCGGGGTCGATCACCTCCACCGCCGAGACGATCTCCTCCAGCTCGGCGATGCGTCCCTCGACGAAGGATTGGCGCTCCCGCGCGGCGTGGTATTCGGCGTTCTCCGAGAGGTCGCCATGGGCGCGCGCCTCGGCGATGGCGCGGATGATGGCGGGGCGCTCAACGCTCTTGAGGGTCCGCAACTCATCTTCGAGCGCCGCGAGGCCCGCCGCGGTCATGGGAAATTTCTGCAACTGCTGCTCCTCGGGGCCAGGGGCTCCCGCGGGTTGGGGTGACGTGAAAAACCGCCGCCGGCGCGTGAACGCCGGCGGCGATCAGAAGGATTGCGTAAAATACGACTGGAGCGGCGCGACTTCAAGAGTGCGCGATTTCAGGGCGGCGATGGCGTGCGCCGCCGCCCGCGCCCCGGCGATGGTGGTGAAATGCGGCACCGCGTGGGTGAGGGCGGTGCGGCGGATGGCGAAGCTGTCCGCCACCGCCTGCGCGCCGGAGGCGGTGTTGATGATCAGCTGCACCTCGCCGGAGCGGATGGCGTCCACGCAATGCGGGCGGCCCTCCAGCACCTTGTTGACCCGGCGCACCGGAATCCCGGCCTCGGCCAGCACCCGCGCGGTGCCGCCGGTGGCCATGAGGGCGAAGCCGAGCTCGGCCAGGCGCCGCGCCACTGGCAGAATGGCGGGCTTGTCCGCGTCCTTCACCGAGACGAAGGCGGCGCCGGAGAGCGGCAATTGCACCCCCGCGCCCAGCTGGGCCTTGGCGAAGGCGCGGGCGAAATTCGTGTCCAGCCCCATCACCTCGCCCGTGGATTTCATCTCCGGCCCCAGGATGGTATCGACATTGGGGAAGCGGGCGAAAGGGAACACCGCCTCCTTCACCGCCACATGGGCGGGAGGCACGGAATCATCCAGGCCGAACCCCGCCAGCCTGGCCCCCGCCATGACCAGCGCGCCGATTTTGGCGACGGGCACGCCGGTGGCCTTGGCGACGAAGGGAACGGTGCGCGAGGCGCGGGGATTGACCTCCAGCACGTAGATCGTTTCGTCCTGGATGGCGTATTGCACATTCATCAGCCCCACCACGCCCAGCGCCTTGGCGAGGGCGACGGTCTCCGCCCGCAACTCCTCGACAATGGCGGGGGAGAGCGAATAAGGCGGCAGGGAGCAGGCGGAATCCCCGGAATGGATGCCCGCCTCCTCGATATGCTCCATCACCCCGGCCACGTGGACGTCGCGCCCGTCGCAGATACAATCCACATCCACCTCGGCGGCCTCGTTGAGATAGCGGTCGATCAGCACCGGATTGTCCCCGGAGACGCGCACCGCCTCGCGCATGTAGCGCTCCAGCCCGGCGCGGTCATGGACGATCTCCATCGCCCGCCCGCCCAGCACGTAAGAGGGGCGGATGAGCACGGGATAGCCGATGCGCGCCGCCACCGCCTCCGCCTGTTCGACGCTGCGGGCGATGCCGTTCTCCGGCTGGCGCAGGGACAGGCGCTTCAGTAATTCCTGGAAGCGCTCGCGGTCCTCGGCGATGTCGATGGCATCGGCCGAGGTGCCGAGGATGGGAATGCCCGCCGCCTCGAGAGCGAGGGAGAGCTTGAGCGGCGTCTGCCCGCCATATTGCACGATGCAGCCGAGCAGCTCGCCCTTTTCCTGCTCCTTGCGCAGCAGGGAAATGACATCCTCGGCGAAAAGCGGCTCGAAATAGAGCCGGTCCGAGGTGTCGTAATCAGTGGAGACGGTCTCCGGGTTGCAATTGACCATGATGGTCTCGAACCCGGCCTCGCGCAGGGCGTAGGCGGCGTGGACGCAGCAATAATCGAACTCGATGCCCTGGCCGATGCGGTTGGGGCCGCCGCCGAGAATGACCACCTTGCGCCGGTCTGAGACTGCGGATTCATCGAGCGGCGGGGCGAAGCCGCCCTCATAGGTGGAATACATGTAGGAGGTGGCGGAGGCGAACTCGCCCGCGCAGGTGTCGATGCGCTTATAGGCGGGGGTGACGCCGAGTTTGAGGCGCTGGGCGGTGACCGCCGCCTCCTTCTGGCCGGCGATCTGGGCGAGGCGCTGGTCGGCGAAGCCCATCGCCTTCAGCCGCCGCCATTCCGCCGCCTGGCGGGGCAGGCCGCGCGCCTTGATGTCCCGCTCGGCGGCGATGATCTCCGCCATCTGGCGCAGGAACCAGGGGTCGAACCCGCAGGCGGCGTTGATATCCGCGACGGAGAGCCCGGCGCGCAGCGCCTGTGCTGCCACCAGCAACCGGTCCGGCCGGGGGGTGGAGAGTGCCGCGCGGAAGGCATCCGCCCCGCCATCGCCGGGGGGGTCGATCTCGTCCAGCCCGGAGAGACCGGTTTCCAGCGAGCGCAGCCCTTTTTGCAACGCCTCCTGGAAATTGCGGCCGATCGCCATCGCCTCGCCGACCGATTTCATCGAGGTGGAGAGCAGGGCCGGGGTGCCGGGGAATTTCTCGAAGGTGAAGCGGGGAATTTTGATGACCACGTAATCCAGCACCGGTTCGAAGGCGGCCGGGGTGGTGCGGGTGATGTCGTTGCGCAATTCGTCCAGCGTGTAGCCGATGGCGAGCTTGGCCGCGATCTTGGCGATGGGAAAGCCGGTGGCCTTGGAGGCGAGCGCGGAGGAGCGGGAGACGCGGGGGTTCATCTCGATGACGACCATGCGGCCATCCTCGGGGTTGATGGCGAACTGGACATTGGAGCCGCCGGTCTCCACGCCGATGCGGCGCAAACAGGCGATGCTGGCGTCGCGCATGCGCTGGTATTCTTTATCCGTGAGGGTGAGCGCCGGGGCGACGGTGACGGAATCGCCGGTATGCACGCCCATCGGGTCGATATTCTCGATGGCGCAGACGATGATGCAGTTATCCGCCTTGTCGCGGACCACCTCCATCTCGTACTCCTTCCAGCCCAGCACCGATTCCTCGACCAGCACCTCGTTGGTGGGCGAGGCCTCGATGCCGCCGAGGCAGATCTCGAAGAATTCCTCGCGGTTATAGGCGATGCCGCCGCCGGTGCCGCCCAGGGTGAAGCTGGGGCGGATGACGGCGGGCAGCCCGACCTGGGCCAAGGCCGCCGCCGCCTCGTCCCGGTTATGGGCGATGGCGGAGCGGGGGCCCATCACGCCGATCTCGGCCATGGCGTCGCGGAATTTCAAGCGGTCCTCGGCGCGGTCGATGACCTCGGCCCGCGCGCCGATCAGCTCCACCCCGAAGCGCTCCAGCGCGCCCGACCTGGCCAGGGCCATGGCGGTGTTGAGGGCCGTTTGCCCGCCCATGGTGGGCAGCAGCGCGTCCGGCCGCTCCCGGGCGATGATCTTCTCCACCATCTCGGGCGTGATCGGCTCGATATAGGTGGCGTCGGCCAGGGAGGGGTCGGTCATGATCGTCGCCGGGTTGGAGTTGACGAGGATGACGCGGTAGCCCTCTTCGCGCAGCGCCTTGCAGGCCTGAGCGCCGGAATAGTCGAACTCGCAGGCCTGGCCGATGACGATCGGCCCGGCGCCGATGATCATGATGGAGGCGATGTCGGTGCGTTTGGGCATGGCGCTCTCTTTGGGAAAATCAATCCGGCCGGACGCGGCGGAGATATTGTTCAAACAACGGCACGGTGAAGGCGGTGTCGCCATGGGCGGGGGCGTAAATCATGCCCTTGGCGATGAGGTTGTTGCGGATAGGGGCGATGGATTGAGGCGTGACGCCGAGCGCCTGGGCGATTTCTCCCGAGCGGTAGGACCCGGTTCCGGGCAGCGCGGCCATAGCCCGCACATAGTCCCGCTCGCGCGGGGTCAGGCGCTCGAAGCGGACCTTGAAGAAGCCTTGGTCGAGCCGGGTCAGGGCCTTCTCCGTCGCCTTGGCGACATCCGCCTGGGTGATCGGCGAGCGGGCGGTGGTGTTCCAGGCCTGATATCCCCATTCCTGCAGAAAGAACGGATAACCCTGGGTCCAGCCGAGAATCTCGTTCAGCGCATCCGGCTCGATCTCCTCTCCTTCGGCTTGGATCGGCTTGCGGATGGCGTCGATGCTGTCGGTATCCTTAAGGGCGCCAACACGCGGGAAATCGAACAGGCGCTCGGCGTAGGATTTCGAGCGGCCCATCAGGCCCACCACCTGCGGCAGGCCGGCGCCGAACATGAGGATCGGCAGGCCGAGCTGCGCCATGCGGTGCACCGACATGATGAGCGCGCTCATTTCCGCTTCTTTGAGGTATTGAAGCTCATCGATGAGGATGACGACATGGCGTTGCCGGTCTGCCGCCGCCCTGCCGATGGCGGTGAAGAGATCCGGCAGATCCGCCTCGAGATCCCCGCTATCCGCGACTCCTGTTTCCGGGTCCACGTCCAAGGTCAGCTCGGCCTCGCCATATTTTAACCGCAGCCCGCTCATGAAGCTTTTGAAGATGCGCAAGGCGCGCTTGGCCTGTTCCGAGAGCGCGCCGAGGCGGTCGAGATCGAGCAGCAGGCGGCGCAGGGCGGGAATAAGCAAGGCGGGCAGACGCTTATCCTCATGCGCTTCCAGGCTCAGGCAATAATAGCCTCGCGCCTCGGCCATCAGACGGAATTCGTTCAGGAGCACGGTTTTGCCCACCCCGCGCAAGCCGACGGCGATCAGGCTTTTCACCGGACGGCCAAGTTTCAGCCGATCAAGCGCGACACGCGCCTGCTCGATCAATTCCCAGCGGCCGCTGAGTTCTGGCGGTGGCGTGCCCGCGCCAGGGGCAAAGGGGTTGCGAACAGGGTCCATAGCGAATTTATAGATGATTTATCAAGTTATAGCCATTTTTTACTATAAAAAGATAAAAATCATATTACTCAGCCCAGCCTCTCCACGAAGCGGCGGAAAAGATGGGCCGCGTCGCTTGGGCCGGGTGACGCCTCGGGGTGGTATTGCACCGAGAAGGCGCGCCGGCTCCAGGCGGCGATGCCCTCGTTTGACCCGTCGAAGAGCGAGACATGGGTCACCTCCACCCCGGCGGGCAGGCTCGCCGCATCCACCGCGAAACCGTGATTCTGCGAGGTGATTTCCACCTTGCCAGTGGCAAGCTCCTTCACCGGCTGGTTGGCGCCGCGATGGCCGCGCTCCAGCTTGTAGGTGCGCCCGCCCAGGGCCGTCGCTAGTAATTGATGGCCGAGGCAGATGCCAAAGACAGGCACCTCCGCCGCCAGCACCCCCTGGATGGCGGGAACGGCGTATTCGGCGGTGGCCGCCGGGTCGCCCGGGCCGTTGGAGAGAAACACTCCCTCTGGCCGGTGGCGGAGTATCTCCTCGGCGCTGCTGGTGGCGGGAACGACGACGACCCGGCAGCCCGCCGAGGCCAGGCAGCGGAGAATGTTGCGCTTGGCGCCGTAATCCACGGCGACGACCAGCCGCCCGCCCGCCGTCTCGGCGAAGCCGCGCTCCCAATCCCAGACCCCGTCCGTCCATTCATAGGGCTGGGTACAGGAAACCTCCCGCGCGAGGTCCAGCCCCTCCAGCCCCGGCCAGGCGGCGGCTTTTCGCGCCAGGGCGGGAAGGTCGAATTTCTGATCGGCGGGGTGGGCGAGGATGGCGGCGGGAGGGCCGAGGTCGCGGATGCGCAGGGTGAGCGCGCGGGTGTCCAGCCCGGCGATGCCGGGAATCTCCATCTTGCGCAGCCAGGCGCCGAAGGATTCGGCGGCGCGGTAATTAGATGGGAGGGTCGGGTCTTCCTTGGTGACGAGGCCGCGCGCGAAGATGCGCGGCGCCTCCATATCCTCGATATTGGCGCCGGTATTGCCGATATGGGGGAAGGTGAAGGTGATGATCTGCCCGGCGAATGAGGGGTCGGTCAGGGTTTCCTGATAGCCGGTCATGCCGGTGGAAAAGCAAAGCTCGGCGGGGGCGCTGATGCCATGCGCGCCGAACCCCCGGCCCCAGAAGACCGAGCCATCCGCCAGCACCAGGGCGGCGGTGGCGCCGGGCGGGGCCTCGCCCGTTTCCGGCGCGGCTGAAAAATCTTCCCAGGCGAGGCCGGTTGCGGCCATAATGGCGGGCCAATGGCGGGGCGGGATGACCCCGGCGCTGCGCCATTTGCGCACGGCCTCGGCCGAGACGCCGGCCAGCCGGGCGGCGGCCTCGTTACCGCCGAGGCGGCGGAGTATATCATCAAGGGGACGGGGCATGAGGCCGCTTAGCGGAATTTTGTTCCCGGCTCAACGAGGATATAGGCTGGCGCGGAAATTTTTTCCGGCCCAGGAAACGGAGTTTGAGTGTGAGCCTAAGAGAGAAACTGACCGCCGCCGTGAAGGAGGCCATGCTGGCCCGGGATGCGGAGCGCACCTCCGCCCTGCGGATGATCCAGGCCAAGCTGAAGGATGCGGATATCGCCGCCCGTCCCAAGGGCGTGACCCAGATCTCCGATGAGGAGGTGCAGGCGCTGCTGCGCTCGATGATCAAATCCCGCCGGGAATCGGCGGCGCTCTACCGCCAGGGCGGGCGCGAGGAGCTGGCGGCGAAGGAGGAGCGGGAGATTGCCGTGATCTCGGAATTCCTGCCGCGGACGCTGGAGGGCGCGGCGCTAGAGGCGGCCGTGGCCGAGGCGATCGCCGCGAGCGGGGCGGCCGGCCCGAAGGATATGGGCAAGGTGATGGCGGCGCTGAAGGCCAAGCACGGCGCGGCTTTGGACATGGCCGCCGCCTCCGCCGCGGTGAAGGCGGGTTTGGCCGGGTAGATGGCGCTTCCCGCCAATTTTCTCGAGGAATTGCGGGCGCGGCTGCCGGTCGCCGCCGTGATCGGCCGCACGGTGAAGCTCAGCCGCTCAGGCCGGGAGCGCAAGGGCTGCTGCCCCTTTCATGGCGAGAAGACGCCCTCCTTTTACGTGTATGACGATCATTACCATTGCTTCGGCTGCGGCGCGCATGGCGATGTCATCACCTTCACGATGAAGACGGGGGGACTCTCCTTCATGGAGGCGGTGCAAGATCTCGCCGCCCAGGCCGGGCTGGAAGTGCCCAAGCCCACCCCCCAGGCCGCCGCCGCCGAGGCCCGGCGCGCCAGCCTGGCCGAGGTGCTGGAGGCGGCGTGCCGGGAGTATCAGCTTTGGCTCTGGGGCCAGGAGGGGCGGGCGGCGCTCGCCTATCTGCGCGGGCGCGGCTTGCAGGATGAAACAATCCGCCGCTTTCAGCTCGGCTGGTCAGGCGAGGGCAGGGGAGCGCTGGCCGCAGCACTGGCGGGGCGGGGCGTCTCCGCGGCGCAGCTGGCCGAGGCCGGGCTGATGAAGGCAAGCGAGCGCGGCCCGGTGGACATGTTCTTCTCGCGCGTCATGTTTCCCATCCGCGACCGGCGGGGCGGGCTGATCTCCTTTGGCGGGCGCATCATCGGCGAGGGGCAGCCGAAATACGTGAACGGGCCGGAGACCGCGCTGTTCGCCAAGCGGCGGGCGCTTTACGGGCTGAGCCTGGCGCGCGGGGCGGTGCGCCAGGGCGCGGCGCTGATCGTCGCGGAAGGGTATATGGATGTCATCGCCCTCGCCCAGGCCGGGTTCGGCGGGGCGGTGGCGCCGCTCGGCACCGCGTTGACGGAAGAGCATCTGGAAACGCTGTGGCAGATCTCGCCGGAGCCGGTGATCTGCTTCGACGGCGACGCGGCGGGCCAGCGCGCGGCGTTGCGCGCGGCGGAACTGGCGCTCGCCCATCTGACTCCCGAGCGATCCTTGAAGGTTTTGCGCCTGCCGCCCCAGGACGATCCCGACAGCCTGATCCGCCGGGGCGGCCCGGCGGGGTTCGCCGCCGCGCTCGCCGCCGCCGAGCCGCTGGCCGCCGCGCTTTACGCCCTGGCCCGCGCGGAAATGGCGGGGCGGACGCCGGAGGGGATCGCCCGGTTCAAGGACCGGCTGAGCGCCCTGGCCCGCGCCATTCCCCATAAAAGCCTGGCGACGGAATATTGGACGGCGCTGAAAACCCGCTTCGAGGCGGAGTTTCATCCGGAATGGGCACGGCGGCGCATGGCGGGCCCGGGCGTGGCGGCGCCGAGACGGACGGGCCCGCCGCCGCCGCCGGAGCCCGGAGCCGCCGATCTTCGCCGGGCGCGGCTGATGCTGGCGATTTTGCTGGAATTTCCAGCCCTGATCCCGGAGCTGGAGGAGGCGTTCTCCCATGTGCGGCTGCCTCCCGAGGATGAGCCGCTGCGCGCGGCGATGCATGAATTTATTGCCGCCCCGCACGGGCTTGACTCCGGCGCCTTGCTTGCCCATCTCGGCGGCCTTGGGCTGGATGGGCGGGCCGCGGCCATCCGCGCGCTGGCGCAGAGGGAGTTGCGGCTCCTCCAAGGCGCAAGCCCGGCGGAGGCGGCGCGCAGCTGGTGGAGCTTTTACGAATTGATGGAATTTGGCGTCGGCATGTTGCGGGCGGAATGCGCGGAGGCTGAGGCCGCCTGGCTCGCGAACCCCGATGACCGCGCCGCCTGCGACCGGCTGTTGCGATACCGCCTGCTGTTGACCCGCGCCATCGCCAATGATGCGGGTGCGTGACTCAAATCCGCCCCGGTCATTGCCTATTTATTAACTTGTCAAATATAGAGCCGCTTTCTCCGGAGTTTTGCAGATCATGGCCACCAAGCCAACCGCCACCACGGAACCCGCCGCCCCCGAGGCCGAGGCCGACGCCAATGTGCTGGACACCCAGTCCGCCGCCGTTAAGCGCCTGATCGCCAAGGGCAAGGAACGGGGCTACATCACCTTCGATGAACTGAACGCCGTTCTGCCCGCCGAGCAGAATTCCTCCGAGCAGATCGAGGATATCATGGCGATGCTCAATGAGATGGGCATGCAGGTCGTGGAATCCGAGGAGAACGAGGAGGCCGAGGCCGCCGCCGCGCCCAAGGATGAGCTGGCCGAGGACGAGGAGCAGGCGGGCAATATCTCGGAAGCCTCGGTCAGCCGTACCGATGACCCGGTGCGCATGTATCTGCGCGAGATGGGCACGGTGGAACTGCTCTCCCGCGAGGGGGAGATCGCCATCGCCAAGCGGATCGAGGCCGGGCGGGAGATGATGATCCGCGGGCTGTGCGAGAGCCCGCTGACCTTCCGCGCCATCATCGCCTGGCATGAGGCGCTGAAGAATGGCCGCGTGCTGCTGCGCGATGTGATCGATCTGGAGGCGATGCAGAGCGGCTCGGAGCCGGGGGATACCAGCTTCGAGGCCAGCGAGGAGATGGAAGAGGATGAGGATGGCGAGGGAGGCGGCATGTCGCTCTCCGCGCTGGAGGAAAAGCTCAAGCCGGAGATCTTCCAGAATTTCGAGGAGATCGAGAAGCTGTATGACAAGCTGGCCAAGCTCCAGACCAAGCGCATCGACAATCTCACCGCCGGCGGCGGCGTCAATTCCCGCTCCGAGAAGGCGTATGAAAAGCTGCGCGATGAGCTGGTGGCCAAGGTGGAGCAGGTGCGGCTGCATAATAACCGTATCGAGGAGCTGGTGGCCCAGCTGAAAGTGCTGAACCAGCGGCTGAACGGGCTGGAGGGGCAATTGCTGCGCCTGGCCGAGAGCGCCAAGGTGAGCCGCGAGGATTTTCTTCAGCATTACCGGGGCCGGGAGATGGACCCGAACTGGCTGCAGGACGTCGCCGCTTTGCCGGGCAAGGGCTGGAAGGAGTTCGCCAAGAAACACGCCGCCCAGGTGGGCGAGTTGCGGGTGCAGATCGGCAAGGTGGCCGCCGAGGCCGGGTTGCCGATCGAGGAGTTCCGCCGGGTCTATACCACCGTCTCGCGCGGCGAGCGCGATTCCACCCGCGCCAAGAAGGAGATGATCGAGGCCAATCTGCGGCTCGTCATCTCCATCGCCAAGAAATACACCAATCGCGGCCTGCAATTCCTCGATCTGATCCAGGAGGGCAATATCGGGCTGATGAAGGCGGTGGATAAGTTCGAATACCGCCGCGGCTATAAATTCAGCACCTATGCGACCTGGTGGATCCGCCAGGCGATCACCCGTTCCATCGCCGACCAGGCCCGTACCATCCGCATTCCGGTGCATATGATCGAGACCATCAACAAGCTGGTGCGCACATCCCGCCAGATGCTCCACGAGATCGGCCGCGAGCCGACGCCGGAGGAATTGGCGGAGAAGCTCGGCATGCCGCTGGAGAAGGTGCGCAAGGTACTGAAGATCGCCAAGGAGCCGATCAGCCTGGAGACGCCGATCGGCGATGAGGAAGACAGCCATCTCGGCGATTTCATCGAGGACAAGGCGGCGATCATCCCGCTGGACGCGGCGGTGCAGGCCAATCTGCGCGAGGCGGCGACGCGGGTGCTTTCCTCACTGACGCCGCGCGAGGAGCGGGTGCTGCGCATGCGCTTTGGCATCGGCATGAATACCGACCATACGCTGGAGGAGGTGGGGCAGCAATTCAACGTGACGCGCGAGCGTATACGCCAGATCGAGGCGAAGGCGCTGCGCAAGCTGAAGCACCCCTCCCGCAGCCGCAAGCTGCGTAGTTTTCTCGACGACTAGCCGGGGTCGTCCGCGGGGCGGGCGGGGGCGATGCGGAGAATCGCCCCTTCCGGCTTGGCGATCTCGATGATCGTCTCCAGCCGGGTAAGACGGCGCTCGTGATCCTCGGTCTTGCCGCGCAGGGCGTCCTGGAAGTGAAGCTGGCTCGCCTCCAGCCGCGTCACCTGCTCCTGGATGAGGAGCATGGTTCTCAGCCCGGCGATGATGCGGTCGGATAAGGTCATGCCGCCGCTTGCCCGTCCTTCTGCGTGAGCTGGGCGGTCATCGCCTCGGTCATCGCAATGGTGCTGGCGAGGGATTTGAGAATGGCGGGGGCGGCGGTCTCGATGGCGGCGAGCAGGGCCTCGATCTCCTCGCGCTGGGCCGCCTCGCCCAGCGTATCGTCGCGCAGGCGGCGGCGCACGAACTCGGCGGCGCTGAGGCCGGCCCGCCGGGCCTTGCGCGCCAGCGCCTCCTTTTCCCGCGGGGTCATCTGCACCACCAGCCGCGCCGAGGCGCTCATCACCATTCTCCTCTGTACATTGCCATGTACATGGTAGAGGATCGGAAGGGAAAAAGCCATGTGCAATTCAGGAGAGAATGATGGATCTAGGCCTTCAATCCCGCACCGCCCTCGTCTGCGCCGCCAGCGCCGGGCTGGGCCGCGCCTGCGCCCAGGCCCTCGCCCAAGAGGGGGTGGAGGTCACCATCACCGGCCGCAACCGGGAGCGGCTGGAGGCCGCGGCGGCGGAGTTGCGGCAGATCACCGGCGGGCGCATCCGCACCGCGGCGGGAGATATCACCACGCCGGAGGGGCGCGCCGCCGCCCTGGCGGCCTGCCCCAACCCCGATATATTGGTGAATAACGCGGGCGGTCCGCCGCCGGGTGATTTCCGCGAGTTCACCGACGCCGATTGGCAGGCCGCGCTCAATGCCAATCTTCTCACGCCCATCGCGCTGATCAAGGCGACGGTGGATGGCATGATCGCCCGCAAGTTCGGGCGGATCGTTAACATCACCTCCGCCGCGGTGAAGACGCCCATGGCGGGCCTGGTGCTTTCCAATACCGCCCGTACCGGGCTGACCGGTTTTGTCGCGGGGGTGGCGCGGGAGGTGGCGCGGCATAACGTCATCATCAATAATCTGTTGCCCGGCCCGTTCGACACCGCCCGGGTGCGGGCCGCCGCCCTGGCGGAGGCCAAGGCCAAGGGCAAGGATGTGGAGGAGCTGGTCCGGGAGCGCGCCGCCCGCAGCCCGGCCGGGCGCCTCGGCCGGCCGGAGGAATTGGGGGCGATGTGCGCCTATCTCTGCTCCGTCCATGCCGGTTATATCGTCGGACAGAATATTCTGCTGGATGGCGGGGCGTTCAATTCGACGATGTAAAATTGCCCATAAGGTTGGCACACGCCTTGATTTCGCTCCCGGTTTGCGCCGCCGGGGGCGGGAGGATAAACAGGCGCCACCATGTCCGAGACCGAACCCACACGCTACGATTTCGCCGCCGCCGAGCCGTATTGGCAGGCCCAATGGCAGCAACAAGCCTGCTTCCGGGTGGAAGACCATCCCCGGGATGGCCGCCCAAAATATTACGTTTTAGAAATGTTCCCCTACCCCTCGGGCAAGATCCATATGGGCCATGTCCGTAATTATACGCTGGGCGATGTCGTCGCCCGCTATAAGCGGGCGCGGGGCTTTGCCGTGCTGCACCCGATGGGCTGGGACGCCTTCGGCCTGCCCGCCGAGAACGCTGCCCGCGAAAACAACGCCGATCCGGCGGAATGGACCTACCAGAATATCGCCAATATGCGGGCGGAATTGCAGCGTATGGGCTTCTCGCTCGATTGGTCGCGGGAGTTCGCCACCTGCGATGTCGAGTATTACGGCCAGCAGCAAAAGCTCTTTCTCGATTTCTGGAGGGAGGGGCTGGTCGAGCGCCGGGCCGCCAATGTTAACTGGGATCCGGTGGATATGACCGTGCTCGCCAATGAGCAGGTGATCGATGGGCGGGGCTGGCGCTCCGGCGCGCTGGTGGAGAAGAAGAAGCTCTCCCAATGGTTTTTTAAGATCACCGATTACGCGCAGGATTTGCTGGACGGGCTGAAACGGCTCGACCGCTGGCCCGAGCGGGTGAAGCTGATGCAGGAAAACTGGATCGGCCATTCCCAAGGGGCGGAGGTGGTGTTTCCCCTGGCCGAGCCCGTGGAGGGGATGGCCAGCGTGGCCGTTTATACCACGCGGCCGGATACGCTGTTCGGCATGTCGTTTCTCGCCGTCGCGGCGGAGCATCCGCTGGCCCAGGCGGTGGCGAAAACCAACCCGCAAGCGGCCGCCTTCATTGCTGAATGTGCCAGCCAGGGCACCTCGGAAGCGGTGATCGAGGCGGCGGAGAAGCGCGGCTTCGATACCGGACTGCGGGTGGTCAACCCCATCACGGGCCAGAGCCATCCGGTGTGGATCGCCAATTTCGTGCTGATGGAATACGGTACCGGCGCGATCTTCGGTTGCCCCTGCGCCGACCAGCGCGATCTCGATTTCGCCCGGAAATATCATCTGCCCGTGCCTGTCGTCGTCTCGCCCGCGAAAGACAGCGCGCCGGAGGTGAAGGACCAGGCGCTGGACGGGGAGGGCTATATCGTCAATTCCGGCTTTCTTTCCGGGCTGACGACCAAAGAGGCCAACACGCGCATCATCGCCGAGCTTGAGCGGCGGGGCGCGGGCAGGGCGGTGCAGAACTGGCGGCTGCGCGATTGGGGCATCTCCCGCCAGCGCTATTGGGGCTGCCCGATTCCGGTGATCCATTGTGAGGCCTGCGGCCCGCAGCCAGTGCCCGAGGACCAGCTGCCCGTGGTTTTGCCGCGGGATGTCAGCTTCGACAGGCCGGGCAACCCGCTCGATCACCATCCCAGCTGGCGGCATGTGAATTGTCCGGCCTGCGGCCGGCCCGCCTTGCGCGAGACGGATACGTTCGACACTTTCGTCGATTCATCCTGGTATTTCGCCCGGTTCACCGCGCCGCGCGCGCCCACGCCCACCGACCGGGCGGCGGCGGATTTCTGGTTGCCGGTGGATCAATATGTCGGCGGCATCGAGCATGCCATTCTGCATCTGCTCTATTCCCGCTTCTTTACCCGCGCCATGCGCAAGACCGGCCATGTGGCGATCGATGAGCCCTTTGCCGGGCTGTTTACCCAGGGTATGGTCACCCATGAATCCTACCGCGACGCGCAGGGACGCTGGCTCTACCCGGATGAGGTGATCCGCACCGCTGAGGGGGCCATGCATAAGAAAACCGGCGCGCCGGTCACGGTGGGGCGGGTGGAAAAAATGTCCAAATCCAAGCGCAACACGGTGGACCCCGGCGCGATCGTAGCGCGGTTCGGCGCCGATACTGCGCGCTGGTTCGTGCTCTCCGACAACCCGCCCGAGCGCGACGTGGAATGGACCGAGACCGGGGTCCAAGGGGCTTACCGGTTTCTGCAGCGCCTAGCCCGCATAGGCGAGGAGGTCGCGCGGACCGGGCCGGGCGAGGCGAGCGATGCGCCCGCCGCGCGCAAGCTGCGGCAGATGACGCACCGGGCCATCGAGGCGGTGACCCAGGCGCTGGAGGGTTTCGCCTTCAATCTCGCCGTCGCCCGGCTTTATGAATTGCTGAATGCCATCGCCGCGGCTGGCGAGGCGCCGGAATTGGCGGCGGCGCGGTTCGAGGCGATGGAAAGTCTCGTGCGGCTCGCCGCGCCGTTGGTTCCGCATTTGGCTGAGCATCTCTTCACCCGGCTGCGGCCGCAGGCGGGGCTGCTTGCCAACCAAGACTGGCCGGTGGCCGACCCGGCGCTGTTGGCGGTGGATGAGGTGACGGTGGCGGTGCAGGTTAATGGCAAGCTGCGCGGGACCATCCGCTTGCCGCCCGGGGCGGATGCGAACCACGCCATTCCGCTTGCCAAAGAGGCCGTGGCGGGCGCAATAGGCGGGCAGAGCATCGTCAAGCAGATCTACGTGCCGGACAGGATCGTGAATTTTGTCGTCAAACCTTAAATTCCTGATTTTTCTGCCATGGCTCGCCCTGGCGGGGTGCGGTTTCGCCCCGCTTTATGGTGGCCAGCAAGGCGCTGACGCCAGCGCCGGGCTGGAGACGGTCGCGGTGCAAAACCTGCCCGAGCGCAACGGCCAGATTCTTCGTCAAACCTTGCAACAGCAATTCTATACCAACGGCCAGCCCGCAACGGAACTTTATACTCTGGCGGTGAACTATAATATTGCCCAGATTGGCGAAGGGGTGCAGCCGGATAGCTCGACCAGCCGTATCCGGTTCGACGCCAGCGCCGCGTGGCGGCTCTCGCCCATCGGCCATCCGGAAAAGACGCTGGTCTCAGGCAATGCCACGGCGATGGATGCGCTTAACATCCTGGACCAGCAATATTTCGCGGTGAATCTGGAAACCGATACGGTGGATCAGCAATTGGCGGATCAGATCGCGGCGCAGATCACCACCCAGCTTGCCGCCTGGTTCCGCGTTCACCCCGCCACATGAAGATCGACACGGGCCGGATTGCGGCCTTTTTGCGGTCGCCTTCCGCCCCGCTGGTATTGCTGCACGGGCCAGATGCCGGGCTGGTGGCAGCGCGCGGGTTGGAATTGGTCCGGGCGGTGGAGGGTGCGGCCTCCGACCCATTTCGCTATGCGGAACTCGCCAACCCAGAGCCGGAAGACTTGCTGGCTGAGGCCCTGGCCGGCGCGCTGACCGGCGGGCGGCGGGTGGTGCGGGTGCGCGATGCGCGCGAGCCGCTGGCAAAAGCGGTGGAAACGCTGCTGAAAACTCCGCCCGAGGCGCTGGTGATTTTGGAAGCGGGGGAACTCCCAGGCAAATCCCGTTTGCGGCGGCTGGCGGAAACAGGGGCGGGTATGGCCTGCCTGGGCTGCTATCCCGTCGAGCCCGCCCGGTTGCCGCAGATGATTTCCGCCCGGCTGCGCGCCGAGGCGGTGGCGATCACACCGGAAGCAGCCGCCTGGACGGCGCAAAACCTCTCCGGCGAGGAGGGGCAGTTGGCTCAAGCGGTGGAGCTTCTCGTTCTTTACGCCGGAGCGGAAAAGACGCTTTCATTGGAGGATGCGCGCGCCATTTTGGCCGATGGCGGCGGCACCTCAGCCGTCGACGCGGTAGATGCGGCGCTGACGGGGGATGTGGAAGGGGCCGACAGAGCGCTGGCACGGGCCTATGAAGAGGGCGTCTCGCCTGTCGGGCTGATCCGTGCCTTGCTTGGCGAGTTGATGCGACTCCGGCTGGCATCGGCGAGGATGGCGGAAGGCGCGTCTGCGGCGGAGGCTATGGCAGCGCTGCGCCCGCCCGTATTTTTCAAGCGGCAGCCGCTGGTGCAAAAAATGTTAAGGTTATGGCCGTGGACGGCGGTCAATGAGGCGCTGGCGGCAGGGCTGGCAGCGGAAAAGGCCTGCAAAACCAGCCATATTCCCGATCAGGATTTCTGCCGGCAGGTTTTGTTGGGCCTGGCTAGCCGTGCCAGGACCGCAAGCCGGAATTAGGGCGGCTCCATGTTCCACGTGGAACATTGCCCTTTCTTTGAGGCTACGTTCCACGTGGAACATCAGCCGTTGAGCAGGGCCAGAAGCGAATCCAGCTGGTCGAGATCTGTATAGTGCAGGATGAGGGCGCCGCCCCGGCCGTTATAGCGCACCTCCACTTTCAGCCCGAGTTTTTCGGTAAGCTGTGCCGCCAGCGCCGCGATTTCCCCCGCATCGCCGCTCCGTGCCGCCGGGCGCAAAGCCGCCTCTGACGCCAGGGTGGGGCGCCCCGCCTGCTGGACCAGCGCCTCGGTCTGGCGCACCGAAAGCCCCCGCCGGACCACCTCGGCCGCCGCCTTGACCGGGTCGGGGTGGGCGAGCAAAGCCTTGGCATGGCCAGCCGTAAGCTGGCCTTGCCGCAGCAGGGCCTGTACCTCGGCGGGAAGCTGCGTCAGCCGAAGCATATTGCTGATATGGCTGCGGGATTTACCCACCGCCTCGGCGAGTTGCTCGTGGCTGAGCTGGAACTCCCCGGCCAGACGCCGGTATCCCTCCGCTTCCTCGATCGGGTTGAGGTTCTCCCGCTGCAGGTTTTCCACCAACCCGGCAGCCATCGCCTCGGAATCCGAAAGAGGGCGGACCAGCACCGGCACCTCGTGCACCCTGGCCCGCTGGGCCGCGCGCCAGCGCCGCTCCCCCGCGATGATCTGGTATTGGCTCGGCGCGCCCGGCTTGGGCCGCACCAGCAATGGCTGCAAAACCCCCTGGCGCGTGATGGAGTCCGCTAATTCCTGCAGAGCGGTGTCGTCCATCTCCTGCCGGGGCTGGAACGGGCTTGGTTCGAGTAGATCCACGGGCAATTGCTGCGCGCCCGGGACGGGCGGGCTAATGGGAGAGGTGGCCTCACCCAAGAGCGCGGCCAAGCCCCGGCCCAAGGGTCTATGTGGAGGTTTGCCGCTCATGCCATTTCCTTTCGTCCGCGCGATCGGCGCAAGAATTCCGCAGCAAGGGCGAGATAGGCCTGCGCCCCGCTGGAGCGGAAATCATAAAGCAGTACGGGAGTGCCGTGGGAAGGGGCCTCGGTGACCCGAATATTGCGGGGAATCGCGGTCTCGTACACCTGGCCTTTGAAATAGGCCCTCACGTCGCCGCTCACCTGCTCGGAGAGATTATTGCGTTTGTCGGTCATGGTCAGCACAATGCCTTCGATTTGCAAGCGGGGATTCAGGTTGCGTTTCACCATTTCCACCGAGCGGACGAGCTGAGAAATGCCTTCCAGGGCAAAGAATTCCGCCTGCAACGGCACCAGTACCGAATCCGCCGCCACCAGGGCGTTGAGGGTGAGCAAGGCGAGGCCGGGCGGGCAATCGATGAAGATGATATCGGCCTCGCTCCCTTGGGCGAGGGCGTCGCGAAGCAGAAATTCCCGGCGTGGCGTCTGGCTGAATTCGAGGTCGGCCCCGATGAGATCCGCCACCGCCGGGACAATGGAGAGATTTTCGACATTCGTGGCGATGGCGGCTGCAGGCAGGCGGGTTTCGCCGGTGAGCAGGGCGTAGCTGCCGCCCTGGCGCGCCGCGATGTCGATGCCGAGCCCGGTGGAGGCGTTGCCCTGTGGGTCGATATCGATAAGCAGGATTTTCTGCCCGCCCAAAGCGAGGGCGGCGGCCAGGTTGATGGCGGTGGTGGTTTTGCCAACGCCGCCTTTCTGGTTGGCGATGGCGATGACGCGCGGTGTCTTATGCGGCTCCGGCATGGCGAATCTGGCTCACTTTCAGGATGCTGCTCCCGCTCCCATCCGAGGCGGTCAGGCGCTCGGCATCCATCTGCCAGAGGCGGGTTGCGGCCGTCAATTCGGCATCGACGCCTTGCCCTTTGGGAAATAGGCAAATCCCGCCCGGCGCCAGCAGGGGCGCGGCGAGGCCGAGCAAAATCTCCAGCGGCGCCAGGGCCCGCGCGGTGATCAGTGGCGCGGGGGAGATGGGCGCGGACTCGATCCGGCAGTGATGCACCCGGGCCGGGGCGCCGGTCTGACGCGCCGCCTCCATGAGAAAGGCCGCCTTGCGCGCATCCGCCTCAATGAGATCGAACGGAATGCCGGTGGCGATGCACAAAACCAAGCCAGGAAAGCCCGCGCCGGAGCCGAGATCGATGGCGCGATCCGTAGAGGCTGGAATCAAGGGCAGCAGCCGCAGGGAATCCTCGATATGGCGCGGCCAAAGCTGCGGCAGATCCGCTTTGGAAACGAGGTTGATACGGGGCGACCATTTGCGCACCAGCCCGGCGAAAATCTCCAGCCGGGGCGCATTCATGCGGCGCGGCTGGCTTTACGCAACGCTCCGAAAATCGCGCCCAGCGCCGCCGGGGTCATCGCCTCTATCCGCCCGGCTTCGGCAAGATTGCGGGGCTGGGCGCGTTCGAGTTTCTCCTTCAGTTCCGAAGAGAGGCCGCCAACCTGGCGGTACTCGAAACCATGCGGAATTTTCACCGCCTCATCCTTGGCGCGGGCGCGGATCTCGGCTTCCTGGCGGGCGAGATAGCCGGCGTAAAGCAGATCGGCGCGCAGGATCCGCGCGGCCTTGCTCTGGCCCGCCGGCTCGGCCGCCAACGCGGCGATCTCCGCTTGCAGCGCGGCGAAATTCGCCGCCCGCGCCGCATCGACGCAGCCCCAGGCCAAGCCTTTGGGCGTCAGGCGCAGGCTGGCATTGTCGGCGCGCAGCTTCAGCCGGTATTCGGCGCGGGAGGTGAACATCCGGTAGGGTTCGGAAACCCCTTGCGTTACCAAATCATCGATCAGCACGCCAATATAGGCCTCGGACCGGGCCAGCGCCACCAGCTCCGCCCCGCTGGCGCGCCGGGCGGCGTTCAGCCCGGCGATGAGCCCCTGGGCCGCCGCTTCCTCATAGCCCGTGGTGCCGTTGATCTGGCCAGCGAGAAACAGCCCGGGCAAGGTTTTGACCTCTAGCCCATGGCCGAGGGCGCGCGGGTCCACATAATCGTATTCCACGGCATAGCCGGGCCGAAGGATGCGCGCCCGCTCCAGCCCGGGAATGGTGCGGATCATTGCCTCCTGCACCTCGGGCGGCAGCGAGGTGGAAATGCCGTTGGGATAAACGGTCTCGTCCTCCAGCCCTTCCGGCTCAAGGAAGATCTGGTGGCTCGGCTTCTCGGCGAACCGTACCACCTTATCCTCGATCGAGGGGCAGTAGCGGGGGCCGCGTCCGGCCAGGGCGCCCCCATAAACAGCTGATTTCTTTATATTTTGACGAATGATCTCATGCGTCGTTGCCGTGGTGGCGGTGATCCGGCAGGAGATTTGCGGATTGGTGATCTGGGCGGTGAGATCGGAGAACGGCTCGGGCGGGGTCTCGCCGCGATCCTCTGGCAGGCCGTCCCAATCGATGCTGGCGCGCGCGAGCCGGGCGGGGGTGCCGGTTTTGAGCCGCCCGAGGGGCAGGCCGAGACGGTGGAGATCGGCGGCCAAGGCTTGCGAGGGCGCGTCCCCCGCCCGCCCGCCCGGCATGCTGCGCAAGCCGAAATGCAGCATGCCGTTGAGGAAGGTGCCGGAGGTGAGCACGGCGGCGCCACAACGGAAAACGGCTCCGGAGGCGAGGCGCAGGCCGGTGAGACGCCCTTGCGTAATCTGAAGCCCGGTGACTTCTTCCTCCCGGATGGTAAGATTGGCCTGCGCCGCCAGCAGGGCCTGGATGGCGCGGCGGTAGAGCTTGCGGTCCGCCTGGGCGCGGGGGCCGCGCACCGCCGGCCCCTTGCCGCGATTGAGCAGTTTGAAATGGATGCAGGCCGCGTCCGCGGCTTGGCCCATCAGCCCGCCGAGCGCGTCGATCTCGCGGACGAGATGGCCCTTGCCAATTCCCCCGATCGCCGGGTTGCAGGACATCTCTCCCAGCCGCGCCGCGCTTTGCGTGATGAGCAAGGTGCGCGCCCCGTATCGCGCCGCCGCCGCCGCGGCCTCGGCGCCGGCATGGCCGCCGCCGATGACGATGACATCGTATTCCATGGCCGATCTTTAGCGAATTCGCGGCGAAAACGCCAAACACCGCGCGCATGGCAAGAGACCGACCTCCCCAAGCGGCCCTCCCTTTGCGCCGGGCTTTGCCCTGCCTATATCGTGGAAAAGATTCGGAGTTTGGCGTGTTGGAGCGGATGCTGAGGGGAAAACCGGCGGGGGAGGAAGCGGGCGATGCCCGGCCGCCGCGCCGCGTCACGGATTGCGGCGACCTTCCGTTTCTCATCAAACGGGACGGCGCCTGGCTTTATAAGGGCACGCCGATCAACCGCAAGCCGATGGTCTGCCTGTTTGCGAGCGTGCTCACCCGTGACGAGGACGGCCATTATCTGCTGGAGACCCCGGCGGAGCGCGGGCGGATCGAGGTGGAGGACGCCCCCTTCCTGGCCGTGGAGATGCAATGGACCGGCACCGGCCGCGACCAAAGCCTCACCTTCCGCACCAATGTCGATCAATGCGTCACGGCGGGACCCGAACATAAATTACGGATCATGCATGATTTGCTGACTTGCGAACCTGTGCCTTATCTTCACATTCGTGATGGCAAGGGCCGATATCCGATCGAGGCGCGGATCAACCGCGCCACCTATTATGAGCTGGTGGCGCTGGCGGAGCCGGGCATGGTCCAGGGCCGCAAGATGCTCGGCGTATGGAGCGGCGGTGTATTCTTTCCACTCGGCGAGGAGAATGATTGCCGCGACGTGGAGGCGGGGCCGGTCTGAATATCCGCCCGCCAGCGGTTACGCCACAAGATCCGCCGGGCTGGCGCCATGAGGCTAGAGGAGTTGCGCCAGGCCTTCATCCAGAAGGTTGAACCGCGCTTGTTGCCCGCGGAGAAGCTCCGCCGGGCTGCGGTGCTGGTGCCGATCGAGCCGGGGCGGGGCGTCTGGCTAACGCGGCGCAGCGCCCGGCTCGCTGATCATTCCGGCCAGGTCGCCTTTCCCGGCGGCAAGATCGAGCCGCGGGATGCCTCGGCCGAGGCGGCGGCGTTGCGCGAGGCCCAGGAGGAAATCGGGCTCGATCCGGGCCAGGCGGAAATTCTCGGGCGTCTGGATGATTACGTCACCGGCACCGGGTTTCATGTCGTGCCGGTGGTGGCGCTGCTGCCGCGCGGAGTGGCGCTCACCCCCGCCGTCGATGAGGTGGCGGATATTTTCACCTTACCCTTCTCGACCTTGCTCAACGCGGATTATCCGCTGCGCCGCGAGGTGGTGGCAAAAACGGGCGCGCGCCAGCTGTGGGTATGGCCGCATCCGGATCATGTGATCTGGGGCGCCACGGCGGCGATGCTGCGCGGGTTGGCGGCGCGGCTGGACCGGGCCGCGGCGTGACCGCGCCGCCGCCCTTGCCTGGGCTGGAGGCGGTATGGACGGCCCTGCCCGAGGCACGGATGGTGGGCGGCGCGGTGCGGGACATGCTGGCGGGCCGGGAGGTGGCGGATGTGGATTTTGCCGTGCCGTTGCCCCCGGCGGTGGTGATGGAGCGCGCCCGCGCCGCAGGGCTGAAGGCGGTGCCCACCGGCCTTGCCCACGGCACCGTGACCCTGGTGGCCGCAGGGCGGGGATTCGAGGTGACGAGCCTGCGCCGGGATGTAGAGACCGACGGACGGCACGCGCGCGTCGCCTTCATCGACGATTGGCGGGAGGACGCGGCGCGGCGGGATTTCACCATAAACGCTATGTCGCGCGACCGCGCTGGAGAGATTTACGATTATTTCACGGGCCGGGAGGATCTGCGGGCAGGCATCGTGCGCTTTGTCGGCAGGGCGGAGCAGCGCATCGCCGAGGATCATCTGCGCATTCTGCGGTTTTTCCGGTTTTTCGCCCGCTACGCCAAAGCCGCGCCGGATGCGGAGGCGGTGGCGGCCATCCAGGCAGGGCGGGAGGGGCTGCGTGCCCTCTCGGCCGAGCGCGTCTGGGCCGAGGTCAAGCGCATTCTGGCCGCGCCCGACCCGCTGTTGGCGGTGGAATTGATGCGGGACACCGGGGTGCTGGCGGTGGCGCTGCCGGGGGCTGAGGTGGCGGGTTTGGCGGCGCTGTTGGCGCGTGGCGCGCCCACCGATGATCCGCTGCTGCGGCTGGCGGCGTTGACCGCCGAGCCGGGGCTGGCGGCGCGGCTGCGCCTGAGTGGGACTGAGGCGGAGCGTCTCGCCGCACTGCGCCGGCCTTTCGGCTTGCGCCCAAGCGATGACGACGCCGCGCTGCGCCGAGCCTTGGCGGAGGAGGAGGCGGCCGTGCTGATCGGGCGCAGCTGGTTGCACGAGGAGGGGTTGGGGCCGGAATGGGACGCGCTGCGGGCGCGCCTTGGCGCTGTGGCGCGCCCGGTTTTTCCGCTGCGGGGCCGCGACCTCGCCGGGCTGGGCGTGCCGCCCGGCCCCGCTTTAGGCGCGCTGCTGGCCGAATTGCGGCGCTGGTGGCTGATGGGGGGCTGCCTAGCCGGGCGGGAGGTGTGTCTGGCCGAGGCGCGGCGGCGGTTGGCATGAGGCATGCTTCCGCCCATTTCGGCTGGCTGCGCCTCGCCCTCGCCAGCGCGGTGATTTTCAGCCACGCGCCGGCGCTGGTCTATGGGGATCTCAGCCACGATCCGCTGGGCTGGGCCGGGCCAGGGGTGAGCCTGGGGGCGCTGGCGGTGGACGGGTTTTTCATCGTCAGCGGCTATCTGGTGACCGGGAGCTATCTGCGGTCGGCCTCGTTGCGCGTGTATCTGGAAAAACGGGTGCTCAGGATTTACCCCGCTTTCATCGTGATGTTCCTGCTGCTGGCTCTGGGTTTGGCCCCCTGGGCCGGGGGCGGCTGGCCGGCCGGGCCGGCGGCGGCGGCGCGGATGCTGGCGCGCATGGCGTTGCTGCAGGCGCCCAAGGCGCCGGGGGCGTTCGCCGGGCTGCATCTGCCGCCCTGGCAGGAGAAGCTCAACCTGCCGCTCTGGACCCTGCCTTGCGAGGCGGCGTGCTACCTCCTCGTGCCGCTGCTGGCCAAGGCCGGGCTGCTGCGCCATCCCGCCCGGCTGGCCGGGCTGGCGGCGGGGCTGCTGCTGGGGCGGGCCGCCCTCATGCTGATGGCGCCGGGGCTGCGCACCGCCTCGCCCTTGCCGCCCGAACTGGTCTTAGAATTGCTCGCCATGTTCTGCTGCGGCGCGTGTTACGCCCTGCTCCGCCCTGGATGGCGGCCGCGCGCGGGTTGGGCGGCCCTGGGCGCGCTCGCCGCTCTTTGGTGTTTGCGCTCGCCCCTGCTCGCCGCTATTGGTACTGGGCTGGGAGGCGGTTACATGCTTCTCTATCTTGCCCATGCCCAGCGGGCGGGGCGTATCTTCCGCTGGGCGGAGCGCGCCGATTTTTCTTATGGACTCTATATTTATGCCTGGCCGCTGGGTTTGGTGATCTTGCAATGGCACCGGGGACTCTCCGCCCCGGTCCTGGCCGGGCTCAATTGGCTGGCGGCGCTGGCTGTGGCGGCGATGAGCTGGTATCTGGTCGAGCGCCCGGCCCTGGCTATGAAAACCCGGATGGCTGTCGTCAATCCTGCTTGATCCCGCCGAAGGATTGAGCCATCCTGCCCGGGCTCGAAGCTGGCTGATGATATAAAACCAACCCCCCCGGAGGAGCGATGATCCAAACCCAATTACCGGAAACGCTTAAGGAGCGGCACCGGCGCGGCGGGTTCTGGCATGACAGAATTTTGCTTGATTTCATCGAGGCGACGCCGCCGGAGCGGCTGGACAAGATCGCGGTCACCGATATCAACAGCATGACGGGGCGGAGCCATTCGGTCTCCTACCGACAGCTCATGCACCTGTCCAAACGCATCGCCCTGGGGCTGGTGGAGCTGGGGGTGGGACGGGGCGATATCGTCTCCTTCCAATTGCCGAATTGGTGGGAGTTCGTGGCGCTGCATCTGGCCTGCCTGCATATCGGCGCGGTGACCAACCCCTT
>NZ_DAIEIF010000049.1 GCF_027352905.1 Acidocella sp.
CCCAGCGCCCCAGCCCCGCCATGGCCGCGCCCATGCCAGCCCCGGCGCGGGCGCCCGAGCCCAAGCCCAGCATTTTTAAATCCGTGTTCGGCTTCGGCGCCCGCCCCGCCGCGCCGCCGCCCCACCCCCATGCCCGCCAGGAGCCGGCCATGCGGCATGACGCGCCGCAAGAGGCGCCGCGCGCCGCCGTGCGCCCCGCGCAGCTGGACGAGGTGGGGCTGGAGATCCCCGCCTTCCTGCGCCGCAACCAGCAATAAGACCACGCCGAGGCGAGACCATGGACCGGCACGCCCAGGCGTGCCGGTTTTATTTTATAATCCGTGGCTTGGGAGGAAATAATCGGAAATAATGATTTATTGGCGGCGCTGCGCCGCAATGCGTAATTAAAAAGCTGATGCAGAGGCAGGTTTCATCTCAATGTCATCCTTGCGTGACCGATCCAGCATGATCCAGGACGCCGCGGCGCGGCGCACGCTGAAAGCGCCGATTTCGGCGGTGGGACGCGGGCTGCATAGCGGCGAGGCGGTGCGGATCACCTTGCGTCCGGCCCCGGTCAACCATGGCATCGTCTTCCGCCGGGTCGATCTTGGCGTGGATGTGCCCGCCCGTTACGATAACGTGATCGATACGAGGCTTTGCACGATGATCGGGCGGGGCGCGGCGAGAATCGGCACGATCGAGCATTTGATGGCCGCCTTGGCGGCGGCGGGCGTGGATGATTTGCTCATCGAGCTGGACGCCGCCGAGCCGCCGGTCTTCGACGGCTCCGCCGCGCCGTTTTCATTCCTGCTGGAGAGCGCGGGGGTGATTGAGCATGGCGGCGCGCGCCCGGCGCTCGAAATCCTGCGGCCCGTGAGGGTGGAGCAGAACGGGGCCTTCGCCGAGCTGCGCCCGCATCTGGATGGCGGCAGCGGCTTCGATCTCAGCCTGTCGATCGAATTCGCCGCCCGCGCCATCGGCGCCCAGGCCTATCAGTTTCGCCTCTCCGCCGAGGGTTTCGCGGCCGAGATCGCCCGGGCGCGCACCTTCACCCTGAAAGGGGAGATCGAGGCGCTGCGCAAGGCGGGGCTGGCGCGCGGCGGCTCCCTGGCCAACGCGGTGGTGGTGGATGACGGCCAGGTTCTCAACCGCGAGGGCCTGCGCTACGACGATGAATTCGTGCGGCACAAGCTTTTGGATGTGATCGGCGATCTCTACCTCGCGGGGGCGCGCATCGAGGGGCGGTTCATCGGCAGCCGGACCGGGCACGCGCTCAACAACCAGTTATTGCGCGCGGTATTCGCGAACCGGGCGAATTACCGGCTGGCGGTGAGCGCGCCCGGCGCCACTTTGCAATTGACGGCGGCCTGAGGCCGCCGCCGCCGGGCTTCACCAGCTATTATTGTTGAGGTCGTCGCCGCCGCCGCCATTGTCCCAGCCGGGATCGCCCAGCAACCCATCGTCCTGGCTTTGGCCCAAGCCCTGATCCGGCGGCGCGGCCTGGGCCTCGTGCCCGCCCATCATGCCATCCACGATGCGCTCGCCCGCCGCGAAGCCGGCCCCGGCGGCAAGACCGCCGAGGATGGAGCCGCCGAGCCCGCCGCCAAACCCGCCAAAGCCGCCTGGCCCATACGGCCCGTTGGGCCCCTGGGCGCCGTAAGGCATGTTTGGATTGCCGGGATAGGGAGGGCGGTAAAACGGCACTGGCCCGCGCCGCAAGCCGGAGAAGAGGCGCAACAGAATGAACAGCAGCACCAGCCCGCCAATGACCAGCAAGGCAACGCTGATGCCGGCATGGCCGGCGGCGGGCGCGTTGAGCCCTTTCTGGATATGGGCCTGCAAGGCGGCGGCTTTTTGCGGATCCGCGAAGGGCAGGCCCGGCGCGTATTGCTCCGCCTTCGCCAAAGCCTGGGCCGCGGCGGTCTCATTGCCGCGCGCGTCCTGCGCCTCGGCGGCAAGGTACCAGGCCACTCCGCTCTCGGGATGCTGTTGCAGCACACCTTTGAGCGCCTGGAGCGCCTGGGCGCTTTGGCCGGTATCGATCATCGTCTGGATCTGGCGCGGCGTCGGCCCCGCATCCTGCGCGCGGGCGGGCAGGGCCGGGCCGAGCAGCAGCCCCGCCGCCACCGCGAGGGAGAGGAAAAAACTTCTGGTCATGCTGTGGAAATCCTTGGGCATCCGGAGCGGATATATGGGGCCTCGGCGCGAAAAAATCCATTGCGGCGAATGGGTGACGCTCGACAAAAACCGCTGGCGGCAATGCGATATTAATGTACGGGGCCGATAAAATTACATACCATCCGAATCGTGGGGAGAAACACTGCGCGGGACGCCAGATTTGTCTCACCCGATTTCTATGGTGACAAGGAGGCCCTTGCATGACCAGTCTTGCTCACGCCGCCGACGAGGCTAACACCGTCTCCAATCCGCTCGATCTCGTGGAACAGATCGTCGCCGCCAATGAATGGAATTTCGACCGCCGCTCGGACTCGGATCTCGCCGCCGAGGCGCAGGGAAAATGGTGCGATTACGGGCTGTATTTCTGCTGGTCCGACGAAATCTCGATCATGCATTTCTCCGCCACCTTCGACATGAAGGCCCCGGCGAAACGGCGCGGGACGGTTTACGAATTGCTCGCCAAGGCGAATGAGCGCTTGTGGATCGGCCATTTCGGCCTGGACGCGGAGACGGACATGCCGGTTTACCGCCATGCCATGCTGCTGCGCGGCGCGCCGGGCGTGGCGGCGGAATCCGTGGAGGATATGATCGACATCGCCCTCACCGAATGCGAGCGCTTCTTCCCCGCGTTTCAATTCGCGATTTGGGGCGGCAAAAGCCCGGATGAGGCGCTGGACGCGGCCATGCTGGAATGCGCGGGCGAAGCATGACATAGGGCGGGCATGACCGCCCTGCCCCCGATTCTTCTGGTAGGTGGCGGCCGTATGGGCAGCGCGTTGCTCGCCGGTTGGCGCGAGCAAGGGCTGGCCGAGGCCGTCATCATCGACCCCTCCCCCGCCGCCCAGGCCCTGGCCGGACCCGGCGTGACGGTGGCGGCTGACCCCGCCCGGCTCCCCCCAGGCTTCGCGCCGGAGGCGGTGGTTCTGGCGGTGAAGCCGCAAATGGCGGCGGCGGCGCTGCCCGCCTATGGGCATCTGGCCGGGGCGCTGTTCATCTCCATCATGGCGGGTAAAACCGTGCAGGGCGTGGCGGGGCTGCTGGGAGGCGCGCCCGCCATCATCCGCGCCATGCCCAACACCCCCGCCGCCGTGCGCCAGGGCATCACCGTGGCTTTCGCCGGGGCGGGCGTATCCGCGGCGGGGCGGGATCTGGCCGCCCGGCTGCTCGCCGCCGTGGGCGAGGTCGCCTGGGTGGAGGAGGAAGGGATGCTGGACCCGGTGACGGCGATTTCCGGCGGCGGCCCCGCCTATGTCTTTCTCCTCACCGAGCTGATGGAACAGGCCGGGCTGGACCAGGGCCTGCCGTCGGAGCTGGCCCGGCGCCTGGCCCGGCAAACGGTGATCGGCTCCGCCGCGCTGCTGGCCGCCTCCCCCGAAACCCCGGCGGCGCTGCGCGAGGCCGTAACCTCCCCCGGCGGCACCACCGCCGAGGCGCTGAAACTGTTGCGCGCCGATGACGCATGGCCAAAAACGTTCAAAGCGGCCATCCAGGCGGCCACGGAACGCTCCCGCGCTCTTTCCGCTTAATTTACTTTGCCGCCCCCCATTGCTACACCGCGCCCCGAGCAGCATTCCTGAAAGGCCGCCGATGAAGATTGTCGCCGCCAACAGCAATCGTCCGCTGGCTGAGGCTGTTGCCGCCGGCCTGAATCTGCCCCTGGCGAAAGCGTCGATCCGGCGGTTCGCGGATATGGAAGTGTTCGTCGAGGTTCACGAGAACGTGCGCGGCGAGGATGTCTTCGTCATCCAATCCACCTCCTACCCCACCAATGACCATTTGATGGAGCTGCTGATCACGCTGGATGCGCTGCGGCGCGGCTCCGCCCGGCGGGTGACCGCGGTGATTCCCTATTTCGGCTATGCGCGGCAGGACCGTAAATCCGGCCCCCGCACCCCGATCTCCGCCAAGCTGGTCGCCAATATCATCACCGAGGCCGGCGCCAACCGCGTGCTGACCATGGATTTGCATGCTGGGCAAATTCAAGGGTTCTTCGACATTCCGGTGGATAATCTCCCCGCCGCGCCGCTCTTCTCCCGCGACATCCAGGAACGTTTCGCCGGGCGGACGCCGATGATCGTCTCCCCGGATGTGGGCGGCGTGCTGCGCGCGCGCATCATCGCCCGGCGGCTGAACACCGATCTCGCCATCATCGACAAACGGCGCGAGCGCGCGGGCGTGTCCGAGGTGATGAACATCATCGGCGACGTGGCGGGGCGGGATTGTATCCTGGTGGATGATATCGTCGATTCCGGCGGCACGCTGTGCAACGCCGCCGAGGCGCTGCTCGCCAATGGCGCGAAATCCGTGGAGGTCTATGTCTCCCACGGCGTGCTCTCCGGCGGGGCGGTGGCGCGGATCGCCGCCTCGCCCATCGAGATGATGACGATCACGGATTCGATCCTGGGAACCGAGGCCGTGCGGCTCGCCCATAACATCCGCCAGCTTTCCATCGCCCCGCTGCTAGCCGAGGCGATGCGGCGGATTTCCACGGAAAGCTCGGTCTCCTCGCTCTTCGATTGATCGCCGGCCCGGCCCCCTGGAGCCGGGCCAGGGATTGGCCTACAAACCTCCCACGCCGCGCTCATGGAGCGGGCGGATATAAACGGAGGTGGCCATGAAACTTTATTATGCTCCCAATGCGTGCTCGCTCGGCATCCATGTGCTGCTGGAGGAAATCGGCAAACCATTCGAATTGCTGAAGGTGGATCTGGCCGCCGGGGCACAATACAAGGAGCCCTACGCCTCGCTCAACCCGAAATCCAAGGTGCCCGCGCTGCTGCGCGACGATAACTCCCTGGTGACCGAATGGCCCGCCATCGCCTGGTATCTGGCCAAAACCAATCCCGAGGCGCGGCTCTTGCCGGAGACGATAGAGGGCGAGGTGCGGACGCTGGAGCTGCTCGATTATATGGTCGCCACCGTCCATATGCGGGGCTTCACCCGCATGTTCCGCCCAGCCGCCTTTACCCCCACCAGCGCCGACGAGCCGGCCGTGAAGCAGACGGGGCGCGATATCGTGACGGCCGGCTATAAGCTGCTCAACCAGGCTTTAGGCGCGAAAGCCTATTTGCTGGGCGATTATTCCATCGCCGACGCGGCGCTGTTTTTCCTCGAAAACTGGGGGCCGCGGGCCAATCTGGAGCTGCCGGAGGGGCTGGCGGGACATCTGGAGCGCATGCGCGCCCGGCCGGCCGTGCAGCGGGCGCTGAAAGCCGAAGGGCTGGCCTGATTTGGCGCTGCCACCCGTTCCGTTCTGGTTTCTCCGGCATGGCGAGACGGATTACAACGCCGCCGGGCTGAGCCAGGGAGCGCTCGATATCTCCTTGAACGCTAATGGCCGCGCCCAGGCCGAGCGGGCCGGAGCGCTGCTGGCGGGGCGGGGCATCACCCATATTCTCGCCTCGCCCATGCGGCGCACGCGCGAAACCGCCGATCTGGTCAATGCCAGCTTGCGGCTGGAGGTGGCGTATGAGCCGGATTTGCGGGAGGTGGTGTTCGGCGGCATGGAAGGCCAGCCGCTTTTGCCCTGGTTTCCGGAATGGCTGGAAGGGCGTTTTACCCCGGCGGGGGCGGAAAGCTTCGCCGAACTGCTGGAGCGGGTGGCCGCGGCGCTGGCGCGCGGGCTGGCGGCGCGGCCGGGGCCGCCGCTCATCATCGCCCATGGCGGCGTGTTCCGCGCCATCCGCGACTTGATGGGCTTGCCCCGGGAGGGGCTGACCGGCAATGCCGTGCCGTTTTACTGCGCGCCGGAGGGCGGCGGCTGGCGGGTGACCAGCCCCGAGAGGTCGCCCGGGGCTTTATGAGCCGGCCGGGTCGAGATCCAGGGTCAACGCCACCGGAACATGGTCGGAAGGCTGCTCCCAGTCCCGCGCCTCGCGCAGGATTTGGAATTGCCGCAGCGCCGGGACGAGGTCCGGCGTGACCCAAATATGGTCGAGCCTGCGCCCACGGTCGGAGGCCGCCCAATCCCGGTTGCGGTAGGACCACCATGTGTAGAGTTTTTGCGCCGCCGGCACGAAATGCCTTATGGCGTCGTAAAACCCCTGGTCACGCCAGGCCTCTAGCGCCGCGACCTCGATGGGGGTATGGCTGACGACGTTGAGAAGCTGTTTATGGCTCCATACGTCATGTTCCAGGGGCGCGATGTTGAGATCGCCCGCCAGCACGGCCCGGCGCGGCTTGTGCGCGGCGAAATGCGCCCGCGTTTCCGCCAGGAAGGCGAGCTTATGCGCGAATTTGGCGTTGACCGCGCCATCCGGAATGTCGCCGCCAGCCGGAACGTAGAAATCGTGAATGGTGAGGGGGCCGGTTTGGGTTTGCACCGTGGCGGAGACGTGGCGGCAATCCGCCTTGCCGCACCAATCGGGCGTGTCCTCCGCCAAGGTCAGCGGCAGGCGCGACAGGATGGCGACGCCGTTATAGCCTTTCATGCCGCGCTTGAGCACATGGGGAAACCCTGTGGCGGCGCCGATATCCTCCGGAAACAGCGCATCCGGCACCTTGGTTTCCTGCAGGCAGAGAACATCTGGCCGCAACGCCGCGACGAGGCGGTGCAGCAAGGACTGGCGCAGGCGCAACGAGTTGATATTCCAAGTGGCGATGGTGAGCGGCATGTTTGAAATTCAGCCGCCCGAAGGGATCGGCGACGTGGCGGGCGTGAATTGAAATAGCGAATCCGGAAATGGCCGGGCGGCGGGAGAAATGTCGTATAAATGCACGATGGTCTGTTTTCCCTGAGCATCGGTGACCACCCAGCCACGCAATTCCAGCGGATCGGTCGCGAAGGACAGGGTGAGGCTTCCCGCCGCCTCCTTGCCCTTGCGCACCAGCGTGACATCCACCTGCCCGGGCTGGCGCAGAATATTGGTGACGTAAACGTCCGCGCTTTCCAGATCAACACGCGGCGCCAGCAGAATGCCAAGCGGCGTGGTGCTCAACGGAATATTACTGGTCTGACCCAGATCGGGATCGTAATAGGTTAAAATGCCAAATCCGGCCACGAGAAGCTGGGGGTCGGGCGGGTCGTAGGCGAAGCGCATTTTGCCGGGACGCTGAAGCCAGGCCTTACCAGTGCGTGTCGACCCATCCGCCGCCACTTGGAGAAAATTAGCCGTGACGGATTTCTGCGCGTTGAGATAGGCTTCTATTTGCGCGAGGAGCGCTTTGTCCTGATCGGATAAAGTCATGGGGGCGGCCCGCGCCGGCGCTTTGGCCAGCAGGGACGCCCCCAGAAACAAGGCGGCCGCGCGAAGAGCGCGGCGGCGCGTGAGGTTAGCCCGCCGCGCGGCGGCTGGAGGCCTCGGTTCTATGAGTGGTGAAAGCATCCGTCATAATATGCCGGATTTCCCGGAGAAAAGCAGCCCCCTTGACCGTGCGTTGCACCAGCACCGAGCGGCGGTCGGAAGGGTCTACCTTGCGGCGGACGTAATCAAGCTCCGTCAGCCGGTCGAGGGCGCGGGTGATCGCCGGTTTGGAAACGTTCAACTCATGCGCCAGGCCACGGACGGTGTGGGGTCCCTCGCCAAGATAACAGGTTAGAAAAACCCCAAGCTGCCGCGCGGAAAGATCCACACCATCCCGCCGGACGAGGGGGACGATGGTATCGCGGAGAATCCCGACCAGCTGATCGGAAGAAAGTTGAGGAGGTGCCATTATTCAGTTCCCTTGAAAATTTGGAAAATCGTTCTGATCAAGCAAACCTCGGCGAGGCCGTACCATAAAACGATGGGAGCAAAAACCATTAAATGAGATGCGAAAGAAATTCAATATGAGTTCGAAAAGCTTCCCCAGCGCCTCTCCGGCAAGCTAACAAAACAAGAGATTCCGTTTTACGTTTGTTACTTAAGACACCGCTCATCGTGAAAAAATTTTAATTAAAATTAGGCCGAAACGTTTTTATGTTGCCCACCCTTGTTGGTTGAAAAAATTTCAATCGCCTCAAGCAGGGCCTGCAAGGTTTGGGCCTCTCCCCCCTCGGGATGGCCAGGACGGGTGGAATCGTTCCAGGCATAGGTATCGATATGCGCCCAGCATATGCCTGGAGAGATAAAGCGCTGCAGAAATAGCGCGGCGGTGATGGCGCCGGCGAATGGTTTCGATGAAATATTGTTAAGGTCGGCAAATGAAGATTCCAACCAGGAGGCATAGCTGGCATGCAAAGGCAACCGCCATAGGGGGTCCCCCGTTTCCAGCCCGGCTGAGAGAATTTGCGCCGCCATGGCATCATCATTGCTGAACAGCGCGGGCAGATCCGGCCCCAGCGCCACGCGGGCCGCTCCTGTGAGGGTGGCAAGATCGACGAGCCAGTCAGGATTTTGCTCACAGGCTTCAGCCAGGAGATCGCAGAGCACCAGCCGCCCCTCGGCGTCGGTATCGCCGATTTCCACCGTCAATCCCGCCCGGGTCTTGATAATATCCGAGGGCCGCATGGCGTGTCCGGAGACGCTGTTTTCCACGCAGCCTATCCGCAATTCCAGGCGAATGGACAAATCGAGCGCCATGATGGCCGCCGCCAAGCCCAACGCGATCGCGGCGCCGCCCATATCCTTGCGCATCAGCCGCATCGCGCCGCCGGGTTTGAGATTATACCCGCCCGTGTCGAAGCATACCCCCTTGCCGCAGAGCGAGATCAGGGGTGAGGTCTGCGTGGCGGCGCTGCCCCGCCAGCGAAGCAGCACGGCGGCGGGCGGCCGGTCCGAACCCGCGCCGACCGTGGCGATGGCGGGAAACCGGCTGGCCAGCGCCGCGCCGCGCACGCCCTCGCACTCCGCCCCGTGGCGGCGGCCGAGCGCCAGCGCCACCTCCGCCAGCTCATCCGGGCCGAGCCGGTTGGGCGGGGTGTTGATGAGTTCGCGGGCGAGCATGACGCCGCCCGCGATGGTGCGAGCGCGGGTATCCGCCGCGGCCAGGCTGGCCAATCCGGTTTTTTTCGCTTTCAGCGATTCATAGCGGTAGGCGCCCAGCAAGAAGGCGAGTTCCGCTTTGTTGCGTGGAAATTCTCCGGATTCGATCCGCCAGGCGGTTCCGGCGGGCAGGGCCGAAGCTGCGGCGCCGAATGACTGGAGGATGGGAACCGCCTCCCCCAGCCCGAGCAAGGCCGCGCCGGGCGCGCCCTGACGATCCGGCACCAAAAGGACGCGCCCGCTTTCCGCCTCGAAACCGAGGAGCGCGGCCTGGGCGCGCGCCTCCGGCCAGCCTTCCAGCAGGGCGGGCAAGGCATGGGGCTGGACGGCGTGCAAAGCCCGTGGGGCGGCGGCGGCAACGGCCAGCCCGGCGGGGTGATCGAGACAATGGAGAAAATCATTCGGCATGAGCGCAGCATAGGCCGCGCCGCGCCGTTGATCCATGCCCGCCAACCGCAAGAAAGCCGAGCCTCACCGATGGCGGGCTGGCGTTCCGACGGGATTTTACGTTAGTGCAGGCGCTCGATGCCGATGGCGGCCACGCGGCCTTCCCGCTGTTGCAAAGCGAAGCGCACACGCTCCCCCTCGTTCAACTTGCGCAGACCGGCATGCTGCACGGCGCTGATATGAACGAAAATATCGTTGCCGCCATCATCCGGCGCGATGAAACCATAGCCCTTGCCCGGATTGAACCATTTGACGACCCCGGTCTGTGACGCGGAGGACTGGGGGGATTGACCCTCTTGAATCATTTCCATTTCGACACCTTTCTTGGCCCCGTTTTATTCGGGTTTTAAGTCGTCGCCGGCGATTTTCCGGCAACCCGCAGCTTAACTGCTTTTTCCCCCTCGGCGCAATAAAAACCTGTTTTGTTGCAATGCGGTACGGCTGGCCACCGGTACGCGCGGGGCGCGCCGCCCTATCTTTCAGGCGGCGTCCTCGGCCTTATCCCGGAGCCGGACATAGGCGATGGCGGCGTGCTCCTCGCAATAGGGCTTGCCGGTCATCGCCGCGGCATTGCAAAAATGAAAACTGGCGGTGCCCGGCTCGCCGATGGGCCAGCAGCAAGGGGCGGTACGGGGCAGCTTTGGCTTGGGCGCGGGGGTGACGGCCCGCAACACGGGCACCGGCGCGCTGAGGGAGGCGGAGAGCGGCGGCAGGGTAGGCCCCTGCACCCGCCTAGGCACCGGCGGGCGCGGCGCCACCCCGGGAGCGCGGCGAATGGGAGAAGGGCGCGCGGGCAGGTTCAAGCGGTGCGCTTTGCCCACCACGGCGTTTTTCGAAACATTCAGCCGCCGCCCGATCTCAGCGGTCGACAAACCCTGCGCCCACAAATTCCGCAGGCGGGAAATTGCCTCTTCCGTCCACTCCATTTGGTGGGTCTCCCTTGAATGACCTACTAAATAAAGTAGACCCAAGCCGGAGGACACGCAATATTTAGGGGGCGGGATATGAGGGTTTTCTGTGGAAAACCCGTTACCATTTTGTTCAGGGAAGAGAGGCGTCCCGCAAGGCCTCGGCGCAGGCATCGAGAATGGCGTCGCAATCCATTTCGTACTCACGGTAAAGCTCGGCGACCGTGCCGGATTTACCGAAACGGTCCGGACCCAGGGCCATCACGCGCTGGCCGCGCACCGCCCCCAGCCAGGCATGGGCGGCGGGGTGCCCATCCAGCACCGTGACCAGCGCGGCATGGGCGGCGAGAGGCGCGAGAATATCCTCGATATGCGCCCGCCCCGCCTGCCCCTCGCGCCGCAAACGCTGCGCCTGCCGCCACCCCGCGTAAAGCCGGTTGGGGCTGGTGATGGCGAGCAGCCCGGCGCCGGGCACCTCCTCCCGCACCAGGGCGAACGCCTTCTCCGCCTCCGCCGCCAGCGCCCCTTGATAGGCGATGGCGAGCTCCGCCCCTGGCGCGGGGGGCACGGCCCAATGCGCTCCGGCGATGACATGCGCGGCGTTGAGCGCCCTGGCGGGCTGGGGCAGCACGAGATTGGAAAGACGCAGCCAGACCGCCGAACCATCCGGCCTCTGCATATATTCGAAAGCGTGGCGCATCATGATTCGCAGCTCGTCGCAATAGGCCGGCTCGAAGGCGGCCAGCTTGTCCTGCACGATGCCGAGCAGCGGCGTGTTGGTGGCCTGATGCTGGCCGCCCTCCGCCGCCAGGGTGATGCCCGAAGGGGTGGAGACGAGAAGAAAACGCGCATCCTGGTAGCAGGCATAATAAAGCGCGTCGTGCCCGCGATTGACGAAAGGATCGTACACCGTGCCGATGGGCAGCAGCCGCGCGCCGTAAAGCTCGTGCGCCAGCCCGGCGGCGCCGAGCAGGAGAAACAGGCTTTGCTCGGCGATGCCCAGCTCGATATGCTGGCCGTGCGGATGCATGTCCTTGCGGACCATCGAGGCGACCTTGTTCTCGCGGAAAATATCCGGCTGGGCCTGGCGGGCGAACATGCCGCGCCGGTTGATCCAGGAGGTGAGGTTGGTGGAGGTGGCGACATCCGGGCTGGAGGTGACGATGGCCCGCGCCAGCGCCGCGGTCTCGGCCTGGGCCCGCCCGATCTCGGAGAGGATCTCGCCAAAGCCGGTCTGGGTGCTCATTCGCCGCCCGGCGATGCGCGGCTGCGGCAATTCCGCCGGCACCGGCACGGCGGGCGCGGCGAGGCGGCGTCCGCCCGGGGTCAGCGGCGTGGCGTAAGGCGCCTCGCGCAGCAGCCGCTCGACCCGGTGCGGATGGGCGAGCCCCTCGAGCGGATCCCATTCATGGCCCGGGCGGATGCGCATCTCGGCGCGGAACTGGTCCATCTGTTCGGGCGTCATCAACCCGGCATGGTTGTCCTTGTGGCCCGCCAGCGGCAGGCCGTTGCCCTTGATGGTGTAGGCGAGGAAAACCGTGGGCTGGCTGGAGGCGGCGGCCGCGGTGAAGCTTTGCAGAAGCGTGGCGAGATCATGCCCGGCCAGATTGGTCATCAGCTCCGCCAGCTCGGCATCGCTCAGCGAGCCGATGAGCGCGCGCGCGCCCCGGCTGCGGCCAAGGTCGCGCAGCAGCGCCTCGCGCCAGGCCGCGCCGCCTTGAAAGGTGAGCGCGGAATAGACGGAATTCGGGCATTCATCCAGCCAATGCCGCAGGCTGGAGCCGCCAGGCTGGGTGAACGCCTCTTGCAGCCGCTGGCCGTAGCGCAAGGTAACGACCCGCCAGCCCATATCGCGGAACAGCCCCTCGAACCGGCCGAAGAGCCGGTCTGGGATGACGGAATCGAGGCTTTGGCGGTTACAATCCACCACCCACCAGACATCGCGGACATCGTGCTTCCAGCCTTCCAGCAGGGCTTCGTAGATATTGCCCTCGTCCAGCTCCGCATCGCCCGCGATGGCGACATGCCGCGCCCGCGCCGCGCCTGGGGGCCCAAGGCGATGCGCCTCCACATAATCCTGAATCAGCGCGGCGAAGCTGGTGATGGCGACGCCAAGCCCGACGGAACCGGTGGAGAAATCAATCTCCGGTCCATCGGTGGTGCGGGAGGGGTAGGCCTGGGCGCCACCGAGCTGACGAAAATTTTGCAGCTTCTCCAGGCTCTGCCGCCCCAGCAGATAATTGATGGCGTGAAGCACGGGAGCGGCGTGGGGTTTGACCGCCACGCGGTCCTGCGGCCGCAGGGCGTGAAAATACAACGCCGTCATGAGGGTGGTGACGGAGGCGCAGGACGCCTGATGCCCACCCACCTTCGCGCCGGTGGGGTTGGGACGGATGTTGTTGGCGTAATGAATGGTCCAGGCGGCCAGCCAGAGAAGCTTGCGCTCGATGGCGGCCAGCGTTTCCAAACCTCCTTGGCCGGGCCATACGGGCCGCATTTCATTCATGGCCCGACGTTACAGGAAAGCGGAGCCGCGGGAAATGGGTTTGCCCCGCCCGAGCCGGCTGGCTAATTCAGCGACCCCGCCACAATGGCCGCGATGACGCCGGTGGCGATGGCGACCATGAGAAATTGCCCGCCGGAATAGACCCACTGATAGCCGTACGGGGGCGGCCGCAAATGGTAATAATTGTAATTATTGATGACGACGCGATTACCCTCGAAACGGTCTCCCTGAGCCCAGTGGCGCGGCGGCGGGCCATAATAGCCCGGTCCGCGCGGGGGCGGCGGGCCATAATAGCCCGGTCCATGCGGGGGCGGGCCATAGCCCGGCCCGCGCGGCTGAGCCAGAACGGGCGAGGCCGTGACGGCCAAAGCCGCGATGAGGCCCAGCATTCCATTTCGCCAGCGCATGCGGCTTGTCTCCCTATGATTGCCTGACCATACAAGCCGGATGATCATGGCTTTTCTGGGCCGGGCCAAACCGTTTTTGTAAAGAAATCACGCATCACCGTCTTTGCTGTCACGCATGGCTCAGCCTGCCCAGCAGAGGGGGAAGATCCTCCGCCAGCATGCCTGGCCCGGCCTGGGCGGCGGCGGCGCCATGCAGCCAGACCGCCGCGCAGGCGGCGGCGAATGGGGGCATGCCGCGCGCCAGCAAGGCCGCCGCCAGCCCGGCCAGCACATCGCCCGTGCCGCCAGTGGCGAGCCAGGGCGGCGCGTTGGCATTGATGGCGGCGGTGCCGTCCGGCGCCGCGATCACGCTATCCGCCCCTTTCAACACCACCACCGCCTGGATCTCTCTGGCGGCGCGCCGGGCGGCCTCCAGCTTGCTGGGGCCGATGGCGCCAAAGAGACGGGTGAACTCGCCCTCATGGGGAGTGATGACGGCGACACCGCGCAGCCGCTCCGGCCTGCCCGCGCAGGTGGTGAGCGCGTCCGCGTCCGCGACGATGGCCAGGCCTGGCGCCGCGAGAAGCTGGGTCAGCGCCTCTCCCGCCGCCGCGACGCCGAGGCCCGGCCCCACCACCCAGCTTTTGCGGCGCGCGTCCCGCAGCAACTCGGCCAGCGGCTCATGCCGGAGGATGATGCCCGCCTCCGGCAAGGGGGCCGCCGCGGGGGCGGCGATGCTGACCATGCCCGCGCCGCCGCGGCGCGCCGCCATCGCCGCCAGCCGCGCCGCGCCCGGCAGCGCGCCGGAGAGGATCGTGACATCCCCGCTCTGATATTTATGGCCGGTGGGCGCCTGGGGCGGGAGGGTGAACAAGGCCGGGCCGTTCTCCCATGTATCAACCCCGGCCCCGGCGATGACGCTCTCCGCCATGCCGATGTCACGGAGCAGCACCTCGCCGCATAGGGCGCGGCCGGGGAAAAGGAGGTGGCCGGGCTTCTTGCGCACGAAGGTGACCGTGAACTCCGCCTGCGGCGCATAGCCCCGAACCTGGCCGGTGGCGCCATCCAGGCCGGAGGGAACGTCCACCGCCACCAGCCGCCGGGCGGCCCGCAGCAGCGAGATGGTCCGTGCATCGAGCTCCCGCGACAGGCCCGCGCCGAAGATCGCGTCGATGACCAGCCCGGCCCGCGCGGCCTGCTCCGGCCCCGCCTCCCGGAAATCCGCCACCCTCACCGGCCAGCCCGCTCGCGCCAGATATTTCGCCGCCGCCTTGCCATCGCCGCCATTATTGCCCGGCCCCGCCAGCACCAGCACCGGCACCGGCGCGCAGCGTTGCAAGATGGCCCGCGCCACCGCCCGCCCGGCCGCCCGCATCAAAGCCTCGGTGTTTCCCGCCAGCGCGTCCGCGCGCGCCATTTGCGCGGGGGTGAGCAACGCGCCTGCAAAATGCTCTGGCGGCGCAAAGGAATATGCCATTAACTCGCTCCGTGTCAGGAGGAATGGGATGGGTAGGATCATAGCGGTTGCACAGCAAAAAGGTGGCGCGGGCAAGACCATGCTCGTCACCCAGCTTGGCGCCGCCTTGGCGGAGCTGGGCACGGTGGCGCTGCTCGACACCGACCCGCAAGCCAGCCTCACCGCCTGGGGCCGGTTGCGCGCATCCGCCGCCAAGGCGAAGACGGCTCTCGACACCTCCACGGTCTCCGGCTGGCGGCTGGCGGGCGAACTCGAGACATTGAAATCGGCCTATGATTATATCATCATCGACACCCCGCCGGTGATCGACAGCGACGCGCGGCGCGCCATCCGCGGCGCGGATCTCGTGCTGGTGCCGCTCAACCCGGCCCCGCCGGATTTATGGGCCGCGGAAGGCACGCTCAAAATGACCTTTGAGGAACGCCGCCCGGCCGTGCTGCTCTTCAACCGCGCCCCCGCCGCGTCCCGCCTGCGTAAGCGGTTGGAGGCGGAGATCGCCGCGCGCCGCCTGTCCCTGCTCTCCGCCGCGCTGGCCAACCGCGCCGGCTATGCCAACGCCTTCGCGGAGGGGCTTGGCGTGACCGAGGCCGCGCCCGCCAGCCAGGCGGCGGAGGAGGTGCGCGCCGCCCGGCAGGCGCTGCTGACCCGGCTCGAAGACCCGGCGGCCCTGGCGACGTGAAAAAAATTTCCTCCGCACCGCTTGCGCCTGCAAAAAACCGCATAAGCGCGCTTGCCATCCCGTCTTTTTTCAGCCACAATCTGACCCGTGGCAATAAAATCCAGCCGCGTGTCTCTTAAAAGAGGCAAACGGTAACGCGACAGCGAATGCTAGCCGCCAAGTTTAGGGAGCCAAGAAACAAGGCATCAAAAAGTTGATGCTGGCTGGCCTTAGCGGCCAGCCTTTTTTTGTTTAAGGCATCGGTTTGCTCGGTTAGCTCAGAGCGTTAGGATGTCCCGCGCCGGATGGCGGCGGCGGTGAAACCGGGAGACGGAAACCTCCCCCCATACGCCTTCCTGGGTGAAGGGGTCCTCCGCCACCAAACGGTCCACCGCTTTCCTGTCGGGCGCCTCGAGAATCAGCAGCGATCCTGTCATATAGTCGCCATCATCCGTTTGCAGCGGCCCGGCCATGATGATCCGCACGGGCCCGATATCGTCCTGCCGCTCCAGGAAGCTGCGGTGGGCCGCATAGAGTTCCAGCCGGCGCGGGAGGGCGCCCGGGTGATCCTTGGCATGAAGTACAAAGAGCGGCATGAGGCTGACCTCTCCTGACATATTCGCGCAGCGGTAGTATAGAAACAGGGGTTTGACACGCCCCGTCTTCGCCACCCAGCTTTGTGCGCGGCGCTGAGGGCAAATCGAGGAGGTAATGATGAAGCTGTTGCGGTATGGCGAGGAAAGCGGCGAAAAATGGTGCATTCTCGATCATGACGGCGCCATCCGCACCTTGGACGACGCGCTCGCCAACATCACCGGCGATGAAATGACCCTTCCCTGGCTCGAACAGCTGCAAAGGCTCGACCCGGAGAAGCTGCCTCTGCTGAAAGCGGAGCACCGCATCGGCCCTTGCATTCCCCGGCCGCTCAATTTCGTCTGCATCGGGTTGAATTACGCTGACCACGCCGCCGAGACGGGAGGAAAAATTCCCCAGGAGCCGATCATTTTTCTCAAATCGCTCTCCGCGTTCTGCGGGCCTTATGATGACATCATCATCCCGCCCGGCGCGAAAAAAACCGATTGGGAGGTGGAACTGGGGGTGGTGATCGGCGCCAAGGCCAGCCGGGTGCCGGAAGATACCGCCCTGGAATATGTCGCGGGCTACGCGGTGGTGAACGATGTCAGCGAGCGCTCTTACCAGACCGAGCGCGGCGGCCAATGGGACAAGGGCAAAGGCTGTGACCGTTTCGGCCCGGTCGGCCCCTGGCTGGTCACCAAGGATGAGGTGCCCGACCCGCAAGCCCTGCGTTTATTCTGCGAGGTGGATGGAAAAACAATGCAGGACGGCACGACCGCCAACATGATCTTCGGGGTGAAGATGCTGGTTTCCTATGTCTCGCAATTCATCACGCTTTATCCTGGCGACATCATCGCCACCGGCACGCCGGCGGGGGTGGGGATGGGCAGGAAGCCGGAACCGGTTTATCTGCACCCTGGCCAGACCCTCCGCCTCGGCGTGGAGGGGCTGGGCGAACAACGAGCAATAACGATCGGAGGTTGAGGATGGTCACCGAATTCGCGGATATTCAGGTCAAGGCCGGCATGGAACAGGAGTTTATCGACGGGGCGGGGCGCAGCAAACCCAAATTTTTGGCGTTTCCCGGCTGCCATGGCATGGACTTGCAGCGCATGATCGAGGACCCGCGCCGCTTCATGCTGATCGTCCAATGGGACAGCGTCGCGGCGCATGAAAGCTTCCGGGCCAGCCCGGATTTCAGCGAATGGCGGAAAAATGTGGGGCATACTTTTGAAAAGCCACCCTATATGATGCATGGTGAGCCGGCGCTCTAGCCAAGGGCCAGAGCGAAGGATACCGCCGCCATGAGGCATAGCCAGATGGCGGCGGGCATCAACGTCCGGCTGCGCGAGAAGATCAGCGCATAGGCGGCTTTCACGAGATTGTTACTGGCGCTGGCGATCAGCACGGCGCCGGTCACCGCCCCCTCGCTCACGGTGAATTTGCCGGCAAGCAGCGAGAGGATGAACGGATCAATATCCGAGAAGCCGACGACGAAAGCGAGCGCGTGCAGGCCGGCATCCCCGAAATGAAGGGTGACGAGCCGGGTGAGACCCGCAAACAGCATGAACAGCAAGGCGAAAAGGAAGGCCGCGGGTAGATCCAGGGGATTGCCGCTGACCGGCGGATGCGTGCGCGTCAGGCCGCCGCGCTCCCGCCAAGCCATCAGACCCGCCGCCATCAGCGAGGCCAGAAAAAACCCGCCGAACGGCAAAGCCAGGGCCAATGCCGCCTGCTCGTGCCCCACCAAGGCGATCAAGGCTAGCAGCCGGGCATACATCATCGCGGTGGCGATGATGACCGCGGCGGAGGCGAAGGCCATGCCTTGCGGCTCGGCCCTTACCGCCCGCGCCAGCACAAGCGTGGCGGCGGTGGAAGAATACAGCCCGCCCAGCAGACCGGTTAGCAAGGTGCCCGCGCGAGGGAACAGGTAACGATGGGCGAGATAGCTGAGATATGAGATCCCCGAGACGGCCAGCACGGCCAGCCATAGCTTTGTCCAGGATATCCCCGGCAGGTAGGGCACATCGCTACCCGGGAGAAGCGGATAGATCAGCCCGGCGAGAATGAGGAATTTCGCCAGGGTGACCCCTTCCTCGGAGGGGAAGGCGTCAGAAAAACGCCGGATTTTGACCTGCTCCCCCAGCGCCACCAGCACCAGCACCACCAGCGCCGCGGGCACCACCGGCGGCGCGGTGAGCAAAAGCGGCCCCAGCGCATAGGCGACCAGCCCGATGATGGTGGGAACGAGGGAGCTTTCCCCCGCCTTGAGGCGCTTGCGGTATTCCAGCACCAGCGCCATCCCCAGCACGGCCAGCCCCACGCAAAAAGGCACGACCGGCGCGACGCTCCACAAAACGAAACCCAGCGCGGAGATGAGGGTGATGGTGCGGGTGGTGCCGAATCCCTGCGCCTCCGGACTGAGCGGCCCTTCTCCCCGCCGGCGATAGGCGTGCAGCTCCAGCCCGATGAGAAATCCCAGCCCCGTGGCGCCGATGAACCCCGCGAGGAGCGGCGGCAGGATCATGCGCCGCGCAGCGCCCGCAAGCCCTGGTCGAGATCGGCGATCAGGTCGTCCACGTTTTCAAGCCCTATGTGAAACCGCGCGGCTTCACCCTCGAACCGGCCGGTGCCCGCCGTACGGCGGATGGTGCCGGAGCTGGGCAATACCAGGCTTTCGAAACCGCCCCAGCTGACGCCGATGCCAAACATCCGCAAGGCGTCGATCATCCGCTCCACATCCTGCGGCGTGTATTGGGGCTGAAACACCACGCCGAACAATCCGCACGCCCCCGTAAAGTCGCGCTTGAAATTCTCGTGCCCTGGGCAGGATGGCAAAGCCGGGTGCAACACCCGCGCGACTTCTGGCCGGGCCGCGAACCAATGCGCGATGCGCAGCCCCGCCGCCTCCGCCGCTTTGAGCCGGACATGGAGGGTGCGCAAACCCCGCAACGCCAGCCAGCAATCGTCCGGGCTGGCGTAATTGCCTATTTCAAGCGCCCCCTGGCGCAGCCAATGCCAATCCTCATCGGTATTCACCACCACCGCGCCGAGGATGATGTCGGAATGGCCGCCAGGATATTTGGTAAGGGCGTGGATGGAGACATCCACACCGTGGCGAAAGGGCGCGAAGTGGAGAATGCCCCAGGTATTATCGAGAAACACCTTGGCGCCATGGGCATGGGCGACCGCCGCGAGGCCGGGAATGTCCTGGACTTCGAATGTATGGCTGCCCGGACTCTCGGTGAACAGGACGCGGGTATTGGCCTGGAACAGCCCCGCGAGCCCGCCGGGCGTGATCATCGGGTCATAATAGCTGGTGGCGACGCCAAAGCGGGCCAGCACCGAATCGCAGAAACCACGGGTGGGGCCGTAGACGGAATCAGGCACCAGCACATGCTCGCCTGCTCTCAGATAGCTCAGCAGCGGCAGGGTGATCGCCGAAAGCCCGCTTCCCGTCACCTGGGCGCGGGTTCCTCCCTCGATCTCGGCGATGGCGGCCTCGAGGGCGAAATGGGTTTCGCTGCCCATCAGCCCATAGATCTCCACCGGCTCGAAGGCGGCGTCCGGGCCGAGCGCCCGCTTGGCCGCCACACTGGCGTGCAGAACCGTGGAGCCGCGCTTCAGCGGTGGATTGACAAAGCCATATTGCCTCACCGGCGCGCGCCCGGATTGCACCAGGGCGGTTTCGATTTTTCTTGCCATTCAAGCCTCTACGGGGGTATCGCCGCGTCCGCCCCATTCCGCCCAGGACCCATCATAAACCGCTGCCTCCGGCAAGCCCGCCAGACTCAAGCCCAGGGCCAAGACACAGGCCGTGAGGCCTGACCCGCAGGTGGTGATGACCGGCCTCGTTCCATCCGCCCCGGCCGCGGCGAAGATCCGCCGTAAGGCGTCCGGCGAACGGTAGCGGCCATTTTCCAGGACCTCGCTGAACGGCAGGGAGCGGGAGCCGGGAATATGCCCCCCACGCAACCCTGGACGCGGTTCCGGGGTTTTTCCGTAAAACCGGGAAGCGGCGCGGGCGTCCAGCACCAGCGCCTCCGGGGCGGCAAGATTGGCGCGCATCTGCGTTAATGAGCGCACGAGGTCCGGCCGGTAGCGGGGGGTGAAGCGGGCGGGCGTGGCGGGGCGGGGAATGCCCGATTCGATCTCTCCCCCCGCCGCGCGCCAGCCGGGCAGACCGCCATCCAGCACCTGCACATTGTCATGGCCGAACACGCGGAACATCCACCAGAGCCGGGGGGCGGAAAAAATGCCGCGCTGGTCGTAAACCACGACCCGCGTCTCATCCCCGATGCCGAGCGCGCCCATGGCGGCGGCGAAATCCTCCGGGGTTGGCAGCATGTGGGGCAGGCTGGAGGAGCGATCCGCCACCTCGTCGATCGCGAAGAAACGGGCGCCTGGAATATGGGCGGCGGTGAAATTCGCCGCCGCGTCCTGGTTTTCACTAGGGAGAAAATAGGTGGCGTCCAGCACCGCGGAGCCGCTCTCGCCAAGGGATGAGCGCAGCGCCTCGGGCGAAAGGAGGGGGGGCATCAGCGGCGAGCGGCGGCGATGAGGGCGCGCACCCTCTCCGCCGCCGCCACGCCCTTAATGGCTTCCCGCCAGACCGACTCGCAAAGACGCTGATGCGCGGCGATGGCATCCTCGGCGCTGGTGATCAACGCCACCCCGGTTTGCGCGCCCGGCAATGAATCCACGGGGAAGGGGTTGACCGCCAGGGTTGCCCGCTCCCGCGAGCGCAGCAGAATGAAAGGCCCATTTGGCTCCCCCTGCGCCATCAACCCGAGCTGGAGGCCAATCGGCTCGCTCTCCATCAGATTGGCGACCATTTCCATTTCTCGTAACGCTGCCTCCCGGGCTTTGGCGCGCAGCGCGTCCGAGACCTGGGCGCCGGGCGCGATTCCCTCCGCCAAAAATTTCTGAATGGAGGAGGCCGTGAAAATGCTGATAATGGATGGTTTACGGCTTTGGTAAAGCTTTTTTCTTTCCGCCATCACCTCGAGCAATTGCTCCGTGGCGGCGCGCGTCAAGAGTCGATCGCTCTCCAGGGTCTCGGCATGCTCATCAAAGAGCTGCGCCAAAACCTGATCATATTGCGATGATGTTGTCAGATAACATATCGGCCCGGCGGCCTGCAAAATCTGTTCAGCCGATTCCTCGATTTGTCGAAGCCGTTCCGCATACCCGATCGGCTTGGCATAATATTCGATACCTATGCCGAGCAGTGTCAGAGGAGAGATTTTGAGAAGCTCCGCCAGACGATTGATGGTGTCGAGCTTGATGACCTCGCCTTTCTCATACCGGTAAAGAGCGGCGCGGGAGACACCCAGCCGCGCGGAAATTTCCTCCGCCTTCAGGCCGGATTCCATCCGATAAGCACGCAATTGCTGACCAATCTCGTCAAAGCGCATCGAAGCCATTTTATCTCCCCGTGAAGCAAAGCCAGCGCTTCTATTGTTGGACTATATCTAGTTTTTGACAAGAGTTTCATAAATCGTACCACGCCCATCCAAGGGTGCGTGATCGATGTTGGTGGGGGTTGCGCTCTTGCGGCACGTGACCAAGCCCGGCAGAGAGAGGGAATGAGACCCGACCGGCTCGTTCTGCTTGGATTGGCATTTGCCCTGGGGCTGGGCTGTGCTTTGATTTTACTTCCTTTTTTGCCGGCCATGCTCTGGGCCGCTATCTTGGTCTTTTGTCTTTGGCCCGTTTACGTCCGCTTCCGCTCTCATCTGCCTCCCGTATTGGCGGCGATCGTCATCACGATCGTCGTGGCTGTCCTCCTGCTTGTGCCGCTCATCCATCTCGCCTTGGTGGCGGCCAAAGAGGCACGAGACAGCCGGGGATGGGTCACGGATGTCATTCAAAACGGCTTGCCGCCGGCGCCCGGTTTTCTTCAAAAAATTCCGGTCATCGGCGGGATGCTGGCGGATTTCTGGAATAATTCCGCAAATGATCTTGGCGGCCTGATGAATTCGGCCCAGCCCGTGCTCGGCTCGGTGGCCCATACTGGGATCAAATTGCTTTTGCATATCAGCCACGGCGTCGTCGAAACCGTCGTAGCGCTCTTTTTCGCCTTTCTGTTTTTTCTATCGGGAGAACAGATCATCGAGCGTATCCGTCTGGTTTTAGCCCGGGTGATCAATCCCCTCATGCTAGAGGAACTGCTAGGGCTGGTCGCGGCGACCGTGCGCGGCGTTGTCTTCGGCATTCTGGGCACGGCGGCGTTCCAAGGCATCCTTTACGCCATCGGTTTTGAGGTCGCGCATGTGCCCCAGGCATTGATTTTGGCCACCATCGCGGGGCTCATCTCGATTGTTCCGGCGGGCGCCGTGATCATCTACGTGCCGATCTCCCTTTATCTGATCGCGGCCGGCCACCCGGTCGTCGGGATTCTGCTCGCGATTTACTGCTTCGTGGTTGTCGGCGGCGCCGATTCGATCCTCCGCCCCTGGCTGATTTCACGGGGCGCGGCCCTGCCCTACGCGGTGACGCTGATCGGCGTTTTGGGCGGCGCTCTCGCCTTCGGGGCGCTGGGAATTTTTCTGGGCCCCGTATTACTGGCGCTGGGCATCACCATGGCGGAAGAATTCGCTGGCCAACCCCGCGGCACATGGCGGCAACCGTAATTTAACCAGGCATTAAGGAGTTTGGGGCAAAACAAAGAAATGTTGACGCATGTGAAGGGGTCACGCGCCGCCGGGGCACGCCCCAATCCGATTGTTAACGGAAGCAGCCAGGCCCGGCGGCAAGCCGCGGAAAAAGCAGGCCGCCGCGCAGAAACTCACGTCGCGGACATACTCGGCCGCCGCGGTTTTGACATCCTCGCCCATCGGTTTCGGACCGGAGCCGGCGAAATAGATATCATCGCCGCGAACCCGCGCTCCCTGGTTTTTATCGAGGTCAAGGCACGGCGAAGCCGGGCGGAGGCCGCCTATGCCGTTTCCGCGCGGCAGCAAACCCGGCTATGGCAGGCCGCCGGGATCGCCCTCGCGACGCATCCAGAGTGGACACGCCCGGAGACACGGTTCGATGTGGCGTTCGTGATGCCGGCTGGCGTGGAAATCATCGAGGACGCAATCCGTCTGAATATGTCCTGAAGCTGGGGCCTCCAGCCCTGATTGAGCATTAAAGGTTCAGATTTTTCTTGGCGAAATTATGATGCCCTTCCACATAGCGCACCGTGCCGGATTTTGAGCGCATGACGATGGAATGAGTGACCGCGCCGTGCCCCGCCCGGCGCACTCCTTTCAACATAGCGCCAGACGTGACGCCCGTGGCGGCGAACATCACATCGCCCCGGGCCATCTGCTCCAATGTATAAATATGGCCCGGATCCGTGATGCCCATGGACCGGGCGCGTTCGATCTGGGCGGCGTCCTCGAACATCAGCCGCCCCTGCATCTGGCCTCCGGTGCAGCGCAGCGCCGCCGCCGCGAGAACGCCCTCCGGCGCGCCGCCAGAGCCTAGATACATATCCACCCCGGCATCAGGCTGCGCCACGGCGATGACCCCTGCCACATCGCCATCGCCGATGAGAAGAATACGCGCCCCGGCCTCGCGGATTTTGGCGATCTCCTCGGCATGCCGCTCACGATCCAGCATGCAGACCATCAATTCCGACACATCGATGCCTTTCGCCAAGGCGAGGTTTTTCAAATTTTCCTTCACCGGGGCATCCAGCGCCACGACTCCCTCCGGCAAACCGCCCCCCACCGCGATCTTTTCCATATAGATATCCGGCGCGTGCAGAAAATTCCCGCGCTCCGCCAAAGCCACGGTCGCGATGGCGTTGGGCCCGCCCTTGGCGGTAATGGTCGTGCCTTCCAGAGGATCGACCGCGATATCCATGGCAGGACCGCCGCACCCCACCTTCTCGCCGATATAGAGCATCGGCGCCTCATCCATCTCGCCCTCGCCGATCACCACCGTGCCGTCGATTGCCACCGTGTCGAACGCCTTGCGCATCGCCTCCACGGCGGCGCCGTCGGCGTCGTTCTTCTTGCCGCGTCCGATCCAGCGCGCGGCGGCGATGGCGGCGGCCTCGGTCACGCGGACCAGCTCAAGCGCCAGGTTGCGGTCGGAAACTTCGCCCAGGCGAAGAGGTTCGGTCATGGCTCTATCCTTATTTCGGTTCGATACGGATCAGCGCCGGGGCTTCCAGCACCGCTTCCAGCGTGGCGATGCGCGCCAGCGCGGCGTTCACCGCGTCCTCGCGCGTTTCGTGGGTCAGCAGCACGATCGGCACCGCCTCGCCCGGCTTGCGCCCATGCTGCAACATGGATTCGAGCGAGATGCCATGGTCGCGCAAAATGGCGGTGACATCGGCCATCACGCCGGGCTGGTCGACCACCATCAGGCGCAGGAAATAAGCGCTGGAAAGCCGCGCCATCGGCACCACGCGGGCCTCGGCCAGCGCGCCCTGCGCCATGCCCCAAACCGGGATCTGGCTACCGCGGGCGATGTCGATGAGGTCGGCGACCACGGCGGAGGCCGTCGGCCCCTCGCCCGCGCCGCGCCCTTGCAGGAACACTGGGCCGGAGAAATCACCCTCCAGCAGCACGGCGTTGAACACGCCATCCACGGTGGCGATCGGCTTGCTCACCGGCACCATGGCCGGATGCACGCGCAGCGACACGCCCTCGCCGGTCTGCTCCGCGATGCCGAGCAGCTTGATGCGGTAGCCGAGCTCCTGCGCGAAGGCGATGTCCAGCGCCGAAACGCGGCGGATACCCTCGATATGCAGATCGGCGAAATTGATGCGCGCGCCGAAGGCCAGCCCGGCCAGGATGGCGAGCTTGTGGGCGGCGTCCACGCCGTCAATGTCGAAGCTGGGATCGGCCTCGGCATAGCCCAGGCGCTGGGCATCGGCCAGCACATCGGCGAAATCCCGCCCCTCCTCGCGCATGGTGGTTAGGATGTAGTTGCAAGTGCCGTTGAGGATGCCCGCGACGCGGCTGACCTGGTTGGCCGCCAGCCCCTCGCGCAGCGCCTTGATCACGGGGATGCCCCCGGCCACCGCCGCCTCATAGGCCAGCGGCAGGCCAGCATCCTCGGCCGCCTGGGCCAGCGCCGCGCCATGCACGGCGAGCAGCGCCTTGTTCGCCGTCACCAGCGGACGGCCCGCGGCCAGCGCCTTCTCGGCCAGGGCCTTCGCCGGGCCGTCGGAGCCGCCGATCAGCTCCACGACCACGTCCACCTGCTCGTCCCAGGCCAGGGCCAGCGGGTCATCGTGCCAGATCAGCCCGTCCAGCGAGATGCCGCGCTCGCGGGTGCGGTCACGGGCGGACACGGCGGTGACCACGATCGGGCGGCCAGCGCGGGCGGTGATCAGCTCCGCCTGCCGGGCCAGGAGTTTGACCACGCCAGCACCCACGGTGCCCAGCCCGGCAATGCCGACGCGCAAGGGGTTCATCATTTGCTCTCCAGAGAGTCGTCCGCCGGGGCGGCGTTATCGGTGGCCAGGAAGCCGCGGATATTGCGGATGGCTTGGCGCAGACGGTGGGTGTTTTCGACCAGGGCGATGCGCACATGCGTATCGCCATATTCGCCAAAGCCGATGCCCGGCGCCACCGCGACCTTGGCCTTGGCCATCAGCAGCTTGGAGAATTCCAGGCTGCCCAGATGCTTGTAGCGCTCGGGGATCGGCGCCCAGGCGAACATCGAGCCGTTGGGGGACGGCACGTCCCACCCGGCCTGATGCAGCCCCTTGATCAGCACGTCGCGGCGCTCGCGGTAGAGGTTGCGCATCTCCTCCACGCAATCCTGCGGGCCGTTCAGCGCCGCCGTCGCCGCCACCTGGATCGGGGTGAAGGCGCCGTAATCGAGATAGGATTTCATGCGGGTGAGCGCCTTGATCAGGCGCGGATTGCCCACGCCGAAGCCCATGCGCCAGCCGGCCATCGAGTAGGTCTTCGACATCGAGGTGAACTCCACCGCGATCTCCTTCGCGCCCTCGACCTGCAGCACGGAAGGCGGCGGGTTGCCGTCGAAATAAATCTCGCCATAGGCGAGGTCGGAGATGATGAAGATCTCTGTCTTGCGGGCCAGCGCCACCAGCTCCTTGTAGAAATCAAGGTCGGCCATGTAGGCGGTGGGGTTGGAGGGGAAGTTCACGATCAGCGCCGTCGGCTTCGGCACCGAGTGGCGCACCGCCTGGTCGATGGCGCGCAGCATGTCCTCGCCCGGATGCGCGGGGATGGAGCGCACCGAAGCGCCCGCGATGATGAAGCCGAACTGATGGATTGGGTAGGACGGGTTGGGCACCAGGATGGTGTCGCCCGGCGAGGTGATGGCGGCGGCGAGGTTGGCCAGCCCCTCCTTGGAGCCGAGCGTGGCGATCACCTCGGTCTCCGGGTCCAGCTTCACGCCGAAGCGGCGCTCATAATACGCCGCCTGGGCGCGGCGCAGGCCGGGAATGCCCTTGGAGGTGGAATAGCGATGCGTGCGCGGGTCCTGGATGGTTTCGACCAGCTTGGCGACGATATGCGCCGGGGTGCCGGAATCCGGGTTGCCCATGCCGAGGTCGATAATGTCCTCGGCCGCGGCGCGGGCCTTGGCCTTGGCGGCGTTCACCTCGGCGAACACATAAGGGGGCAGGCGGCGGATGCGGTGGAACTCTTCAGAGGACATGTTCAACTCGGACTCGGGTTATCGATGCAAGGCTTAATATACGAATTGCGCGAAGCCGCCAGAACCTGAAGCCAGGGCGGCGATGCGGATCGCGGCGGGCGGCACGCCGGCGGCAGTGAGCGCGTCGGCCATCCGCCGCGCCCGCGCCAGGGCCAGCGGCAGCGCGCCCTCGCCAAA
>NZ_DAIEIF010000026.1 GCF_027352905.1 Acidocella sp.
CCGCGAGGCTGGCGGGCAGGCCGGCGGCGCGCAGGGCCGCGCCGAACAGCCGGCCGATGACCGCGCCGTCCACCACGCCGTTGACGCTGGCGAGGCCGAGGCGGCCGGAGACCGAGGCCGCCATGGCGCGCAGATCATCGCCGGTGGCGCTGGCGTCGAGCGCCGCCTGCACGGTGCCCTCCCCCACATCCGGCAGGCCGAGGGCGCCCAGGAACGGGCCGAGCGCCAGGGCGGGCGCGGTGAGCCGCAGGGTTTCAGCGGCGGGCTCGCGCGCGGCGTCGACGCTGGCGCTGGCCGAAACCGCCCCGCCGGGAAGCTGGCCGGTGAGCGGGGCGATGGTCAGCACGCCGTTATTCAGCGCCGCGTGGCCCTGCACCGCGGTGTAATTGGCATGGCCGAGGGTGAATTGCGTGGCGCTCAGCTGGATATCGGCGCTGGCTCCGCGCAGCAAAGCGAGGGGAAGCGGATAGGCCGGGATGAGCCGCGCCGGGGCGCTCGCGGGCGGGGCGCCCGCCGCGGCGCCGGGCGGGCTTGGCTGGGGCTGGGGCAGGACGGCCAACAGCTTGTCGAAATCGGCATTGGCGATGGCGAGATCGAGTTCCAGCCGGCGCCGGGGCTTGAGGGTGAGGCTCGCATCGCCGCCGAAGCTGGCGTTATCCATCGTCGCCGTCAGGCTGTCCGCGCCGAGGGCGGTGGCCAGCCCCTGGCCGCCGGGGTCGATGAGCGTCGTCCGCACCGCGATGTTTTTCCAGCCGGGCAGGGCCTGGCCGGCGGCGGGGGAAAGGGCGGCGAGATCGGGAATGTCGAGGGTAAGGGCGAGGGCGGCGCCGCTCAGGCCGCGCGGGGTGGCGATGCCGCCATTGAGGGTGAGATTGGCATTGCCGAGGCTGGCCTGGAGGGTTTCGCTGAAGCTCGCCGCCGGGGGCGCGCTGGCGGGGAGCAGGGCGGGAGCGAGGAAGGCGCTGGGCGCGGTCGCCCTCGCCCGGATGGCGAAGGGCAGAGCCCCCATCATTCCCGCCGCCGTGAAGGTGACGGGCTGGGTGAGGGCAGGGAGTTCGAGATCGAGGGTGGTGAGGCTGAGGCCGGAGCGCAGCGCCGAAAGATCGGACGCGCCCGCCTTGACCGAGGCGTTGGTGATGGCGGGCAGGGGGGCATTCTGGTCGGTGATCCGCGCCGAGACGCTGACCTGGTGCAGGGCCGGCAAAGCCAGCCCGCCGGTGAGGCCCGGCGGCAGGGCCGCGCCTATGGCCTCCAGGGCCGGGATGGCGGCGGTGAGGGTGAGGTCATAGCCGCGCGCGTTTTGCGGCCGCGCCACGGCACCTTGCAGCCGGGCGCTGGCGCCGGCGAAGCCGAGGGTGAGATCCACGGGCCATGGTTCGTTCCCCGCCCCGCCGGTGAGCCGCGCCACCGGGCCGACGAGACCCTGCACCGTCAGCGGCGCGGCGCCGATGGCGGCGGCGCCGGAGAGGCGCAGCGGCGCGGTGAGCGAGGCCGCCTGGCCGGTAAGGCGGGTGAGCTGAATGATGGCGGGCGTCTGGCCTTGGGTTTGGATGATGATCCGGCCGTTATCCACTTCCACCGCCTCCAGCGCCAGGCTGTAGCCGCGGGATGGTGGCGCGGGCGGGGCGCCGCCGCCGGGGGGCGGGGCGGGTCGGGCGAAATCCCAGTCCGCGCGCCCGGCCGCGTCGCGCTCCAGATAGAGTTGCGGCCCTTCCAGCCTTAGTTTGAGAATGTCCAGCCGGTGGCGCAGCAGGGGCAGCAGGGCGATTTGCGCCTGCACCTCATCCAGGGTGAGCAGGGATGGGCTCGCGAAGCCGGGCGGGTTGGAAAGGCTGATGCGGTTGGCGGTGAGGGTGGGGGTGAGAGAAAGGCGCAGCCGCAGCGGCCCGCCCAGGGTGAGGGTGCGGCCCGTCGCCTGCTCCAGGGCGGCGATGATCTGCGGCGCGTAGCTGTTGGGGTTGAACCGGGCGATGAAGACGCCGAGCGCCGCCAGCGGCAAGAGGATGAGTAGGAGCAGGATACAGAGCAGGATGGCGGGCCAGCGGCGGCGGGGGCGCGCGGGCTGGCGGGAAATGGGGGGGCGTTGCCGGTCCATGCCCCGGAATTAATCGGTTTCGCGCGGATAGACGAGGGGCAAGCTTGTGAAATGCTGAAACTCGCGCTATGCGGCGCGGCTTCCGCGTGGCCTGAGGCGGGCGTGGTGAAACTGGTAGACACGCCAGATTTAGGTTCTGGTGGCGAAAGCCATGGGGGTTCAAGTCCCTCCGCCCGCACCATTTCAGGCCAGATGATTTGTTTTTGTTGAGGTTTGTTCGTCCATGCAGGTTACCGAAACGCTCTCCGATGGCTTGAAACGCGGCTACACGGTCGTGGTTCCCGGACCCGAGCTGGCCGCCAAGCGAGAGCAGCGTTTGGCCGAGCTGAGCAAAACCATCCAGATGCCTGGCTTCCGCCCGGGCAAGGTGCCGCTGAATCTGGTGCGCAAGCGCTATGGAGACGCCGTGGCCGCCGAGATCCTGGAGGATACGGTGAACACCGCGCATAGCCAGCTGCTCTCTGAGCACAAGCTGCGCCCGGCGATGCAGCCCAAGCTCGAGATCACCAAGCCGGGCAAGGATTCGGACCTGGAATTCACCGTCGAGATGGAAGTGCTGCCCGAGGTGGCGCTCCCCGACCTGACGGAGGTGACGCTGAGCAAGCCTGTCGCCGCCGTAAGCGAGGACGAGGTGGACAAGGCGCTGGCCCGCATGGCCGAGCAGCGCCAGAGCTTCAAGCCGGTGGAGGAGCCCCGCGCCGCCGCCCAGGGCGAGCAGCTCAAGGTGGATTTCGTCGGCCGGATCGAGGGCGTGCCCTTCGAGGGCGGCGCTGCCCAGGATGTGGCGCTGATCATCGGCGGGCCGGGGTTCATTCCCGGCTTTACCGAGCAGGTGGAAGGGATGAAGCCCGGCGAGACCCGGACGATCACCGTGACCTTTCCCGAGGATTACGGCGCCAAGGAGCTGGCGGGCAAGACGGCGGAATTCGAAATCAGCGCCAAAGAGCTGGCCGTGCCGGAAGTCCCCGCCATTGATGACGAGCTGGCCAAAGCGATGGGGCTGGAAAGCCTGGAGCAGCTGAAGGAGCGGGTGCGCGAGCAGATCGGCCGCGAATATGAGGGCCTGACCCGGGCGCGGCTCAAGCGGGCCCTGCTGGACGTGCTGGCCGCGAAGGCGGAGTTCACCGCCCCCGCCTCGCTGGTGGAGGCCGAGTTCGAGGCCATCTGGCGCCAGGTGGAGGCGGAAAAGACGGCGGGCGAGCAGGACCCCGAGGATGCGGGCAAGGATGAGGAGACGCTGAAGGCGGAGTACCGCGCCATCGCCGACCGGCGGGTGCGTTTGGGCCTGCTGGTGGCGGAGATCGGCCGCGCCCATGACGTGCAGGTGAGCGAGCAGGAGATGCAGCGCGCCATGTTCAACGAGGCGATGCGCTATGGCGCCCAGGCGATGCAGGTGGTGGAATTTTTCCGCAAGAACCCGCAGGCGATGGAGCGTTTCCGCGGTCCGATCTTCGAGGATAAGGTCATCGACCTTCTGCTCGGCCAGGTCAGGCAGGAGGAGGTGAGCGTGACGCCTGAGGAGCTGGCCAAGGAGCCCGAGGAGCCGGCCAAGGCGTGACCCCATCTGGACGAACCGGAAAGATGCTCTACCCTTGGGCCTGAGACGGCCCGAGGGGTCATGCGGGATAAAGGACTGAATACATATGTGGGATCGTGATCCGGTTGAAATCTATAATAATAACCTCGTGCCGATGGTTGTGGAGCAGACGGCGCGCGGGGAGCGTTCTTACGACATCTATTCCCGGCTGCTGAAGGAGCGGATCGTTTTTCTCACCGGCCAGGTCAACGACGTCGTCTCCTCGCTGCTCTGCGCCCAGTTCCTGTTTCTTGAAAGCGAGAATCCCAACAAGGAGATCTCCTTTTATATCAATAGCCCGGGCGGGGTGGTCTCCTCCGGCCTCGCTATTTATGACACGATGCAATATATCCGCTCGCCGGTTTCCACCGTGTGCATGGGCCAGGCGGCCTCCATGGGCAGCTTGCTGCTTTGCGCCGGGGCCAAGGGCAAGCGCTTCGCCCTGCCCAACGCCCGCGTGATGGTGCATCAGCCTTCGGGTGGCGCGCAGGGCCAGGCCACGGATATCGAGATCCAGGCCCGCGAGATTCTCAAGTTGCGCGGGCGGCTGAACCAGATCTATGTCGAACACACAGGCCAGCCTCTTGAGGCCATCGAGGCCAAGCTGGAGCGCGATACCTATATGTCGGCTGAAGAGGCCAAGGATTTCGGCTTGGTGGATGAGGTGGTCAAATCCCAGCCCTTGCCGGGCAAGGACGAGGCGGCGCCGAAGGGCGATTCCACCGCAGGTTGAGCGCGGGGGATAGGGTCGGGGCGACGAAACCGGCCGCCATCCGCCGTGGATGGGCCGGTTTTTTGCGTTTTTTTGAGACCGCCCGCGGCTAAAACGGGTGGGAATGCCTGGGCTTTTAACTTATATGGCTGAAAAGCCGCAATATTTAGCAAAAATCCCGCCGCTTGTACCCTCTGGTCTGGGGGGCTAGTCTTATTCATGCGACGCGGGTTGTGGAGTGGCTATGACCAGTAAATCGGGCGACACGAAAAATACGCTTTATTGCTCCTTTTGCGGCAAGTCCCAGCATGAGGTGCGCAAGCTCATCGCCGGCCCGACCGTGTTCATCTGCGATGAATGCGTCGAGCTCTGCATGGATATCATTCGCGAGGAGCATAAGACGCATCTCGTGAAGGCGCGGGATGGCGTGCCGACGCCGCGCGAGATTTGCAAGGTGCTGGATGATTATGTCATAGGCCAGGCGCACGCCAAGCGCGTGCTCTCGGTGGCGGTGCATAACCATTACAAGCGCCTCTCCCACGCGACCAAGAATAACGACATCGAGATCGCCAAATCCAACATTCTGCTGGTCGGGCCCACCGGCTCGGGCAAGACCCTGCTGGCGCAGACCCTGGCCCGGATTCTCGACGTGCCCTTCACCATGGCGGACGCGACGACGCTGACCGAGGCGGGCTATGTGGGCGAGGATGTGGAGAACATCATTCTCAAGCTGCTCCAGGCCGCCGATTACAATGTCGAGCGGGCGCAGCGCGGCATCGTCTATATCGATGAGGTGGATAAGATTTCCCGCAAATCGGACAATCCCTCGATCACGCGGGATGTCTCGGGCGAGGGCGTGCAGCAGGCGCTGCTGAAGATCATGGAGGGCACGGTGGCCTCCGTGCCGCCGCAAGGCGGGCGCAAGCATCCGCAGCAGGAATTTCTTCAGGTGGACACCACCAACATCCTGTTCATCTGCGGCGGGGCCTTCGCCGGGCTGGAAAAGATCATCTCCAGCCGCGGCAAGGGTTCGGGCATCGGCTTCGGCGCGGATGTGCGCAGCCCCGATGAGAGGCGCACCGGCGCGATCCTGCGGGATGTGGAGCCGGAGGATCTGCTTAAATTTGGCTTGATCCCCGAATTCATCGGCCGCCTGCCGGTGGTCGCCACGCTGGAGGATCTGGACGAGGCGGCGCTGATCGAGATTCTCACCAAGCCCAAGAACGCGCTGGTCAAGCAATATGGGCGGCTGTTCGAGATGGAGGGGGTGAAGCTCACCTTCACTGAGGACGCGCTCAAGGTAGTGGCCAACCGGGCGATCAAGCGCAGGACCGGGGCGCGCGGCCTGCGCTCGATCATGGAGGGGATTCTTCTCTCCACCATGTTCGAGCTGCCGGGGCTGGAAGGAGTTTCGGAGGTGGTGATTAGCGGCGAGGTGGCCGAGGGCCGCGCCGAGCCGCTTTATCTCTACTCCGAGAAACGCTCGGAAAACGCGTCCTGATCTGCGCGTCTGGCCGGCCGCCGGGCTTGCGGCCGGACGAATGATTGCCGATATGAGATGGGTGGCCGCATGAGCGGCGCCCCGGCCTGTGCCTATGGAGGGCAGGCGGGAGAGTAAAGGAAGCTGATATGTCAGACGTCACCAAACCAGGATCACCCCAAGATACGCTCGCGGTGCTGCCGCTGCGCGATATCGTGGTGTTTCCCCATATGATCGTGCCGCTCTTCGTGGGGCGCGAGAAATCCGTGCGCGCGCTGGAAAGCGCCATGCGCGAGGATAAGCAGATTCTCCTGGTCGCGCAGAAAAACGCCACCCAGGACGACCCCGCTCCGGATGATATCTACCGGGTCGGCACCGTCTCGACCATTCTGCAATTGCTGAAGCTGCCGGACGGCACGGTGAAGGTGCTGGTGGAGGGGCTGCGGCGGGCGCGGATCACCGGATTCAAAGCCTCCGATGATTTTTTCGAGGTCGAGGCCGAGCCGGTCGAGGATAAAGGCGAGGACACCAAGGAGGTGGAGGCGCTGAGCCGCACCGTCGTCGCCCAGTTCGAGCAATACATCAAGCTGAACAAGAAGATCGCGCCCGAGGTCCTGGTTTCGGTTAACCAGATCGAGAGCGCCTCCAAGCTCGCGGACACGGTCGCCAGCCATCTCGGGCTGAAGATCTCCGACCGGCAGGAATTGCTGGAGCTGGACAGCACGGCCGAGCGGCTGGAGCGGGTGTTCAGCCATATGGAGGCCGAGATCGGCGTGCTCCAGGTGGAGAAGAAGATTCGCAACCGGGTCAAGCGGCAGATGGAGAAGACCCAGCGGGAATATTACCTCAACGAGCAGCTGAAGGCGATCCAGAAGGAGCTGGGCGAGGGCGAGGACGGGAAGGACGAACTCGCCGAGCTGGAAGAGAAGATCAAGACGACCAAGCTTTCCAAGGAGGCGCGCGAGAAGGCGCTGGCCGAGTTGAAGAAGCTGCGCTCGATGAGCCCGATGAGCGCCGAGGCGACGGTGGTGCGCAATTATCTCGACTGGCTGGTCGGCATCCCCTGGAAAAAGAAGAGCAAGATCAAGAACGACGTGGTCGAGGCGGAGAAAATCCTCAACGCCGACCATTTCGGGCTGGACAAGATCAAGGAGCGCATCGTCGAATATCTGGCGGTACAGGCGCGCAGCCCCAAGGTGCGCGGCCCCATTCTCTGCCTGGTTGGGCCGCCCGGCGTCGGTAAGACCTCGCTCGGCAAATCCATCGCCAAGGCGACGGGGCGGCAATTTGTCCGCATGTCGCTGGGCGGCGTGCGGGACGAGGCGGAAATCCGCGGCCACCGCCGCACCTATATCGGCGCCATGCCCGGCAAGATCGTCCAGGGCATGAAGAAGGCCAAGACCTCCAATCCGCTCTTTTTGCTGGACGAGATCGACAAGCTGGGCGCGGATTGGCGGGGCGACCCGGCCTCCGCCCTGCTGGAGGTGCTGGACCCGGAGCAGAACGCGACCTTCGCGGACCATTACCTGGAGGTGGATTACGACCTCTCTGATGTGATGTTCGTCACCACCGCCAACAGCCTGCGCATGCCCCAGCCGCTGCTGGACCGCATGGAGATCATCCGCATCCCCGGCTATACCGAGGATGAGAAGGTGGAGATCGCCAAGCGTCACCTGCTGCCCAAGCAGAGCGAGGCGAACGGGTTGAAGAAGGATGAGTGGTCGGTCTCCGACGACGCGCTGCTGGAGCTGGTGCGGACCTATACCCGCGAGGCGGGGGTGCGCAACCTTGAGCGCGAGATCGCCAATCTCGCCCGCAAGGCGGTGAAGGAGATCGGCACCGGAAAGACCAAAAAGGTGGCGATCACCAAGCGCAACCTGCAGAAATTCGCCGGCGTGCCCAAGTTCCGCTACGGCGAGACCGAGGCGGAGGATATGGTGGGGGTGGTCACCGGCCTCGCCTGGACCGAGGTGGGGGGCGAGATTCTCACCATCGAGAGCGTGCTCCTGCCGGGCAAGGGCGCCATCCGCCAGACGGGCAAGCTCGGCGACGTGATGCAGGAAAGCGTGCAGGCGGCATATTCTTATATCCGCTCGCGGGCCACCCAATTTGGCATCCGGCCGCCCTTCCTGGACAAGCGGGATATCCATGTCCACGTGCCGGAGGGGGCGACACCGAAGGATGGACCTTCCGCCGGCATCGCCATGGCCACCTCCATCGTCTCCGCCATCACCGGCATTCCGGTGCGCCGGGACATCGCCATGACCGGCGAGATCACCTTGCGCGGCCGGGTGCTGCCGATCGGCGGGTTGAAGGAGAAGCTGCTGGCGGCGCTGCGCGCGGGTATCACCACCGTCTTCATTCCCAAGGATAACGAGAAGGATCTGGTTGAAATTCCCGATAATGTGAAGAAGGGCCTAACCATCATCCCGGTCAGCCATGTGGACGAGGTCATCGGCAAGGCGCTGGTGCGCTCGCCGGAGCCGATCGAGTGGGATGAAGCGCCGGAAGAAATGGCGAAGGCGCCCGAAAGCGGCGTTCCGGCCTCGCTCCCCCATTAAACGGGGCGGCGATGTTTGACGGGTGGCGCGCGTTGTCGCTATCTACGCGCGCCACCTTTTTTGTGGCCGTCCGCCGGAATCGCGGACGCGCCCCTCACCCTCAACCTGATAGCAGGGAGTTTACTCGTGAATAAAAATGATCTGATCGCCGCCGTGGCGGAGGAGACCGATCTCTCCAGGGCCAAGGCCGCCGAGGTGGTGGACGCCGTGTTCGGCGCGATCGAGAATACGTTGAAGAAAAAGGAAGAGGTGCGGCTGGTGGGTTTTGGCAGCTTTGTCACCACCGCGCGCGAGGCCTCCAAGGGGCGCAACCCCCGCACCGGAGAGGAGATCGAGATTCCCGCCTCCACCTCCGTCCGCTTCAAGCCGGGCAAGACGCTGAAAGACGCCGTCAACTGAATGCAGCCTCGGGAAAGCCGGAGCGAAGGTCGCGCCCGGGTTTTCCCTGCGGGCGGTTAGCTCAGCGGTAGAGCGTCTCGTTTACACCGAGAGGGTCGGCGGTTCGAAACCGTCACCGCCCATACGTTTCCTCCTTAAAGTTGTTGAATTGGGGCATGGCGCCGGCTTGACGCTGGCGGGATTGCCCAGTACATGCCCGGCACACCGCACGCGGGTGTAGCTCAGTTGGTTAGAGCGCCGGCCTGTCACGCCGGAGGTCGCGGGTTCGAACCCCGTCACTCGCGCCATTTTTTGGAAAAAATTTAATAGCTTGGCCCAATGGTTTGGGAGATAACCGAATCGCGGGCGGCGGTGGTGCGGCATGGCTGCCCCCCGGAGACGGCCTTGACCGGGGGTTGCCGCGGTGCGACACGGCTGATTGATAATCATGGGCACTGCTCCGGCGGCCCGCGCGATCTAGGAGATGAGCAAGTGCAGCTGGATCTGGCCCAGTACTTTCCGATTCTCGTTTTCGCGGTTCTGGCCATGGTGCTGGGACTCGCCTTTGTTGGCGGCTCCTTTCTCGCGGCCAAGCAGAAGCCCTATCCGGACAAGCTGGACGCGTATGAATGCGGCTTCGAGGCGTTTGGCGATGCCCGCCGCCGCTTCGACGTGCGCTATTATCTGGTGGCGATCCTGTTCATCATTTTCGATGTCGAGGTCGCGTTTTTATTTCCCTGGGCCGTGTCGCTCGGCCATATCGGCCTGCTCGGCTTCTGGTCGATGATGGGATTTCTGGCGGTGCTGACCATCGGCTTTATCTATGAATGGAATATGGGCGCTTTGAATTGGGAGTGAAGGCATGAGCACAGCCGCGCAAGACCCTGAACTCGCCTGGAATCGCGAGGCTTTGCCCGCCGGGGCGGAGCAGGACGCGGTCGTCAGGGGTATCACCGGCGAGCTGGCCGGCAAGGGGTTCATCGTCGCCAATCTCGACAAGGCGGTGAACTGGGCGCGCACCGGCAGTTTATGGCCGATGACCTTCGGCCTGGCCTGCTGCGCCATCGAGATGATCCACGCCTATATGCCGCGCTACGACCTCGACCGCTTCGGGGTCATCCCCCGCTCCTCGCCCCGCCAGTCGGACGTGATGATCGTGGCCGGGACGCTGACCAACAAAATGGCCCCGGCCCTGCGCAAGGTTTACGACCAGATGCCCGAGCCGCGCTGGGTGATCTCCATGGGCAGCTGCGCCAATGGCGGCGGCTATTACCATTATTCCTATTCGGTGGTGCGCGGCTGCGACCGGGTGGTGCCGGTGGATATCTATGTGCCCGGCTGCCCGCCTACGGCGGAGGCGCTGGTTTACGGCATATTGCAGCTGCAGAAGAAAATCCGGCGGACGGGGACGGTGCTGCGTGACTGACGGAACGCAGGCCCCGGCCGCGGAACCCGCCGCGCCGGTGGATGAGGAGTTGCGGGCGCTGGCGGCCGTGCCGGGCGTGACCCTGGCCCGGCGGGAACTGGGTGAGCTGGTGGCGGAGGCCAGGCGCGAGGCGGCCTTCGGCCTGTTGAAAACCCTGCGCGACCAGTTCGCCTTCCAGCAGGTCGTGGATATTTGCGGGGTGGATTATCCGGAACGGGCCGAGCGGTTCGACATCGTCTATAATCTGCTCTCCGTCACCCGCAACGCGCGGGTACGCGTCATCATCCGCACGGATGAAACCCATCCCGTCGCCTCGGTGAGTTCCCTCTGGCCCTGCGCCCCCTGGTGGGAGCGGGAGATATGGGATTTGTTTGGCGTCCGCTTCGACGGGCTGGAGGATCACCGCCGCATCCTCACCGATTACGGGTTCGAGGGTTATCCGTTGCGCAAGGATTTTCCGCTCACCGGCTATGTCGAGGTGCGTTACGACGAGGACCGCAAGGAAGTGGTTTATGACAAGGTCCGGCTCACCCAGGAATTCCGCAATTTCGATTTCCTCTCCCCATGGGAGGGCATGACCCTGCTTCCCGGCGACGAGAAGGTGGACAGGAGACACCGGCCATGAGCGAGGCCCTGCCCCATAGCAAGGCGTATGAGGTCACAACCCATACCGTCAATTTCGGGCCGCAACATCCCTCCGCCCATGGCGTGATGCGGTTGATCCTGGAAATGGATGGCGAGGTGATCGAGCGCTGCGACCCGCATGTCGGGCTGCTCCATCGCGGTACCGAGAAGCTGATCGAGTATAAGAGCTACCTGCAGGCGGTGCCGTATTTCGACCGTCTCGATTACGTCTCGCCGATGGCCTGCGAGCATGCCTTCGCCCTCGCCACCGAGAAGCTGCTCGGCGTGCAGGCGCCGGAGCGCGCCCAATGGATCAGGGTGATGTTCGCCGAGATCACCCGGGTGCTGAATCATCTTCTCAATGTCGGGCATTTCGCCCTGGATTGCGGCGCGATCTCGCCCAGCCTGTGGATGTATGAGGAGCGGGAAAAGCTGCTCATCTTTCATGAGCATGCCTCCGGCGCGCGCTTCCATGCCAATTATTTCCGCCCGGGCGGAGTGTCGCGGGATTTGCCCGCCGGGATGGAGGCCGGGATCAGGGAATGGACGGAACAGTTTCCGGCCTTTCTCGACGAGATGGACAAGCTGCTCAGCGGCAGCCCGGTGGTGAAGCAGCGCGCGGTGGATATCGGCGTCATCTCCGCCGCCGACGCGCTGGCCTGGGGGTTCACCGGCCCCTCGCTGCGCGGCTCCGGCGTCGCCTGGGATCTGCGACGCGCCCAGCCTTACGACAAATATGCCGAGGTCGAGTTCGAGGTTCCGGTCGGCCGGCATGGCGATTCCTACGATCGCTATCTCGTCCGCATGGCGGAGATGCGCGAGAGCGTGAAGATCATCCGCCAGGCGCTGGACAAGATCAAACCCGGCCCGGTCAAGGTGCAGGACCGCAAGATCACCCCGCCCACGCGCGGCGAGATGAAGCATTCGATGGAAGCGCTGATCCATCACTTCAAGCTCTATACGGAGGGCTATCACGTCCCCGCGGGGGCGACCTATACGGCGGTCGAGGCTCCCAAAGGAGAGTTCGCCGTGTATTTGCAGGCAGATGGCACCAACCGGCCCTATCGCTGCAAGATCCGCCCCACCGGCTTCTCGCATCTGCAGGCGGCGGAAACCCTGTGCAAAGGCCACATGCTGGCGGATATGGTGGCGATCCTCGGGTCGCTCGACATCGTTTTTGGTGAGATCGACCGGTGAGCAGCATCCAAGCAGACCCGACCAGCTTCGCCTTCACCGACGAGAATATGGATCTCGTTAAAAAGGCGATCGCCAAATATCCCGAGGGGCGGCAGATGAGCGCGGTCAAGACGCTGCTCGACATCGCCCAGCGCCAGATGGCGGCGCAGACCGGCTCGGCCTGGCTGCCCCGCGCCGCGATGGACAAGGTGGCTGAGATTCTCGGTGTCGCGCCCATCCGCGTCTATGAGATGGCCACCTTCTACACGATGTATAATCTGCGGCCGGTCGGTAAATATCATCTGCAGGTCTGCACCACCACGCCGTGCTGGCTGCGCGGCTCGGATGACATCGTCGCCGCCTGCAAGAAGGCGGCCGGCGTGGCGGATTTCGGCGAGACCAGCGCGGACGGCTTGTTCACCCTGCGCGAGGTCGAGTGTCTCGGCGCCTGTGTCAACGCGCCGATCCTGCAAATCAACGACGATTATTACGAGGATCTCGACGCGTCCCGCGTGGAGGGGCTGCTCGGCGATCTGAAGGCGGGCAAGCCGCCGCCGCCCGCCGGCTCGCTGGGCGGGCGCACATCCACAGCCCCGGCCTCCGGCCAGACGACGCTGCTTTCGGCCCCCGGTTCCGCGGAGTGAGCATATGCTGAAGGATTCCGACCGCATCTATCAAAACCTTTACGGCCAGCAGGATTGGCGGCTCGCCGCCGCGCGGGCGCGCGGGGATTGGGATGACACCGCCGCCATCCTCGCGCGGGGGCGGGATGCGCTGGTGGAGGAGATGAAGGCCTCGGGCATGCGCGGGCGCGGCGGGGCGGGGTTTCCCACCGGCATGAAATGGTCCTTCATGCCCAAAGAGAGCGGCGGGCGGCCCTCTTACGTCGTCATCAATGCCGATGAATCGGAGCCCGGCACCTGCAAGGACCGCGATATCATCCGCAACGAGCCGCATAAGCTGATCGAGGGCGCGCTCATCGCCTCCTTCGCCATGGGCGCGCACAAGGCGTTCATTTACATACGCGGCGAATATTACAACGAGGCGCAGCGCCTGCAGGCGGCGATCGACGAGGCGTATGAGGCCGGGTTGCTGGGGGCGAACGCGGCGGGGTCGGGCTGGGATTTCGACATCGTGCTGCAACGCGGCGCGGGGGCTTATATCTGTGGCGAGGAATCGGCCCTGCTGGAAAGTCTGGAGGGCAAGAAGGGCATGCCGCGAATGAAGCCGCCCTTCCCGGCGGCGATGGGGCTGTATGGCTGTCCGACGACGGTGAATAATGTCGAGACCATCGCGGGGGTGCCCACCATCATGCGCCGGGGCGCGGCCTGGTTCGCCGGGCTGGGCCGGCCGAAAAACGCGGGCACCAAGATTTTCTGCATCTCCGGCCATGTCAACAATCCCTGCAATGTCGAGGAGGAGCTTGGCATTCCGCTCAAGGAGCTGATCGAGAGACATGCGGGCGGGGTGCGCGGCGGCTGGGACAATCTGCACGCGGTCATTCCGGGCGGTGCCTCCATGCCGGTGCTCAACAAGACGATGGCCGACACCCAGCTGATGGATTTCGACAGCCTGGCGGCGGTGAAATCCGGTCTCGGCTCCGGGGCGGTGATCGTCATGGATAAATCCGCCGATGTGGTGAAGGCGATCTGGCGGCTCTCCAAATTCTTCAAGCATGAGAGCTGCGGCCAGTGCACCCCCTGCCGTGAGGGCACAGGCTGGATGATGCGCCAGATGGACCGCATCGTCCGCAACCAGGCGACGCTCGCCGATATTCATTTGCTGGAACAGGTGACGACCCAGGTGGCCGGCCACACGATCTGCGCCTTCGGCGAGGCCGCCTCCTGGCCCATCCAGGGGCTGATGCGGGCGTTCCGCCCCGAGGTCGAGGCCCGGGCCGCTGATTATCGAGCGCCCGCGCCGGTCGCGCAGGCGGCGGAGTAAGCCATGGCCAAACTCACCATTGACGGAATCGAGGTCGAGGTTCCGGACGGTTCCACCGTCATCCAGGCCTGCGAGGCGGCGGGGGTGGAAATCCCCCGTTTCTGCTACCATGAGCGCCTTTCCATCGCCGGCAATTGCCGCATGTGCCTGGTGGAGATCGAGAAGATGCCGCCCAAGCCGGTGGCCTCCTGCGGCCAGCCGGTGGCGGATGGCATGGTGGTGCATACGGATACCGAGATGGTCCGCCGTGGCCGCCGCGGGGTGATGGAGTTCCTGCTCATCAACCACCCTCTGGATTGCCCGATCTGCGACCAGGGCGGCGAGTGCGACTTGCAGGACGAGGCGGTTTCCTATGGCCGCGATTATTCCCGCTATACCGAGGATAAGCGCAGCGTCGCCCAGCCGGATTGGGGGCCGCTGGTCAAAACCACGATGACGCGCTGCATCCATTGCACCCGCTGCGTGCGGTTCATCACCGAGGTGGCGGGCGTGGCCGAGCTGGGGGCCACCTTCCGGGGCGAGAATATGGAGATCGGCACCTATGTGCAGAAGGCGCTGAGCTCCGAGCTTTCCGCCAATATCATCGATCTTTGCCCGGTCGGGGCGCTCACCTCCAAGCCCTACGCCTTCGTCGCCCGCCCCTGGGAGTTGCGTAAGACGGATTCGGTGGATGTGCTGGACGCGCTGGGCTCGAGCATCCGCGTCGATGCGCGCGGGGCCGAGGTGCTGCGCATCCTCCCCCGTCTCAATGACGAGATCAACGAGGAATGGCTGGGTGATAAATCCCGCTTCGCCATGGATGGGCTGAAGCGGCGGCGGCTCGACCGCCCCTGGCTGCGCGAAAACGGCAAGCTGCGCCCCGCCAGCTGGGAGGAGGCGTTCACCGCCATCGCCGCGCGGATGAAGGCGGCGGCGCCGGAGAAAATTGGCGCGCTGGCGGGCGATCTCGCGGATGTGGAATCCATGCTGGCCCTCAAGGAGTTCATGGCAGCGCTGGGCTCGGCCAATATCGACTGCCGGACGGATGGCGCGGTATTCGACACCTCGCGCCGGGCGTTTTATCTGTTCAACACCACCATCGCCGGGATCGAGGAGGCGGACGCGCTGCTGATCATCGGCAGCAATCCCCGCCATGAGGCCCCGGTGCTCAACGCCCGCCTGCGCAAGCGCTGGCTGGCGGGCGGGTTCCAGGCCGGGCTGATCGGCCCGGCGCGGGAATTGACCTATAAATATGAGCATCTCGGTGAGGGGCCAGAGGCGATCCAGGCGCTGCTGGACGGCAGGCACGGCTTTGCCGAGATCCTGAAGGCGGCGAAAAAACCCATGCTCATCCTGGGCGCCGGGGCGCTGGCGCGGCCGGACGGCGCCGCCATCCACGCCGCCGCCTGGCGGCTGGCGGCGCAGTTCAACATGCTCAACGCCGGCTGGCATGGCTTCAACCTGCTGCATCACGCGGCGGCGCGCGCCGGCGCGCTGGATCTCGGCTTTCTCCCCGGCGCGGGCGGGCTGGACGCCAAGGCGATGCTGGGCGGAGGCGCGGAGGTGCTCTGGCTGCTGGGCGTGGACGTGCCGGCGGTGCGCGACATTCCCGCCGGGAGTTTCGTCATCTATCAGGGCCATCACGGCGATGTGGGCGCGGCGCGCGCGGATGTGATCCTGCCCGGCGCCGCCTACACGGAAAAGGATGGCACCTACGTGAACACGGAGGGCAGGGTGCAGGAGGGTTACATCGCCGTGAAGCCCCCTGGCGAGGCGCGGGAGGATTGGCGGATATTGCGCGCCGTCTCCGCCTGGCTCGGCCATGCGCTGCCCTATGATACGCTGGAGGAGTTGCGGGCGCATTTGCAGGCGCATTATCCGGTCTTCGCCGCGGGGTTCCGCCGCTTCGCCGGCACGGATGCCGCCGGCCCGGCCGGGGCGGGCGCGCTGGGGACGGAGCCCTTCGCCCCGGTTTTCGCCAATTATTATCAGACGGATGTGATCAGCCGCGCCAGCCCGACCATGGCGGCCTGCGTTGCCGCCCATAGTCCCGCCCTGGCGGAGGCCGCGGAATGACCGGGTTCTGGGACAGCACTACCGGCTTCGTCATCCTGACGGTTTTGAAGACGCTGGCGCTGGTGGTGCCGCTGCTCATCGGCGTCGCCTATCTCACCTATGCCGAGCGCAAGGTGCTGGGCGCTATCCAGGTGCGCAAGGGGCCCAACCGGGTCGGGCCGTTCGGGCTCATGCAGCCTTTCGCCGACGCGTTGAAAATGCTGACCAAGGAGACCGTCGTCCCCGACGGGGCGGACCGGCTGCTTTTCGTCCTCGCGCCGATGATCACCTTCGGCCTGGCGGTCATGGCCTGGGCCGTGATTCCGGTGAACGCGGGCTGGGCCATCGCCGATATCAATGTCGGCGTGCTCTACCTCTTCGCCGTCTCATCGCTCGGCGTGTATGGCATCATCATCGCGGGCTGGGCCTCCAATTCCAAATACGCCTTTCTGGGGGCGATGCGCTCGGCGGCGCAGATGGTGTCCTACGAGGTCTCCATGGGCTTCGTCATCGTCACCGTCATCCTGCTGGCGGGCAGCCAGAATCTCACCCAGATCGTGCTGAGCCAGAAGCAGTTCTGGTACGCGGTGCCGCTGTTTCCGGTCTTCGTCATCTTCTTCATCTCCGGCCTGGCCGAAACCAATCGCGCCCCCTTCGATCTCGCCGAGGGCGAGTCGGAGCTGGTCGCCGGGTTCATGGTGGAATACAGCGCCATGTCCTTCGCGCTGTTCTTCCTCGGCGAATACGCCAACATGATCCTCATCAGCGGCATGACGACCACGCTGTTCCTCGGCGGCTGGCTTTCGCCGCTGCCCTTCGCGCCCTTCACGATGATTCCCGGCGTGTTGTGGTTTCTGCTGAAGATCTGCATCTGCCTGTTCGTGTTCATCTGGGTGCGCGGCACCCTACCCAGGGTGCGCTATGACCAGCTGATGGCACTGGGCTGGAAGGTGTTTCTGCCCGTCTCGCTCGTCTATCTCGTCGCGGTGGCCGGGGTGATGGAATATTTCGGATGGTTTCCCCATGCGTGACGGAGCGCGAGCATGAGCAGAATTCGTTGGACATGGGCGCTCGTGACCTGGGAGCTGATCGTCGGCCACATGATCACCTTGCGCTATTTCTTCCGACCCAAGGCGACGATCAACTACCCGTATGAGAAGAACCCGATCAGCCCGCGCTTCAAGGGCGAGCACGCGCTGCGCCGCTACCCCAACGGGGAGGAGCGCTGCATCGCCTGCAAGCTGTGCGAGGCGGTTTGCCCGGCCCAGGCCATCACCATCGAGGCCGAGCCGCGCGAGGATGGCTCCCGCCGCACCACGCGCTACGATATCGACATGACGAAATGCATTTATTGCGGGCTGTGCGAGGAAGCCTGCCCGGTGGACGCGATCGTCGAGGGGCCGAATTTCGAGTTCGCCACCGAAACGCGGGAGGAGCTGTTCTACGACAAGGCCAAACTCCTGGATAATGGGGATCGCTGGGAGCCGGAACTGGCCAAGCGTCTCGAACTGGACGCGCCGTACCGGTAAGGGCAGCAGACATGATCGCAAACCTCGCTTTTTATTTGTTCTCCTTCATTCTGCTGGCCTCGGCGGTGATGGTGGTGACCAGCCGCAACCCCGTGCACGCGGTGCTCTTCCTCATCCTCGGCTTTCTTAACGCCGCCGTGCTGTTTCTCCTCGCGGGGGCGGAGTTTCTCGCCTTCATCCTCGCCATCGTCTATGTGGGCGCGGTGGCGGTGCTGTTCCTCTTCGTGGTGATGATGCTGGATGTGGATTTCGTCGCCTTGCAGGAGGGATTTCAGCGTTACGCCCCGGTGGGGGCGCTGGTGGCGCTCATCATGTTCGTCGAGCTGGTCTTCATCGCCAGCAGCTGGGCCATCGCCCCGGCCAGCGGCGCCTACCGGCTGTTCCCCATGCCCGATAACCTCACCAACGCGGCGGCGCTCGGCAATCTGCTCTATACCGCCTATCTGCCGCTCTTCCAGCTGGGCGGGGTGGTGCTGCTGGTGGCGATGATCGGCGCCATCGTCCTCACCCACCGGGACAAGCCGCGCCCGGCGCGCGCGCAGAATCTGGCCGCCCAGCACGCCCGCAAGCCGGAGGATACCCTGGCGCTGGTGCGCGCCCAGCTGGGACAGGGCGCCGCCCTGCCGGAAGCGGCGCCGGAAAAGGAGCATTCGTGATGACGATCCCGGTCTCCCATTACCTCGTCGTCTCGGCCATGCTGCTCGTCATCGGCGTGTTCGGCATCTTCATGAACCGCAAGAACGTCATCGTCATCATGATGTCGATCGAGCTGATCCTCCTTGCGGCCAATCTTAATTTTGTCGCGTTTTCCGGCGTTCTGCACGACATGGTGGGGCAGGTCTTCACCATGTTCGTCCTCACCGTCGCCGCCGCCGAATCGGCGATCGGCCTCGCCATCCTGGTCATCTATTTCCGTAATCGCGGCTCGATCGAGGTCGAGGACGTGACGCTGATGAAGGGCTGAAGATGTACAGCTTGATCGCCGTTTTCGCGCCGCTCATCGGCTCCATCCTCGCGGGCGTCGCCCGGCCCTGGCTGGGCCGCCAGCTTTCCATCGCCGCGAGCATCGTCTTCATGGTCGTCTCCGCGGCGGCGGCCATCGCCGCCTATCGCGTCGGCGTCATGCCCCCCCTGGCGATCGCTCATTGGATCCAGGTGGGGCAGCTCACCCCGGGCTGGACCCTGCGCCAGGACCAGCTGAGCCTGGTGATGGTGGTGATGGTCAGCGTCATCTCGCTGCTGATCCACATCTATTCCGTGGGCTACATGGCGCATGACAAGACGCCGCAGCGCTTCATGTCCTATATCTCGCTGTTCACCTTCGCGATGCTGATGCTGGTGACGGCCAACAACCTCGTCCAGCTTTTCTTCGGCTGGGAAGGGGTGGGCCTCGTCTCCTATCTGCTCATCAATTACTGGTACGACCGGCCGAGCGCGAACGCCGCCGCCATCAAGGCCTTCATCGTCAACCGTGTCGGCGACCTCGCCTTCGCCGTCGGCATCGCGCTTACCTATTTCATTTTCGGCACGGTGAATCTGGACGGCATCTTCGCCGCCGCCGCCAGCCATGCCGGCCAGGATTTCATGCTCTTCGGCGCGCCCTTGCCGGTGCTGGAGATCATCTCCTTCCTGCTCTTCCTCGGCGCGATGGGTAAATCCGCCCAGCTTTTCTTCCATACCTGGCTGCCGGACGCCATGGAGGGCCCCACCCCCATCTCCGCCCTCATTCACGCCGCGACCATGGTGGCGGCGGGGGTGTTCATGGTCGTGCGCATGTCGCCGCTGATCAACCAGGCCCCGGTCGCGATGGGGTTCATCGTCTTCATCGGCGCCAGCACCGCCTTCTTCGCCGCCACCATCGGCTGCGTGCAGAACGACATCAAGCGCATCATCGCCTATTCCACCTGTTCCCAGCTGGGCTACATGTTTTTGGCCGCGGGGCTGGGCGCCTATCCGGCGGCGATGTTCCATCTCATCAACCATGCCATGTTCAAGGCGCTGCTTTTCCTCGCCGCCGGCTCGGTCATCCATGCCGTGGCCGGGGAGCAAGATGTGCGGCTGATGGGCGGTCTGGGCAGCCGGCTACCGGTCACCTGCGCGATGATGCTCATCGGCTCGCTGGCCTTGATGGCGATCCCGCCCTTCTCCGGCTATTATTCCAAGGATGCGATCCTGGACGCGGCGCTGGCCGCGCATACGCCCATCGCCCATTATGGCTGGGTGTGCGGGGTGCTCGCGGCGGGGCTGACCGCCTTCTACACGTCGCGCCTGTTCTTCCTGGTCTTCACCGGCCGCTCGCGCATGCCCAGGCATGTCGAGGAAAACGTGCATGAAAGCCCGGCGGTGATGCTGCTGCCCCTCATCGTGCTGGCGGTGGGGGCGTTCGGCAGCGGCATGGCGCTGGCCCCGGATTTCATCGGCGGCCGCTCCCTCGTCTTCTGGGGCAATTCCATCCAGGTCGCCGCCCATTCGCCGATGTATCATCTGGGCGGTATTCCCGGCTGGGCATCCAGCGCGCCGCTGGCCATGGCCCTTCTCGGCCTGCTGGTCGCGGTGCTGTTCTATCTGGTCATTCCCGCCTTGCCGGGGCGGCTCGCCCAGGCCTGTGCCCCGGTGTACAGATTTCTGCTCAATAAATGGTATTTTGATGAGCTGTACGACGCGCTGCTGGTCCGCCCCACCTTGCGGCTGGCGCGGTTCGCCTGGCGCTTCGGCGACGAGCAGGTGATAGATGGCGTGCCCAACGGTCTGGCCGCCCTCACCGCCGACGCCTCGGCCCAGACGGTGAAGCTGCAAAATGGCTCCATCGCCCTCTACGCCTTCGTTATGCTGATCGGCCTGCTGGTCTTCGTCAGCCTCTTCATATGGGTGCGGTGACATGAACCAGCTCGGCTTTCCCATCCTCTCGCTCATCACCTATCTGCCGCTGCTGGGCGCCTTCATCGTCGCCACGCTGGGCGGCGATGACGCGCGGGCCGCCGCCAAGGCGCGGGGGATCGCCTTAATCACCTCGCTGGCGGTGCTGCTGCTCGGCATCTTCGTCTGGGCGCGCTTCCAGCCCGGTTTCGCCGGCTATCAATTCGTCGAGGCCGCGCCCTGGCTCGCCGGCATCAATGTCGAGTACCGCATGGGTGTGGACGGCATCAGCCTGTTCCTCATCATGCTCACGCTGGGTCTCACCCCCATCGCCATCCTCGCCAGCCATGGCATCAAAACCCGGGTGCGCTCCTTCTTCGCGGCGCTTTTGCTGCTGGAGACGATGACGATCGGCATGTTCGCCGCCACGGATTTCATCCTGTTCTATGTGTTCTTCGAGGCGGTGCTGCTGCCGATGTATCTCATCATCGGCGTGTGGGGCGGCCCCCGGCGTATCTATGCCGCCGTCAAATTCTTCGTCTTCACCTTGGCCGGCTCGCTGTTCATGATCCTGGCGGTGGTGTGGCTCTGGCGCCATGTCGGCACCACGGATATCGCGGTGATGACTCACACCCCCATTGGCCGTTCCGCCCAGATGTGGCTGTTCCTGGCCTTCCTCGCGGCGTTCGGTGTCAAGGCGGCGGTCTGGCCCCTGCATACCTGGCTGCCGGACGCCTATGGGGAGGCACCGGTGCCGGGCACCGTCATGCTGGCGGCGGTGCTCTCTAAAATGGGCGCCTATGGCTTCCTGCGCTTCGCCTTGCCGATGCTGCCCCTGGCCTCCGCCGCGGCGGCCCCGCTGATGTTCGCGCTCGGCGTGGTGGCGGTCATCTACATCTCCTATGTCGCTTTGGCGCAAACGGACATGAAGCGGCTCATCGCCTATTCCTCCGCCGCCCATATGGGTGTCATTATCATTGGCCTCTTTACCTTCACCGTAGAGGGTATCGAGGGCGCGCTGTTCCAGATGCTGAGCCATGGCATCGTCATCGCCGGGCTGTTTCTCTGCGGCGGGGTGCTCACCGCCCGGGGTGAGGCGCTGACCTTGAAAAACCTCGGCGGGCTGGCGGCGAACATGCCGGTCTTCGCGGCGGCGCTGATGCTATTCTCGCTCGCCAATATGGGCCTGCCCGGCACATCCGGCTTCATCGGCGAGTTTCTGGTCATCATCGGCGCGATGAAGGTGAATTTCTGGGTCTCCCTGCTCGGCGGGGCGGGCATGGTGCTGGGCGCGGCCTATATGCTGGTGATGCTGCGCGCCGTGCTCTTCGAGAAAAGCGCGAACCCGCGCCTGGCCAAGCTCAAGGATCTCAACGCCCGCGAATACGCCATGCTGCTGCCCCTGGCGGCGCTGGTGATGTGGCTGGGCATCTATCCCTCCAGCTTCACCCATGCCTTCGACGCGCCGGTCGCCGCCCTGGTGCAGGCGCATATCGCCGCCCTCAACCCGCATATGGCGCTGGCCATGGTGACCGCCAAATGACACCTTCTCCGTTGCTCCCCGCTCTCATTCTCGGTCTTGGCGGCATGGCGCTGTTGCTGATCGGCGTTCTTGCCAAAGCCAACCGCGCCCAGGGCGTCACCATGGGGGCGATATTGCTCCTCCTCATCGCCGCCGGTCTTTCCCTGCTGGCGCCGGACGCCGTGCTGTTCAGCGGGTTGCTGAAGACCAGCCTGTTCACCCGCTACGCCGATACGCTCATCTATCTCGGCGCCATCGCCGCGCTCATCCTCTCCGTGGATTTCAACCAGCGTGAGGGCATCGCCCGGTTCGAATACCCGGTATTGGTACTCTTCGCGGTGCTGGGGATGGTCGTGATGGTCTCCGCCGCCGACATGATGACGCTCTATGTCGGCTTCGAGCTGCAATCGCTCGCCATGTACATCACCGCGGCGCTGGCCCGGGATAATCCGCGCTCCGCCGAGGCGGGGCTGAAATATTTCGTCCTGGGCGCGCTGGCCTCCGGCCTGCTCGTCTATGGCATCTCGCTGGTCTATGGCTTCGCGGGCACCACCAATTTCGCCGCGCTGGCGGCTGTGCTCCGGGAAGGCGCCGGGGCGGGCACCGTCGCGGGGGTGGTGTTCGTGCTGGTCGGGCTGGCGTTCAAAATCTCCGCCGCGCCCTTCCATATGTGGACGCCGGATGTCTATGAGGGCGCGCCCAGCTCCGTCACCGCCTTGTTCGCCACCGCGCCCAAGGCGGCGGCTCTGGCGCTGCTGCTCTCGGTTATGGCCGGGCCGTTCGGCGGGCTGGTGGCGCAATGGCAGTTGCTCATCCAGATCCTCGCCATCATCTCCATGGCCTGGGGGGCGCTGGCGGCCATCGGCCAGTCCAACATCAAGCGCCTGCTTGCCTATTCCTCCATCAGCCATATGGGCTACGCGCTGATGGGGCTGGCGACCGGCACGCTGGCCGGGGTGCAATCCAGCCTCGTCTATGTCGCGATCTATGTGGTGATGTCCTTCGGCTGTTTCGCCTGCGTGGTGGCGATGCGCCGCAATGGCCGCGCGGTCGAGCGGATCAGCGATCTCGCCGGCCTGGCGGGCGAGCATCCGGCCTATGCCTTCGTCTTCGCCGTGTTCATGTGGGCCATGGCCGGCATCCCGCCGCTCTCCGGCTTCTTCGCCAAGCTCTACGTCTTCGCCACCGCCTTTAATGCCGGGCTGGATGCGCTGGCCATCATCGGTATCGTTACCAGCGTCATCAGCGCCTTCTATTATCTGCGCGTGATCAAGGTGATGTATTTCGACCAAGGTCAGCCGCAATTCGACCGCACGGCCGCCGGGCCGGGCTTCGTGATGGCCGTGGGCGCGCTGGTGACGATCTTCTTCATCATCCTGCCCAGCCCGCTGGTGGCGGCGGCGGGGGCGGCGGCCAAGGCTTTGATGGGGTGATCGCCTGGCGGCTGGAAAGCCACGCCACGCTCGCCTCCACCTCCGATGAAGCGGTGCGCCGGGCCAAGGCGGGGGAGGCGGCCGGGCTCGCCATCCTCGCCTTGCGGCAGAGCGCGGGGCGCGGCTCGCGCGGGCGGAGCTGGACCGCGCCGGCGGGCAATCTCAACCTCTCCATCCTGCTGCGGCCCGCGCGCGCCATGGCCGAGGCCGGGCTGTTCTCCCTCATCTGCGGCATCGCCGTGGCCGAGGCGCTGGAGGGTCTGGGCGCGCGGGATTTGCGGCTGAAATGGCCAAATGACGTGCTGCTGGGAGAGGCGAAGCTGGCGGGCATTCTCATCGATGCCTCGGCCAAGCAGGACCGGCTGGAATGGCTGGTGGCGGGCATCGGCGTCAATCTGCGCGCCGCGCCGGAAATTCCGGGCCGCGCCACGGCCGCCCTGGCGGCGCAGGGGCTGGTGATCCCGCCCGAGACCGCCGCCTGGGCGGTGCTGGACCGGCTCGCCCTCTGGCTGGAGGCCGCGCCCGCGCAAATCCGCGCCGCCTGGCTGGCGCGCGGCCCCGCCCCCGGCGCCCCGCTCCAGCTCGCCCGCGGGGCGGAGGTGCTGCGCGGGCGCTTTGCGGGTCTCTCCGAGGCCGGCGAATTGCTGTTGCGCCGCGAAGATCGTATCGAGGCCGTCAATACCGGCGAGATCCTGCTCGGCGGGGCCTGAAGGAGGGTGCATGCTGCTGGTCATCGATGCGGGCAACACCAATGTCGTGTTCGCGGTGCATGATGGGGAGGAGTGGCGGGGGAACTGGCGGCTGGCCACCTCCGCCCAGCGCACCTCCGATGAATATGGCGTCTGGCTGGAGGTGCTGCTGCGCCGCGCGGGGATTTCCTCCAGCGATGTCAGCCGCGCCGTGATCGGCACGGTGGTGCCCGCCGCCCTCTACCATCTGCGCCGCCTTTGCCGGGAATGGTTCGCCACCGAGCCGCTGGTGGCCCGCGCCCCTCTCGATTGGGGGTTTGAAATCAAGACAGACAATCCCGATGGCGTGGGCGCGGACCGGCTGCTCAACGCGCTGGCGGCGCATACCCATTATCGCGGCCCGCTGGTGGTGGTGGATTTCGGTACCGCCACCACCTTCGACGTGGTGGACGAGAACGGCGCCTATATCGGCGGCGCCATCTCGCCCGGCATCAACCTGTCCATCGAGGCGTTGCACCAGGCGGCGGCGCGGCTGCCGCGCATCGGCATCGGCCGCCCGCATTCCGTCATCGGCCGTGACACGGTGCCCGCCATGCAATCGGGCATCTATTGGGGCTATATCGGGCTGATCGAGGGGCTGCTGGCGCGCATCGAGGGCGAATTCGGCACCCGGCTCAAGGCCATCGCCACGGGGGGGCTGGCACCGCTCTTTGCCGAGGGCACCAGCAAATTCACCGCCATCGACCCTGATCTGACGCTGGAAGGGTTGCGCCTTCTCTCCCTGCGCAATAAGCCCCCCTCTTTGCCGCGCGATCGCGCGCGGTTCCTGGAAATCGACTAAGCGCGCTGGAGAATATGAAGTCGTGGCTGAAACCAAGGGCAATAACGCCGTGACGGAGGCGGGCGAGGCGGGGTTCATCTTCGTGCCGCTGGGCGGCACCGGCGAGATCGGGATGAATTTCAACCTCTATGGCTATGACGGCGCCTGGATCGCGGTGGATTGCGGCATGGGCTTCGCCGGGCCGGATATCCCCGAGGCGGACATCCTACTGCCCGACCCCGCCTTCATCGCCCGCCAGCGCGAGGATCTGCTCGGCCTCGTCATCACCCATGCGCATGAGGACCATATCGGCGGCATCGCCCGGCTCTGGCCGCAGCTGCGCTGCCCGGTCTATGCCACCCCCTTCGCCGCCGCCGTCATCCGCCGCAAGCTCCAGGAAACCGGGTTGCAGCGCGAGGTCAAGCTGCATGTGCTGCCGCCCGGCGGAGCGCTCAGCCTCGGCCCCTTCCGCCTGCGCTTTATCCGCATGGCCCATTCGACCCCGGAGGCGCAATCCCTCGCCATCACCACGCCCGCGGGCACGGTGCTCCATACCGGGGATTGGAAATTCGACCCCGCCCCGGTGGTGGGGGAGACGACGGATGAGGCGGCGTTGAGGGCGCTGGGCGATGAGGGCGTGCTCGCCATCGTCTCCGATTCGACGAACGCGCTGGTGGAGGGGTATTCCGGCTCGGAGCTGGATGTGCGGAAAAATCTGGAGGCATTGCTGCCGGACCTCACCGGCCGGATCGCCATCACCTGCTTCGCCAGCAATGTCGCCCGCGTCGCCAGCATCATCGCCGCCGCCGAGCTGGCCGGGCGGCACGTGGCGCTGGTCGGGCGCAGCCTCAACAATTACATCGCCGCGGCGCAGGAGGCGGGCTATCTCAAGCACGTGCCGGATTTCGTGCCCGAGGAGGAGATGGGCAGCGTCCCGGACGATAATCTGCTCATGCTCGTTACCGGCAGCCAGGGCGAACCGCGCTCGGCCATGGCGCGCATCGCCGCCGATTCGCACCGCTACGCCGTATTGGGGGAAGGGGATAAGGCGATTTTTTCCTCCCGCGCCATTCCCGGCAACGAGCGCGCCATTTTCGCGGTGCAGGACCAGCTGGCCCGGCGCGGGGTGCGGGTGATCGTGGATGGCGATGAATTCGTGCATGTCTCCGGCCATCCGGCGCGGGAGGAGCTGCGCAAGCTCTACCGGCTGGTGCGGCCTAAATTCGTGATTCCCACCCATGGCGAGTGGCGGCATCTCTCCGCCCAGGCGGAGCTGGCGCGCGAGGAGGGCATCGAGACCCTGGTGGTGCAGGATGGCGATGTCGTGCTGTTCGGCCCGCACGGGCCGGAGGTGGTGGATTCCGTGCCCACTGGCAGGCTGGCCGTGGATGGAACCAAGGTGGTGCCGCTGAAGGAGGGGGTGCTGGCGGCGCGCCGGCGCATGCTCGCCAATGGCGTCGTCATCGGCAGCTTCGCCCTGGATTCGCGCGGCCGGCTCATCGGCCAGCCCCGCATCTCCGCCCCCGGCCTGCTCGACCAGCTCGATGCGCGCCAGCGGGTGGAATATGAGCGGCAATTCCAAGGCTTGCTCCAGGATCTTGCCCCCTCCCTGCACGCGGATGAGGCCGCCTTCACCGATGCCGCCCGGGCCGGGTTGCGGCGCATCATCGGCAAGCCCCTCGGCAAGCGCCCCCTCGTGGATGTGCATATCCTCCCTGTTTGATTGTTTTCTAAGCCATTCTGGTCGATCGTTTGGGTTTATGACTAAATTTAAGGCGAAGACCGGCTCGGGGGTGCGTTTTTCCGGTTTTGGCGAGTGCTTTTTTCTCGACGCCGGCCATGCCGCGCTGCAATATGAGCCTCAGGATGAGGCTGGTTCTTCATCCTGCCGTGTGACTGGCGTTTCCTCCCTGAACTTGGCCCGCCGCCCGCAAGGGCTGGCGGGCTTCTTTCTCTTTGGCTAGAGCAATGCCAGCGATGAGCCAGCCGCGCGAAATTTCCGACCTGACGATCTGTCGCGCGTTTTTCGCGGCCTGGGTGTTCGTCTACCATGTCGGCCTCTATCTCAACGCCCCGGCCTGGCTGGGGCCGCTGGCGGGGCTGGTCCGCCACGGCTATATGGGGGTGGACGGATTCTTCATCCTCTCCGGGCTGATCCTGATGCATAGCCATCCGGAATTCCGCGCGCCCAAAATGCACGCCCCCCTCCCTGAATTCCGCTTTCCTCCCCTTGCCGCCGTGCTGCGCTTCTATGCCAAGCGGCTGGGGCGGATCTATCCCGTGCATCTCGCCACTCTCCTCATCCTGGCGGGGCTGGCGGCGGCCGGCCTCGCCGCCGGGCTTTCCCCGCGCGCGCCGCAGCGTTTCGGCCTGGGGGCGCTCCTGGAGAATCTGCTGCTCGTGCAGGGCTGGGGCGGCGATCATTTCGGCGCCTGGAATTACCCTTCCTGGTCGATCAGCACGGAATGGGCCGGTTATCTCCTCTTTCCCTTCTTCGCGCTGCTCATCACCTATTGGCCGGCCATCGTCGCGATGCAGTTCGCCGTCATCACCTTTCCCATACTCGGCTTTCTCTATTTCTTCTTCGGGCATAGTCTCAATCTGGCCTTTTCTCTCGGGCTGCTGCGATTCTTTCCTGAATTCATCGCCGGCATCGCGGCCTGGCGCATGGCCGCCATGGTGGCAGACAGCCCCAGCTGGCGGGGATTGTTCTTATGGGGCGGCCTGCTGCTCCTCCTCGCCGGCGCGGTGGTTTTGGGGGATCTCGGGATCGTCGCCGGCCTGTGGTCCCTGCTCTTCGCCTTGTATCTGCGGGCCGATACCGGACTGCCGCCCTTGTTCGGGCGGCGGCCCTTGCTGCACTTCCTCGGCGAGCTTTCCTATTGTTTTTATATGAGCTTCGCCATCGCGGAACTCGTCACCGTCCAGTTGTTCCGCCATCTCGGCTGGCAGCCCGCGCAGGAGACGCTGCTCTTCGCGGCGGGGATGACCGCCCTTACCTTCGGCCTCGCCTTGCTGCTGCGCTTCCTCGTCGAGCAACCCTGCCGGCGCGCCGTCAACCGCTGGCTGTCGCCCGCCGCCGCGCCGGACGCGCCGGACGCGCCCGCCCCCTCGACTCCCTCTTTGTTCTAAGGTCCGCCATGCGTCTGTCCAAAAGCCTCATTCCCACCTTGAAAGAGACGCCCGCCGAGGCGCAGATCGTCTCCCACCGGCTGATGCTGCGCGCCGGCATGGTCCGGCAGATGGCCTCCGGCATCTATGCCTGGCTGCCGCTGGGCCAGCGCGTGCTCGCCAATATCGCCCGCATCGTGCGCGAGGAGCAGGACGCGGCGGGGGCGGAGGAGGTGCTGATGCCCACCATCCAGAGCGCCGATCTCTGGCGGGAATCCGGCCGCTACGACGCCTATGGCAAGGAGATGCTGCGCATCACCGACCGGCATGAGCGCGAGTTGCTCTATGGCCCCACCAATGAGGAGATGATCACCGCCATCATGCGGGACGCGGTGAAAAGCTACCGGGAGCTGCCGCAGATCCCGTACCACATCCAATGGAAATTCCGGGATGAGCTGCGCCCGCGCTTCGGCGTGCTGCGCGGCCGGGAATTCTTGATGAAGGACGCCTACAGCTTCGATCTCGACCGGGCGGGGGCGGTGGTCTCCTACAAGAAGATGATGCTCGCCTATATGCGCACCTTCCAGCGCCTCGGCATCACCGCCATTCCCATGCGCGCCGATACCGGCCAGATCGGCGGCGATCTCAGCCATGAATTCCACGTCCTCGCTCCCACCGGCGAATCCGGCGTGTTCTACGACGCCGCCTTCGAGGCGGGGGACGCGCTGGCGGCCACGGATATCGAGCAATTCTACGCCCAGATGACCGGCATCTACGCCGCCACCGACGAGAAGCACGACCTCGCCGCCTGGAACAACGTGCCGCCGGAACGCCGCCGCGAGGGGCGCGGCATCGAGGTGGGGCAGATTTTCTATTTCGGCACCAAATATTCGCAGGCGATGGACTTCGCCGTCACTGGCCCGGATGGCCGGCGCATCCATCCCGAGATGGGTTCCTATGGCATCGGCGTGTCGCGCCTGGCCGGCGCCATCATCGAGGCCCGGCATGACGAGGCGGGCATCATCTGGCCGGACGCCGTCGCCCCCTTCCGGGCCGTCATTCTCAACCTCCGCCAGGGCGACGCCGCCACTGACCCGCTTTGCGAGCAGCTCTACGCGGCGCTGGGGCGCGAGGCGCTGTATGACGACCGCGAGGAACGGGCGGGGGTGAAATTCGCCGAGGCCGATCTGCTCGGCCATCCCTGGCAGATCATCATCGGCCCGCGCGGCGCCGCCCAAGGCCAGGTGGAGCTTAAACGCCGCGCAACCGGCGAGCGGTTCGAGCTGCCGGTGGCGGAGGCTCTCGTCCGGGTGCGGGGCTGATGTTCAACGCCTTCGAGCGCAAGGTCGCCGCGCGCTACCTGCGCGCCCGCCGGGGCGAGCGCTTCGTCTCGGTCATCGCCATTTTCTCTCTCATCGGCATCGCCCTCGGCGTGGCGACGCTGATCATCGTGATGAGCGTGATGAACGGCTTCCGTCAGGAATTGCTGAGCCAGATTCTCGGGCTGAACGGCGATATCGGCGTGTATGGCGCGGGCGCGCCTCTCACCGATTATGAAGACATGACCAAAAAAATTCTCGCCATCAAGGATGTCACGGCGGCCTTTCCCATCGTCCAGGGGGAGGTTCTGATGTCCGGCCCGCAAGAGGGCGCGGTGGGCGGCATCGCCCGCGGCATCACGCCGGAGGGGCTGCGGCAATTGCCCACAGTCTCCTCCCACGTGCTGGCGGGCAGCCTCGATGACCTCACCGGCGACACGGTGGCGGTGGGCGGGGCGCTGGCGCGGCAATTCAACCTTACCCTCGGCGCGCCGCTCACCCTCATCCTGCCGCAGGGCAAGGCCACGGTCATCGGCACCATCCCCTCCATCCAATCCTTCAAGGTGGCAGCCATCTTCCGCACCGGCATGCAGCAATACGATTCGAGCTTCGTCTTCCTGCCGCTGCAAACCGCGCAAACCCTGTTCCAGCAAAACGGCGCCGCCACCCAGATTCAGGTCTTCGTCCGTGATCCGGACCATGACGAGGCGGTGAAGCAGGCCATCGCCGCCGCCTTTCCCGGCATCGGCCTCGACATTCAGGACTGGAAGCAGAACAACGATTCCTTCCTGGCGGCGGTGACGGTGGAGCGCAATGTCATGTTCCTCATTCTTACCCTCATCATCATCGTCGCGGCGTTCAACGTCATTTCCTCGCTGATCATGATGGTCAAGGACAAGACGCGAGACATCGCCATTTTGCGCACCATGGGCGCGAGTTCCGGCTCGGTCATGCGCATCTTCCTCATGGCGGGGGCGTCGGTGGGCGTGCTCGGCACCTTCATCGGCTTCGTGCTCGGCGTGCTGTTTTGCGAGCATATCAACCAGATCCGGCTGTTCATTCAGGGCCTCACCGGCCAGCAATTATTCAATCCCACCGTCTACTACCTGGAATCCCTGCCCGCCCAGCTGGAATGGCGGGAGGTGGCGGAGGTTGTGGCGATGGCGCTCATCCTCTCGGTGCTGGCCACCTTGTACCCAAGCTGGCGCGCCGCCCGTATCGACCCGGTGGAGGCGCTGCGCAGTGAGTGAGGCTCTGCTCCGCCTGCAAGGGCTGGTCCGGATTTATAAAAGCGGCGCGGAGACGCTGACGGTGCTGAACGGCGCCAGCCTGAGCCTGGCGCGCGGCGAGATCGTCGCCCTCGTCGCCCCCTCCGGCGCGGGCAAATCCACCTTGCTGCATCTGGCCGGGCTGCTGGAAAAACCGGATGGCGGCCAGGTGATCATAGATGGGCGCGAGGCCGGGGCCCTGAGCGACGCCGCCCGCACCGCCCTGCGGCTGCGCCATATCGGCTTCGTCTATCAGTTCCATCACCTGCTGGCCGAGTTCACGGCGCTGGAAAACATTGCCCTGCCGCAGATGATCGCCGGGGTGGGGGAGGGCGCCGCCCGCCGCCGCGCCATGGAATTGCTGGAGAAATTCGGCCTCGCCCCGCGCGCCGCCCATTTGCCGGGCAAGCTCTCGGGCGGAGAGAAGCAGCGCGTCGCCATCGCCCGGGCGCTGGCCAACCGCCCCTCCTTACTGCTGGCGGACGAGCCGACGGGCAATCTCGATCTCGCCACCGCCAACATCGTCTTCGAGGAATTGCTCCGGGTGGTGCGGGGTGAGAACACCGCCGCGCTCATCGCCACCCACAACCCGGAGCTGGCGGCGCGGATGGACCGGCAGGTGAGCCTGCGCGGAGGACGATTGGTATGAGTTCTGGTCTTAGAAAGCGTGAAGACGGAGAGCGTGAAGACGGCAATGGAAAGCGCTGTGTTTCCCTGAATGATCGCCGTTGTTATTGACGATCATGCGAGGGTGATCCTCAGAACGGAATTTCGTCATCCAGATCATTGCGGGGGGCGGCGTCCCATCCGCCCACGGCGCGGGGCTGGGGTTTGGCGGGGGCGGCGCGGGGCGCGTAATCATCTCCCCCCGCGTTCGCGTTATTGCCGGGGCGGTCGAGCAGCACCAGCTCGCCATTGAAGCGGCCGATCATGATCTCGGTGGTGTAGCGGTCCTGGCCGCTCTGGTCGGTCCATTTGCGGGTCTGCAGCTTGCCTTCCAGATAAACCTTCGAGCCTTTACGCAAATACCGCTCAGCCACATCGCCCAGCCGGTCGTTCATGATGACCACGCGGTGCCATTCGGTCTGCTCCTTGCGCTCGCCGCTCGCCTTGTCGTTCCAGCTTTCCGAGGTCGCCACCGCGAGATTGACCACCTTGAGGCCGGATTGAGTATTGCGCACCTCGGGGTCGCGCCCCAGATTACCCACCAGAATCACCTTGTTCACGCTGCCGGCCACGCCCCATCCTCCACCACAGATTGCCTTGCAGATTAGCCCATACCGTCCTGCCTGACCAGCAGGGCCGGTTCAGCGCCAGCGGCGGGCGATCAGCGTTGCTTTGTAGCCCCTCACCCCCTATCTTTCAAGAACATTGCACGAACATTGGAACCGATCATGGTGGAGCAGAAGGGCGCGGGGTTCATCACCATCCGCGGCGCGCGCGAGCATAATCTCAAGAATATCGACATCCAGATTCCCCGTGGCCAGCTCACCGTTCTCACCGGACTTTCCGGCTCCGGCAAATCCTCGCTCGCCTTCGACACCATCTATGCCGAGGGCCAGCGCCGTTATGTCGAGAGCCTCTCCGCCTATGCGCGGCAATTTTTGGAGCTGATGGGCAAACCGGATGTGGATTCGATCGAAGGCCTCTCACCGGCCATCTCCATCGAGCAGAAGACGACCTCGAAAAATCCGCGTTCAACCGTCGGCACCGTCACCGAAATTCATGATTACATGCGCCTGCTCTGGGCGCGGGTGGGCGTGCCCTATTCGCCCGCCACCGGCCTGCCCATCGAGGCGCAGACGGTGAGCCAGATGGTGGACCGCATACTGGCGATGAAAGAGGGCACGCGGCTCCTGCTGCTGGCGCCGGTCATACGCGGCCGCAAGGGCGAATACCGGAAGGATCTGGCGGAATACCAGCGCAAGGGGTTCACCCGGGTGAAGGTGGACGGCACCGTGTATGAAATCGAGCAGGTGCCGGCGCTCAACAAGAAACTCAAGCACGATATCGAACTGGTGGTCGACCGGCTGGTGGTGCGGCCCGGCATCGAACAGCGCCTTGCCGATTCGCTGGAAACGGCGCTCGGCCTCGCCGATGGCATCGTCTATGCCGAGACCGCGGATGGCGCTGAGCGCACGGTGTTTTCCTCCCGCTTCGCCTGCCCGGTTTCCGGTTTTACCATCGAGGAGATCGAACCCCGCCTGTTTTCCTTCAACGCGCCGCAGGGGGCCTGTCCCGCCTGCGACGGGCTGGGTCATGAAACCTATTTCGACCCTCATCTCATCGTGCCGGATGAGCGCCGGGCACTGGATGACGGCGCGATCGCCCCCTGGGCCAATGCGCAATCGCCCTATTACACCCAAACGCTCACGGCCATCGCCCGCCATTATGGCGTGCGGCCCTCCACCGCCTGGCAGGACCTGCCGGAGGCGGTGCGCGACGTCATTCTCTACGGCTCGGGCAAGGAGGCGATAAAGTTCACTTATAAGGATTCGGCCCGGGCCTATACGATCGAGAAGCCCTTCGAGGGCGTCATTCGTAATCTCGAGCGGCGCTATAAGGAGACGGATTCCGCCTGGGTGCGCGAGGAATTGTCCCGCTATCAGGCCGAACAGCCTTGCGAGGTCTGCCACGGCGCGCGGTTGCGGCCCGAGGCGCTGGCGGTGAAGGTGGCGGAGCGCAACCTCGCCGAGGTGGCGGAACTGCCCATCGACGAGGCCCGCCTCTGGTTCGCCGGGGTGGCGGCGACGCTGACCCCGCAGCGGCTGGAAATCGCCCGCCGCATCCTCAAGGAGATCGAGGAGCGTCTGCAATTTCTGCTGGATGTCGGGTTGAATTATCTAACCCTGGCGCGCGGCTCGGCCACGCTCTCGGGCGGGGAGAGCCAGCGCATCCGCTTGGCCAGCCAGATCGGCTCCGGCCTCACCGGCGTGCTCTATGTGCTCGACGAGCCTTCCATCGGCCTGCACCAGCGCGACAATGACCGCCTGCTCGGCACGCTGGCCCGGCTCAAGCGGCTCGGCAATACCGTGCTGGTGGTGGAGCATGACGAGGATGCGATCCGCGCCGCCGACCATCTCGTGGATATGGGGCCAGGAGCGGGGATCAATGGCGGCTATGTCGTGGCGCAGGGCACCCCGGCGGAGGTCGCCGCCAACCGCCATTCCCTCACCGGTGATTATCTCTCCGGCCGGCGCGCCATTCCGGTTCCGGCGCGGCGGCCCTGGCCGCGCCAGCGCAGCCTCAAGCTCATCGGCGCGCGGGGCAACAACCTCAAGAACGTGACGGCGGAGTTTCCCCTCGGCCTGTTCACCTGCGTCACCGGCGTCTCCGGCGGGGGCAAGTCAACGCTGGTCATCGACACGCTCTACAAGGCCCTCTCACGCCGGCTGATGGGCTCGGGCGAGGTGCCCGCCCCGTTCGAGCGCATCGAGGGGGCGGAGCAGCTCGATAAGATCATCGACATCGACCAATCCCCCATCGGCCGCACGCCGCGCTCCAACCCCGCCACCTATACGGATTTGTTCGCGCCGATCCGCGACTGGTTCGCCGAATTGCCTGAGAGCCGGGCGCGCGGCTACAAGCCCGGGCGGTTTTCCTTCAATGTCAAAGGCGGGCGCTGCGAGGCCTGCCAGGGCGACGGCGTGCTGAAAATCGAGATGCATTTCCTGCCGGATGTGTTCGTCACCTGCGATACCTGCAAGGGAAAGCGCTATAACCGGGAAACGCTGGAGGTGAAATTCCGCGGCAAATCCATCGCCGATGTGCTGGATATGACAGTGGATGAGGCGCAGCCCTTTTTCGCCGCCGTGCCGAAGATCCACGATCGGCTCAGCCTGCTGGCGCGGGTGGGGCTGGGCTATATCCGGCTCGGCCAGCAGGCCACGACGCTCTCCGGCGGGGAGGCGCAGCGCATCAAATTAGCCAAGGAGTTGGCGCGGCGGGCCACGGGGCGCACGCTTTACATTCTCGACGAGCCGACGACCGGCTTGCATTTCGAGGATATCCGCAAGCTGCTGGAGGTGCTGCACGCGCTGGTGGATGCGGGCAACACGATCATCGTCATCGAGCATAATCTCGAGGTGATCAAAACCGCCGATCATATCATCGATATCGGTCCGGAAGGCGGCGCCGGTGGCGGGCGCATCATCGCCACCGGCACGCCCGAGGAGGTGGCGGCGGCGCCAGGCAGCTATACCGGCAAATTCCTGGCGCCGCTGCTGGCGCCGAAGCCGCAGCGCGCCCGCCGCAAGGCCTGACCGCTTGGCTCTGGACGGGTTTGGCCGGGCGCGATACCCAAGGCGGAGATGACGCCAGACCCTGTATCCTTGCCGCCCATCGCCTTGATGAGCTGGTTCGGCACGCTGCTCTGCCTGGACCGGCGGAGCGGCGGCTTCGTCCATCGCGGGATGGAGGCGCTGGACTCCTGGCACATAATACTGGAGCTGGAGCCTGGGGAAGAGGGTGGCGCGCCCGTGCTCACCACCGGCTGGGCCGGGGGCGAGGGGGTGCGCGGCCTGGAAATCGCGCCGGGCGCGCTCATCCCCGGCTGTCTCACCCTGCGGCTGGGCGAGCGTTTTCTCTCCGCCAGGCCGGGGGGCGACGCGGCGGCCGAGGCAGGTGAGGCCAAGCATTGGGAGCAGTTTCTACCCATCTCAAAGCGGGACCTGACGGTGCTGGCGGATATTCTTGCCCGGCGCTGGAGGATGGAGGCGGGGCCGGCGGTGCCGGCGGGGCTGGCCGAGTTCCAGCTCCACTTCGGACGGCGGGCGGTGAGCCTGGCCGCCAATCTGCCCCTCCCGGCCGAGGCCGGGGCGGAGCTGCTCGACCTCGCCGATGGCGAGGGATGGTTGAGCCTGACCGCGGCGACCAAACCGCCTGAGCGGCGGGTGTGGATCTATCCGCTCGGCAATATCGGCAACCGCGCGCTGCAATATCTCGCCGCGGCAGGCATCGCCGCCCGTGTTCCGGGCGCGAAAATCGAGAACGTGATGCTGGAAATGTGGGGGCGGCGCGAGCCCGCCCCCCGCCCCGAGCCGTGGGAGCGGGCCGGGAGCAACGATCATTTTCTTTATCACCTCGATGTGGACGGGCTGGGCGATTGTCTCGCGCGGGGCGAGGTGGATGCCATTTGCCTGGAAAGCTATTGCTTCCATCTCGACCATTATCCGCCCCGCGCCAAATGCCGCGAATTGCTGCCCCCCGCCCAGGATACGGAGGATGTGCGCGGCTTCGGCCCGGGGGAGCTGGTATGCAGCGTGCGCGCCGCCGAGATTCTTCATTACGCCCACCCCGATTACTTCCCGCTTCCCCCCGGCTATTACGCGAAATTACAGGCCGAGAGCGGGCTCGATCTCGTGTTTTTCGGCCAGTTGGGGGACGACGCCTATTCCCAGGCCCTGCGCGCCGCCTTCCCCCGCGCGCGTTTCGTGCCGGGGGTGAACCAGAACCACGATTTCGAGGTGCTGCGCCGGTCCCGCAACGTCGCGCTCTCCATCTCGACCTTCGCCTGGCTGGCCGCCTGGCTGGGGGAGGCGGAGCGCGTCTATCTGCCGGTGGGCGGTATCTTCAACCCGCATCATGACCCGGGTATGTTGTTTCTGCCGCTGGAGGAGCCCGCCTATCGCTACATGCTTCTGCCGCCCGTTAAGGCGGTGAGCCTCGCTGACCCGGTGCGCTTCTGGCTGATGCAGGATGTGATCGCGCGTGGAACGCGGCCCATCGGGGTGGAGGAACTGCGGGGCCTCGTCGCCCGCGCCGCCGGGCGTGAGCGGGAGATGACGAAGGTGAAGCGGTTTTCCAGCGCCGCCTATTTACGGGCCTACCCGGATGTCGCCAATGAGGCGCGCGCGCTGCGCCGCACCGGGCTCGACCATTATTTTAATGCCGGGGTGAAGGAGAACCGGGTCACCCGGCCCTTCGACCCGCTCTTCTACGCTGATCGTTATCCCGAGGCGGCGGAGGCGGTGGCGCTCGGCCATTACCGCACATTATTTGCTCATTTCCAGGCGGTGGGGGAGGCGCTGGGTTACCAGCCCACGCCCTGATCCAGCGCAATACCCCCTTAAGCGCCGCGCTCGGCCGGGGGCGCGGGCCGCGTGGCTCCGGCGGGTTTGTTGCCCTTGCCCCCCGGCTCGCCATAGACGGCGGCGGCGCGTTTGAGGAAGGCGTTGACCATTACCTGCACCGCCTCGGTGAACACCGCGCCGATCGCCTTTTGCAGAATGAAATTACGGAATTCGAAATCCACGTAGAAATCGACGACGCAACCCTCCGGGTGCGGAGTGAAATCCCAGCTATTATGCAAATATTTGAAGGGGCCGCGTTCATATTCCACGCGGATGGCGCGGGCGCCATCGCCGCCGCCGGGCAGCAAGGTCACCCGGCTGGTGAAGCTTTCCCGGAACGGTCCGAAGCCGATGGTCAGATCCGCGATCATCAGATTATTGACCTGGCTGCGCACCCGCGCCCCCATGCACCAGGGAAGGAATTGCGGGTATTTCCCCACATCCGCCACCAGCGCGTAAAGCTGCTGCGGCGTGTAGGGCACGATTTTCTGTTGGGCGAAGGAAGTCACGGCGTCAGGCGGCGAGCTGCTTGGCCCGCGCCGCCCGCAGCGCCGCGAAATCGGCGTCGGCATGGTAGGACGAGCGGGTGAGCGGGCTGGCGGAGACCTGGAGAAAGCCCTTGGCGCGGGCCAGGCCGGCGAGATCGGCGAATTCTTCCGGCGTCCAGAATTTCTCGACCGCCGCGTGTTTGACGCTCGGCTGGAGATACTGGCCGATGGTGATGAAATCCACATCCGCCACGCGCAGATCGTCCATCACCTGCGAGATCTCGGCCCGGCTTTCGCCGAGCCCGACCATGAGACCGGATTTGGTGAAAATCGAAGGGTCGAGCCGCTTCACCTGGTCGAGCAGGCGGATGGATTGGTAGTAACGCGCGCCGGGGCGGATGGCGGGATAGAGGCGCGGCACCGTCTCGAAATTATGGTTGAAAACATCCGGGCGGGCGGCGGCGATGACCTCCGGCGCGCCCGGCTTGCGCAGAAAATCCGGGGTTAGCACCTCGATGGTCGTGGCGGGGGCGGCGGCGCGCACCGTGGCGATGACGGCCGCGAAATGCGCCGCGCCGCCATCGGCGAGGTCATCCCGGTCCACCGAGGTGATGACGACATGTTTGAGTCCCATCACCGCCACCGCCTCCGCCACCCGGCGCGGCTCATCCGCCGCCAGCGGCTGCGGCAGCCCGGTGGCGACGTTGCAGAAGGCGCAGGCGCGGGTGCAAATCTCGCCCATGATCATCATGGTGGCATGGCGCTGGGACCAGCATTCACCGATATTGGGACAGGCGGCTTCCTCGCAGACCGTCGCCAGTTTCTTTTCGCGCATCAGCGCCCGGGTCTCGTGATAGACCGGATGCGTCGGCGCTTTCACGCGGATCCATTCCGGCTTGCGGGCAATCGGGTTGTCCGGCCGGTGCTGTTTCTCCGGGTGGCGCACCCGGTGGTCGATCTCGATACGTCTGGCCATCTCTGCCTTGCCTGGAAAAACGCCCCCTTTCCGGGGGCGTTTACTGTTCCTAGAAGTGGATGACCCGCCCATAAGCGTCAAGGACGGATTCATGCATGGCCTCCGAGACGGTGGGATGCGGGAAGACCGTTTCCATCAACTCCGCCTCGGTCGTCTCCAGCTGGCGGGCAATGACGAAGCCCTGGATCATCTCGGTCACTTCCGGGCCGATCATATGGGCGCCCAAAAGCGCGCCGGTCTGTGCGTCGAACACGGTCTTCACCAGCCCCTCCGGCTCGCCCATGGCGATGGCCTTGCCATTGCCGATCAGCGGGAAACGGCCGATTTTCACCGCCCGCCCCTGTTCCTTGGCCTTGGCCTCGGTCAGCCCCACGCTCGCCACTTGCGGGCGGGCATAGGTACAGCCGGGGATGTTCCAGGTTTCGAAAGGGTGGGGGTTGAGCCCGGCGATCGCCTCGATGCAGACCACGCCCTCATGGCTCGCCTTATGGGCCAGCCAGGGTGGCCCGGTGAGATCCCCGATGGCGTAGACCCCCGGCTCGCCGGTGCGGCCGAACCCGTCCACCACCACATGGGTGCGCTCCACCTTCACCTGGGTGCCCTCCAGGCCGATCTGCTCGACATTGCCGACGATGCCGACCGCGGAGATCACCTGCTCCACCTCGAAAACCTGCGGCTGGCCGCCGCTCTCCACCGTCACCCGGATGGAGTCCGCGGATGTCTCCGCCGTTTTCACCGTGGCGGAGGTGAGGATTCTGATCCCCTGCTTCTCGAACGCCTTGCGCGCCAGGCCGGAAATCTCGGCATCCTCCACCGGCAGGATGCGCTCCAGCATTTCCACTACCGTCACCTCGACGCCGAGGGCGCGGTAGAAGCTCGCGAATTCGATGCCGATGGCGCCCGACCCCATGATGAGCAGGGATTTGGGCAGGCGCTCCGGCACCATCGCCTCGAAATAGGAGATGATCCGCTTGCCATCCACCTCCAGCCCAGGAATTTGCCTGGGGCGCGCGCCCGTCGCCAGGATAATATGCGGGGCGGAAAGCTCGCCCACGGGCTTGCCATCCTTGGTTACCGAGAGCCTGCCCTTGCCCGCCAGCTTGCCAAAGCCGTCATAGACCGTGACCTTGTTCTTCCTCAGCAGATGGGCGACGCCGGAGGCGAGCTGCTTGGAGACCGCGCGGGACCGGGCAACGATTTTGGGCAGATCCACCCGCGCCCCCTCGACCGTGATGCCGAATTCCCCGGCATGGTCGATGAGATGCTTGACCTCCGCCGAGCGGAGCAGCGCCTTGGTGGGAATGCAGCCCCAATTGAGGCAGATGCCGCCCAGATGCCGGGCCTCCACCACCGCCACTTTCAACTTGAGCTGGGCGGCGCGGATGGCGGCGACATAGCCGCCCGGCCCGCCGCCCACCACGATCACGTCGAATTGGTCCGCCATGGTTAAATCCCTTCAGAGCAGCAGGCCGAGCGGCTCTTCCAGCAGCCCTTTCAGCGTGGCCAGAAATTCCGCTCCCGCCGCGCCATCCACCACCCGGTGGTCGGCGGAGAGGGTGGCGCTCATCACCGTCGCGGTTTTGATCTCGCCATCCTTGATCACCGGGCGAAGCTCGCCCGCGCCCACCGCCAATATGGCCGCCTGGGGCGGGTTGATGATCGCCGCGAACGCGCTGATGCCGTACATGCCGAGATTGGAGATGGAGAAACCGCCGCCCTGGAATTCCTCAGGCTTGAGTTTTCCCGCCTTGGCGCGGACGGCCAGGTCTTTCATGTTGTTGGAAATGGCGGCGAGACCCAGCCGGTCCGCGCCGCGAATGATGGGCGTGATCAGCCCATCCGGTATGGCGACGGCGACGGAGACATCCACATCCTCGAATTGAAGGATCGCCTCCTCGGTCCAGGCGGCATTGACATTCGGATGCCGCCGCAGCGCGACGCCGCACGCCTTGATGAGCAGATCGTTGACTGAGAGTTTAAACGCGCCTGGCCCCTCCTTGGGCGATTTCGCGTTCAACTCCGCGCGCAAGGCGAGCAGCCTGTCCAGCTCGATATTCACGGTGAGATAAAAATGGGGGATGGTCCGCTTCGACTCCGCCAGACGCTTGGCGATGACCTTACGCATGGTGGAATTGGGAATCTTGCGGTGCGGGGCGGTGACCTCCGCCGCCGGCG